>CAZSLC010000006.1:0-96360 GCA_964607675.1 uncultured Muribaculaceae bacterium
ATATCTTGGAAATTTTTTCTACCGAACCCAATTCTAATATATTTTCCATCGTATTCAAACATCTCTGCTGGGACAGTCATTATCCCTGCAATTTCTAATAATTTGTTGGAAAATACGAGAGATGTAGAATTGCAATTTATTTTAATGAAGGCTACTGAACCTGCTTTTGGTTCTATGAAATTTGAAAAAAACTTGCAGAAAGTTGAATTTGATTGAAGGTATTCTTTGAAAAATGCAATATTATTTTTTATTTTCTCAATGTTTGGACCTATAAATTTTTCTGAATGATTGAGGGCTATTATAGATAATATTTCAGAAGGGGCACTTGAACAAATACTAAGATAGTCTTTAAATGAAGCTACTTTTCTAATTAAGTCAATATCCTTTGAGACGAGCCACCCCATCCTTAATCCTGCCATTCCGAAAGATTTTGCTGTTCCCCACATGGATATTCCCTTTTCATATACTTTAGCCATTGGTGGAAGTACTGGATATTCATTTAAATAATTGAGTTTATAATACATTTCATCAGAATATATATAAATACCGTTCTCCCTTGCAATGGATATTAATTCATTGTATTCTCCAATTGTAAGATATGAACCAGTGGGGTTGTGTGGGAAATTGATTATTATCAATTTTGTGTTTTTCTTGATGAGTTTCTTTAGATCTCCAATATGAAATTTCCAACTTTCTTCATCTGGCTTCCAAAAGGAAATTTCTGAACCTATGGATCTAATTGTTTCATAAAGAGACTGATAACTGGGAGATATGACAATGGCGTGGTCTGTTGATTTTAGCAGAACATTCATAAGTGAAAATGCCAATTCACCTGGGGAGGCTGTTATAATATTCTCTCTGCCAAGTTGATGTGTGCTATTTTCGCTAAAAGAGTTGTAATGTTTTAGTATGGCATCTTTTAGAGCTGGATGTCCAGTACTCTCAGTGTAAGATAATGTCAGATTGTTCCATAAACTTTTTTCATCCTCGTCAGCGCAATTCAACACGTAATTCATATCGTAACCGTCGCAATCTGAGCAAGATAAAAGATATTTTGCTGAAAATTCGTGAACAGCAAAAAAACGTTCTAGTTTAAAGTCGTTAATGTGCATGGTGTTTAATGTTTAGTTAGCGGGATTGTATCCACTTGGCAAACTACCTAAAAGGCTTCCTAAGACTCTACAAAAAGCATTTTTACTACATTTTAAATCATTAATAAATTTTGGTCCGCGTATGTATTTTAAGTCTGAAAGGTTGTTTGTGATGGCATCAACAGTTCTTTTTGAGGCCTCTTTATTTATTTTGTCCATATCCCAAATAGGCAAAAAATTCTTTGTAAATGATATGTTTTTATAAAATCCATCCACATCTTTATTTTGTGGACCATCGGGGCATGGAATCAAAAGTTCTTTTTTTACGGAGTAAGAGAGTGTTCGGTTGTCAATGGCGCTGTTGTTTATTTGATTAAAAAGGAAATCCCTTATTTTAGTCAGTACCTCTCTCTCTTGGGATAGTTCAAGAAGAGTGGAATCTCTATTTTTTGATAAAAATAATTTAATAGAGTCTTTTTGATCTTTTTCTATAAGAGATTGTTCATATCCTTTCTCCAAAAGAGAGTTAATCTCCACCTTTAGACACTCATTTTGTATAACTGATGTTGGTTTCACATTCTCTTGTCCATATACAAAAGTACATGTTAAAAATAGCAAAAGAATATATATGGTGATTTTCATGTTATTATGTGAAAATCAAAAGTCGTGCCGCACATTATGTTTTATTTGAATTTTCATGTTTGTATTCATTAGGGGTCATCCCTGAATATTGCTTAAAAACTTTTGAAAAGTATCTTCCGTCGGTAAAACCTACATTTATAGCAATTTCATTTATTAACAAATCAGTTTTTGATAAGTACTCTTTAGATTTATCTATTCTTAACTTATTTACATAGTTCATCAGTCCCATGCCAGAAATGGCTTTCATTTTATTGTATAGAGTAGGTCGGCTCATGGCCATACTTTGGGTTATAAGTTCAACATCTATATTAGGATTATCAATATTTTTCATAATGAACTTATTTAATTTAATTATAAATTTCTCATCAGCATAACTATATGTGTTTTTACTTGGATCAAGAAATTCGTTAAAGGTGCTGTATCTTTTCTTAGATTGCTCACGTTCTTTCAAAATGTTATTCATCATTAAAGAAAGTTGAATTGTGTCAAAAGGTTTGGGAAGGTAGTTATCAGCACCTAATTTATATCCCTTAATAGGGGTATCTTCGTAGTCATAAGCAGTAAATAAAATTATAGGAATATGGCTGATGTCAATAGTATTTTTAATTGTTTTACATAATTCAAATCCATTCAATTTGGGCATCATTATATCACTTATCACTATATCGGGAAAGTATTCATGAATTATAGTTAATGCTTTTTCTCCATCATTTGCATAGTAAACATGTTTGAATAAGGGGTCATAAAAGTGATGCATCATTTCTATGATATCCTTATCGTCGTCAACAACTAATAGAGAGTATTTTTCAAAAGTGTCATCAGGGATATCAATTATTTCGTCAGGAGTTGTTGAACTAATTGTGTTGAAATTGATTTTATTTGCTGTTGCACTTAATACTTCTTGTTCCGAATAGGCGTAGTAATTTAACGGTATATCAAAATAAAATGTTGACCCTTTATCTTTATTGTTGAATACCCCTATCCTTCCCCTATGGTGTTTGACCAGTAATTGTGCAAAGTGCAGACCAATCCCATATCCAGAGGGAGTATTTGTCCCTTGATAATAAAGATTAAATATCGAATTATTATTTGAGTTATTGCAAATTCCTTCTCCCTGGTCAGCTATGCATATTCTAACAAACTCATCATTTTCATTTTTGGCACTAATAGTGATTGTGTCACCATTTTCACTATACTTGATAGCATTCATCATTAAGTTAGAGAAGATAATACTAATAATCATCTCATCCATTTGAACAGATAAATAATCCTCCGATTCAATTGCACAAGAAAGTCGTTTTAATGAGAGCTCATCTTCAAATTTTAATTTTTGTGCTGTTAGCCAAGATGAAACATTAACCTCTTTAAGATTAATTTGATTAATTCCATAAAGCACTTTTTTTGCATCCAATATCATGTTTATTAGTGAAGATATGTTATTGATGTGCGAAAATACTTTCGTTAAGGTAGAACTAATTTCTTCAACATTTAAATCATTTGTTCTAAGCTTTCTTTTTATCTCTTTTAGTGGTGACAAAATAAGTGTTAGTGGTGTTCTCAATTCATGTGATATACCTATCAAAAAAGATAATTTTTCTTCTCTGTCGATTTTAGATCTAATCTCTATTTCCTCTTGCTTTTTACGTCTTCTTAAAGAGATAAAATAGTAAATAAAGGTAAAGGCTAATATGCACAATAATAAAGAATATAATGCCACCATAGGAGTACTTGACCACCAAGGAGGTTTAACTTTAATTTGTAAAAGAGTCTGAGGTGTACTCCAATTCCCATTATTTGAAATGTAAGATGCACTTAATATGTAATTACCTGACTGCAAATGAGGCAAAGTGAACAAGCATGAAGACTCAATTTGAGAAAAATCGGGTACACCATCTATCTTAAATCTGTATTTTTCCTTATTATTGATTGATGATGGAGTTTTTGAAATTAGTATTTTTAAATCAGAATAATCATAATCTAAATATATTTTGTTTTGAGTAATGGATTTACTTATGTTCTTATTGTTTAAATATGCTTCAATGACAGATATTCTTTTGCTATTGTTATAAAAATTGAGTGGAATATCATTTTTGATTCTAAGTATCCCTTTATATCCTCCAAAATAGAGATCTCCTTTACTTGTTATTGTTTTTAAATCGTTGAAATATGTACTATTAGTAAACCCTTCTAAGTTATTTAAGTTAATAAATTTGTTTAAAGAAATGCTATAACAATAAAGATTAGATGTGGATGGCATGAATAATACGTCTTGGACAATTTTTATTACTGTTATTTTATCGTCATTATAAAATTTGATTACTCTCTTTATAGAATCATCAGTACGAGCATAAAGGTTGCCGCCATCGCTAAACCAAATTGTTCCATTATCGTCAACATCTATCGATAATATTTTTGAAGAGTGTGTATAAACTTCTTCAACTGAATATTTATCTATATTAAGTTTGTAAATTATATTCTCATCGTAAAAATATACGGTTTCCCCAATTATTGCCGTTGTACATATTGTATTTGGAATCACTCCAGTGAAAGTGTGCGATGCCTTACTTGCAAGGGAAAAAATTCTAAGTGAGTCAGAAAGTATTAATATATTATTTTTATTTAATAGAAAACAGCTTTTGATCTTTTGTTTGTTTAATTTATGATTGACAATTGAGCCTTCTTGGCTATTAAACAATGATAATACTCCATTTGATAATAGTAGCAAATAATTTTTTTTATATGGGAGTATAGCATCTATACTTGAGTTTGTTATTTTATAATGTTTAAAAATCTCTTTATCATCAATAAAGCAATTTACGTCACCATTAGAAGTACCAATCCAAATATTATCGTCATTGCTGCAATACAAAGATGTAATAATACTAGCACTGGACCCATATGTTGGATGTGAACTATTGACGATAAAACTTTTAATATATTCTAATCCAATAGAATATAAACCATCAAAAGGAGTGCCCACCCATATTTTATCATTACTATCTTTAATTAATGAAGAGATTGCTGGAATAGAAAAAATAATGTCCTTGCCATTTAGAGATGCGAAATATGCTGTTTGTTTAGAAATGGATAAAGTGAATATTGAACAATCGCTGCTTCCTACCCATAATTTTCCGTCCTTTTCTTGAAAAGCAGTTATTCTATTAGATGGAATATTTGAATTTGTTGTATTGTATATCTTTTTAATTTGATAATTATCTGTCTCTTTTTTTAAACAATAAATTCCATCATTTTCGCTTCCTATCCATAAGTTGGACCAATTGTCGAAATAAACAGCTTTCGGAATGATTTGTAATTTTATTTGAGATTTTTTATTTAATTGATTTAAAGAGCTTTTGTAGTTATAGAATCCGAGAATACTATCTTTGGTATAAAGAATAATCTCATCTTTATTAATTGATGAAGAGATAAAAATTATTTTATTTTTTGAATTTGAGTTAATCTCTTTTAATTCTTTTGATCCATTTCCTAATTTGAATAATAAACCGTCACGATTTATAAGTAATAAATCTTTATTTATTTTAATACAATCAATTATACCATTGATTGTATCTTTTGAGTTGAAAGGAACAATCGTTTGTGAATCGGAGAGAGTAAAAAGTCCGTTATCCATTAACAATAGTAAATTACCATTATAATAAGTTATTTTATTGATCTGGTTATTTCCTGTATTCGAAGATTCAAAAGGATAGTGATTTATAATGCTGTTACCGACTATCCTATTTAAACCATTTTTTGTACCAACCCAAAGAGTTGATAGTGAATCTTCAAAGATACAAGTTATTGAAGGGTGTGAGAGCCCTTTCTCTGTTGATAATTGAGTATAATTATAGCTCTTTTTAAAGTTGTTTTGATAGTTATTCGAGATATTTTCTGCCAAAAATATCTCAAATATTAATGTTATAATAGATAAGGATAAAAGCATATAAATATTTATAATAACTCATTTTTAGACAAAAATACACATATATTAGATAATTCTACACGTAGATGACTATCGTAAATTGTAATTTTGTATGCGTTACAATTATCATATTATTATCAAAATGAAAAAAATATTACTCAAAAATGTACTATTAATATTTATCACTACTATCTTTTTTCTTATTTCTTGTGATAGTAGTAATAATAAAGGAAAAGATAAGATAACTTTTGATAATCAATTTAATGTCAGAGACACATCAATATCAAAAGTATATACTAATTATTCTGATATTACACATCGTGACTTCATATATAGAATAAATGATTCTTTAATATATAAATCAGAGATAGTTGATTTAATTTATCATTTGAATCAACAAGTAGATAACTTATACTCATTATTATCTAAAAATCAATTAAAAATTGTGAGCAGAAATCCAATATGGATCGAAAACGATAGGAAAGCAATTGTACCTATATGGTATCATATTTCATTAGAATGGTTAAAAGATCATAATATGAATCCAGATAAGGTAAAATGCGTTGAAATCTTGAACTTTTCTGAATATTTGAAACGAGTAAAAACTAATCAGCCATTTTTGCTTCTTCATAACCTCGCCCATAGCTACCACGATTCAGAATTAACTTTCAGTTATCCGGCTATAATGGAAGCATATGATAATGCTGTCTCAAAAGGAATGTACAAAAATGTTTCATATTTAATAGGGGATGGTAAATATGTTGATTCGATTAAAGCATATGCTTCTAATGACTACTTAATCTATTTTAGTGAACTTTCGGAGGCTTATTTTGGTAATAATGATTATTATCCTCACAATCGAGAACAATTGAAAGAATACGATCCTATTGGTTACCGAGTTATTAAAGAAGCGTGGGAAGTAAGAAAATAATATATTTAAGAATATGTAAAATGAGAAAGGTTTATTTTTTATTTATAGTTATTCAAATTATTTTTTCTTGTATAAATAATGAGGAAGATAATGATCTTAAAGTGGAAAATTCACATGAATATCCTCAAGTGTACAATGGGTATTCTGATGTAAAACACAGAGATTTCACTATGAGAGTAAATAATAAATCAGTAAATACCATTTCTTGTAAAACAGCTATTGATTATATTAAAGGGCAAATTGATTTTATTTATACAATATTAGATAATGCTGTAATAAATGATATTTGTTGCAATCCAATATGGGTTGAAAAGGATGTTTTATCGAATGGAGGAGCATGGTACCATATCTCTGTTGATTGGCTTATACAAAATGGGATGAATCCAGATAAGGCAAAATGTATTGAAATTGTTAATTATAAGAATTTTCTTGATTGGGCGATTCTAAACCAACCATTTGAACTATTTCACGAATACTGTCATCTGTATCATGATCAGGTGCTATCACTAGATTATGAACCCATAATAAACGCTTATAATAATGCTCTTCAAAAAGGTCTCTATAGAAATGTATCATATCATGCAGGAAATGGTGAGTACAGAACAATTGATAGAGCTTATGCCTTGACCAATCATCATGAATACTTTGCAGAATTAAGTGAGGCTTACTATGGTATGAATGATTATTTCCCCCACTACTACAAAGAGTTAAAAGAATATGACCCTGAAGGATTTAAAGTGCTGGAAAAAATATGGGGCAATATAAATTGAATACTTACAATATGTGCTTTATGAATAATAGATTTAAAACCACCTTTTTGACTACGTTTCTCATTTTCTCTTTCTCAATCGTTTATGCTCAAGAGATTAAGGAGGTGCCTAATAATTTAAAAATAGATTCATTTTACAAAAAGTATATGAATGTTAATGGGATTCCAGTTGTGAGTTCAAATAAAGTTCCTGATTCAGCATTTATTGCTGTATATAAAACTCTTAATTCAATTACAAATATGCTCCCTGAGGAAGTAATGGAGTCTTTGATTTCTCAAGGAGCAAGAGTTGCTATTATGGCAAGATATGAAGGGACAACAGATATACCAGAACATAGGTTTTTGGTAAACGATACAACAATTAATTGGGATTTGAGGGCAAGGGGACTTGGTGGAACTATTTGTCTACCCCTTTCTACCTGTGCAGAGGAAAATGTATTGGGATATCAAATTGATAAGTATCATTCAGAGGATATATTAATTCATGAATTTGCTCATACAATTCACAATGTCGGCATTAGTCACATTTGTCCAGATTTTAATAAAGAGTTACAAAAAGCTCTATATCATGCAATTGAAAATGGTTTATGGGATGGTACATATGCACAGACAAATATTGAAGAATATTTTGCTGAAGGTGTTCAAACATGGTTTAATGTCAATGCAGAATCTCAATTTCCCAATGGTAAGCATAATTGTGTTAATACTAGGGAAGAATTAAAAAGATATGACCCTCTGCTGTATTCTATTTTATTAAAATATTTCTCTGAGACCGATGAGATAATAAGTAAACATCATAAACCAGATAAGTATTCAGTTGTATGCAAATAAATAAACCTATAAATAATTAAAAATATGAAGAAATTATTTACAATTGCTTTCGTTATCATCTTTTCTACCCCTTTACTATTAGGGCAGAGTAGAAAAATCTCGGGGATAATTACTGCATCGGAGGATAACTCTCCACTAGTTGGAGTTTCTATTTTAGATAAGGCTACTGGTAATTATTCCGTTTCAAGCGCAGATGGATCATACTCAATTGAAGTTAATTCCAAATCACAAGTATTAACTTACATCTCAATGGGATATAGGGATGTAGAAGTTGAAATTGGTTCAAAGAGTGTCATTAATGTGCTAATGGAAATAGATGCGATGTCTTTGGATGCCACTATGGTAGTGGCCTATGGACAAGGCAAAAAAACATCATTTACAGGGTCAGCATCAGTAGTTAAGAAAGAGGATATTCAAAAAATACCGACTTCAAATATAACAAAATCTCTACAGGGATTAAGTACTGGTGTTCAGGTTATTAATAGCAGTGGACAGCCAGGAGACAATGCATCAATAACAATCAGAGGTTTGGGATCTATGAATGCATCAAGTTCTCCATTGTATGTAGTTGATGGAATTCCTTTTAGTGGATATTTGAATTCTATATCTTCATCAGATGTTGAGTCAATAACTATTTTGAAGGATGCTTCTGCCACCGCACTATATGGATCTCGTGCGGCAAATGGTGTAATAGTTATTACTACTAAGCAAGGGCAAAACGAATCTGGGAAAATTTCATTTAAGGCAAATATCAGTTTTCCTAAACTGGCAGTTGATATGCCTAGAAAATTGAATCCAAAAGAATTCACAGAAGTAACATGGTTGGCATTGTATCAAGGTTATCAAGATGAAGGGATGAGTGAGACAGAGGCTGCAAACAGGGCTAGTGGTAACCTTATAAATACAATGAAGACAAATCCATGGAATATAAATACTCCAGTTGGACTTGATGGTAAATTAACTTCAGATGCAAAATTACTCGCCTATGGTGATTGGGAAAATGAACTTTTTGCAAGTAGACCAAGGCAAGAATACACAATTGATTTCAGTGGTAAGAAAGGTAATACAAATTATTTTGTTTCAGGATCATATCTCAATGACTTAGGATTATTTACAACTCAACAATTTGAACGCTTTTCAGGGCGTGTAAATATTAATACAAAGGTTAAAGAATGGATAGAAATAGGAAGTAACACTGCTTTGTCACACAGCTTAACAGATGCACCAGCTACTTCTGACTATATTTGGTTTTTGAGGACAGTGCCATCAATTTATCCTATTTTTCAATATGATTATGACGAGCAAAAATATATTCTCGATGATAATGGAAATAAAGTGTATGACTATGGGATGGATAGTCGTAAAATGTGGATGGGTTGGAATCCATTGGCAGATGCGAAGTATAATAAATATATAACAAAAGTAGATAATCTTTCTACAAGGAATTTCATTGAAATCACTTTTTTCAAAGATCTCAAATTCAGATCAAATTTAAGTCTTGATTATTTTTCTTCAAATTATAGCGGATATTCAAGTGCGGAACATGGTTCTTCTGCTGATCGAGGTGGTGCTGCTACGAAAACTAATTCGAGAGATGTGAGTTTGACTTGGAACAACTTGTTAACATATAGTAAAACCATAACAGAACACTCTTTTAATGTGCTTATAGGGCATGAATCGTACCTAAGAAATGCAAATACTCTTACAGGATCAAAAGAAGGGTTCCCTTTTGGAGGGTTATATGAGTTAGCATCAGCTGCTGAAATGACAGATCTTTCATCTTGGTCAAATAATTATAGATTATTAAGTTTCTTTGGAAGAGCTGAATATGATTACGATAATAAATATTACATCTCAGGAAGTTTGAGGTCAGATGGTTCTTCTCGTTTTTCTAAAACTACAAGATGGGGTACATTTTGGTCTGTTGGAGCTTCATGGAGAATTTCAAATGAGAATTTTCTTAAATCAGCAAAATGGATCGATAATTTAAAAATTAAAGCAAGCTACGGAGCTGTTGGTAATGATGGTCTTTCTACTTGGTACGCCTATCAAGGACTATATAGCACTGGATATGATGATTTTGGTAAGGCAGGTGTAATGATCTCAAGATTGCCTAACGAATCACTTAAATGGGAAACGAATCTTCAATTTAATGCAGGCGTTGAATTCACTTTTTGGAATAGAATATCTGGTAGTATTGAATATTTTGATAGGAAGTCTAAAGATTTGCTATTTCCAATGCCAAAGGCCCCTTCAACGGGGATTGGAAGTATCGACAAAAATATAGGTGATGTTAGAAATTATGGAGTAGAATTAACAATTAGTGCATTGGCAATAGATAAACCAAATTTTAAATGGAATATTGATTTTAATGCTACACATTATAAAAATATCATTACCAAACTGCCCCAAAATGAGATGAGTCAGGGTATATATAGATGGAAAGAGGGTGAGAGTAGATATAATTTCTGGGGGGCAGAGTATGCTGGCATTAATCATGAAAATGGTAATGACATGTGGTGGAAAAATGTATATGAAACCAGTGGTAATGGGGAACAGATTATTAAAGAGAGAGTTAAAACAGAAAATTCAAGTGAAGTGACAGGAAATGATCAAAAGAAATATTTAGGAAATGCTCTTCCTACTCTATATGGAGGTTTAACAAATACTTTTTCTTTTTATGGTGTTGATCTTTCGTTTATGTTTTATTACAGTATAGGTGGATATATGTATGATTCTGATTATTCTCAAATGGTAGCGTTCAGAGAGGGTAGCTCTATGCACCCTGATGTGTTAAATTCATGGACAAAAGATAATAAAGGTTCCACTATCACAAAATTTGCCACATCAAATGCTGTGAGTTCACAACAATTCTCTTCTAAGTATATTTTTGAAAATTCATTTCTCAGATTGAGAAATGTTACTCTTGGTTATTCTCTTCCTAAAAGGTGGCTAAAAGCGATGAGGTTTTCAGATCTAAGAGTTTATGTACAAGGTGAAAATTTATTTACTGTGGGAGAAGCAGTAAAAAGAGGAACAGACCCTGAGCAAAGTGTTTCTGGTACTACAGGTAATAGGTTCCCTACGACAAAATCATTCTCTTTTGGTTTGCAATTTACTCTATAAACATTAATAATGGAAAATATGAAAAAGATATTCAACATAATCATAATAATAATTTTATCCATGAATATGAGTTCTTGCTCGAAATTTCTGGAGACTAATCCTTCAACCGATGTGGCTGATACAGATGTATTTACAACGGTAAATGGCGCGCAATCAGCTCTTTATGGCTGTTATTTTCAAATGGAATCGGGGAGTGGTGGAACTAATAGGGCAGATGATTGGGGATATCCAACGCATCAAATGACTTTTGATGCGTGTGGCGAGGACGTGATAGTTTGGGGTGGTTGGTATAGTTTTGATTATCAATTTTGGGGTCATACAAGGGGAGATATTTTCAAATCAAGTGCACTATGGAACTTTTATTATCGTTTAATAAATAATACAAATAGTATCATTAAGTATATTGATCTGGCAGAAGGACCGAAGAATCAAAAAGACAATATCAAAGGGCAGGCACTTGCATTAAGAGGATGGTCATATTTTAATTTAATAAGGCTTTATCAACATACTTATAATGTCGCTAAAAACATGCCTGGTGTTCCGATATATACTGAGCCAACAACAGAAATAACAGAAGGGGCTCCAAGGGGAACTGTAGAAGACACCTACAAACAAATTTTAGCAGATTTTAATGAGGCTGAGGTACTCTTAGCAAATTTTCAGAGAGGTGCAAATAAAAATCATATAGATCTCAATGTATTGCAAGGTCTTATGTCAGAAGTATATTTAACAATGAATAATTGGGATAAAGCAGCTGAATATGCAAGAAAGGGGAGAGAGGGTTACCCTTTGACAACTAACAGTGAATATCTTAGTGGTTTTAACGATCTTAATACCAATTCATGGATATGGGGTATTCCTCAAACTAAAAAACAAAACATGGGGGACTATAGTCCTTTTGCAATGTGGGCAAATTGGAGTAGAAAGGGGTGGTCATTCCAATGCTTTTTCCTTAGCGACGAGTTTGTAAAATTGTATAACGATGGTGATATCAGAAAAGAACAAATAGGGTGGGTTTGGGATCAGATTAACACTTCGGATAAGTTTAGAGACAAAGATGATTTATTAGGTTCAATGGTTATTATGAGATCTGATGTTTTGCTTTTGAATGAAGCAGAAGCTCTAGCAAGAGGGGGAAAAGAGGGTGAAGCAAAAAACCTAATTTGGCAATTGCAAGAGATGCGTGGCGCCAATAAAACTACATCATATGGAAAAGAATTAGTGGAAGATATATTAAAAGAGCGTAGAAAAGAGCTTTATGGAGAAGGTTATTCGTGGTTTGATATTATCAGGTGCCAAAAACAACTTGAACGAAAAGGAAACCATATAAATTATGGAGGATATAAACCATTCCCAAAATTTTCATGGAGGTTTGTGTATCAAATTCCAGAAAATGAAATGACAAATAACAAGTCATTGAAAGCTGGAGTTTGGCCAAATGGTGATCAAAATCCATTTGAAGGAGTCTATTCTCCAATAAATTAGTATAGGAGTTTATTCATTAAATAGAGCAGTTATTGTTATTTTGTTTAAAAAAAGGGGGGGTGGATCATTTCACCCCTTTATTATTGTCAGGTATCACAACACCACAGTCATTAAGACACCTAAATAGTTACCAATTGCATATCCAATGACACCTATTGTTATACCTATGATTACCACTTTTTTATTTTTCATCCTATCTGCGATAAGTGGGATAAATAGTGGTGAGTTTATCAAAGCGACAGAGGTGATGATAGTTGTATCTGAATCTATTTTAAAAATCTTTGCAAGTATCACTTGGATACATAGAGAACCAAAAACAGCGTATGAGATATATGCTAATATCCAAAGACCGTCAGTAAAATTTATATCGCGTATGTTGACCATGGAAGCAATTACCAGTGAAAATACAAAAATGATGTACATCCCTGCATCGTAGCTTTTTTGCGCATTTCTAACTCTCTCAAAAAAAGAAGCTATAATGGCGAGAGTGGTCAATGAGAGGATAAGAATTATCATATTAATAGAGCCGCTGATGAGAAAAGAGATGCCGATACTTACCCCTACAATACCTGCAGATAGGGCGATTGATTCGAGTGTCGGTATAAAATTCTTTTTTGTGAAAATATCGCTATAATTGTTCTCTTGGTACCTTTTGTTGCTCTCTGCAAGTACCCCCTTGTCTCCGTGTGGATGCCTGATTGGTACCTCTCTCATTTTATATGGGAGTATCCATCTGAACATTTTAATCCCAAAAGCCAACAAAAATGTAATATATGCAAAACTGATAATCATATCAAATGAGTTTATTATTAGATATGTATTGTCATTGACATTGAGCATTATTTTTAAGGCAGCGAGATTGGGAGTTCCCCCTGTGTATACTCCTACAAGCATCCCTGCAATATTTTTAAAATTCTCGTCAGGGCACATATCTTTGAAAATATAATACCCAGAGACAATGGCTCCAATCATGGCAATTATTCCGAAAATGAGAGATAGAACCCCTGAGCGAATGGGGAGCCTTTTGAAATTGCATGAAAATAAAATTAAAGGCATGGCCAATGGAATGGTGACGGAGGAGAAAATTTGGTTTATGCCCGACATTGAGGCAGTTATTTCTTCAAAAGGGAAAATTAACAAATTGGCAATTATAATACCAATGAAATATAAAATTAAAATTTCACCTATTTTCCCCAAAAATGGAACCTTGCGGCATAAATATATTACTAAAGCTGGAAATAGGAGATAAAATAATATCCAAAATATTTTGACAAAAATCATAAAAAATTGTAAATAGAAGATGCAAAGATAGATATTTACTGATTAAAAATCTTAACTTTGTACGATACATTAAAAAATTTAAGTGATGGATAATAATATTAATACATTCGTGATAGAACGAATGTGTTCAACAAAAGAGATTAAGAAAATAGCGGAAAAAGCAATAGGTAAATATTTTATCTTATTTACAAAATCTACCACGATTGAGTTAGGAATGTTTGCAGTTGAAAGAATGATTAATATTGCAGAAGACACAAAAGCGCATATGTTGTATGCAGATCACTTTGTTTTGGTTGATGGGGTTAGAAAGCAAAGTCCTGTAATAGACTATCAAATGGGAGCTCTAAGAGATGATTTTGATTTTGGATCAGTGTTGCTTTTCAATACAGAAGCCTTTAAAAGTGCAGTTGCAAAGATGGATATTGAATATAATTATGGTGCTTTGTATGACTTAAGACTAAAAGTTTCTCAAAAAGGGGAATTGGTACATATTAATGAGTATTTATATACCGAGATTGAACAAGATAACAGAAAGTCTGGGGAGAAAATGTTTGATTATGTGGATCCTAAAAACAGATCTGTACAGGTAGAGATGGAGAAAATATGTACTCAACACCTTAAAGATATAAATGGGTATCTTCCACCTAAATTTAAACATATTAAATTTGAAGATGAATCGTTTGAGTATGAGGCTTCTGTGATTATTCCTGTATATAATCGTATCAAGACTGTTAGAGATGCCATTGCCTCTGTACTTTCTCAAAAAACAAATTTTAAATTTAACCTTATTGTGATAGATAATCACTCTACGGATGGTACTAAGGAGGCGATTGATGACTATGCCAAGGATAAGAGACTTATCCACCTTATTCCAGATAGACATGATTTAGGGATTGGTGGTTGTTGGAATTATGGAGTACACCATGCGCAATGTGGTAAATTTGCGATTCAACTTGACAGTGACGATATTTATTCAGATGAAAACACTCTTCAAAAGATTGTTAATGCCTTTTATGAGCAAAACTGTGCAATGGTGGTGGGCACATATATGATGACCAATTTCAATATGGAAATGATTGCCCCAGGGATCATTGATCACAAAGAATGGACCCCTGAAAATGGAAGAAACAATGCTTTGAGGATCAACGGACTTGGAGCTCCACGGGCATTTTATACTCCACTTCTGAGGAAAGTTAACCTTCCAAATACCAGTTATGGTGAAGATTATGCACTTGGTTTGAGATTTTCGAGAGAATACCAAATTGGCCGTATTTATGATGTTCTATATCATTGCCGTCGTTGGGATGGAAACTCAGATTCAGCACTTGATATAGTCAAGGTTAATGCAAATAATACATATAAGGATAGGATACGTACCTGGGAACTTCAAGCAAGATTATTAATTGAAAAATAATATGAAATCTCTTACCGCAGCAAACCTTAAAGAGCTTTTTGAAAGCCAAATAGAGAATTGGCCACAAGCAAAGAATAATTATAAAGAACTCTCTAATGTAATAAGCAGAGATGTTATAATAGATGGAGTCAATTTTAAAGTTCAGTTTAATCCAGCGAGGATAGTCTCTTCTGCGGCAAAAGTAGATGCAAAATCAATCCACGAAAGAAAATGTTTCCTTTGTGAAGAAAACAGGCCATCAGTGCAAGAGGGGCTCGAGTTTAACTCAGATCTGGGGAACAAATATGTGGTTCTGATCAACCCTTTTCCAATTTTTCCCAAGCACCTTACTATACCTGGTATTGCACATCGTGACCAATTGATAAAAGGTAAAATTGGGGATATGCTCCAATTGGCAGGGCAGTTGGAGGATTATGTCATTTTCTACAATGGCCCCAAGTGCGGTGCCTCTGCACCTGATCATTTCCATTTTCAGGCAGGGAATAAAGGATTTCTTCCAATTGAAGAGATGCTGCCCAAAATGGAGAGGACGGAGATATATAGGGATGAGACAACTTCATTTTGCAAATTAGAAAAACCCCTTCGCAGTGCATTTCATATCCAATCTAAATCAAAAGAGGAGGCTATAAGGTATTTTGAGGACCTTTACGAGCTTCTTCCAATAAAGGACAATGAAGCAGAGGCCATGATGAATATTCTATGTTGGAAAGGGGAAGATGGGTATTCGGTAGTAGTGATTGTGAGGGAGAAACACCGTCCTGCCTGCTATTTTGCTGATGGTGAGGAGAATGTTTTGATTAGTCCTGCATCTGTTGATTTAGGAGGAATATTTATTACTCCATTGCGAAAGGACTACGAGAGGATGAATTCTCAATTGATGAAAGACATTATTGATGAAGTGCTCCTTTCAGATGAACACCTTGATCAGTTGATGGAGAAGATAACGGCAAAAATTGTCAGACGCCAGCCCAATGTGAGTGTTGGGATAATGTTTGAGAAGAAAATAGAGGTGACTTTTCATACCCCATATTTATTCAATGGTAAGGTTGTTAACAACAATTTAACCTTTAACTACAAAAATGAATCTATCGAATGGAATGGTGAAGAGTATTCAGAACTTTTTTTCCAACCACAGGAATATGATAAAAGCTTATTTGAACTCAAGGATGTTACTATTGGTATCAATTTTCATTGGGAGAGAAAAGAAAATCAAAAATTTAAAGGGGGACTTATCATAATAGTTGAAAATGAGAAACTTACAGCAATTAATATGGTTGGGGTAGAGGATTATTTGTTGAGTGTTATCTCTTCGGAAATGAGTGCTAATGCCCCAAAAGAATTTCTAAAGTCTCATGCAGTAATATCGCGTTCATGGCTCCTTGCACAAATGGAAAAATCTTCAAAATTGAACGAGCAACAAGAGGAGTACAATGCAAATATCGAAGATGATAATCAAAGAATAAAATGGTATGACAGAGAGGATCACACCTCATTTGATGTCTGTGCAGATGATCATTGTCAACGTTATCAAGGGGTAACAAGGGCATCTAATACCACTGTCAAGGAGGTCATTGACCAAACCTGGGGAGAGGTGCTTAAATACAATGGCAAAATATGTGATGCAAGGTTTTCTAAATGCTGTGGAGGGGTGGTTGAGGTATTTCCAACATGTTGGGAAGATGCGGAGCATCCCTATTTAGTCCCCCTTATGGACAATGAAAAAGGTACTTCGTCGTTTCCAGATCTTACAATTGAGGAAAATGCAGAAAAATGGATCCTTTCAAATCCTCAAGCATACTGCAATACCAATGACCAATCAATTTTATCTGAGGTGCTCAATAATTATGATCAAGAGACTCATGATTTCTTTCGCTGGAGAGTAGAATACACTGTTAATGAGCTTTCAGCATTGATAAAAGAACGTTCTGGGGTAGATTTTGGAGAAATCAAAGATCTTATACCTATTGAGAGAGGAACCTCTGGCAGATTGAGCAAACTCAAAATTGTAGGTTCAAAAAGGACAATGGTATTTGGAAAAGAACTTGAAATACGGAAGAGCCTTTCAAAATCACATCTTTTTAGCTCAGCCTTCGTGGTGCGAAAAGAGGGAGACAGATTTATATTGATTGGAGCCGGATGGGGTCATGGAGTTGGACTATGTCAGATAGGGGCAGCTGTAATGGGTGCAAAAGGATTCAGTTATGACAAAATATTGCTCCATTACTTTGTGGGAGCAGAGATTGTTAGAAACTATTAATTAAAACATAATGAATAAAACAAAAATATCACCTTGGGCATGGGTTCCGACTTTATATTTCGCAGAAGGGATACCCTATTTCATTGTAAACAATATTTCAGTTACAATGTTTACAAAAATGGGGGTACCAAATGGAGAAATGGCCCTTTTTACAAGTTTACTATATTTACCTTGGTTTATAAAGCCTCTATGGAGCCCATTTGTTGATATCATAAAAACTAAGAGGTGGTGGATTATTACTATGCAAATATTGATGTCGGCAGCCTTTATTTTATTGACATTGTCAATACCTCACCCAGATGCTGCTACTATTGCTGCTGTTGATACCCCAGTAAGTATGTTTACGATCACATTGATACTCTTTATTATTACTGCATTTGCCTCTGCTACCCACGATATAGCGGCCGACGGGTTTTATATGTTGGCCCTCTCACAAAAGGATCAGTCCCTATTTGTAGGTATTAGAAGTACATTTTACAGACTTTCGTCTATATTTGGCCAAGGGGTTTTAGTATTTATTGCAGGGCTGATGGAGGCCAAAACAGGCAATATACCGAGGGCATGGATGGTGACAATGCTTATAACTGCTGTTATTTTCTCCTGTGTTACTCTTTGGCACTCATTTTTTGTCCCCAAGCCTGCCAATGACCAAGGGAAGATTGATGATGGAGAGAAAGGGAAAGCAAAACTCATAATCAAAGAGTTCGGAAGGACATTTGCTACATATTTTAAAAAACCAGGAGTTTGGATTGCCATTTTATTTATGTTGCTTTATCGTCTTCCTGAGGCATTTCTATTGAAAATGGTAAATCCATTTTTACTCTCCCCTGTAGATGTTGGGGGGCTTGGATTGGCAACAGAAAAAGTGGGTATCGTATATGGCACGATTGGGGTGTTGTTCTTGACTATTGGGGGGATATTGGGGGGAATAGCGGCATCACGTTGGGGGCTTAAAAAATCACTTTGGCCTATGGCTGCATGTATGACATTGCCATGTCTTACATTTGTATATCTTGCTATGGTGCAACCTACCAATGTGGTTCTTATAAGTATTGCAGTTGCCATTGAACAATTCGGCTATGGATTTGGATTCACAGCATATATGTTGTACATGATGTATTTTTCAGAAGGAGAGTTCAAAACTGCACACTATGCAATATGTACCGCATTTATGGCTTTAAGCATGATGATACCAGGGATGTTTGCTGGTTATTTGCAGGAGTGGATGGGATATGTCAATTTCTTCTGGTTGGTGATGGTGTGTTGTGTGGCTACAGTTATTATGACATTTGTAATAAAAAACCGAGTGAATGGGGAGTATGGTAGAAAATAAACAATTTAAGAAAGTAATATGAAAAATAAATTATTTGTAATAATATCAGTATTAGTGGTTTTACTATTTACAAATGTTAATTGTAAAGCTCAAAAATCAACAGTTCTTACAGGTATTGACGTCCTTCAACAGAATGGGTTTAAGCAATTGAAAGGGAAAAAAGTAGGTCTTGTGACCAATCCTACTGGGATAAATAAAGATTTAATATCAACAGTAGATATACTTTTCGGGGCAAAAGATGTGCAATTGGTCGCCCTTTATGGACCTGAACATGGAGTCAGAGGAGATGTACACGCTGGAGATAAGGTAGAAGGTAATATAGACCCAAAGACTGGTCTCACAGCTCACTCTTTATATGGAAAAACAAGAAAACCAACGGCAGAAATGCTCAAAGGATTGGATGCTATTGTATATGATATACAAGATAATGGATGCAGATCATATACGTATATAAGTACAATGGGAAAAATCATGGAGGCAGCGGCAGAAAACAATATCGAAGTTATAATTCTTGATAGACCTAATCCTTTAAGTGGATTGAAGGTAGAGGGTTCGATAGTAGAAGAGGGCTTTTTATCATTTGTTAGTCAATTTAAAATACCATATATATATGGTCTCACTTGTGGAGAATTGGCAACGATGCTCAATGAAGAGGGTATGATAAAAGATGAGTGCGGAAAAGTATTGAAATGTAAACTTACCGTAGTCCCTATGAAAGGGTGGAAACGCAATATGTTTTTTGAAGAGACTAATCTCCCTTGGGTACTCCCTTCTCCTCATGTACCACAGATTCAATCCTCATACTATTATCCTGCTACGGGTATTTTAGGTGAACTCGGCATATATTCAATCGGAGTCGGCTATACTCTTCCATTTCAACTTATCGCTACAGAGGGTATTGATGCAGATAAACTATCGGATAGCTTAAATAGTATGAAAATTGATGGGGTGAAGTTTCGTCCAATTAACATAAAACCATTTTATGGATTAGGCTTGGGTAAAAATTTACAAGGTGTCCAAATTTATATCGTAAATAAAGCTCTCGCCCCGATAACTGAAATTCAATTTTATGTAATGGAGGCAATTGCTGCCATGTATCCTGAAAAAGCGGCATTTAAAATTGCTCCAGAGAATAGGTATAGGATGTTCGACATTGTCACTGGGAGTGATTATTACAGAACAACATTTGCAAAAAGACATAAATGGTCAGATGCAAAGCAGAGGTGGAACAAAGACAATGAATCTTTTAAAAAATTCTCATCAAAATATTATATATACAATTAAAATTAGTTAATCTATGACTATAAATGCACTCTTTAGCAAAAGAAATTAAGGAGGGTAATAGGGTTTCGTTCAGTGTGTTATATAAGGCGGAATTTGATAATCTGCATTTCTTTATAAAGCACTATGTCCACGATTCGTCCCTCTCGAAGGATATTGTTCAGGAAGCCTTCATCGCGTTATGGAATAATAAAGGAACTATAGATGAAAATAGAAACATTAGGACTTTTTTATATTCTATAGCGAGAAATAAAGCTATTAATGTATTGAAATCAAAATATCATACAGTCAATCGTTTAAAGGCAATAGAGTTAAAAGCTGATATTAATGCACTTTCAAGTGAATATGTAACAGAAAAAATAGATGCATTGACTTTAGAAGATTTGATAGAAAAAGTATATAGTAATTTGCCTAAAACAGTAAAAAAAAGTTTCGAATTATCAAGAAAAGAATCGATGACAAATGAGGAAATAGCAGATTTGTTAGGAATCTCTGTTAGGAGCGTCGAATATCATATTCATACCTCACTTGCTATTTTTAGAGAGAAATTGAAAGATTATTTAACATTTTTCTTCGCTTTTTTATTACTTTTCTTGTATAACTAATGAATTATGAATAAAAGCACAATTATAAACTATATTAAAGGGAACCTTTCTAAAAAAGAGAAGGAAAATTTTCTCAAATCTTTAGAGAGAGATAGTGACTTAGCAAACGAGTATGCGAAGATAAAAAGTGAGTATGTTTTTGACAATTTGCCCAATACACCTACATTTATAAAGAAAAGAAGAATTGCTCCAATCCTATCTACAATTACTAAGATAGCTGCTGTTTTATCAATCCCTTTGTTCGGATATTTTGTTTATGACAGTTTTTTCTCTTTGAGTTCTATTGAAAAGAGTACAAACGACTACCCTCAATCTAATATCGTTGAGGTTGTTAAAGATATGAAAACAACTACTGCTCCCATGCTTAAATATTATTCAACAGCTGGAGTGATGGGGAGAGTTGTTCTTCCAGATAGTTCGATAGTTTGGCTAAATAATGGCTCAACTATCGAATTCCCAGCACAATTTGACTCAGATATTAGAAAGGTGGTTTTTTCTGGTGAGGGATATTTTCAGGTAAGGTCAAATAGTGAATGGCCAATGACCATCACCACCCCTACAGGTATATCTGCAATTGTGCGTGGTACTGAATTTAATCTTAATTGCTACAAAGAGGATAAATTTTTTAAACTGACGATGATAAATGGAAATTTATCTGTCTATAGAGAGTTAACCAATTCCATTATTAATGTGACGGATAAAGAGCAAGTAATAATTAATAAGGGGACAATCGGTCCCGACTCGGCTTGTAAAATATATGCAGATGTAGATTATGTCACTGCGTGGAAGAAGGGTATCCTCAAATTTAACAACACTCAGATGAGTGAAGTTGCGAATAGAATTTCGAGGTGGTATGGTTGCAATGTTATCATTCATAGCAACATTATTCAAAATTATAGATTTACAGGAGAATTTCACTCTGAGTCACTAATTCAGGTGCTTGAAACCATTAAATTGAGTTCAAATGTTAGATTTTCAATAATGAATAAGGATGTAGTTCTTTTTTAAAGAAAAAAAATATTATAAAAACGACTTTATTTTCTTCGGTAAAGTCGTTTTTTATTGTATATCATACATAAAACTACTTATTAAACTCATATGAAACAAAAAAACTATCTAAACAAATGGTTTGCCATGGCCTTAGCATTAGTGTTAGGAGCGGTGGTGTTGTTCCCTCAGCAATTATCTGCTCAGGAGATCAAACTTAACGTTGAAAACCAAAAATTATCATCGGTTCTTGAATTGATTCAAAAGCAAACATCGTATAAGTTTGCTTACAATAATTCTATAGTAGATGTAAATCGTTTGATTACTTTAAAATCTAAAGGTGAGTCATTAGAACAAATTTTAAATCAGCTATTTAAAGATACTGATATCACTTACAAAATTAGTGCAAATCAAATAGTGCTCTCACCCAAATCTTTTCTCCAAACTACGTCAAAGGAGATTGACTTAAAAGGGGTTATCACAGATGCTGTTTCGGGTGAGCCAATTCCTTTTGCCTCCATTCAAGTAAAGGGGACAATGATTGGAACGACTACTGACGATATGGGAAAGTATTCTATGAAGGTACCCTCTTTAGGTTCATTGTTGATTAGTTTTGTTGGATATAAAACAGTTGAAATTGCAATCAATAATAGGGCAATTGTAAATGCTACTTTAAAACAAGATGCAGAAAATTTGGAAGATGTTATTGTTGTTGCTTATGGAACAGCAAAGAAAGAGTCCTACTCAGGTTCTGCTGCGATTGTAAAATCAGATGCAATACTCGAAAATCCAACCTCCTCCTTTGAACAAGCACTGCAAGGTAAAGTTGCAGGGATGCAGGTAGTCCCTTCTTCAGGACAACCAGGCGCAACTACTTCATTTCGAATCAGAGGTTCGGGGTCGCTTAATGCATCAAATGAACCATTGTATGTAATTGACGGGGTAGCAACTACTTCAACACAATATTCAATGATAGCAGATGATGCATCAAGTTCATCAAGCATTTTATCATCTATTAACCCTCAAGATATTGAATCAATTACCATCTTGAAAGATGCTGCGGCAGCTTCACTTTATGGTTCAAGGGCAGCCAACGGAGTTGTAATTATCACTACAAAATCGGGTAAAAAGGGGGAAGGGAAATTTAACCTTAATGCTCAAGTAGGAGTTTCTGCAGTTCCAAAAAGGTTTGACCTTATGAACTCTGCTGAACATTACCAAACAGTATTCAATGCATATTTCAGAGATCGTAAATCTCAAGGGTTCTCTCCTTCTGATGCTGCGAATTGGGCTAATTCGCAAACTCAAGGTCTCATCACCTTCAACCCATACAATATGGATCAACCTTATGATGCAAATGGCAATCTTGTAGCTGGTGCAAAAGTGATCGTTGATACAGATTGGCAAAAAGAGGTGCTTTCACCAGGTTTGACACAAGACTATAATGGAAGTTTTACAGGTGGTACCGAAAATTTATCATATTTCTTCTCTGGTGGATTTTTTGACCAAAAAGGGACCTCTCCATCTTCAAGATATACCAGATATTCAGGAAAAGCTAATATCACTGCCCAAATTAAGCCTTGGCTTCGTGCTGGGATGAATACTACATTTTCACTTTCAAACCAAAATACAGAAGTTGCTGGTGGTGCAGGAGCTTCACCTCTATACAATGCTCTCTATTTTCCAAGTGGAGTGCCAGTATATTTAACAGATAAATCTGGCAATTTAATCCTTGATCAAAAAGGGGAAAAACAATTCAATTGGCTTAACCCTGTATCTAAAGACTTCAACCCACTTGCAATACCATTTATGGATATTAATAGAACAAAGACATACAGACTACTTGCCTCTATGTTCCTGGAAATTAAGTTTATGGAGGGGCTGAAGTTAAAAACTACTTTCTCTCCCGATTATGTCAATCTATATGAGATAAAATTCTGGAATAAAAATCACGGTAATGGTCCTGCATACGGAGGACGTTCAGAAAGGCACCAAACACATGATTTGATGATTACCTCTACAACCACTTTAGATTTTAATAGAAGATTTGGGAATGATAAGCACGGAGTCTCTGCAATGGTTGGTTTTGAGGCGTGGAATAGTACAAGGGAATATGCCCTTGCACAAGGAACAAAATTTGCTTTTGACTTTATGAATGAATTAGTTGCATCTACAAGCCCATTAGCTCCATCTTCATGGACCTCTAAAGAGGTGCTTCTATCCTATATCGCTCGTGCAGAATATGATTATGATAATAAATATTTTATTTCTGGGTCATTCAGAAGAGATGGTTCATCAGTTTTTGGAGCAGACAACAAGTGGGGTAATTTTTACAGTGTAGGAGCTTCATGGCGTATTGACAACGAGAGTTTCCTTAAAGATGTTAGTTGGGTTAATTCTTTAAAATTACGCGCAAGTTATGGTACATCTGGAAACAATTTAGGTGTAGCAAGATATCAATCTCTCGGAGTTTGGTCTGCTGGGGATGGTTTCAACTATGGTACATACCCTGGTTTTTCACACACACAATTTGCAAATCCTGAATTGGGTTGGGAAAAACAAGCCATGTTCAATGTGGGTATTGACTATGCTTTCTTAGATCATAGAATATATGGATCAATTGAGTATTATAATAAAACTTCAAAAGACCTTCTATATTTATTCCCACTTCCAACATCACACGGTATCAAATCAGTAATGAAGAACCTTGCAAAGGTCACAAATAACGGATTTGAATTTGAGATCGGTGCAGAAGTGATAAGGGGCAAAGACTTCACATGGGACTTAAGTTTCAATTTGTCTTCGTCAACTGATAAAATATTAGACCTTGCAGGTAACGATGATGTAGTAATGAGTGAGACCAAAAAAATATGGAAGGTAGGACATAGTCAATACGAATTTTATATGCCTACTTGGATGGGAGTTGACAAAAATACTGGAAAACCATTGTGGAAAAAAGGAACTGGAACAACAAGTGAATATGGTCAAGCTGATTATGAATTACAAGGAAAAGCAACTCCCGATGTATATGGTGGATTTTATAACAATCTTTCATGGAAAGGCCTTTCTCTCTCATTTATGCTCTATTATAGTATCGGAGGTAAAGTCTATGATGCACTTTACGCAAGTGTTATGCATGAAGGGGGAGAAGCAGGAAAAAATATGCATAGAGATGATTTAGGTGCATGGACCCCTGAATCTCCAAATACAAATATTCCAGCCATTGTTAATGCAGGTACACTTATGACCAATTCAGAATCAACAAGATTCTTATATGATGCGACTTACATTAAATTAAAAAATGTAAACCTTTCATACACATTGCCTAAAAAGATATTTGGTAGTCAAAAGATACTTAGCGGAGTAAAAGTTTATTTCAATGCTGATAACCTATTCACATGGTTTAAGAGCGATTGGAAAGGATATGATGATTTAGATATTTATGGAGTTGGTGGTTACAACGATCTTGTAACAATGCCATTATCAAGAACATTTACTTTTGGACTTAATTTGACATTCTAACATAGAAAAATGAATAAAATGAAAACAAAAATATATTTAAGTTTATTAATAGCTCTCTTCTTAGGAGTTTCATGTAATAAAGACTTAACGCAGCTTCCTACTGATTCTGTTTCAGATGAGCAAATTTTCTCATCAGTAGATGCCGCCCAAACAGCTTTAAATGCTGGTCATAGATCAATTGGACACTATCAAAATCATACATTGGGCTATATTATGGCCGATGTAATGGGTGAAGATGCACTTATGACAAGTGGTGCTTATGGAAGACCAACCTACAATTGGAATGTTTTCTCATATACATATTCTCAAGTTCCCACTAGTACCCCATGGTGGTCAGGCTATTCAAATTATATATGGCCACTTAGTTATAAAGCTATAGATGCAGCAAACTCAATTATAAAGTATGTAGCTGAACTCCCCGAATCTGCTAAAAGAGACGATCTCATTGCCAAAGCACATGGATTGAGGGGATATGCATATCTATACCTTATAAGGCTTTTTGCTCCTGCTTACACACTTGATAAAAACGCGCAAGGGGTTATTCTAAGGCTTGAACCAGCAAACGCAGCATCTGATCACCTTCCAAGGGCCACTGTTGAAGATATTTATAAACAAGTAATAAATGATTTGACTTTTGCATTAAATAATATCACCGACAATAATGTTGAATTTATCACACCAAGAAGTGCTGCATTGTTGTTAGCAAGAGCGTACCTTGACATGGCAGACTATACAAATGCCAAGAAATATGCCGAATTTGCTGCAAATAACATATTTGATGGTTCAAACTTAATGAGTCAAGAAGAATGGAAATCTGGATTTAAAGAACGCAATTCGGAGTGGCTATGGGCTCACTTTTTCACCCCTGCTACTTGTAATATTTTTGCATCTGTTCCATCTTTCTATTATCATGCCTCTGGCTATAAAGGATATCCTTATGGTGGCAAAGTAGATATTGATGACATGTTATCAGATAAAGCAATTGACATGTGGGATGGTTATGGAACAGTAAGATTTACCAAAGCATTTGTAAGCAAATTTGAAGACAAAGATTGCAGAAAACGTTTCCCATTTTATTTCTATGAAGAAGATGGATATTTTACTTCAAAATTTAATCATAGAACAATGATGGGGGATGCTGAATTTCCAATGGCAAGAATCGCAGAAGCTTATTTGATCAAAGCTGAATGTGAAGTCCACCTAGGGGGAGATGCAGCTGCACCATTAAATGCATTGCAAGTTAAGAGAGGAGCTACCACTACAGCTGCAACATTAGAAAATATATATCTTGAAAGAAGAAAGGAATTATATGGCGAGGGGCACAGATTACATGATATTAGAAGGTTGCATATTCCTTTAATTAGAACTACAAGTCAAGAACATTGGGCAAAAGTTGACCTTCCAGCTGATAGCCCTAGATTAATGCTTCCTATCCCTGAAAATGAGATGTTATTCAACAAAAAATTGGAGGCTAAAGATCAGAATGAATATTGGAGATAAAAGGTTAGTAATGAAAAAATTGTTTTTTGTATTGGGAATGCTACTACTTGCATTCCCAATATCTTCTTGTAAAGAAAATCAAGAAGAAAGTAAAGGAATTGTCACATTTGATGATAGAAAGATAGATATAGAGTCATTCTATACAGAATTTCCCTACACTACATATATGATTAAAATGAGTAAGGATGGCTCAAAACTATTCTATACAAAAAATGGGGAGACAACCAACCTAATGATGCTCGATCTTTCCAAATCATCTAATCTTGATGAGGGACAAGTTATCTGCGATGAAGATTTCTCTAAGAAAAACTTATGGAAATATGGATACAATAAGGCAGACAATTGCCTATATTGGATTGGAGATGAGAAAAATGATGAGATAATCAATTTATACAGATTAGATATCAAGACCAAAAAGATTGACAAATTGACAAACGTACCATATATATACGGGTGGACTCTTAACGATGCTGGAACTCATATTTCATATATAGCGAGACTTGGTCAAAATGATCAGAGACTTGACGAATTACATATTTTAAATCTAAGTACCCTTGAAGATAAGATAGTATATACGGATACACCTGATTACCGTATGACTTGGTCAGAGATATCATTGCATCCCAATAGAGAGGGAGCTATCCTCTCTGTGTTGAAAGGGGCCGATAGGACATATACCAATATGGGGTATGTTGATTTTAAAACAGGTAAACTAAATATCTTGACCGATCCTAAGATTGAAGGGAGTTTAGATGGTACAGAAGTAATTAATCCCTGGTATGATGATAATACAGTATATTATCTTTCAAATCAGACAGGGTATGCTAATGTCTATTCATATAATAAAAACAGTCATAAAGTAACACAAGTCACTAACTATGATTATGATGTATCAGCGGGATGGATCACACAAAATGGTAAAAAATATCTTGCTTTAGTATCAAATTCTCCAGCTGAATCAAAACTATCAATAGTTGATCCTGTTTCGAAACAAGAAGTCGTAAGTACTACTTTTCAAGCATCCATTAATATAGCAGCCACAAATGAAAATCAAATATTTTTGTCTGTTGGAGCAGTTGATATTGTGTTTGAAATGTGGAAAATCACATTTGAAAACAAGACATTGACTAAAGATGTTGTTATCGCATTACCAAAAGAAAAGAGTGAAAAATTAGTCACTTCAACTGTTGAAAGATTGTCAATTCCAACATTTGATAGAGATTTACATGCATATTTGCTTACCCCTAAAAAGCCGTTGAAAGATAAGATGGTTATGATACAATCATTTTATGGAGGTGGTAACTCATATGATATGGAGCATCAGATATTTACCGATGCAGGTATCTATGTATTGAGTCCATCACCAAGGGGAACTTCTGGATTTGGACGAGATTTTGCGGCACTAAATGATAAAGACCTAGGGGGAGATGAGATAATTGACATTATATATTGTGCTAAATACATCTCTGAAAAACTGGGAGTTACTGCAGATAGAATAGGTGTATTTGGAATGAGCCATGGTGGCTATGCAACGATGCGTTTACTCACATTCCCAGGGGAAATTAATGGAAAAAAAGCCTATTTCCCATTTGGATTCGGTGTTGCTGTGGCAGGATTTGCAGATATTATATATCAGCACAATCACTCTAATATTCCAGACTGGACATTCTTGGAGGCAGGAGATCCTGTTGCGGATAAGGATAAGCTGATAGATCGATCACCTATTACGCACGTAGATAAAATATCGGGTCCTTTATTGTTGATACATGGTAATCATGATGATAGAGTAGATATTGAAGGATCTCGAATGATGTATAGAGCTCTTACCGAGATGAACAAACCTGTAGAGTTTTTGGAAGTAGAGGGACAAGGACACGGATTTAAAGGTTTAGATAATAATATTTTATATTATCAAAGCATCTTTAACTTTCTTGATGAACTAAAATAGATATGTAAATGAAAAAATTGATACTATTTGTGCTATTTTTGATGTTGGTTGTATCTTGTAATGAGGTACAACCACCTATCGCGGATAAAATAGAAAAGACAATACAGACATGTAAAGGGAGTTTTATTGATTATTATTATTGGATGCGACTCAGTGATGAACAAAAGAGTGCGACAAATCCAGATAGTCAGACAAAAAAATTATTTAGTTTTCTGGATGGTGAGAATAGGTACGCAAAATCAATTCTTAATAATTATAGTGAGCTAACGAGTACTCTTTACGATGAGATGAAGGGACGTATTTCTGATGAAGATATTTCGATCCCATATTATGATAATGGATATTATTACTACACTAAAACTGTAAAAGGAAAAAATTATTTAGAGTTTTATAGAAAGAAAAATAATGTTGAGGAGCTAATTCTCGACGTAAATGCTATTTCAGAGGGTCATAGCTTTTGTAATGTGCTTAGTATGTCAGTAAGTCCCAATAATAGATTCCTCTCTTATTGTGCTGATTTTGTTGGAAGAAATAAATTTACTTTATACATAAAAGATTTGCAGACTGGTAGATTACTTCAAAATGAGGTTCAAAATGTATCTTATGTTGCAGTGTGGGGAGCTGATAGTGAAACTATATATTATGTTGGAAAAGACATGATTACGCTAAGGGCTGACAAAATATACAGACATAATATCTATTCTGAGGATCAGGATGAATTGGTCTATTTTGAGGCAGATCCTACATTTAATATAAAATTATCGGCATCAGCTGATAAAAATTTTATTTTTATTGAATGTGATAACACATTGACAGATGATGTTTTATACCTCAAGGCAGACGATATTTCTGGAGAATTCAAATCTTTTGCAGGTAGAGAAAAAGGTGTAAAATACACTGTTGATCATAATAAGGAGAACTTTTATATCTTAACAGATAGAGACGGTGCTTTGAACAACAAAATAATGGTTTGTAGTGATAAAGATGTGTCTGTCAGTTCGTGGAAAACGCTAATTCCATGTAAACAAGGAATTTTGATTAAATCTTTTCAATTATTCGATAAATACATAGCAATCAATCAGGAGAAGGAGGCAAATCTTTATATAGATATTCTTAAATTGGATAGTGGAGAGATTCATTCTATTGAATTTGATGATCCTTGCTTTTCAGCTCAATTTGATGTAAATTGTGACACGAAAAGTGATGTTTTACGCTTCAATTATACTTCACTTGCTACCCCATCAACACTATTTGAGTATGATATGTCAAGTAGAATCAATAAAAAATTAAAACAAACCAATGTTCCTACCTATGTGCAGGCAGACTATTCAGTAGAGAGGCTGTGGGGTAGAGCAACAGATGGAACAAAAATACCAATTTCAATAATATACAAAAAAGGATTTGAAAAAAATGGAAAAGGGAAGGTGTTTCTTTATGGTTATGGTTCATATGGTAGCTCTTCAAATCCAAGATTTGATCCTTATGTCATCTCATTGTTGGATAGAGGATTCGCATATGCAATAGCTCATATCAGAGGGGGGGCCGAGATGGGTAAAGAGTGGTATGAAAATGGTAAATTATTAAATAAGAAAAATACATTTACCGATTTTAATGATTGTGCTAAGTACTTAATATCTCAAGGATATACTACAGAAGATAACATGTATGCTTATGGAGCTAGTGCTGGTGGTCTTCTTATGGGAGCCATAGTAAATATGGAACCACAATTGTATAAGGGAATTATTGCAGGGGTTCCATTTGTAGATGTCATTAATACAATGATAGATGAGACAATCCCTCTGACTACGTTTGAATGGGATGAGTGGGGAGATCCTAGGAAGGAGCCATATTTTAGCTATATGCTCTCATACTCTCCATATGACAATATTAAAAAACAAGATTATCCAAATATTTTAGTGACAAGTGGTTTCTGGGATTCTCAAGTACAATATTGGGAACCTGCAAAGTGGGTTGCTAAACTTAGAGAGTATAAAACAGACAATAATCTTCTCCTTTTCTTGTGCGATATGGAGTCGGGGCATGGAGGGGCGTCTGGGAGATATAATAAAGCGATGAAAAAGGCTAAGGAGTATACTTTTATCCTTTCCCTTTAAGCAGTTAGTTAAGTAGCGTGGGGGGGGAGCTTAGCCACTCTTGGGGATTTTGTTTGGATGATTCTTTCCATATTTCAAAATGAAGTATTGAGTTACCATCCTCAGAATCATCGACAATACCGATCTGATCGCCAATTTTAATTTTGTCTCCCCCTTTTATATTTACTTTTTTTAATTTGCAGTAAAAAGTGAAATACTCTCCATGAGATACAAGTACACATTGATTGTAGCCTGGTACGACTATAACCTGTTTTACCAATCCATCAAATATCGATTTCACTTTTGAATTGGGGTCTGTCGAGATGTTTATACCATTATTGAATGGTAGTTTTATATTTTTGAACACAGGATGAAAAGACTGTCCAAATTTCTCAGCAATAATACCAGTATTAACGGGCCATGGAAGTTTTCCTTTGTTTTCTCCAAATTTTACAGATAGCTCTGTCTCTTCTTTGCTCCTGCCCACCTTTTTGCTATCTCTCGCTGCTGCAGCAAGGAGTTTCTCTATTTCTTTGTTGAGTTTGTCAGCTTCTCGTTTTTTTTGTGCAATTTCACTTTTGTATTTTTTCTCATCTCTCTTCAATTTTTTAATAGTAGAGGTGAGAGTTCTCTCTTCATCGGTAAGTGTCTTGTATTCTTGCTCCCTTTTGTTAAGGGTCTTTGTAGATGAGAGCTTGAGGGTAAGGAGTTCTTCTTTTTCTTTTGATAAAGTTACTTTGGATTCCCTTATGTTGTTGGCCTGCTTTTTAATAGTTGAGGTGATCTGTTTTAGGTATTCCCACCTTCTATAACCTTGAGAAATGGAATTACTTGCCATAATATACATAAACCACACTTTAGCATCACGATTTTTGTATGCAGTATAAACTAACCTTTCGTAATGATTTTCTAATGTATCAAGTTTATTCTCTAATCTCGTTATATCACGATCTTTCTTATAAATATTGTTCTCGTAAATCTTTATGTCGTTATCCAAGCGATCGATAAGGTTTTTACGAGTTTCAATTTTCTTTTTTGTTAGGATGAGGGTATTTGTACTCTCCTTTTGTTTGTGATTTGTGGTGCGAAGTTGCTTATCAATGAAAGAGATCTCATCCTCTATCCTTTTCTTCTCTTCTTGTTTTGTTGTTATGTTTTGAGCATGAAGAATTGTGAGAGAGATGAACAGACATAGTATTATCGATAGCGACCGTTTCATCAAATTATTTTTTTTGCGCAGATTTATATTTTTCAATTTTTTCATTAATCATCAACGAAGGATCAAGTTTATTCGCCTGTTCCCAATATATAAAAGCCAAATCATATTCGTTTAGTTTATATAGAACATCTGCATAGTGATCCATTATCACTGCACTCTCTTTGCCCCCATATAGCATTGCATGTTTGAAGTGTACTTTCGCCTCTTTATAGTTGCCTGTTAAATACAAAATCCAGGCATAGGTATCAAGATATGTTGGATTATCAGGCTCTTCAACTATGGTTATTTTACTCATCTCAAGGGCTTTAGAAAGTTTTTTATTGAGTATACTGAGGTAGTATGCATAGTTATTAAGTACAGGAACATATTTTGGATCTATCTTAAGTGCTTTATCATAATATGAGAATGCTTTTCTTAGATTATTTTTCAAATGGTATATATCTCCAAGTGCTGCATAAGCTGATAGTTGGTACTTGCTGTTTTTAGGTGCTATTTTTGATAATTGTTCATATCCAGCAATAGCCTCGTCAATTTTGTTCTGTTGCCACTGGGCAATAGAGATGATTTCATAAATAGATGGTTCGTTAGGAAATCTGTTCAGTGCCTCTGAGCCCTCTTCTACAACCTTTCCCCATTGTTGGAGATAGTATAGCAATGAGAGATATGTCATCTCAAAAGAGAGGTTGTCTGGATACAATTTTGTATTTAGTTGATAAAAAGAAGTAGCTATAGCCTCTTGTCCTGATTTGATATAGTATTCCCCTGCCATAGATATTGTCGAGCTGTCTTTTGGATGGACATGCAGTATATTTTGTACCATAGTATCCACCTGGAATGGAAATGTTTGGACGAAATTAGGATTGAAAATAACCTCTTTCATATACTGTGTCTTCATGATGGGGTTAATATCTTTGCTCAAGAAAAAGATATTAATGTTTTTGAAGAAAAGGGGCATGTTCCTCTGGGTTCTATATACTTCAGCGAGGCCAAAATATGATGGTGAATAATTGGGCTCCATTGATAATGATTTATTGTAAAAAGAAATTGCCTCTTCGTCTTGATATTTTGTCTTATAGTAGTCACCAACCATATAGGAAATTTGGGGAGAGTCCACCATCTTTTCCAATTGAAGAAGATATTTAAATGCCTCTTCATAATTGCCCTGCATCCTTAGCAATTCAAAACGTGCGTTTAAAGTGGCGGAGTTGACACCCCCTATAGATTCAATCTGAGTGAGGGTCTCAAGGGCTTTGTCTATCTGTCCATTATTAGTGTATAAATCTATTATTTCGTAATAAATAGAACTTTTTTTCGGGAAATCTTTTTTTAACTTTTCATATAAAGAGAGTGAGAGTTCAAGTCTATTAGTGTCATAATATAGTTGTGCCAATCTTATCCTATACCAATAGTTGCCTGGGTCAATTTCAAGGGCCTTCTTAATATATAATTCACCCCTTTCTTTATCCTCCATATTTAAATAAGTAAGTCCCAAATAGAAGGCAGCTGCGTCATTATTTGGAGACTGGGATGTCGCTAATTGGAGTAACTCAGCAGCATTCTCATACTCTTCGAGTGTATATAATTTTATCCCTTCGATAAAATTATCGTCTTCGTTTTTAATTTGCTGAGCATTAAGATTGAAACAAAAAGTTAAAGAAATTATAATTGTAAGTAAATATGGCTTGATTCTCATTGTGTTTTTATATGTAATTAAATATTGTTAAAGTGGGTAGAGAAGATATTTTTCTCGTTTACTGGTAAACTCATTTACATCCCCTTCCCACATTTTCTCGATCTCTTCTGCACTCTTTTTCTCCATAATCATCTCTTTGACATATTCTCTACCTGTAAGTAAAGTGAAAAACTTACGGAAAAATTCATCTTCGATGTTGAGATTGTTATAGGCATCAATAATATATTTCAAATTTATTTTTTCTTTATTGATTTCATCAAATGAAAGATTTGAAAGATCCACTCCAAAACACTCTTTGTCAAGTTGTGGAGGATTCTTTGCCCCTGAAATACTTTTTGGAGTGAAAGAGAAATCATACCCTGTCATATCTGGATGGCCATACATCTGAAATGGTTTGTCCGTCCCTCTGCCAAGGCTCACTGGTGTACCCTCAAAGTAGCAGGTGGATGGATAGAGGTAAATAGATCTCATATCAGGTAAGTTGGGAGATGGCTTGACTGGAAGTTGATACTTGCTGCTATGTGTATAATTTTTACATTTGATCACTGTAATATCGCATTTTATTCCATCAGTGAGCCATCCTTCTCCATTGATCATGTGAGCCAACTCTCCGAGTGTCATTCCATGAACAATTGGAATAGGTAGCCAACCCACACCAGATTTATATTTCATATCGAGAGTAGGACCATCAACATAAAAGCCAAGAGGGTTTGGTCTGTCAAGAATTATCATCTTTTTACCAAATTTAGCACAGGCATCCATCATCCTCGCCATAGTCGCATTATATGTATAAAATCTTACCCCTACATCTTGAAGGTCAAAGATCATAACGTCAAATTCATTCATTGCCTCATCAGAGGGTCTGTCAATCCCTTTTTCATATAGGGATCTAATCTTGATTCCACTTTTTGAGTCTATCGAACTGCTTACATGCTCTCCAGCATCTGCTGTGCCTCTGAAGCCATGTTCAGGGGACATAATAGATACAACATTTACCCCTTTGGAGAGAAGTGCATCCAGAAGATGCTCCCCCTCTGAAACCATCCCTGTTTGATTAGAAAGGATAGAAACTTTTTTCTCCTTAAGTAGAGGGAGGTATTCGTCGTAAGAAAGGGCACCAACTTTTATCTCCTTTTCAGAATCTGTTGCGCATGATACTGTTAATATCATGCTCAAGCAAAGTAACAAAAACTTATTCATCATATTTTATATTTATTATTTTATGATAACAGATTTTTCTCCAATTTTTTCTCTCATTTTTCCTATTTCAAATAGGGGGTGGCCGTATTCATCCATTATCTCCCTTACCTCTTCAACAGAGGAGGGTTCAACTGCAATAAGTAGCCCCCCTGAGGTTTGAGGATCGCACATTAATGGTATATGCCTCTGATCCATTTCTAACTTGTCCCCATAGCTGTTGAAATTGCGGAATGTTCCACCTGGCATACACTCTTTCTCAATGTAATAATCAACTCCCTCTATTTTTGGCACTGAGTCATACTTAATTACCGCTTGAAGTCCGCTACCTTCTGCCATCTCAATGGAATGACCTGCTAGACCAAATCCAGTGACATCAGTGAGGGCATTGACACCCCTTACAGTGGCCAACTTCTGCCCAGGGATGTTCAGAGTGGTCATCAATTTTAATGCCAGCTCTTTATCTTTTTGGCGTACTACTCCAAATTTTTCGGCAGAAGATACAAGCCCAATGCCAAGTGGTTTGGTTAAAAAAAGTAAATCACCATCCTTGGCACAATTGTTCTTCTTTATCATTTTAACATCGACAATGCCTGTGACGGCGAGGCCGAAAAAAGGATCTGCACTATTGATGCTGTGTCCCCCTGCGAGTGGGATATTTGCATTGTCGCATACGCTCCTTGCTCCTGAAATAACCTCTGAAGCAACCACTGCAGGTAGTTTGTCGAGGGGCCATCCGAGTATGGCAATGGCCATGATAGGTGTCCCTCCCATGGCATATATGTCGCTAATGGCATTGGTGGCAGATATTCTTCCGAAATTTGTGGGGTCATCCACAATTGGGGTGAAGAAATCAGTGGTGCTGACAATGGCCTTACCATCACCTATTTCATATACCGCAGCATCATCTTTAGAGTTGTTGCCAACTAAAAGATGGGGGAACTCTTTAGTAGAATTGCTACCCTTGAGAATTTCTTCAAGATCTTTTGGGGCGATTTTGCAACCGCAACCTGCGCCAGGGCTAAACTGTGTGAGTTTTATTTCATTCATTGTTATAACACTATTACTTTATCGCAATTCTTTTGAGCACCCATAATGTCGAGCATTGTGGCTATGTCTCCTATTGCAACATTTTCAATGGAGTTGAAATATAAAAGACAAGTCTTGCAAATTAATATTTTTATACCCAATTCTTGCAATTTCTTTAATTCATCAATTACATGTGAAGTGTTTAGGGTGAGTTTTACCCCTTCACCATAAAAGCAAATATATGTTGGTAGGTCAGTTTCATCTATAAGAAGGGTGAGATAATTCTTTATTAATGTCTCTCTAAGCTCCTGAGGAGCCTCTCCCATCCCGTTTTTGTTAATTACAATAGTGGTTTTGATTTTCTTATTCATTTTTCTTTGTATTAATCAAAGATAGCAATTTAGGAACTATCTCATCAGTGTTGAGTGTATCTATTTCTATTGATAAATGTGGATTCCCTGCAAACCTACTTTCTAATGAGCCGAGATACAATTTATCGTAATATGCAAGGCATATTGTGGCAGCTTTTTTAAGATCAGAATCAAGGCATGCTTGAATAGCCACCTTGCACTTATCATAACCAAGTCTTTTTTCAATTTTCTTAATTGAGTCAATCAGTAACTCTTTATCAAAGCAGGCATAATCCCGAAGAATTCTGTTGAGACGAATATCATAATCGGTCTTAACTTCAATCAATTCCGATTGTAACATATTATTCCATATAGCTTTAGGGATGAAAACTTTACCAATATTTATACTCTCATCCTCTGTCCATATAGGTTTATATATCTCTAATTTTGAAAGTTCATCGAAAAGGAGATTCTCAAAATGTTCTGATGAAGGCTGTTCTTCTTTTCCAATGGCTCCGAATGCAGATCCTTTGTGTCGTGCAATAGCTTCGAGATCAAGTGTTTGTTCACCTGCTTTTTGCAAACTCTCTAAGAGGTCTGTTTTACCACTTCCAGTACAACCTCCTAAAATTATTAATTTGTAGTCTCTGGCAAAATAATTTAGCACGTAGTTTCTATATGCCTTGTAACCCCCTTCAAGCAGATAACATTTTAGACCCACCAATTCAAGGAGCCAAGCCATGGAAGAACTCCTCATGCCCCCTCTCCAACAGTGAATTAAAACTTCATCACTCTTTAAGCGGAAAGCAATTCTTGTAAACTCCCTAAGTTGTGGTCCTACAAATTCTAACCCCTTCTGTATAGCTAATGTACGTCCTTGTCTTTTATATATAGTACCTACAATGGCCCTTTGCTCATTGTCGAAGAGGGGGATGTTCGTTGCATTTGGAATATGGGCATGCTCATATTCGGCAGGAGACCTGACATCAATTATAGGGGTGCCTTCTCTCGACTTTTTTAAAAACTGCTCTATGTTGAGGTATTCGGCCATTATTATGCCATTTTATATTGAGTGTGGTGACAGTCGTGATGTTCTTCTTCATAGCCGTTGAGGATAATTTCTCGAGATCCATCTTCCAGTACATTGATATTTACTTTTAATGTCTCTTCAGGCAATATTTCTTCAATTTTTTCTGGCCATTCCATCAAGCAAATCCCATCGCTATATATGTACTCTTCAAAGCCTAAATCGATGGCTTCCTGTATTTTACTTATACGATAAAAATCGAAATGGTAAATTGAAAATCCAATTTGAGACTTGTATTCGTTGACAATTGTAAAAGTAGGACTATTAACAATATCATCCACTTTTAGTGCTTTACATAAAGCTTTGATAAACGTTGTTTTTCCTGCCCCCATTGATCCGTAAAATGCTATTATAGGATAACCAATAGTGAGCCCTGCAAATTCCTTTGCTACTCTGTCAATATCAGAGAGATTTTTAATAATTAATCGTTTCATATCCTTATCAATGGTGCAAAGTTACAAAACTTCCATAAACCTATATTGTACTGCTTCAGAAATATGCTTCAATGAGACCATTTTTTCCCCTTCTAAGTCGGCTATTGTTCTCGATATCTTGAGGATTCTACAGTAGCCTCTGGCAGACAATGAATATTTTATCATTATTTTATTTAAAAAATCGAGTTCTTTACCCCCTAACCTGCAGTAGCGGTTCATTTGTTCATTGTTCATCTGTGAATTTGTAAAACAATTGTCGTTTTTTAGTCTGTTATATTGAATCTCTCTTGCTGCTGCTACCCTTTTCGCAATCTCACTACTTGGTTCCCCCTTTTTCCCCGATAATAGCACCGAACTCTCTACACTCTTCACTCTAATAGTAATATCAATTCTATCAATGAGAGGCCCCGATATTTTAGACATATATTTTGTCACTTGTCCGCTGCTGCAAGTGCATCTATTCCCCTCTTCACCATAATATCCACATGGACAAGGATTTGAAGAGCCAACAAGCATAAATGAAGCGGGATATTCAACCTTATACCGTACCCTTGAAATTGCAATCTTCCTATCTTCAAGAGGCTGCCTGAGTAGATCAAGGGAGGCTCCTGAAAATTGGGCCATTTCATCTAAATAGAGAACTCCGTTGTGAGCTAAAGATATTTCACCAGGCATTGCATTGTAGCCTCCCCCGACTAAAGAGACCATACTTAAGGTGTGGTGAGGGGAGCGAAATGGCCTTTTTTTCATTAATCCTCCATATTCAGATAATTTCCCTGCTACAGAATAAATGGCACTTGTCTGCAGAGATTCATCCTTGCTCATCGGAGGAAGAATAGAAGAGAGGCACTTGGCCATGAAACTCTTCCCTGCCCCAGGTGGCCCTATCATCAATATATTGTGGTTGCCAGCTGCTGCAATTTCCAGTCCTTTTTTAGCAAATTCCTGTCCCAGTATTGAAGAAAAATCCTCATCAATATTCTTTATTTTATCAGAAGAACAAGCAGAAGAGGAGACCTTCAAATTATTAGTGTATTCTGCACCGTTGAGAATATCTATTATTTGAATAATATTTTCTGCCCCATATATCTCAATTGATTCAACCTCACAAGCTTCCAATGCAGATTCTATTGGGAAAATACATGCTTTAAATCCCAATTTAGCACTCTCGATGGCAATTGGAAGTGACCCTTTAATGGGGCGAAGTTTCCCATCAAGTGAAAGTTCCCCCATAATCATATATTTATCTATATTGGTTATAGAAATCTGTTCTGAAGCTGCTAACAACCCAACTGCTATCGCTGCATCATAACCAGATCCCTCCTTTTTTATATCTGCTGGAGCCATGTTGATTACAGTTTTTCTCCCTGGTATCTTGTAAGAATAACTCTGCAATGAGGTGGTAACGCGGAGTAAACTCTCTTTGACAGCACTATCAGGCAGGCCAATAAGATATATTCCTACTCCAATCGAGATTGATGTTTCAATTGTCACAGGTATCACGTTGAGGCCGATACAAGTGGCACTATAAGTACAGTACAACATTTTTTCCACAAAGAAAATGAGAAAAAATCAGGATAAATGGATTGTAATATAAGTTGGAAAAAAAGATATATTTTTATAAAAAAATTTTTTTATAAATAATCTCAGTAGCACCTTTATTGGAGAGGACATATTCTTTAGATGCGTTAGAGCTCTGAATGAGAAATTCTCTGTTGTTCAGGAGCTTAGATATAATTGACTGAAGTTCTTTAGAGGAGTCAAATGTGAAGCCACCTCCATTAGCAATAAGCTCTGAGGCCTCTTTGAATTTTTCATATTTTGGTCCAAATAATACTGGGATACCATAAACTGCAGCCTCAAGGGTATTGTGAATACCAGCTCCGAATCCACCACCTATGTATGCCGCAAATCCATATCTGTAAATGAGGGAGAGCCTCCCAATTGTGTCTATTATCAACACCCTTGATTGAGGGGTAATATTGAAAAGGTCTTGAGAAGAGATGTCTGTATATAGTAGAGGAGAATATTTCTTATAATAAGAAAGGATAAAATTGATGTGCTCTTTTTCAACTTCGTGAGGTGCAATTATCAGTTGTAATTGTGGAAATAAATCCAACATTTTAAATAGCAGTTTTTCATCTTTAGGCCATGTGCTTCCTGCTATGAGGGTTAACTTACCTTTTGAAAAGCTCTCTTCTATTGGGGCAGGAGTGCAATTATCGAGTGCTATCTTAGCAACACGATCAAACCTTGTATCCGAACTTACCGTTACATTAGTGATATTTATGGATGTAAGCAACTCTTTGGAGTTGTTTTCTTGAACAAAAATATCGCTATAACATCTGAGCATTTTTCTAAAAAACTCTCCATAAATAGGGGAGAAAAAACAGCTGTTTTCCTTAAATATGGCAGAAACCAAGTACGTGTTAATGGCTCTCTTTTTCAGCTCCGTGAGAAAATAATACCAAAATTCATATTTAATGAATATCACTTTTGATGGTTGTACGATATCTATGAATTGCTTAGCGTTTGAAGGAGAGTCGATAGGTAAATAAAAGACCCAGTCAGCAAGATTGTAACTCTTTCTTAGTTCGTATCCCGATGGGGAAAAAAAGGTTAAAAGTAATTTTTCCTCCCTTTTTTCTTCTTTGATCCTTTCAAATATTGGACGTGCTTGTTCAAATTCCCCAACAGAGGAGCAATGAATCCAAATAATTGGGGAAGAGTGTGTGATGGTGGCTGAGAGGTGGTTAAAAAGTGATTTTCTCCCAGAGCGGAAGAGGGCTGCTTTGTGGGAAAATGGCGAATATAGTTTGATGCCAAGGTAATATAATTGTAATCCTATATGATAAAAAAACCTCACAATGACAAAATTAGGTTGCTAATGTAGAAATAAAAAGCGAATTTTGTCGCCTAAAAACTATTAGAATGCCCAACCTTTTTGAAATAGTAGGAAGATATACTCTCTTGATGAAGATGGTTTTTAAAAAACCAGATAAATGGAAAATGTTTTGGAAACAATGTCTTAGAGAGGGCGATAAATTGGTACTTAACTCAATTCCATTGGTTGCCTTAATATCTTTTGCTATTGGAGCGGTGATAGTTCTTCAAACGAGTTACAATTTAGAGTCGCCATTTATTCCTAAAATGTATGTAGGATACATGGCCAGAGAGTCTCTAATTCTTGAGTTTTGTTCCACTATGATATGCCTTATCTTAGCTGGTACAATAGGATCCAATATTACATCTGAAATTGGAACAATGCGTATTACCGAGCAGATAGATGCAATGGATATGATGGGTGTCAATTCGGCAAACTATCTTATCCTTCCTAAAATTGTGGCCACTACACTCCTCAATCCTATTATGATGTTGATGAGTTTTATCATAGGTTTAAGCGGTGGGTATGTTGTAGTATGGTTGACAGGTATTATTACTGTTGCTGACTATATTACGGGGCTTATGTTTTGCTTTATGTTCAATTATGTGATATATAGTTATATTAAAACAACCATTTTTAGTTTTATTATTACCTCAGTATCGGCATTCTATGGTTACACTTCTAATGGTGGCTCATTAGGCGTTGGTCGCTCAAGTACAAAAGCCATCGTTGTGACAAGTGGGTTAATATTGATTTTTGACCTTGCATTGACAAAATTATTATTAGGATGATAAAAGTTATCGATTTATGTAAATCTTTTGAAGATAAAGAGGTCTTACACAACATCTCAGCAACATATAAAGAGGGGGAGTGCTCTTTGATTATAGGGGCAAGTGGATCTGGGAAGACGGTGTTGCTTAAATCTGTGGTCGGTCTCCATTCTCCCGATAAGGGTGAGGTGTGGTTTGATGATAAATTGTTCGGGAAACTATCATTTGGGGAGAAAAAACTCCTTCACCAAGAGATAGGAATGTTGTTTCAGGGGAGTGCATTATTTGATTTTGCAACAGCTAGAGAGAATGTGAAATTTCCATTGGATTTTTTCACCGATTGGTCTGAAGAACAGAAACTTGAAAGGGTCAATTCTTGCCTAAAAAGGGTAAACCTTACAAACATCGAGGATAAATATCCATCAGAGTTATCTGGGGGGATGCAGAAAAGAGTTGGCATTGCAAGGGCAATAGTTTTGCGCCCAAAGTATCTTTTTTGCGATGAACCAAATTCTGGCTTAGACCCATATACTTCAATCCTCATCGATAAATTGATTCAAGAGATTACCCAAGAGTACAATATCACGACAATCGTTAATACTCACGATATGAACTCGGTAATGGAGATAGGGGATAGTGTCTCATTTATTTATGATGGGTACAAAAAATGGGAAGGATCACGGTTTGATATCCTTAATTCCGATTGCAAAGAACTCAATGAGTTTGTCTTTGCCAATAATATGGCAAAGAAACTCAAAGAATTAATGTGAAAAGTTTAGTTAATCGTTATTCATTTGTGAAATATCAACGCAGTTTTGATAATCATCCAATAGATAGCGGGAGTAAAAATCGGCCATCCTCCAGAAGAAATATTCAGTCATATTTCCGAACCCATGCCTTTGTCCAGGTAAAATTAGCATTTCAAATCGTTTGTTAGCTTTGATAAGGGCATCTACCATCCTTATAGTGTTTGCTGGGTTTACGTTGTTATCAATATCTCCATGTATTAGCAATAAGTGTCCTTTGAGGTTTTTAACTAACTCTTGATTAACATCTATGCTGAATTTAAATGTGGTATCTCCCTTCTCACCAACAAGCTCCTCAATGCCGTGATGGGTTTCGCTCCACCATCTGCTGTATATAGAGTTGTCATGATTACCTGCACATGATACAGCTACTTTGTAAAAATCGGGATATTTAAGTAAGGCAGCAGTTGACATAAAGCCTCCACCTGAGTGACCATGTATTCCTACTCTGTTGATATCTATCCAATTGTATCTTGATGCAAGTTGCTGAACAACTACTTTTTTATCTTCAAGACCATAGTCTCTGAGGTTGCCATATCCAAAATTGTGGTACCATTTTGAACGATCAGGGTGCCCCCCTCTATTTCCAACGGTAACTACAATAAACCCTATTTGGGCCAATCTGTCAATTCTGTCCATTTTAGATTTTGACCAATATAAATTGACCTCTTCAGTCTGTGGCCCAGGATAGACATATTCAATGATAGGATATACTTTTGTCGAATCAAAATCAAATGGTTTGTACATTACTCCATGTAAATCTGTAACTCCATCTGCCGCTTTTGCTACATAGGTCTCAGGAAATTTATAGCCGCAGGATAGTAGTTGGCTGAAGTCTGCAGTTTCAAGCTCCATAATCTTTTTCCCGCTGTTGTCGTAAAGTGCGCTGGTAGGGGTGGTGTCAACTCGAGAAGAATTATTTACAAAGTATTTAGTATCATCTGAAAGATAGGAGATATTTTCGTAATTGCCACTATTGAGCAACATGAGATTAGAACCATCAAGATTGACTCTATATAGGTGAGAATAATATGGATTTTCATTTTTATTTACACCTTGAGCTATGAAATAAAGCACCCGGTTTTTCTCATCAACATTTACAATTCTGTCAACATGATATGCTCCATTAGTTATTGCGTTTTTAAGACTTCCATTTGATTCGTAAAGATACAATTGTCCCCAACCACTCCTTTCGGACCACTGTATAAGTTCTTTTCCACTATTTATCATCACTAAAGAGCGTGTTTCGATGTATGTGTTAAGTCGCTCTTCAATGATTGTTTCTACTCTATTTCCAGATACTTCTACTTTGCATATATCGACGCGAGTGAGATCTCTGCTAAGTCTTGTTATATAAAAATAATCATTTCCACCAAGCCAAATAGATGGGTGGTGTTTCACAAAACGATCTTTATTGGTGTATGTTTTAGAGTTTATATCTATACTTTGATCTTTATATGCATCTGCGTTTACATATTTATGTGTTTTGTCCACCATATTGAAAATAGCTAAATACTCTTTTGGACTTGGCTCACCTGGCATCTGATATCTAAATGATTCCAAAGTTGGACGAGGCGAGGATGTTGAGTTAATTACCCACAACTCTTTAATATTTGTCATGTCGTATTTATTGATGGCAAAGTATTTTGAATCGGGAGACCAATATAGGTAGGCTTTAACCCTTTTAGAGGAGTTGTCAGTATTTGTCTCTCTATATCCTTCAGTAGCCCAAGGGGTATCCTGGCTTCCATCATTGGTTAGTTGGTACTCTACAATAGTAGAATCCTTCTCATCTTTCATGATTTTACGAAGATTGTTCATATCCGTGTAGTAGAGGTTGTACCCTTTGCTATAGACAACGCAGGAACTATCTGGAGATATTGATGCCCATTTAGGGAACTCTTTTTCGGCCCCTTTGTCGGTGACATCGTAGAGTTTCATAGAGGTAATATCGTATTCAAAATAGAAAGTCTTTTTCCCCTTCAATTTGGAAGATATCTCAAATGTGAAAATGTTGTCATTTTTAAGACGAAGATTGGCGATAGGGATATGTTGAGCATCGTATGGGTCCTTTACAATCTCTGTAAGTTGCATTGCCAATTTTTCGAGATTAAAAAGTTCTTTTTTATTTCTGGTAGTGGGATCAACAACGAAATATTTTTTTCCATTTGTATCTTCCCAAGAGTACCAAAATTTTGAACTATTCTCGAACCAATTGGGGGTGATAGAGATGCTATGAACCATTCTATCTATCTTTTTTGGAGAGAAACGCTCCGCTAAATCGTAATTAGCCTTTTGCCCAAATATAGAGGCGGTAAAAGCCAATATGAAAAGTGATGTCAATAATGATATTTTTTTCATAAGAATTAATTATTTATTAAATGTTAAGTATGTTATATGTTAATAATTCTTTTCCCATTCACCCACCTCCATATCATATATCCTCTCTCCATCAATTCTAAATCGAAGAGCAGTTCTTACGAGGTGAAATCCTTGAAGCCCAGCAGCTCCAGGATTGATAGTGAGCATATTATATTTTTTATCGTTGATAATTTTCAAAATGTGAGAATGACCACAGACAAAGAGATTAGGACGATGAGCTTCAATAAGTTGAAGAGCTTTAAAGTCGTATCTTCCAGGGTATCCCCCTATGTGCATCATCAACACTTTTACATTTTCACATTGGAATAACTGTATATACGGATGATACTCCCTAATTTTAGTGTCATCGCAATTACCATATACCCCTTTTAAAGGTTTTAATTTTGCTATTTTTTGTGCCGTTTCAAGATTGCCAAAATCTCCAGCGTGCCATATTTCATCCACTGGTTTAAAAAAAGCAGCAAGTCCATCGTCAAAATGGCTGTGTGTATCAGATAGCAGTCCAATGTATCTCATCTATCTATAGTTTGATAATAATTTTTTTCTTATACAGCCACATTGCCATCAACGTAAATATTGTGACATATATTAAGGCATACATTAGTGAGGCATATTCATTGTTGCCGAATATCGAAACACAGCAATTATTGTAAAACCATGAGGCGGCACTTGTTGTTTTCTCCACTATCTCACCACTTTCTGTTACTGCATCGTAACTCCATTTTATAATTCTTCCGAAGACTTTAGAAAACACACCAGCCATAACGAAAGCAAATAGAGGATTCATCCCCATTGCCTTAAATGGGGTAAATAGTCTCTCTTTCCCCTTAATATCTATAAAATAGATAAATAATGAGAGCATAAGTATTGCCCAACCTCCAGCATAGAGGACATACGAGCCGCTCCATAGTGGTTTGTTTATTGGCAGCCATATACTCAATATCGATCCAAGTCCCAGGCAAATAAGTCCTATTGTGTAGCTCTTTGCAACAGCATCACTTTTATTTTGGCTATTTCTAATTATTGAACCAAGTAGGTAGCCCAGTAGCACTGTTGCTGAGCCAGAAATTGCACCAAGTATCCCTTCAGGGTCAAATGGTATTCCAAATCCGTGGTAAACATGGGTTTTCCCCACCAATGCCACATCTATCGGACCAGCGATATTACCATTTAAAGTACTCCACCCCTCACCTCCAAATATGGCAAGGATGATCCAATGGAGAACAATTAGCACCCCAATCCCAAACACAATTTTCTTCGGCTTTTTCAACCATAGGGCGATGAAACCACCCAAAATATAGCACATTGCAATTCGTTGCAAAACGCCAAAAATACGAATATGTTGGAGCCATTGGGTATAATTCTCCCCGAAGGAAATATTCGGATCGAGGGTGGTGGGATAAAAAGGGAAGGCATTTAGCCCCAGACCAACGAGGAAAATAAGCAACCCCCTTTTTAGCAATTTCTTCACCGATTGGACGGTAATTCCCTCTTGGTATTTTGCAAATGAAAAAGCCATAGCCGCTCCGACGCAGAATAGAAAGAATGGAAAAACCAAGTCAGTAGGGGTGCAGCCATTCCATGCTGCATGTTTGAGAGGGGGAAAAATGTGTCCCCATGAGCCTGGATTGTTGACAAGAATCATCCCTGCAACTGTCATCCCACGGAGAACATCAAGTGCTATATATCGTGTTGAAGTAGAGTTTGTCATATTTATAATTTTAATTCAAAGGTTGGGTTGGTAAATTGACGATATTGCATATTGAGAACCATTATTTCTACACTGCTTTTTGTTTTAGGGAAGGAGAGAGGGATGGAACTAAGGGGCTCAATGGTATAAATTGCTTTTCCAATTTTAATGATAAATGGGAATGAACACTTATTGTTAATGGTGAAAAAATCTACCTTCTCATCTGAATGTTCTTTTTTGAAGGAAATAGTTGCCCTGAAAAATTTTTCCAACAACTCTTTGCGACCAAAAAAAGTTCTGTCTGTATATCCAAGTGTCAGACCATTGTTTAGAGCATCTCTCACCCCTTTTGGAGTGCTTTCTTTTGTAAATAGCAATGTGAGTGGGCGATGTTCTGGATATTCGGTAACAATAGGGGCGTGGGCATCTGAGGCACTAATTACTGTGAGGTTTCTATCAATAGCCCAATCTAATACAACGGGGTAGAACTCATTGTGGTTAGCAACCTCAATCCCTTTTATCATTTTGCTATTTAGAATGTCTTCCTGGAATGGAGTTATTTTACAACTGTCAACAGCCCATCCAGGGTGATTGAAAGTGATGAAAGAGCCTTGTTTATAGGCTATAGTGATAGCCTCTTTCGGGTCATCAACTTTGATTTTATTGACATCTGATACAAAAAGTGCATTAAAGTGTCCAATTTGACCTTGTTTACGAGTAATCTCACATCCTGGGATTAGTATAATACCGAGCTCGTGAGCCCTATCCTTTGCAATTTTATAAGTGAGATTCAAATCTTCTGGAAGGTATTTTTTATTAGGACGATACTCAATGTGGTCTGTAATGGAAATCACATCAATCCCTTCAGCAAATGCCTCTTCAACTCTGAAAACAGGCCATACATCTCCATCGGAGAACACACTATGCATATGCAGGTCGGCAGTCAAGATTGTGTAATCATCCACCTTGGGTATAATTATCCCCTTTTGAGTAAGTGGTCTTTTGGTAGAGATGAAAAGTTTATTACCATCTCCAGCATTGAGGGTCTGTCCCACAATCTTTATAGGAGATATGCAGATAAGTAATAAAAAGAATAAATAAATTTTTTTCATATATTTTCAATATTAATAATACAATCAAAGAGGGCATAACCCTAAAAACGAGTAAATTTAACTATAATTTATAAATTTGCATTATGGAAATATTTTATTCAAACAATATAGGCAGAGATGAATTAACCCTATCTGAAGAGGAGTCTATCCATTGTATCAGAGTGTTAAGACATAAAAATAAGGACATTGTGAAAGTGAGTGGAGGGGATGGTAACTTATATAAATGTGAAATAATAGATGATAATGTTAGGGGGGCATGTTTGAAGATACTCTCAATAGAGGGGGGAGTAGGAAAGCATAATTATTTCCTCCATGTAGCAGTAGCACCCACAAAAAACATTGATAGATTTGAATGGTTTCTTGAAAAAAGCACAGAAATAGGGATAGACCAAATCACACCTTTACTGTGTGAAAGATCGGAGAGAAAAATAATAAAGGATGAAAGATGCCAAAAGGTGGTCATTTCAGCAGCGAAACAATCTTTAAAATGCTCTATACCTCATGTCAATGCTCTAACCCCCTTTAAGGAATTAGTTAATAAATTAACATCGTTTGATGGTCTTAAATTGATAGCGCACTGCGATAGTGGAGAGAGGATACTATTGATGGATATCCTTCGTGATGATGAAAGGTCTCCAAAGAGGGTAGCTATTTTAATTGGACCAGAAGGGGACTTCTCTCAACATGAAATAGACTTAGCAATAGAAAATGGCTTTGTCCCTGTATCCCTTGGGGATTCTCGTTTAAGAACAGAAACAGCCGCACTAATGAGTGCAGCTGCTATGTATTATTTGGAGAGTCTTCTACAACCCTCTGAAAAGTAGCGAGACCCGGGATTGAACCGGGGACCTCATGATTATGAATCATGCGCTCTAACCAGCTGAGCTATCTCGCCATGAATTGGGAGCGCAAAGGTAGATAAATTTTATAAAATTCCAAAAAAGTTACTCTTCTTTGTATAGTAATACTGAGGCAAATGCCTCAACACCCTCTTCTCTTCCAACAAAACCCAGTTTTTCAGTTGTAGTAGCCTTCACGGAGACTTGATTTATCTCCACAAACATCAAAGATGCAATTGTCTCTCTCATATATTGCACCATATCAGCTATTTTAGGTTTTTGTAGAGCAATAGTTATATCGGCATTTCCAACTACATATCCCTCAATTTTCATAAGTTCAACAACTCTTGAAAGTAGTATTCTACTATCAATGTCCTTATATATAGGGGAGTCGTCTGGGAACTGAATACCTATGTCACCTAAAGCTAAAGCACCAAGTATGGCGTCGCACAATGCGTGTATGACCACATCTCCATCCGAATGGGCAGGACACCCTTTGTGATGCTTAATTTCGACACCCCCCAAGACAAATCTAAATCCCTCTTCAAGTGGGTGAATATCATATCCGTTACCTATTCTAATATTTGTTGACTTCATAGTATCTTTTATTTTACTCACAAAAGTAAAAATTATTACCTTTGTTGCAATTAAAACAAATTACTATGGGTCTAAATATTAGTTTTTTCAAAACGCCTAAGCACAGAGTGTTTAATTATCAACCCATTTATTATGATGAGAGGAAAGAGCATTTGGAAAAATTGCAAGATGATGCACAAAGGGAGAAGGCTTTAAGAGAGGGGAGAGATTGGAGAGAAGAGAGATACATCCCAGGAAGAAGCATCAGAGGTAGTTTTAGGGAGGCTAATGAAAGGAATAAAAGACATTCGATGAGTCCTTCTGTCAGAAAAATTGTCACATTGGTTTCAATGGTAATTCTTTTTGTCATGGTTTATTATTTTGCCAGATATTCTGGATGGTTTCTTTCATTGTTTCAATAGTTAAATGTTAAAAGTTCTTCCATCATACATTTCCAACCTTATTGCGGCGGGTGAGGTTGTGCAAAGACCTGCCTCAGTAGTAAAAGAGTTAGTAGAGAATTCCATTGATGCTGGTGCAGATAAAATTTCAATTATAATCGGAGATTCAGGGCGAACACTTATTCAAGTGATAGACAATGGGTCGGGTATGTCCATGGAGGAGGGGGTTCTCTCTTTTGAGAGGCATGCAACTTCTAAAATTGCGGAGGCAGAAGACCTCCATTCCATTATCACATATGGTTTTAGAGGTGAGGCACTTGCCTCCATTGCAGCTGTCGCCCAGGTTACAATGCGTACTCGTAAAGTGGGTGAAGAGTTAGGGGCAGAGATTCAATTTGCAGAATCAAAATTGGTGGAAAAGAGTGAAATAGCTTCTCCAGAGGGGACAAATATTGCAGTAAGGAATATTTTCTACAATGTCCCTGCAAGGAGAAAATTCCTTAAATCAGATAGTTCGGAGTTTCGTCAAATAGTAGCAGAAACATCGAGGATAGCAATTTCTCATCCAGAGGTGGCCTTGAAGTTGGTTCACAATGACAAAGAGGTCCTCAATTTTGGCTGCGTAAAAAACCTTAAACAGAGGCTACTTGAGGTTGCTGGGAAATCGATGGCCTCGGAGCTTGTTGATATTTCGTCTCAAAGTTCTATCATCACCATCGGAGGGTATATCGGAAAACCAGAAGATGCAAAAAAGAGTTCTGGAGCACAGTATTTCTTTGTAAACGGGAGATTTTTCAGATCCCCATATTTTCATAAATCCCTTGTTTCTGCCTACGATGGATTGATTCCTGAGGGGACAATTCCCTCATATTTCATATTCTTCGAAGTCAACCCTGAGGAGATAGATATCAACATTCATCCAGCCAAAACTGAGGTAAAATTTGAAAATGAATCAATAATTTATGAGATACTAAGATCGGCGGTTAAAGAGGCAATAGGTAAAAATTCGTTGTGCCCTTCAATTGATTTTGACCTTGAAGGGGCACCAGAGATACCAATAGTTCACAGCGGTGGAGAAAGGGTTCAGCCACCTAAAATCAATTATGATCCCCTCTTTGATCCATTTCAGGCTGAGCGGGGTGCATCTGAACTGATATGTGAAGACAGAGCAGCAAAATCAAAAACACTTATGCAGGTGCATGGGAAGTACATATTGACAACTGTAAAGTCGGGATTGCTAATGATACACATTTCGAGGGCGAGGGAACGTATTTTATATGAACGTTTTTTAAAAGACATTGACAATTCAACCCCTATCTCTCAACAAGTATTATTCCCGCAAAACATTGATTTAGATTACAATTCGTATTCTCTAATATCAGAAAACATAGAAAAGATACTGCTATTGGGATTTGATATTCAACCAATTGGAGAGACCTCTGTAGAAGTGTGTGGAGTCCCTGATGGATTCCCATCAGATCCTGGATATACCCAAGAGGCTATTTACAATTTATTAGAAATTCTCTCAAATGATATATCAACAGCAGCTATTAAGGCGGATGTTAGGGAAAATATGGCACGAAAATTGGCAAGGACAGCAGTTGGAGGTAATTATGGCTCAATCAGTGATATTGAAGCTCAAATGATAGTAGATTCTCTCTTTGCTTGCAGCGAACCAGACAGGACACCAGATGGAAGACTTTGTATGTCGATAATAACTTTAGAAGATTTAGATAGAAAAATATAATATGGCGAATTTTGGATTTCAAAGGCGTTTTGCGCCACCAGTAGTGAAAAACCTTATTATTATCAATGTTATAATGCTCATTGCAACATATATCATTGGTGACGATATGTATAGATTGATGGCATTGTTTTATGTGGGTTCGGATCTTTTTAAACCATATCAGATAATCACTCATATGTTTATGCACGGAGGATTCTTTCACCTTTTTTTCAATATGTACACACTTTGGATTTTTGGGAGTGTTTTGGAGAATATGTGGGGTAGCAAGAAATTTTTCCTTTATTACATGGTGACAGGACTCGGTGCAGCCGCATTACACGAATTTGTAATGTATCTTCAGACTTTAGGAGGTGACCCTACCACTATAATGTCAATCATGATGACCCCGACAGTGGGGGCTTCTGGAGCTATTTATGGACTTTTGCTTGCGTATGGGATGTTATTCCCTAACAATGTGCTGCAACTCATTTTCCCTCCAATAGCATTGAAAGCTAAGTGGTTTGTTCTCATTTTTGGGGCAATTGAACTATTGTTGGGAATCACTGGTTCAGGAGGAAATGTTGCCCATTTTGCCCATTTAGGAGGGATGATATTTGGCTTGTTATTGATTTTATATTGGAAAAAGAAAAACAGACTGTATTATTAATGTATTTAGATTATGAAATTCATTTTTAGGTTGATATTATTGATATTTGCCACAGCACTTGTATTTGGGTATTTATCACTATTTATTAATCCAACTAAAATATGGATTTTGAGTTTCTTTGGGCTATATTTTATCCCAATAGTAATCATCAACTTGGTATTATTAATAATAGCAGTTTTATGCCGTTCGAAAAGTGCATGGATCACTGTTGTTGCCATTCTTCCGTCATTCCTTTTTTTTGACAATTTCATAGGATTAAATAAAAATGATGACAATCGCAAACTCCCATCAAATAGTTTAAAAATATTGACATATAATGTGGGTAGATTCATTTATGACACTGAACATCCCTCACAAGATCAATGTATGCACCATATAATAGACTATATCTCAACTCAGCAACCAAGTATCATAGCTCTACAAGAATTTTCCATTGCAGATACCTCTGAAATTGAAGAATTATTGCCAGAATATCCATACAGACAGCACCATTTGATTAAAATTAAGAATGAATATTTTGGAAACATAACCTTTAGTAAATATCCCATAATAGGTGGTGGAAAAATAAGTTTTAAAAAAAGTACCAATCTTTCCATTTTTTCAGACATAAGAATAAATGGTTCCATGGTGAGAATTTATAATAATCATTTACAATCATACAACATTTCGTTAGGTAGTTTGATAAACAAACTAAAAAGGAGCTTTTCAGATACCTCTGATGAAATAATCAATCTCCATGAAAAGATGATAATTTCAAATTCCAAAAGGGCAGAACAAGTAAACATTGTGTTAGAACATATCGAGAAGAGCCCTTTCATATCTATTGTATGTGGAGATTTTAACGATACCCCAATGTCATACACCTACCACATGTTGAGTAAAGGGAGAAAAGATACATTCAAAGAGGCTGGTGAAGGGTTCAGTGGAACATATTCATTTCTATGGCCATTGTTGAGAATAGACTATATCTTAGTTCCAGAAGCCTATACAGTATATGAGCATATAACATTTAAAGAAAAATATTCAGATCATTATCCAGTGATATCATCTATATCTATATAACTATGACAGACAGATTAAACGAAGCAATTAAAATTTTAAAAGAGGGAGGAATTATACTCTATCCCACCGACACAATATGGGGATTAGGGTGTGATGCCACTAATCCAGATGCAGTAGAGAAAATCTTTCAATTAAAGAAAAGAAGCGACTCCAAAAGTCTTATTACACTCGCTTCTGACCTTGACATGATATGCAGATATGTTAAAGAGATACCAGAGATGGCACCACAGTTAGTGGAGATTTCAACAACTCCCCTTACAATAATATACCCCGAAGGGATAAATCTTGCCATTAACCTTTTAGCGGAGGATCGTAGTGTGGCAATAAGGATCCCAATGAATGATTTTTGCATCACTTTAATCAAAAAATTTAGAAAACCGATAGTATCTACATCAGCCAATATCTCTGGGCAACCATTTCCAAAACGGTATCAAGATATCTCTAAAGAAATAATAGACTCAGTAGATTGGATAGCAGATCCAATCTATGAAGAGGGTGCTACCAAATCACCTTCATCCATCATCAAACTTGGGATCGACAATCAAATTAAAGTGATAAGATGATGAAAACAAATAAAGCAGTAGCATATCTACTATTTTTTATTTTGATGGCTTCATGTACTAAAGAGATTGTTAAACCAGACCCTGAAGAACCAAGCCCAGTGCCACAGCTTATTTATTCTGCTCCAGCAAATAAAGATACACAGATAATAGCCTATTTCCCTTATTATCAGGAAGTCAATTCTGAGTCAATACCAGACTCTAAGCTAAAGATGATAGATGTTGCCTGTTTTGCCTTTGCCCAACTTAATTCCAATTTCACAGTGACAGTTCCTAACCAAGAGAAATTGAAAATACTCTCAGATCGTTGTAAAGCATTGGGGGTAAAAGTGGTGATAAGCTTCAATGGAAAGCACAGTGATTATCTCACGATGGTATCAAATGCCGAAAACAGAAATATCTTCATCAATTCATTGAAAAATATCGTAGATACATATTCTCTTGATGGAATAGATAACGATTGGGAATACCCAAGTGCAAAAGATGGCTCCGATATTGGTAATCTATATCTAATGAGGGAATTGAGCAACTACTGCCATGACCCCAAAGTCAATAAACTTTTGACAATGGCCATCACTTGTGGTAAATACGTAGGCAATTACACTAATGGTATCAAAAACGAATTATACGAATGTGTAGATTGGTTCAATGTAATGACATACGATGATTTCTCAACGACTGTATCTGGAATTCATCATAGCCCCCTTTCACTAGTAGAGATAGCATACGAATATTGGGTAAAAAAGCGTCAACTTCCAATATCTAAATTTATAACAGGAATACCAATTTATGGAAGACCATCTGGAATATCTCAAAGTGGCAATGTGTTGACCTATAAAAACATCATTAAACAAGGGGGCTCTCCTGATGAAAACAGTGCCCAAGTTTTCTCTTCAAATTATCTAAACGGCACTACTCCATATACAATTTATTACAACGGAAGGCCTTTAGTAAGAGAGAAATGCAGATACACCCTCGATCACAACTTAGGAGGGATTATGTTCTGGGAAGCCGGCCAAGACACGCAAGATGAGACATCAATAATAGCGACAGCATACAAAGAGATGAACTCATGACACTTTATCCAAGTCTATCTCAACATATCGGATATTCTTTCTTTTCCAAGTGTAAACAATATGTATTATTCCATCCTTCCCCTCAATTATAGCTGGGTAAGAGAATTCTTCGAAGATAGAGTGTTCCAATAGAAGGAATGGTTCCCATTTAATGCCATCAGAGGAGAAATCAATATTTAATGGGGAGCGTGGAGGGGGAATACTCCCATGGGCATTGTTATAAACAAGAAGGAATCCCCCTTTTGAAAGGGTAATGGCATCAATACCTGAATTGTTATTGAGCAGTGGCAAGTAGCTTATCTTTCCCCATCTCCTCCCAAGATCTGATGAAAAGGCAGTTGGGATTGTCCCCTTGGCATTTTTAGATCTACATATCATTTGCATTATTTGGCCATGATGCAGAATGACAGTGGGTTGAATAATTTGTTCTGGCGTTTGAATAGAGGGGCCCATCTCCCATTTGTTTGTAGAAACATTGTAAAATTCGAAATGGACCTTCCATCCATCATCTTCAGTGCTGCTTCCACAGATGAGATTATTCCCAATCAGCACTGGCTTATTCTTTATTGGTCCCAGAAAACCATGTGGCAATCTCTCTGGGGTGCTCCAACTCTCCCCATTATCACTCGATTTTATTAGATAGCCCTCCCAGGAACGGATGTCACTTCCAACTTTGTAGAAAAGGAGAAGTTCGCCATTGGGGATTTGAAAAAGTACTGGGTTCCAGCAAGCTATTTTCTCTCCATTTATTACCCCGTCTGCAACCATTTCTGGTTTACTCCATGTATCCCCATTTTTTTTAGAAATCCATATTGAACAATCATTATTTCCCTCAACAGATCCTCCGTAGTAGGCGACCACAATGGAGCCATCCGAACACTCTGCAATCGTAGAAGCGTGCACCATCTGTGTCGGAATTTTTGATGCAACGAACTCCTTAACAACAATATACCTATTGGACCTGGATGGGTATTTTGAACAAGAAATCATTGCAAGTGAAGAGCAAAATAATAAAACTATCGTCAAATTCTTCATCAAAGCAAAGGTAATAAAATCATTTTATGTATGCCTCGTATGATGGCATATCTAATAAGCCATGGCCTGATAAATTAAAAAATATACATTTATTTTCACCTGACTCTTTGCACTTTAAGGCCTCTTGTATGGCGACTGCTATTGCGTGAGAAGATTCTGGGGCAGGGACAATACCTTCACTCCTTGCAAATAAGATACCTGCCTTGAATGTCTCCTTCTCTTGGACATCAATAGCTCTTATAACATTATCCTTTAGTAATTGGCTCATTATACTTCCAGCTCCGTGGTATCTAAGTCCTCCAGCATGAATTACCTCAGGTTCAAAATCGCACCCAAGCGAATACATAGGGATAAGTGGAGTAATACCTGCCGAATCTCCATAATCGTACATAAATGTACCTTTAGTAAGTTTGGGGCAAAGGCTGTTTTCTGCAGCAATAAAATCTAATTTTTTTCCACCAGATAATTGATGTCTTAAAAATGGCAATGAAACACCTCCGAAATTGGAACCACCCCCAAAAGCACCGATTATTGTATCTGGGTAATCTTGAGCAATATCAAATTGTTTTTCAGCCTCCAAGCCTATAATAGTTTGATGCAGCATCACAAAATTGAGAACGCTCCCAAGAGTATACTTTGTATTCTCACGAGTAAGGGCCATTTCACAGGCTTCGGAAATTGCAATACCTAATGAGCCAGTTGAGTTAGGATTGCGTTTTAACACGTCCCTACCAGCCTTTGTCAAATTACTTGGAGAGGGGATCACTTTTGAACCATATGTCTCCATAAGAATATGTCTATAGGGTTTATTGTAGTAACTATGTTTCACCATAAAAACCTCTACATCCAAATTGAAATGTGCTGCAGCAATAGAGATTGCAGATCCCCATTGGCCAGCACCCGTCTCTGTAGTAAGATGTTCTATTCCATCTAACTTTGAAAAATAGGCCTGAGCAGCAGCGGAGTTGAGTTTATGAGATCCCATTGGGGAGACACTTTCGTTCTTAAAATAAATTCTTGCAGGGGTATCTAATTCTCTTTCAAGATTATAAGCTCTCACAAGAGGAGAAGGTCTGTATATTCTGTACATATCGAGTACCTCTTCAGGAATATCTATCCATCTCTCCTTTGAGAACTCCTGTTCTATCAATCCTTTAGCAAAAAGAGGCTCCATATCTTTAGGGGTAAGTGGTTCCTTTGTTTTTGGGTTAAGCATTGGCTGTAAAGTTTTAAGATCAGCAGTCACATTGTACCATTGTTTAGGTAGATCATTTTCAGAGAGGGTAATTTTTTTAGTTTTCATTTTAGTAATAATAAAAAAGCCCCTTGCGTTCTAAGCAAGGGGCTGATAAACATTTATATTTAAAAATTTATGCCACAGGCAGGACGCTCAAAGAATCATCTTTGCGCCACCACCAATTGTTTGACATAAATTTGTTGTTATTCATTACAATAACTAATTGCAATTAGTTGCCATTAATCTTGTGCAAATGTAGTCAATTGTTTTTCACAATCAAGACTTTTTTTTCAATTATTAAATATGATATGTCATAACATTCATACCATAAGTGCTTTGAATTATTTTCTTCAAGATATATTGATGTATAATAATTGTAATCAAAGCCAAGTCTAAGCAAATCATTCTCTTTTATCTTCAATTTATTGTGAATATATAAATCATATAGAATTGAGTAATTTTTTCTTAAAATTTTATTGATAGAAATGACCATTTTGTATCTCTCCCTATACTTATTATTGTTGAAAGTAGTTTTACACTCATCAGAGCAAAACTTTTTATCACTCCTGCCGATTACTTGAGCACCACATTTAATACAATTTTTCATTTTTATGTTAAAAGTAACTAATTTAAAATATTGATTATTAATGAAATACAAAAAAGCACTTCATGCTAATATTTTTAAAAAAAATAATTTTTTTAAAAATAAAAATTAGGAAAATTTTATTTAGAATTAATCGAATAATACTCTACTATATTTATTCGCTTTGATTTGTTTTGCACATATTATTAACCAATTAAAATATTATTATGGATCGATCAATTAACAAAATTGAAGTGAGGGGTTATATTGGGCAAACTCCGAAAGTAACTGTTGTTGGGGAAAACCAAGTTGTTAAGATGAATGTAGCCACAAACGAAGTAATTAAAGACAGAGGTGGAAACCTCAAAGAGGAGACTACTTGGCACAATGTAGTTGCATGGGCTGGAAAAGGAATGCCTGATTTTAGCCTTCTTAAGAAAGGGGTATGTGTATCTTTAACAGGAAGGGTTAGGAACAATAAATACGTCAATCAAGATGGAGAGGAGAAGTATTACAATGATATTTTAGCCAATCGTCTTTCGATTGAGATCTCTTAAATTTGTTGCCTCTAAAAAAAAAAGATAAATTTGACGTTTAAAACGGAAATCGTATGACACGTCAAATTTATCTTTACAATACATTGTCTCGCAGAAGAGAGTTGTTTACCCCTGTTCATCCCAATATGGTAGGAATTTATGTTTGTGGACCTACTGTCTATAGTGAGCCACATTTAGGACATGCAAGACCAGGAATAACTTATGATGTTCTTGTGAGAATGTTCAGATATTTTGGGTATAAAGTCAGATATGTTCGTAACATCACGGATGTTGGACATTTGGAGCACGATGCAGATGAAGGGGATGATAAAATAGCCAAAAAAGCTAGGTTGGAGCAGCTTGAACCAATGGAGATAGTACAGAAATACACTATTTCTTTTCACGATGCCATGAGGAAATTGAATACACAACCACCTAGCATTGAGCCTCGTGCCTCAGGGCACATAATCGAGCAAATAGATCTAATTAAGAAAATTATTGATGCAGGATATGCCTATATTAGCAATGGATCTGTTTATTTTGATGTGAAGGCATATGACCAAAAGTTTAATTATGGAGAACTCTCAGGGAGAAATATTGAGGATATGATAGCCAATACTCGCGAACTGGATGGACAAAGTGACAAAAAATCTTCATTTGATTTTGCTTTGTGGAAAAAAGCCTCCCCAGAACATATTATGAAGTGGCCTTCACCTTGGAGTGAGGGTTTTCCAGGATGGCATCTTGAATGTTCAGCTATGAGTGCTAAGTATTTAGGTGATGTGTTTGATATTCATGGTGGTGGTTTAGACCTACAGTTCCCTCACCATGAGTGCGAAATGGCCCAAAACAGAGCGTCGAGGGGTAAGAGTGGTGTTAACTATTGGATTCACAATAATCTTATCACTATTAATGGTCAAAAAATGGGTAAATCACTTGGCAATTTCATTACTATAGATGAATTGTTCTCAGGGAGTCACAAACTTCTCGATCAGCCATATAGCCCAATGACGATACGCTTTTTTATTTTGCAAGCTCACTATAGGAGTACCTTAGATTTTAGCAATGAGGCTCTGAAGGGGGCGGAAAAGGGACTTAAAAGGATTATTCAAGCTGGAAAAGATATTTCTTCTCTTCAAGAGAGCAAAAATGCACCAGAGAATAAAGAGATAAATGGTCTATTAAATAAAATTTTAGATGCATTATGCGACGATATGAACACCCCTATTGCTTTATCATTTATTTTTGAAGGGGTTAAGTATATCAACCTAATTAAAGAGGGCTCTATTAAAGTCAATGCCTCTGATCTTGACATTCTAAAAGAGATCTTTAATAATATTGTTCCTAATGTACTTGGGTTGATTGATGAATCTACTCAATCTGGCTCTGCAGATATGGTAGATGGAGTAGTGGAGATGGTACTTGATATAAGAAAAGTTGCAAAATCAAATAAAGACTTTGCAACTAGTGATCTGATTAGGGATAAACTCAAAGAGTTGGGAATTCAAATAAAAGATACCAAAGATGGGGTAGAATGGAGTCGAGATTAGTTCTTAGAGTCCTCTTTCTCGGTTATTTGGTAAAATATAAACCCAAGAGTTTCAAGTCCACCATCTGTGTTAGCAATTGATTTCCCATCTTTGTCCAATACGGTTACAACATTATCAATTTCAGGTGTGTTGTTGTTGTCTGAAGCGAAAAGATTATCGCTGAACGGGCTTATATTGATTGCTGATAGATTGGCACCTGTAAGCAAAGTTCTCTTTGCACTATCAACAATGGCTATTTCTATTACTTCTGACGATTCAACTTGTTCTCCCTGTTTTTGAGTAGTTATCGTATAGATCTTTGTAAAACTATTGTTGATGGAGAATCTACCCTTTTCATTCATATTTTCAATAGGGTATTCGTTCAATACCTTTTTTGTAGTGTGGTCTATTGCAACAATGCCAAAACCCTCGAATGAAACATAAATAACGCCATTGCCAGGTGAGCATATTTTCATTGCTTTTCCATATTTCTCTCCAGAGACAAAACCTGTCTCTTCCCAAGACTCTACATTATAAGATTTAACCCCTTTTTCAGTACATGCATACACATCATACATATATCCTACTATGCCATCAACACCCTCTCCAACTTCAATTTTTTTATCAAGAGAATAGTTATACGTATTGTACACTGATATAAAGGATTTATTGTCTTTCCCTCTATTTGCAACAAATATATTACCATTGCCTGCTAATATAGAGGTGGGCTTATCAAGCCCTTTTAGTAAATCGCCTTCGATTTTTTCAAATGTAATGGCATCAACAGCTATCACTTTATCTGGATTATTGCAAACAAGAAATAATACACCTAATGAATTCATTGTTGCAGCTTGAAGGTATCCATCAATTTCTTCACCATTTGCAATTCTGTATGTTAGTGATTCACTCTGTAAAAGGTCTTCATTGTATTTTGATATTGAAGCACTTCGGTTATTATAATCTCCACTGCTGAGTATTATTACAGAGTTATGAGTAATGTAATTAACAGGTTTACTACATGAAGAGGCAATTATTAATACAATTGCAGCAAAAAATAGAGTTATTCTTTTCATGCTTTTACTACTAATATATAAAATTAATGGTTTTGATGATCTCTGGATGGATGCTATTTGCCACTGGACAAGTGCGGGCAGAAGATTCAATAAGCTTTTTCTGTTTATCAGTGTAGTTATTATCTTTAGGGAAATGGAAATCAATTTTAATCTCTGCAACTCTTCTTGGATTTGCTGCCATTATTTTTTCAATTTCAAGAGTTGTCCCATCAATCGAAAAGCCGTATGTGTTGGCAGTCATCCCCATAATTGTTAGCATGCAGCTTCCCAATGAAGATGAAAAAATATCAGTTGGGGAAAAAAACTCACCTTTTCCGTTGTTATCCAAAGGGGCATCAGTAATGATCTTATTCCCAGATTGGATGTGCTCTATCTCAGTGCGAAGTTGCCCAAGATACTTAGTTCTCATTTTAGTCATAATATTTTATTCTATTTATCAATTCTACTTTTTAAAGTTGCTGAAGTGCAACTTTCAACAATTACTTCAACGTATTCTCCAATTTTGTGTCCTTTACTTGGAAACACACAAACTTTGTTTGAGGATGTCCTTCCGTACAATTCGTTGTCATCTCTTTTTGAGACACCCTCGATGAGTACCTCAAATTTCTTGCCAATCAGTCTTTTATTACTCTCCAATGAGTGTTCATTTTGTAAGTTAATGATTTCCTCAAGACGACGAGTTTTGATATCTAAAGGGACATCATCTTGAAAATGTCTTGCTGCTTTTGTATTTGGTCTCATCGAATACTGAAACATAAATGCTCCGTCATATTTTACCTCTCTCATAAGTGACAATGTTTCCTGATGATCCTCCTCTGTTTCAGAACAAAAACCAGCAATAATATCTGTTGTGATAGCTGAGTCAGGGAGAATTTCCCTAATTTTAGAAATGCGCTCAAGATACTTTTCGCGAGTATATTTTCTATTCATTTTTTCCAACATGGCGTTGCTCCCAGACTGAACAGGGAGGTGGATGTGATCGCAGATATTGGGGTACATTGCCATTGTATATAGAACGTTATCACTCATATCTTTTGGGTGGGATGTGGAAAATCTTACCCTTAGATCGGGATTAATAAGGGCTACAAGTTCAAGAAGTTGGGAAAAATCAATGTTGTGAGTGGGGTTCTTAGGGTCGCGCCAAAGATAAGAATCTACATTTTGACCAAGGAGATTTACCTCCTTATATCCAGCATTGAATAGTTCTGTAGCCTCCCTAACTATACTTTTAGGATCTCTACTCCTCTCAGCTCCTCTTACAAAAGGGACAACGCAATAGGAGCACATATTGTTACATCCTCTCATTATTGAAATATAGGCAGTGACATTGTTTTTATCCATCCTTACAGGTGAGATATCGGCATAAGTCTCTTCTTGGGAGAGAATGGTATTAATTTGTTTTTCAGAAGAATTTAGATCTTCTATTAGTTTAGGAAGATCCCTATAACCATCAGGACCAACAACAACATCAACGGCCTTATGTGTAAACAATTCATCTTTCAGCCTTTCAGCCATACAGCCAAGCACTCCTACAACAACATTCTTCCTTTTCTTTTTTTCTTGAAGAAATAGGTCAAGTCGTCCCCAAACTCTTTGTTCTGCATTATCTCTTATAGAACAAGTGTTAATCAATATCAAGTCGGCATCACCAATATTCTCTGTCAATAAGTAGCCATTCTTAGTCAAAATAGATAAAGCAAGCTCACTATCATAGACATTCATTTGGCATCCGTAAGTTTCAATATATACTTTTTTCATACCGCAAAGATAACTTTTTATATCTTTGTGGCTAACAACTTGTTTATTATATGAAACGTTTTATTTTTTTGTTGATAGCAACACTTTTTTTATTAGGCTCTTGTCAAGTGTATCAAAATATTGATGTTAAATCAGTTACAGTGTCTAATATCGATTTTGTATCTACTACATCTGCGAATATTTCTTTGGTTGCAGAGATTAACAATCCCAATGATGTTGCAATATTGCTTAATTCATTCGATGGTACTGTTTTAAAAGAATATAAAGCATTTGCAACACTTGCTTTAGTCTCCCCTTCATCTATTGAAGCTAATACACAAAAAAAGGTGAACATTAGTATCAATGCACATATTGTTGATCCTCTCTCTTTGTTAAGCGGAGGATTAAATATCAGCACATGGGATGTGGATAATTTTAGATTAACGGCGAAGCTTACTGTGGGGACTGATAAAGGGGGTAAAAGAGTTTTCAAAGTGAAAGAAATGCCTATTAAAAATATTATTAAAAGATTTTAATATTAGTTTGTATGAAATATCGTACCATCATATTATTGTTTTCGTTTTTTATTACTGCTTCAGTTTTTGCGCAGGAGAATGTGTCTGCAAGTGATTCAATAAAGGTTAACTACTATTATGAATTTATTAATCAGATAACTCCCAATCTAATCTCAACTAAAGAGATCAATGATGCTTTAAACTTATTTGTAGAAAGTAATAAAACAAGGAAAGAAAATTACTATAGTTTAAGAATATTCTTCGACAATAGTCAGAGGGCGAGAGATGATTCTGAACAAGTGGTAACTGCATTTAAAGAGCGTTATCCACAGATTCCTATCTATAGAAAGTATGAAAATCCATATTTTAAAGTAACCGTAGGGCATTTTGCTTCAAAATCAGATGCACTAAAATTGATGGAAGAACTCAAGAGTATATATCCCTTTGTCTTTTTGGTTAAAGATTCTTCCTCCACCAATTAGGTCTAAATCTTATTGCTATTGACTGAATGAGATTTTGCATAGGCTTAAGGTGCCTCTCAATTTTTTCAGGGTATATGTCTTTGATGCTAACCAGTATTCCAGTCTCTTCAACCCCTCCGAAGCCCTCATTTATGGCGGTTCCAAAGACTTTCATTGAAGGAGAAAGGTTCATGTAACTGTTAATTAATGGTGGAATTAACTCTCCATTATTTTTAATCTCTTTAAATAGAACCTTGTAAGCGTCCTTATATTCCAAATTTTTAAATAATTCTTGGTAATACTTGTTGTCGTTATCGTATTCAAGGGGACGGATAGGTCTTACCAACTCTTTGTCGTCGTGAAAATACTTATTTAAAAAATTAAGAAGGGTATTACGAGCCTTGTAATTGTATGATGTGTACATAGTCACCTTGCCAAAAAAATAGTGGTAGTTACTGTATTTAATCATTAGTGCACCAAGTCCATCCCAAAGGTTGTCAAGAGCATATAACCCCTTTCTTTTAATGCTTGTACCTTGGTAGTTGGGTTGAATAAATGATCTGCCGAGTTCAATTGTAAATGGGAGATAATCGTTAATAAAATGATCTGAAAAAACGAACAATTCTTTAGTAGCCATCTTTTCAATATCAAGACCTCCACACAAAATATATCTATATCCACCAATAATCTCTTCATCTTGTGGATCCCATACTATAAGTTGCTTATAAGGATTTTGAGAATCTATGTCAAACAAATCTATGTCGGTAGATTTTCCAGTTCCTCCACCAGCCATTCTGAAAGACACTTCTCGTAGCCTTCCAATCTCATTCATTATATTTGGTGAATCGAAGGCTGTAATTTCATACAATTCGTTATTCCCCTTCCTCGTATTGCGAATATACTTAGAAGAGGTTAATTCATCGAAAATGAGATTCCTTTCAATTGGTTTAATTATTGGTTCCATACTCTTGTTTTAGTGTGTAGCACTTCTTTCTGATGATTTCTGTCCATTCTTTTGTTGATCCCCCTTTATCAATTTGATTGTAAGAAATGGGATCGCCAAAATATATGTCAAAAGTACTATTTTTTTGTTTAAACATTTCATTTGGAAGACATAATGTACCAATGTTAAATTTAATGCCTAAAAATTGTCTAATTTTCTCAACTCTATAAAATGATTTCGAATTAACTCCATCAAAAAAGATAGGTACTATATCTCTTTTATATTCTATCGCTTTAGATACAAACGTTTTTTTCCATTCTGTATCCTGGATCTTCCCATCTATTAGTCGCGAGCAAAGTCCTGCTGGAAAATATAATATTTGTGAGTCAGAATTGAAAGCATCATTGATAAGTTGGGCATTCTCATGTTTCATCTTTCCATACTTATTGATAGGGATAAAAATGGGTTCGAATGGCTTTATGTGCATCAATAAATCATTTACAACAAATTTAATATTTTCAAATGTCTCTCCTATGTATGAGATAAGGATAATGCCGTCAAGTCCCCCTAATGGATGATTAGAAGCAAATATATATTTTTTGTTTCTGTCTAATGAATAGTTCGAATGTATTTTGTAGTTGACATTCAAATCAAAAAGAACCCTCTTGGCAAATTCAGCCCCTTCAATGCCATTGTTTCTCCTTAATATGTCATTAATTTCATTTTGGTGAACAAATCTTTTAAACCAATTAATAATAAAATGGGGTATCTTTTTTATAAGTTTTGGATTTTTACCACTGATTACTTTCTCGATGTCAATTTGCAGTAGTTTATTATTTTCATTCATAACATCTCATTTTCAATTACAAAGTTATGATTTTTTGAATTAACTTTGCAAAATGTTAAAGCAGGGTTTACAACAAAAATTGCAACAAGGGTTATCCCCTTTGCAAATACAAACTATTAAACTACTAGAGCTTCCAACTCTTGAACTTGAACAAAGAATAAAAAAAGAATTGGAAGAAAATCCTGTTTTGGATGAAGCTATAGATAGTGAAGAGCCTGACTCCTTAGCTCCAAAGAATGTGTCCCTTAGTGAATATCCTTCAGATGACCCCACCCCCTCTTATAAACTATATGTCAATAATCAAGGGAAGGATCTGAAACCTCAGTACAATACATTTTCTGTGAAAGAAAGTTTCCATCAAAATCTTTTAATGCAGCTTGGTTACAGAAGTATTGACGAAAGGAGTCGTACAATAGCTCAATTTATCATAGGTAGCCTTGATGATGATGGATATTTAAGAAGAGACTTAGAGTCTTTATCAGATGATATTGCTTTCAGACAAAATATAGAGACTACCCCTGAGGAGGTAGAAAAGATACTAATGATGATTCAGGAATTTGATCCAGTAGGCATAGGGGCCAGAGATCTTCAAGAGTGTCTAATTCTTCAAATTAAATCAAAGCTCAAGACCCCCACTGTTGAAAACGCTATTATCATCTTAACCGATTATTTTTCTGAGTTTACAAAGAAACATTATCAGAAGATTATTTCTAAAATGGAGATTACCGAGGATGAATTAAAAGATGCAATAGATGAAATTATTAGACTTAATCCTCGCCCTGGTGGACAAATTGATGACTCATATATCGAACAGGCACAGCAAGTGGTGCCAGATTTTGTCCTCGAGATAAAAGATGGAGAATTTGTACTGACCATGCCTAAGTTCTCTATTCCTGAACTCAGAATAAATAAAAGATATTCAGAACTACTTTTGAGTTCTGCCAATTCCAGTTCAAAAGCGGGAAAAGAAGCAGCTACTTTTGTTAAGCAAAAAATGGATTCAGCAAAATGGTTTGTGGAAGCTCTTAAGCAGCGTCAAAACACTTTGCAAAATACGATGAATGCCATTATCAAATTTCAGCATGAGTATTTCATAGATGGTGACGAGACAAAGTTGAAACCTATGGTCCTTAAGAACATCGCAGAAATGACAGGGCTTGATATCTCTACTATTTCAAGGGTTGTCAACTGTAAATATATACAAACTCATTTTGGAATATATCCTCTAAAATATTTCTTCTCTGAAGGTCTTGTCAACAAAGCAGGAGACGAGGTGTCAACCAGAGAGATTAAAAAAGTGTTATCCGAAAGCATAGAGGTTGAAGATAAACATAAACCTCTCACTGATGAGGAGTTGGTCTCACTTCTTTCGTCAAAAGGATATCAAGTGGCAAGGCGTACCGTTGCAAAATATAGAGAGCAACTCAACATTCCTATTGCAAGGTTGCGTAAGGAGCTATAATATATTTTGCGATTAGAGGTAATTATTCTTTTATCCCAAATGCTAAATCTCCTGCATCTCCTAAACCTGGTACTATGTAAGATTTATTAGTCAATTCTTCGTCAATCGCCCCCACCCATAAAGTCGTGTTTTTGTGAGGTAAATATTTTGAAAGTGAATCGACACCATATACGCTTGATATAGGACAAACAATGTGAGTGCTTGAGCTCTTGTCTGCTGCCAATTTTTGATATGCAAGAATTAATGACGAACCTGTGGCAAGCATAGTATCATTGATTATCAGAGTTTTAGACTCTGTAGAAGGAGCACTTGAATATTCCATTTCAATTTCAAACTTATTATCCTTGCCATACTTCCTGTATGTACCGATAAATGCGTTTTCTGCATTATCAAAAATATCAAGCATCCCTTTATGTAAGGGAAGTCCTGCTCGTAGAAGACTTGCAATGACTATTTTTTCATCTGGTACAGATATCTCTGCAATGCCGAGAGGGGTACTAACTTCTTTTTTTATATATTTAAGTTGCTTGCTGATTTCGTAACCAAATATTCTTCCAATTCGCTCAAGATTGATGCGAAATCTTAAAGGATCTTTTTGAATAGTTTGATCTCTCAATTCTGAAATATATTTGTTCAGAACAGAATTTGTTTCTCCTAAATTGATTATTTTCATTTATTTATATAGCTATATTGTTAATTTTTCTCCTTCACTTTTAGCAATTACGACAGCTCCGCACATGTCTCCATAAGAATTTAATGCGGTCCGAGGCATATCACATAGTTGTTGTACAGCAATGACAAGACCTACACCTTCGAGGGGAAGCCCTGCAACTGAGAGTACAACAGATAACATAACCAGGCCTGCCATAGGGATACCTGCTGCTCCAATTGCGGCCAAAAGCACTGTTCCTAATATTAGTATTTGATTTCCAATAGTGAGATCGACGCCATATGCCTGTGCAATGAAAAGCACAGTTACCCCTTCATATAGGGCAGTACCATTCATATTAATAGTTGCTCCAAGAGGTAAAGTGAAACTTGCAATTTTATTGGAAATACCGCATTTCTCTTGTGAGTCTTTGAGTGAAATAGGGAGAGCAGCCCCTGATGAGCAAGTTGAGAAAGCGGTCAAAATAGCGGTGGACATTTTTTGAATGTGCCTCCAAGGATTTTCTTTCCCAAGAATTTTCACAAGGGATGGAAGTACTATGCCCCCTTGTATAAGACATCCACCCCATACAATAAGAAGATACATGCCTAAACTATGAGCAATGTTTATAAGTTTTTCCATATCACCAGCTTCTTTCGCTATCATGGTGGCCACAATAGAGAATACACCAAAAGGGGTGAGTTTAATTATAAAAAGTGTTATTTTCATAACAACTTCAAAAACAGCTTGAAATAAATCTATAAGAGTTGTTCTCACTTTATCCGTCGATTTCGTGATAAAAAATCCGAATATCATTGCAAAGAAAATGACTTGAAGCAAGTCCCCATTTGATAGAGAAGAAAAAATATTACTTGGGAATATATTTATTATCTGATCAAGAAATGACACAGACTCGCCACTCACAACTTCACTTGGAGCTATTTCAACCCCTACACCAGGCTTGAATATGTTAACTAATAGGAGCCCTATGATAGTAGCAACTAATGTAGTGGATATATAAAATAGAAAGGTTTTACCAGCTACTCTTCCAAGGTCTGCAGATTTTCCAATGCTTGCAACACCAACTACAAGAGAGGAGAAAACTATAGGAATAACAATCATTTTAAGAAGCCTTAAAAAGATATCTCCAGCCCATGCTATATATTCCGTATAATTGTGAAAAAAGAACCCGAACAAAACTCCCAATGCAATTGCAATTAGAATTTGCCAAGGGAGAGATAATTTTAATTTCATAGTCTATTTTTGGTTAAAGTACAATCTTTTAATGCACCCATCTGCAAGTGCTTCAAGGCAAGAAATACCCATTTCTGTTGGGTGAGAAGTGTTAGCGTAAGCAATTGGAATTTCTGTGCATGCGCCAACGATTGGGAGTTTTTCAATTTCCCATAGTCTGTTTACGATCTCTTCAAATTTTTTCCCCGCCCCTTTGTGATCTCCTGCTTTTACCATGTCTGTCACATCATGAATCTCAACTTGCATTGCATAAGATGGAATACGAAAATTATATCCGCTGTTTTTTGCATGAGTTTGGTACAATTGAGTTTTCATAGTGCCAAGGGTAGCCGTAAGCCAAGCACCATTAGGAGATACTTCAGATGATTTGATAATTGTTTCATCAATAATATGGACTATAGGTTTCGGGATATCATCTCTGAATTGGTCAATAAAAAAATGGGCAGTATTGCAAGTGACACAGAGCAAATCTGCTCCCCATCCTACTAAAGTCAGCAATCCATTCTTGATGTACTCTGTAGGATCAGGTCCTTTCCCCAAAATATAAGTGGTGCGATCAGGTGTGATTGTATTTGAATAGACAATCATTCTTGGATGTTCTTGATCAGTATGAGCGGGGGTTTTTTCGGCTAAAACCCTTAGAAAATCAGCAGTGGCAGAGGGCCCCATACCCCCCAATACCCCTAATGTTAAGTTTGGTCGCATTAATATTCCTTTTTGTAGTACAAAGTTATAAAACTAATTCTTATAAAAGCCCATCATTTGCAAAACTATAATATTTGTCTCCAGCTATAATTATATGATCGAGAAGAGATATGCCAAATAGATTTGCCGCCTCTCTCAATGCTTTTGTTTGAATTTTATCCTGCTCCCCTGGTTTTGGATTGCCAGACGGGTGGTTATGTGATACAATAAGTCCGCTAGCCAACTTCTCTACACATTTTTTAACAATCAATCTCACATCCATAATTGTTGCATTGACACCCCCTACACTAACCCTTTCTTTTGCTATTATTTTATTTGCGCGATTGAGATAAAACACCCAACATTCTTCATGTTCGAGATTTTTCAAATGGGGCGAAAGGAGGTTGACAACCACCTCTGGTGATGACACTTCCACTTTGTTTTGTGGAGCTTCTGTAGCCATTCGTGAAGCTAATTCGAATAAAGCGACTATAGATGTGGCTTTAGTTTCACCGATACCTGGATTTTTTTTCAGTTTGTCTATTGAAAAAGTAGATAGTGTGTTGAGTGAATTATTAGCCATTTTTAATAAATTCCTTGAAATATCTACAGCTGTTTCACTATTGTTGCCTGTGCGTAAAATAATTGCGAGAAGTTCAGAGTTGTTAAGTGAAGCGGCACCCTTTATGATCATCTTTTCCCTCGGTCTCTCTTCTTCATTCCATTCTTTGAGTTTCATAAGTGTTATAAATAAAAAAACTTTCCAAAGTTTGGAAAGTTTTTTATTATTTTTTGACTAAATCGTAAAAAGTTTACAGTTTGTTTACATATACTGTAATACCACTTTTTAAATTAGAGGCTTTGTTGTCGTGAATAACATTAATCTTTGCAAGTTTATCAATCATAGATGCAACTTTTGGAAGTAATGCTAATGCAGCTTCTTTATCTGTTGTGTTTCTCAACGCTCTAATAGCGTTTCTTGTTGTTTTTGCATAATAACGATTATGCACTCTACGTGTTTCGCTTTGGCGATTACGTTTGTCTGCTGATGCGTGATTTGCCATTATATATCTTTTTTTTATTTCGTAGTGGGTAGGGGAATCGAACCCCTATTGCAAGAATGAAAATCTTGAGTCCTAACCGTTAGACGAACCCACCAATTCAAAATGTAGTTTCCTCATTTTGGGAGTGCAAAGGTATAAATATTTTTTTATGTTGCAAATAAAAATTTATTAGTTTGCGCTATTATTAAAATTAAATGAGTAAACGACAGCCTCTACATGTCGGAGATAGTTGCGTTTATTAAATTTGGGAGCATATACAAATCCCTCTACGACAATTATATTATTTCCTCCTTTATCAAAAAAAGTATGGGAGATAAAAGGTCCCCCCATAAAGTCATTTTCTAATTCCCATAAACCTCTCACCTCAATAAAATTTCTATCTTGATACTTGATATACTCGATACCTGGCTTAACAAGACGGCTTGTGACCATGTAACTGTTTTCCCTCATGCCAGGAACATTGGATTTTAATACGTCGTTTCTCATTGTAATGATGCTTTCGAGGGTAGGGGTGATCCCATTGTATGGATATTTATATACAAATATGCCTTGGTTTACATAGGTAGTTTCATATGAGATCCACGCGAAAGTTGGTGACATTTTCTTAATTGTAAATCCTTTTGGGAAAATAGGAGATCCACCAAATTCTTTTTGTACAATTTGAGTGACAGGTTTCTCTTCATTGCGCTTTGCATTTGAAATTACTCTATCTCTCTCCCCTTGTTCGAATGTGCTTTCAATTATTTTGGCCTCTTCTTGAATTATATTTGTAGCACTCTCTTGATCTGGTGCATTTATGATCACAACAGTTTGGGGAGTAGCCCATTTATCTTTGAAATACCCCACAGATGCTTTGTCATACTCTTTACCAACATTTACGACAATGACATTTCTATGGAAAACGAAACTTCCATTAAAAGCCTTGTGGGGCACATTGAAAACGTCAAAAGATCTCTCTATTTGAGGTAAATATGGAAATTCTTTGTATAAAAAATCACGAAGAGCTGTTCCTGTATTCCCTTCCCAAGCACTTTTGTCAATTACAACAAGCATGTCTCCTGGTTTACCTGAGGATGGAGGAAGGTATCCTGAGTTCTTATTTGAGCAGGCACTAATAATCATAGTGATTGCTACAATCGAAAGAAGTATTTTATTCATATTCATTTATTTAAATAACCTATAAATATCGTTACCAAATGCAAGGAATATCAGGGCGAACAATATTATCATTCCAACGATTTGTGCGTATTCAAGGAATTTGTCAGATGGCTTTCTTCCCGTGATTATCTCATATATGGTAAATACAATATGTCCACCATCCAAAGCTGGGATGGGTAGTATGTTCAAGACAGCGAGCATTACAGAGAGCCAAGCAGTTATATTCCAAAATGCTTCCCAATTCCATTTTGAGGGGAAAATGCTGCCGATGGCGATGAAACTGCCAACCGATTTATATGCCTCTGTCTTGGGAGAGAATATCAGCTTAAGCTCTTTGAAATAATTTCCGATAGTTTTAAAGGTTTTAGATACTCCTGCAGGTATTGCAGATAAAAGTGAATACTCTTTTGTAGTCACTTTTAGCCCAGAAATGTCATTCTGAAGTAGTACTTCTATTTTACCTTCATCACTAACAGCTAAGTTGCGTGATATTTTTTCTCCTTTCCTAAGAAAATCGATTCGTGCAGTGTCTCCGCTATGTTTTTGTGTTTCTGTTTGGACCTCTTTGATAGTGACAACCCTTTGTTCATTAATTGCATAAAAAGTATCACCAGCAAGGAGATTGACACTGTAATTGATAGATGTGTCAGGCACAGATGCAATCTGAACAGGGGTATATAGACCAAACATGCCAGGGGTGTTAAGTATTGCCGGTATGTATTGAGAATTAATCTCTATCTCAACAGTATCCTTTCCACGAAGTACTTTTGCACTTTTTGCCTGAAGCCTTGCAAGATCCATCTGAAGGTCTGTGAAATTATCAATTTCAACCCCGTCAAAAGAGAGTACTTTGTCCCCGTTTCTAAATCCAATTTCGTATGATAGATCGTTTACGGCTATTCCACAATCAACATCCTTGTTTTTTAGAGTCTCTTCACCCCAAGTGAAAAGAATAGCACTATATAAAAACATAGCAAGAAGAAAGTTAAACAATACACCTCCAACCATTACGAACAATCTTTGCCAAGCTGGTTTAGTTCTAAATTCCCATGGTTGAGGTGGTTGCGCCATTGTATCCTTATCCATTGACTCGTCTATCATACCAGAAATCTTGCAAAAACCGCCAAGGGGGATTGAGCCAATCCCGAATTCTGTATCGCTATTTTTGGGTTTATACTTAAAAATAGCTGGAGGAAAGAAGAGATAAAACTTCTCTACTCTGATTTTGAAAATTCTTGCAAAAATGAAATGTCCGAATTCGTGAACTACGATTAGCAGCGAGAGTGCTAAAATGACCTGTATAATTTTAATAATAATGTCCATAACTATTTAGATTCAAGTATGTTTAATGCTAATGTCCTCCCTTCGTGGTCAGATCTGAAAATATCATCAATCGAAGGATCTGCTACAAAAGTACATTTTTCAATTGTTTTTTCAATAATATCGGCAATTTGAATAAAAGAAATTTTCTCATTTAAAAAAGCAGCTACCGCAATTTCATTGGCTGCATTAACAACACAAGGGATATTTCCCCCCATTTTCATAGATTCGTATGCAATGGCCATACAACGAAACTTTTTCATGTCAGGAGAGGCAAATGTGAGGGTGCCGAGGGCCGAAAAGTCAAGTTTGGGTAGATCTATTTCCAATCTCTCTGGGTAAGAGAGTGCATATTGTATGGGGATTCTCATATCTGGGATACTCAATTGTGCAATTACAGAACCGTCCTTAAACTGCACCATTGAGTGAATTGTAGATTGAGGATGGACCACCACATCAATATCTTTAGGTTCTACCCCGAATAACCATTTTGCCTCAATAATTTCAAACCCCTTATTCATCATAGTTGCCGAATCTATAGTAACCTTCCTCCCCATATTCCACCGAGGATGATTAAGGGCCTGGGAAAGGGAAATACTCGCCATTTCCTCCATAGGGGTATTGAAAAACGGTCCACCAGAGGCCGTGAGAAGGATTTTATCAATTTGAGAAAATTCGCCTTGAAGAGATTGGAAAATGGCAGAATGTTCAGAATCGACAGGAATAATGGCTGATTTATGCCTCTTGGCAAGCGAGGTGATGATAGAGCCACAGGCTACCAATGTCTCCTTATTTGCCAGGGCAATCTTTTTCCCAGATTTAATGGCAGCAATAGTTGGGCGGACGCCACTGAATCCGACCATTGCTGTTACCACTATATCAATATTCGTGGAGTTAAGAAGAATATCGGAGATAGACTCTTCGCCAGCAAATACTTTGATATAATATGGTTTAAGGGCATCATTAATCCCTTTATAAAGGGATTTATTGCAAATCACAACGCAGTTGGGGCGAAACTTAATTGCCTGTGCGATTAACAAATCACTATTGTTATTGGCAGTAAGCAATTCAACCTCAAATAGGTCAGGATGTTTCTCAATGACATATAAAGTCTGTGTTCCAATAGAACCAGTGGAGCCTAATATCGCAATCTTTTTTTTGTTCATATTTAAAAACTAATGTATTTAGTTGGATCTATGGGTTCTCCATTGTGCCACAATTCGAAGTGAAGGTGAGAACCTGTACTCAGAGAGCCTGTGTCCCCGACAATTGAAACAGGTGTACCTGCCTCAACTTTCTCTCCAACATTTTTAAGAAGTTTAATATTGTGCTTATATATAGAAATAAGATTCTTATCGTGTTGAATCTGAATGGTATAACCTGTATCATCATTCCATCCTGAATAAATGACACTGCCTGCAAGAGTTGATGAAACGATAGTATTTTCAGGGGCAGCAATATCAATGTATGGGTGTGATTCGGCTTTGTTATATCCACCAGTTATCACCCCTTTTACAGGTGGGAAAAAGAGCAATCCCTCTATCTGATCTATTTTAACCTCCTTATTGCTTGAAATGATAAATTTCTCCCTATCTGTAATCTCCTTCCGAAGAAGAGAGTCAGCAATAGAACTCATTCCGTCATTGGCTATTGGGGCATTTTGGGATTGCAATGTAGTTAAACTGTCAATGTGAATAGCCTCTTTTCCAGTTAATATCCTGTGGATATTGGCTATTTGAAATGACCATAAGTCAATTTTTTTCTCAAGAGAATCAATCTTGTGAATATTCTCAATGGCTATTTTTCTCTCTTGTGGTGATGGATAGCCTGGGACAAATTGCTTCAAAGGGGTGTATGCCACTAAAAAGAAAACGCCTGACATTATCAAAATAATTGAAAAGAAAATTATTACAATAAGGTTGATCTTATTGAACTTAACGGAGAACAGATTTTTGTGTATCGCATCTTCAAATATTGTGAGACGATATAGTTTAAATTTCCTATTTGGTGCTTTTTTTTTGTTAATATTTGTATCCATAAAGTATTTAGAGCTACATTTGTACAATGAAACGTATTGTAGGTATTGATTATGGAACAAAACGAGTAGGAGTGGCTGTAAGCGATCCTCTAATGATATTTGCAACACCTATTGAAACCGTTTCCTCCGCAAAGATAATTGATTATCTCAAACATTATACTGAAAAGGAGAATGTTGAGAAATTTGTTGTCGGGTATCCTATGAACTTGAATAACACCCCATCGTCAGCGGCTAAAGAGGTTGAGGTATTCCTTAAAAAACTTTCAAAGTCATTTCCAGATATCCCATATGTCACAGAAGATGAAAGGTTTACCTCTGTATTAGCGTTCAATTCGTTGATAGCGAGTGGTGTTAAAAAAAGTGACAGACGAGATAAAGCTGCAGTAGATAAAGTAAGTGCGGCACTCATCTTGCAGACGTATTTAGACAGAAAAAAATAATAATTTGATAAATATAGATATATGATTTTACCCATTTATGTTTACGGTTCAGATGTACTTCGAGAAAAGGCTGAAGAAATAGATATTAACAAAGTTGATAAGAATGAACTTAAACAACTTGTCTTAGACATGTTTGAAACAATGAAAAATGCCGATGGTGTAGGACTTGCCGCTCCCCAGATAGGTAGATCTATTAGATTATTGATAGTCAACGGATCAGACATTGCAGATTCATACCCTTATCTAAAAAATTTCAAAAGGGTAATGATAAACCCCATAGTATTGCGCCAAAGCGAAGAGACAATGGAATATAGTGAAGGGTGTCTAAGTATACCCGATGTCAATTGTGACATAGTTCGTCCCAAGAAGATAGTGGTTTCATTTTTTGATGAAAATCTTGAGAAGAGGGAGGAGGAATTTGATGAATTTGCATGTAGGATGGTGCAACACGAAATGGATCACCTTGATGGTGTTGTCTTCGTGGATAGAGCAGCCCCTATCAGAAAAAAAATAATAAGCAGCAAACTGCATAACATATCAAAAGGAAAAGTTAAAACAGCGTATAAAATTAAGCTGGAAAAGGAGTAATATTATGGGAGCATTTCACGCCTATGACATAAGAGGTATCTATAACATAGATTTCGATAAAGAGGTGGCTTACAAAGTGGGATATTTTATCCCTGAGCTTTTAAAGACAGATAAAATATTAGTTGGAAGGGATGTAAGAGACTCATCCCCCCAGATACATGAATATCTACTCCAAGGAATCACAGATGCAGGGGCAGATGTATATGATATTGGCCTTGCAACTACCCCAATGGTTTATTATGCCACTGCGTCAAAACATTTTGACGCTTCAGTTCAGATAACCGCTTCGCACAATCCAAAAGAATACAACGGGATGAAAATCTCTAGGGCCAATGCCCTTCCAGTGGGATATGATAGCGGACTCAGCACCATCGAGAAGTGGATAAATGAAAAAAAGGCTACCCCAGTGGTCTCTCAAAAAGGGAAAATCTTTCAACTCGACATTCTGCCAGAGTATAAAGAGTTTCAAAAAAGATACAAGGGCGATTATTCTAATTTGACAATAGGGGTTGACATATCTAACGGGATGGCCTCCCTCCTTGTAAAGGAAATACTTGGAAATGAGCCCCATTACATCTTTGATGAGATGGACGGCACCTTCCCAAACCACGAAGCAAATCCCCTTATACCTGAGAACAGAGAGGCCATCAATAAATTGGTGAAGGAGAAAAAATGCGATATCGGAGTGATATACGACGGAGATGCAGATAGAGTGATGTTCGTAGATGAAAATTCAAGATTTATCTCCCCCGATTTGATCATTGCATTGCTCGGATATTTCTTCTTCGAAGGGATAGGCAGTAGTAAAATGGCCTTTAAAAGAGAGGCTGCCACTGTTCTTCAAGATATAAGGAGCTCGAAGGCAGTAGGGGAGTTCTTATCCCGCTATGGCGCAAAAATAGCAACATGGAGGGTAGGCAGGGCATTTGCAGCACCGCGACTTCGTGAAATAGATGGATTGTTCGGAGGGGAATTGGCAGGACACTACTATTTCAAAGATTTCTTCTACTCTGATAGTGGAATTATGGCCTCACTCATTGTCCTCGATATTGTAGCGCAGAAGAAAAAAGAGGGTATCTCTTTCTCAGAGTTGATAAATGGTATAGAAAAGTATCAGAATTCGGGAGAGATCAATTTCAAACTTGATAAGAAGAGGGAAGCGATGGATGCTGTGAGGGAATATTTCATTTCCAAAGAAAAGCCCACTGCACAGATGGATTTTGATGGTTACAGAGTAGAGTTTCCAAACTGGTGGTTTAACATAAGGCCGTCAAACACTGAACCATATCTAAGATTTATATGTGAAGCAACGAGTGAAAAGCTGCTCAAAGAGAAGATAGATAAGGCAGAATCTATAATTCAGGCCTTCCAATAAATCTTTCTTCGTGAGAGTAGAGCCACCAAATAGAGGGTGATTGCAACAGCTATAAAGGCTCGCAAAGTCCCAATCCACGGCATTCCGATTGGGTAACAAGCTTTGTATAGATGGATTAGCCCAGTAGCATTCATCAGTGGCAAGATAAAATTGCTAAATGCTATATAGCTCATTAGAGGATTTTCGCCAGCACCACTTAAAAAACACGTCGAAGAGTTTTTGATATTTAACAAATCTATCATAACGAGCATTAGTGCAGTGATACTCCCTGTTATAAAACAGTAAGATATGGTGCAGGGCACTTTTTTAATCCCCCCATCAAACATCTCTATCATTATCCCCATAAAAAACATAATAAAAGAGATAATTACAATTGTGTTGTGAGTCTTCGCTTTAAGGGCGAAGAGGAGAAAAGTGAATACGATAGCTGCAATGAACGGAAGAAGCTTGCGGGTCATTTTTATTGGCTCGTTATTGTAATAAAATGCTATTAAACAGTATATTATAAAAAAGAGAATAACGAAAAATGAAACCCATCTAACCAATTTGCCAACCTTTTCTTCATCCTTTAGGGCCATTTTATAAAAGTATATAATATCTCCAACAAATGTGGCTGGAATTACGAGCAGCAAGAAATAGATGTATTCAAAATTGAACCACCACCTTATATTAGGATTGGAGTAAGCTATTGATGGGAGATTATAATACTGAGTCACAATGGTAAAGAGTAAAATAACAGCCAATATCACACCTCTGAGAACAGGTCTATTCTTTGTGAAATACCAAATCAGAGAGGCAAACAGATAAATAAAAGCGAGGAGAAAAATAATAATACCCCTTCGTTGCAAAGAGATCACCTCCCCAAAACAACAATGACCAATAATGATAAGAGCAGCTATTAGGATAATTCCTACAACTCTGATTGCCCTTACCTTATTCTGTGGCTGGTTTTTTATCACAAGATAAAGGGGGAACAATGCTGCAAATCCTCCCATAGTGGCAATTTGAGCCCATATATTATTGATAGAGCTAAAATCAAGAAAGACATACAGATAAGAAAAGATCCAAAGCATAAAAAACCTTTCAAACGAGGAGAGAACATACTTATAGTTACCCACCTCTTTTCTCCTCCCTGCCAAAGGGATGGCCACACCCATACAAAATAAAAATATAGGGAAGACAAGATCCACCCAACTCAAACCTGAGATGGACATATCCAATTGGTGCATAGGTGGTGGATTTTGTATATGATACATCCACGCAGGGAGTACCCCATAAGGGGCAATTGCAGTTAGTATCATGCCAAAAATGGTAATTCCTCTGAGAATATCTAATGGTAGATAACGCTTCATAACATTAATACCCCTCGGCAATAGTTATAAAAATGAACAGTTTATCTTCATCAATAGAAATAATGAGGTCGTCATGTAAGGGGTATAGCTGACCATCAACCTCAACACATATATTGCCCGAAAAATCGTTAATTTGAGAAATCACCCCCACCTTTTTGTTGTTTTGATCGAATAATGTATATCCAACAAGTTCAATGAAATCATTATCTTCATCAGTAGAGGAGCAAGGAATAAATATTTTCTTGCCAACTATCTCCTCTGCCTCTTTCAATGTGTCTATGTCTTCAATCTTGAGCTTGGCCCTTTTGCCCCCTTTTCCTTCCAATGAGCAAATAAAAAAAGGAACCGATAATTCATCAAAAATGAGGAATATCGGTTCTTTAAGATCGATGTCATCAGTCATATCGGAGAGAAAATTTACCACAACCTCACCCTCAGTGCCATATGACTTCAGCACCTGTGCAATCGGCATCATATTGGTTGCCGAAAACATAAAACTATGCTTGGGGGGTTTCTGCTGGAACTGCTTCAGTTGCAGGGGCAGCCTCTTGAGCTGCTTTAGCTGCTTCTTCAGCTGCTGCTTTGGCTGCTTCTTCTGCAGCTTTTGCTTCTTCAGCTTTTCTCTTGGCAATAGCTTCAGCTCTCTCTTGATTTACTTTAGCTTCAGAGGTCAATGCACTCTTAATAGCTTCGTTCTTCTTGTTTGAGATAGTTTGCTTCTTTGCAACGAGTTTAGCATCTTTTTCAGCTTTCCAAGCATTCCACTTTTGTTCTGCTATTTCTTCGGTAATAGCCCCTTTCAAGATACCACCATTAAGGTGTTTTCTAAGTAGAACGCCCTCATAAGAGAGGATTCTACGGCATGTATCAGAAGGTTGGGCACCTTTACTAAGCCAATATAAAGCTCTATCACTATTAATTTTGATAGATGCAGGATTGGTGTTAGGGTTGTAAGTACCGATTAGTTCAATAAGACGACCATCGCGTGGAGAACGGGTGTCTGTCACAATAATATGAAAGAATGATGAGTCTTTCTTTCCGTGACGTGATAAACGAATTTTAACTGCCATTGTAGCGTTTTTAAAGTTTATTAAAATATAACTTCCTTATCTTCTCGAGAAAAGGCTCGCAAAGGTAATAATTTTATTTTAAATAAAAAAAGAGAATGACCAAACGGCCATTCTCCAAACTTAACCTAAAACTTAACCTATGAAAAAACTATCTGACATACTCTTATACAAACGGTGTGCCAAACTTTTTTCCATAAGTTTAATTTTAAGAATTATTTTCTAAAATGAGCTCTGAGAGCCTTCTCTTGGGGACATGATGTATCCCATTTTCATCTCTGTAATATTTATAATTGTTATCAACCATATCTTCGATAACAACTTTTTCCTTAGGTTTTCCAAGGGCAATAACATTAATAATACTATATCTTTCATCAAGAGATAATATCTGGCGAAGCCTCTCTCTATTAACAGAGGCTATAATGCATCCACCAAATCCCATTTCAACAGCGGTCAATAAAATACTTTGGGCAGTAATTCCTTGGTCGCACGAGTAATTTGGAGCAATAGTGGTGTCGTGAACTTGAATGATATAGGCAGATGGTCTCTCCCCTTCAATAGGTCCAGGCCAATCTTGTAGGTACCCAGCCCAACCCAGGGTGGCGAATATCTCTTCATTTAATCTTGCCTCATTTGAAATGGAATATTTTATTGGTTGGATATTGCGAGAAGATGGAGAAAACCTAGCAGAATCAATCATTTTTTCAAGGCTCTCCCTATCTATACTCTCTTTTTGATAAAACCTTCTATAGCTACGGCTTAACTTTATTGCATCAATTACATTCATATCTATTTATTAGTAGTTCCATCCTCCACCAAGGGCACGATAGAGATTTACTCTGTTGGTAGCACAGGTTAAAATGTTGCTTATTACCTCTATCTGGCTATTAAATACACCTTGTTGCGCACTAAGTACGTCGAGATAACTAGCATAACCATTGATTAGAAGTTCTACAGAATAATTGTAAGCCTTGTCAAGAGCGATGAATTGTTTAATTGAGTATTTCACTTTTTCATCATCCGATTTAACGGCATAAAGGTAGTTTGAAACCTCTACTCCAGCATTTAGCACTGACGATTTGAAGGAAGATACTGCTGCTAAATAATCTTGGTATGCTGCTTCCTTCTGAGTTTTGAGGGCTCTTCCATTAAAAATTGGCTCAGTCAGTCCCCCTACTACTCCCCAAATCAGAGATGCAGGCATCATAAACCATTGCGATATTTGAGCAGCATCAGATGAGACATTGCCTGTGATCTTAAGGGCTGGATACATCGATGCCTTTGCAGAGTTGTATCCCTCCATCATGCTGATAAGTGTGTGTTCGGCAGCAAGGACATCTGGTCTGTTTCTCAAAATAGATGCAGGAACGCCGATAGAATCAATAGTGAGGATGACATCTGCAATTGTTACATCCTTGTTTCTGTGTATCTCCTTAGGTGTAGTACCTAATAAGAGGCAAATAGTGTTTTCTGTCTTTTGAATAGCCTTTTCGATGTCGGGGAGATAGGCACGGGCACTCAGAAGTTGAGATTCTGCCTGTAAGACAGCTATTTCATTTACTTGTGCGGCCTCTTTCAAATCCTTTACCGTTAGCAAATATTTTTCTCTATTTTTTATTGTTTCTATGACAAATTTTCTTTGAGTATCAAAGGCGATAAGGTTGAAATATGCGGTTGCGACATCTGAAATTAGCTTTGTCTGCACTGCGTTTTTTGTGCTTTCGCTGGCGAGCATCGATTGAAGTTTGCCCCTTTTGGCACTGCTCAATTTGCCCCATATATCAATCTCCCATGAGGCGGAGAGACCTAATGTGAAATATGGTGTTTTATCTGTGGCCAAATCAGGCTTCGAGTAGGATGCGGCAGCGGAGGCTGCAAGTGATGGAAATAGGTCTGCTTTTCCCTTTTTGAAATAGGCTGCGGCTTTTTCGAGGTTGGCAATGGCTATTTTCAAATCAAGATTGTTGACAATGGCGGTATCTATGAGATTGCACAAGGTTGAATCTTTGTAGAAATCTCTCCAATTGAGTCTTGCTACATCGAAGGTGGTGTCCCCTTCCTCCCAATTACGCACAATGTGATCTTCACCTATTTCTGGTTGTTGATATTTGATACCGCAAGATGTGAGTGCAAATATCAATATTAAAATATATATAACCCTTTTCATTTTCTAATTATTAATAAGATCTTCATTGTGTTTTTTCTTACTCACTTTTTCATCAATTGCTTGGAATATGATATACATAATTGGAATAATGAAAACTCCTAAAAATGTTCCAACCAACATCCCCCCTGCAGCAGCTATCCCTATTGATTGATTTCCAACTGCTCCAGCACCTGATGCAATACAAAGTGGAATCATCCCAAAAATAAATGCAAAAGAGGTCATCAGAATAGGTCTAAGCCTTGCTTTAGCTCCATCAATGGCGGCATCAACGATTGAAAGTCCGTGTTCCCTCCGTTGTCGGGCAAATTCAACGATAAGAATACCATTCTTTGCAAGGAGGCCGATAAGCATGATCATAGCTACTTGCACGTATATATTACTTTCAATTCCGAATACATTGATGAAGAGATATACTCCGAAGATACCTATTATCAAGGAGAGCATAACCGAGAGAGGAAGAATATAACTCTCATATTGTGCTGCCAATATTAAAAAGACGAATATGAAACACAATAAGAAAATAAGGGTAAATTGGCCAGAGGAACTGATCTCTTCACGAGTCATCCCTGAAAAATCATATGAATAACCTGTTGGAAGATCGCTGCCAGCCTTTCTTATCGCCTCAATAGCGTCCCCCGAAGTGTATCCTGCAGAAGGAGCACCAGTGATGGTAGAGGCAGTGAATAGGTTGTATCTATTGAGCGATTGTGGCCCATAAACTCTTTCAAAATTGACCAACGTGGATATGGGTGTCATCTCTCCATCTTGGTTTCTCACTTTTATAGCGTTCAGACTTGCGAGATTTGCCCTTTTTGATGGTTCGGATTGAATTACAACTCTATAATATTTAGTAAATCTGTTGAAATCAGATACGATAGAACCTCCATAATAAGATTGCAAAGTGTTAAAAACACTGCTGATCTGTACGCCAGCCAATTTACATTTATCAACATCTACAGTAAACTCGTATTGTGGGAAATTGATATTGAAACCAGTTGTTGCATATTGTATTTCAGGATAAGTCTCTAAATCCTCAATGAAATCTTTTTGAACTTGATAGAACTTTTCAACAGAGCCACCAGTCCTGTCTTGAAGTTGCATCTCAAATCCTGATGAAATACCAAATCCTGGCACTGTAGGTGGAACAAAAAACAATACCTTCCCTTCCAGATTGGCTGTTTTGATATATAACTCATTGATAACATCATTGATAGTCACCCCTTTTCTCTCTTTCCAATTGGCAAGAGACATAATCATCAATCCGTATGACCCTCCGTTTGAGTTGTTCATAAGACTCGCTCCAGTTACATTCATCCTTTGAGTAATAACTCCAATTTCAGAGGCTATCTTATCAATTTCCCTCATCACCTCATTGGTCCTCTCAAGAGAAGTCCCTGCTGGCATCGATACATCCACCATAATTATACCTTGATCCTCATTAGGAATAAATGATGTCGGTGTGCTTTTCATCAAAACAACTGTAACCACCGCCAATGTTAAAAGTAATCCGACAGGAATTATTTTTTTATTTGAAAGGAATCGTAGAGAGTTGACATATTTATTTGTCAAAGTGTTAAAAGAGGTATTGAAAGCTTTGTAAAAACGTTTGAGAAAAGACTCTTTTTTTCCATTTTCGTCTTTGTGATGAATAAATAGTGAGCAAAGGACAGGACTCAGTGTCAGTGCATTGATAGCAGATAAGATAACAGCACAGGCCAATGTGATTGCAAATTGTTTATAAAACACACCAGTAGGTCCCGACATAAAACTGACAGGGAAGAATACGGCGGACATTACCAATGAAATGGAAATAATGGCAGATGATATCTCTCCCATAGCACTTTCTGTTGCCTTCATAGTATTGTGCTCTCCTCCGTCCAATTTGGCGTGGACAGCCTCGACGACGACTATGGCATCGTCAACCACAATTCCAATGGCCAGAACGAGTGCAAAGAGGGTAAGCATATTTATGGTGAAGCCAAACAATAACAAGAAAAGCAATGTGCCAATCAAAGCGACAATAGCAGAGATACTTGGGATGATAGTTGATTTGAAATCTTGTAAGAACACTAATACAACTAGGAATACAAGTAAAAATGCCTCAAACAAGGTCTTCAATACCTCGTGGATGGAGGCCTCAAGGAAAATATTTGTATTGTAAGGGGCAATCCATTTCATCCCTGGAGGGAAACTCTCTTGGAGTCTATCCATGGTGTTCTCAAGATTGTCAACCACCTCTTTTGCATTGGAACCAGCCATTTGGTAGATACCCATTACTATTGCTGGGTTGTTGAAAGCACTGCTCTTTATACTGTAGTTGAAGGCTCCGAGTTCAACTTTGGCGACATCTTTTAATTTTAAAATTCTCCCATCGGGGAAGGCTTTTATTACTATATTCTCATACTCTTCGGGGGCTACGAATTTCCCTTTATATTTTATGGTGTATTCAAACGAAGAGTTGCTTCCCTCTCCAAATTTGCCAGGGGCTGCCTCAATGTTCTGTTCTTGTATCGCTGCCGTTATATCTGAGGGGACGAGGTTGAGGTTGGCCATTTTATCAGGATCAAGCCACACCCTCATCGAATAATCGCCAGAACCAAACACATTCACGCGTCCAACTCCGTTGACACGTTGAAGTTCAGGATAGACGTTTATTCTAACATAGTTCTCCACAAAAACATTGTCATAATCGGGGTTTTCAGAGTAAACAGAGAGCATCATTAGAATAGTGTTTTGCATCTTTTCAGTGGTAACACCATACGAGGTGACACTTGAAGGGAGCTTGCTTGAAGCTGCAGATACCCTGTTTTGAACATTCACTGAGGCCATGTCGGCATCAGTGCCAAGTTCGAAGTGAACCTCTATACTTGCACTCCCGTCATTGCCTGCGGTGGAGACCATGTATGTCATCCCTTCCACTCCGTTTATTTGTTCCTCAAGTGGTGCTACAACGCTCTTGAGTACAGCCTCAGCATTTGCCCCTGGGTAATTGGCACTAACTTTTACCATTGGAGGTGCAATGTCAGGGTAGGATGTTATAGGAAGTGATACCAAGCCAAGGATACCACCTATAACAATGATTATGGATATTACCGTTGCTAATACAGGCCTTTTTAGTATGTTGTAACTCATGGCTATATGTCGTTAGGGGTGATTTTCATGCCCTCTTTTAACTTGTCTGTCCCTTCAAAAACAATTCTATCTCCCTTTGAAAGGCCATCTTTTACTACATAGTCATTGCCAGAAATACCTGATATAGTAATATTTTTGGCAGATACTGTATTGTCTTCATTGACAATATATACCATTATTTTATCTTGCAGTTCGTAGGTTGATTTTTGTGGAATTACTACGCTCCCTCTGAATATCGCAGGAAATCTAAGGACTCCGCTGCTCCCTGAAAGAATGTTTAGTCGAGGATTTGGGAAAATGACTTTCAATTGAATAGAGCCAGTGGCTCTGTCAATAATACCAGTGGCAGATTCGAGTTTGCCTTTATATTGGTAAATAGTACCATCGGCAAGTTGAAGCTCTACTATACTATTTTTATTGGGGTCGTATTTGCCAGAATAGTCAGCACTATTTTTGCTTGCGGCACTCAATTTCTTTTCATCAAAAGAGAAATAGGCATAAACATCACCATCGCTTGAAATGTTGGTAAGCGGTTCTGAATTAGATGGTCCAACTAAAGAACCCTCTCTGATATAAATACGTCCTAATACGCCATCAACAGGGGCAGTAATGCGGGTATATCCCAAGTTGATGTTTGCGTTGTTGTATTGTGCAATTGCTTGATTGTATTGGGCCTCAGCTGCTTTTTGGTTGCTTTTGGCACTTTCAAGTTCGTAAGGGCTGATAATTCCTTTTGATACCAGAGGAGTTAGCTTTCTCACCTCAAGTGATGCATTGTCCATTTGAGCCTTTGCCGATTGGACGCCTGCTTGAGCTGCATTCAAATTTTGAGTATAGTCGGCATCATCAATTCTAAAGAGGAGATCCCCTTTTTTTACATATTCACCTTCATTAACTGCAATTTTTTGGATGTAGCCTGAAATTCTTGTGCGAATCTCAATCAAAGATTGACTTTGGATTACAGCAGAATACTCTGAATATACTACGGCAGATGTTGTATCAACCACTTTGGTTTTAAAAGGAGGGGCGGTCGCTTCTTGCTCTGTGTTTTTGCAGGATGCTACTGACATCAACAATGCTATAGCAAAAATGGAGATGCAGCAGCCTATAAATTGGCTGTGTTTCATAGCAATCTATTTGTTTATTGGTAATATGGAGATTATTCTTATTTCATTGACTGGCTGATCTTTTGCATTTGTTTGAGCAGCTGCAATTTTGTCAATCACATCAAGGCCAGAGATAGTCTCTCCAAAAATAGTGTATTGTCCGTCCAATTGGGCACAGGTCTCTGCTGATTCAACGATATAAAACTGAGATCCAGAGGATTCCATTTTAGGATTGGCTGCATTGCCACGTCTTGCTGCAGCAAGTGCCCCTTTTTTGTGTTTAAATTGTGGGAGAATTTCAGCAGGAATTGTATATCCAGGACCACCGACTCCCCATTGTGAGGCTTTTGAAGCATCTTTTGATAGAGGATCTCCAGTCTGAATCATGAAATTCTTGATAATTCTATGGAAGAGAATGCCATCATAAAACTGTTCAGAGGCAAGTTTGATAAAATTGTCTCTATGAAGAGGTGTCTCTTTATAAAGTTTAACTGTGATGACACCTTCTGTTGTTTTAATTTCAAATACTGGCTCCTCAGAGAGTAGAGCAGTATCAAATGCTAATTTCTTTTCCATATTTTCAATTTTTTTTACTGTATCTGACACCTCCATGTCAGTTGATTTACTATCGTTTGATTTTTTAGGTGAGCCGTTTCCACAAGAGGATAAAACAAGTATTACACCAATGATTAGGGTGAGAGTTTTGATTTTCATAAGCTTATAATTTATTTATTGATAATCGATTTTCAATAGTTCACTGCAAAAATACTTAATCAATTATTCTGTTCATAATTTTTTAGCACTTTTTGAATTACTTTGTGTTTATTAAAGTATTAAGTTATTTTTGTGTTATAATATATAATATTCTCAGATATGAATCGCCTTTTTATTATTACTCTTCTAATCTTATTATTAGCCTCTTATGACACTACATCGGCTTGTACTGCAATAGTAGCAGGGAAAAAAGCCACCATTGATGGGAGTGTCCTTAACTCTCACACAGATTGTGGCTCTGATAGCCGAATTAGGATAGTTCCTGGTAGGGTGTTTGCTAAAGGGGCTATGGCTGATGTATTTTGGGGCATGCTTGATAACGGACGTCCCCTTGCTGACAATGGTAAAGTGATTGGCCAGATTCCACAGGTGGAACGAACTTATACTTATTTTCACTCATCATGTTCTCATATCAATGAATTTCAGTTATGCATTGGAGAGAGTACAACCAGTCAAAGGGCTGAATTGAGGTTTGCTTTAGGGGAAGGAGATCAAATAATAACACAAGAGCAGGCTGTGGTTTTTGCTCTGCAACGTTGTAAAACGGCCCGTGAGGCTTTGGATCTGATCACCTCTTTGGTTGAAGAGTACGGATTTCTCCCCTCCTGTATTGAGGAGTCTGAACTTTTGACAATAGCTGACCCCGATGAAGTGTGGATACTCGAATTGGTATCGGTGGGTAAAGGGTGGAAAAGAGGAAGTGGAAAACTCGGAGCAGTTTGGGCAGCTCAAAGGCTCCCCGATGATCATGTAGCTGTTATTTCAAATTGGAGTGTCATCAAAGAGATAGACCTTTCTAAACCAGAAAGTTTTAAAGCAAGTGCTAATTATCAAGAAGTGGCAATAGAGCATGGTTGGTGGGATCCAAATGGCACTATGCCATTCGTATGGAGCAATGTCTATGGGGGTATGACTCCTCTTGAAGCCCACACAGGGAGACAATGGCTTTTTAATGCTATCTATAACCCTGATTTAAAGGAGCTACCCAATAGATGGACAAAAGACCCATATCAAAATCTGAACCAATATTTTGCAACTATAGAAGCCATTTCCATATATCCTGTTTCATTTAAACCAAATAAGCTCTTTTCTATTAAGGATATTATGGATTTTCAACGTCAGACATTTACAGGAACTATTTATGATAAAGAGAATGATGCTGTATGGTATATTCCGAGTGCAGACGGAAAGACTCTGGAAAAAAGCAAACTCGCAACACCATTTCCAAGTGCAGAATTACAAAAGTTGTTGAAAACTAACAGACGCCGTCTTACTGCACGTGTTGATGGAGAATATGGTCAATGCACTCAATTGAGAGGTTGGCTACCAGATGCAATAGGGGCAATTTATTGGGTATATCAAGACAATGCCTATACATCTCCATACATACCATTTTATTGTGGAATGACCCAAACTCCGTTGGCTTATCAAGAGTACGATCCCTCCCATTATTCTTCTACATCTGTGAGATGGGCTATCGACGAAATTGACAACATGTTGAATATGTGTTATCAAGAAGCTAAAATAGATCTCTTGAATGCGAGAGCTCCTATGGAAGAGTCTTTCTTTCAAAGAAATGTTGAGATTGAAAAACAATACATGGAGATAGATAAAAAAAACCATGCAAAGGCTGTACAACTTCTAAATAACTATGCTCAAGAGTGTTGTGATACCATCATGAAAGTATATCGCAATCTACACAACACACTAATCGTTAAATATACAAATAACAAAATGAAGTAGTTTCTTTTCGCAATGCAAATTATTACCTTTGAAGTATGAAATGCAAAAACATCCTATTATTACTTTTCTTCATTCTATTAAGTAGTTACATCCCTGCACAATCAGTTGGTTTGGTACTAAGTGGTGGTGGAGCCAAGGGACTTTCGCATATAGGAGTGATTAAGGCTCTTGAGGAGAATGGCATCCCAATCGACTATGTATCAGGCACATCTATAGGAGCAATAGTTGGTGGAATGTATGCTATTGGACTTTCTCCAGAAGAGATGATTGCCCTTATCAAATCGGAGGAGTTTGGTTATTGGTACAAAGGGGAGTTTGAAAGGGATTATGCATCTTATATTTACAGAGGAAGAAGCACCCCTGCTATGTTGAGTCTCAATGTGGCACAGAGTTACAAAAAGGATGGCACCCGTAACGGTTTGAAACTCTCTCTCCCCACAAGTATTATTTCTCCATATCCGATGGATATTGCCTTTATGCAGCTATTTTCTACCTCTTCAGCTGCAGCAAATTATGATTTTAATAATTTGATGATCCCATTTTTTTGTGTTTCTGCTGATATATTGAAAAAACAGGCATTTGTTACGGATAAGGGTGATTTGGGCTCTGCAATAAGGGCCTCAATGACCTACCCAGGCTATTTCAAACCCATCTCTATTGATAGCACGATACTATTTGATGGGGGATTTTATAACAATTTTCCATGGAAATTGACAAAGACAAAATATAATCCTGACTATATAATTGGGGTGAAATGTGTATTGGGAGAGGCCTCTTCTCCTAAGTTGGATGATCCAATATCGCTTCTTGAAACGATGGTGACGATAGATACAGATTACTCTTTTTTGGCCCCTGAAGAGGGAATTATCATTGCTGGAAAATATGATTATGGATTGATGGAGTTTGACGCAGTTGACCAACTTGTTGAACTTGGGTATCAAAATGCCCTTAAGGAGATACCAAAAATTAAAACGATGTTAGCCAGGGAGGTACCATTGGAAGATGTGACACAAAAGAGGGTGGAGTTTAGAAAAAAATGCTCAGAACTCAGATTCAACGACATAGAAATCAAAGGGAATATGTCTGATGTTGAGGGAGAGTATATTAAAAATACAATTACAGGGTTGAGGGATACATTCTCTTTTGATCAGGCAAAAAGGGGCTGCTACAGAGTTATTGCAAGTAATACTATCAACTCTTTTCACCCAATAGCGAGAATGAATAAAGATTCGCTATACACACTTTCCATTCAAGCAGATAAAAAAAATTTATATACTTTTTCAATAGGGGGCAATATCTCCTCATCCTCACTCAATCAAGGGTATATAGCTCTTTCCCAAACGCGCTCGGCTCAATATCCATGGAGAACCACTCTCGATTTTGATATAGGGCAATATTATACTGGAGCTGGTTTTTATTGGAGACAGGACATCAATCCAGAACCACTATTTTATTACAACATAGACCTTGCTATTCATCGATTTGATTATTTTACAAGTAGCCAAAGTATTTTTATATCAAATTCGTTATCAAGTAAAATACAAGAAAATGAAATATACTTCACGTTCAATGCTGGAGTGCCCCTTTCAACTAAGCGAAATATTTTATTCGAGATGGGTGCTACGGTGGCTGGATTGTGGTACAATTATTTTAACACCAATGAATTTTCAAAATACGACACGCCCGATAAAACTCAAATCACTTTAATTACTCCGAGAATACTATTTAAAGAGAATACGTTAGATTTTCCAATTTACCCCACTAATGGAAGAAAATGGGATTTTGATGTGAGATATATGTATTCAATTGAAAATTACAGGCCAGGGTCATTGTCTCCAAATTCTAAGGAGGAGTTAAAATCGGAAAGCAATATTTTTATGGCATCTTTTAATTTTGAGAATTATCCAAAAATCTCAAAGTGGTTCACTCTCGGTTTTAGATTAGATCTTGCATTTACTAAAGGTATGAATTATACAGGATATATCCCCTCTGTGCTCATGCTCCCTACATTCAAACCAACAGCACATAGTAGTACTCTATTTCTTGATAATTATTCGGCTCCAATATATGCAGCTGCCTCTATATCTCCTATTTTTGAGGTTTTTTCAAATATTTTTATTCACTCTACATTTTCATACTTTCAACCATACAAAAGGCTAATCAACCAAGGTGAGGGAAAGTTTGTTTATTCAGATCCATTTCCTATGGGAAGTTTCTTAGGGAATCTTGCCTTAGTATGGCAATCACCAGTCGGTCCTATATCTATCTCATGTGCATATTATAATAAATCTGAAACCAAATGGTATCCTCAATTCAATATAGGATATTTGCTCTTTAGAAACAGGGCTAAGCAAAACTAAATGATATGGAAAATAAACAAGTGTTGAAGAGGCTGGCAGGGGATACGGCCATTTACGGAATGAGCACGATATTGGCCCGTTTTATTAATTTCCTTTTTCTCCCCCTCTACACCTATTTCCTATCAACCACCGATTATGGAGTATTGACAGAGTTTATGGCCTATATAGCTATGTTCCAAGTTCTTTTAGTTATGGGTCTTGAGACGGGGTGCTTTAGGTATGCCAATAAAGAGGGTTATGAGCCGCAGAGTGTCTTTTCAAATGCAATATTATCAGTATCGATCATCTCTTTACTTTTTCTATTGATAATGATATTCTTTGGAGGACCTATCTCCAAGGTGATGGGTTATGAAGGATACTATATATGTTATGTATATATCGGAGTGATCCTTGCAATAGATTCAGTCACAGCAATTTTCTTTGCCAAATTGAGATATGAGTTGAAAGCCTGGAAATTTGCGATTTTTAAAACAATAAAGATCCTGACAGAAACTGGGACCAATCTCCTTCTTTTCTTATGGTTGCCCCACTATGCCACTACTCACCCCGATACTTTTATATTGAAATTAGTCTCCCCTACACCTGATTTTTCATATCCAGTATTTGCCATTTGTGTTAGTTGTCTTGTAGCTCTCCTTTTATTTTTACCAGATATTATCAAATTTAAATTTAAATTTGATTTTAAGGTGTGGAAAAATCTACTTTGGTATTCATTGCCATTGATGGTAGCAGGGCTTCCTGGGGTTATAAATGATTTTCTTGATAGAATATTGTTCAGATTTTTCAATATAAACGATGCACTGTGGCGTTCCGATTTGGGGGTCTATCAAGCGGCTGTAAAGGTGGCTGTAATAATGTCTCTGTTTGTACAGATGTTTCGATTTGCAGCAGAGCCATTTTTCTTTTCAAAAGCAAAGGAAAAAGGGTCCAAGGAGCTATATGCAAAGGTGATGGAGTACTTTGTGGCATTCTGTATGTTTATTTTCCTTGGAATAGTATTTTATATAGACATAATAGAGTATATAGTTGGAAGAGATTTTAGAGTTGGGATGGATATAGTTCCAATCATGCTCTTATCTTATGTGATGTTAGGGATGTTGTTTAATGTATCAATGTGGTATAAACTCTCGGATAAATCATCTTATGCTATCTATATCACAATATCGGGATTAATAGTAACGGCCCTCATTAATGTCTTCTTCCTACCCCTCTATTCTTACTGGGCTGCTGCATGGGGACATTTTATGAGTTATTTTGTGATGTTGGTTATCAGTGTTCTTTTGGGGAATAAATATTATAAAATTCCATACAAATGGGGCAAAATATTTTTTATAATTGCATTAGCCCTCGTGTTGTATGGTGTCAGTCTCTTTATCCCTGACAGTTTCAATATCGTTGCGGCTTTGGCTATAAAGAGTGCACTAATTGTGCTCTATTTAGCAATATATTATTTTACACAGATAAAAAAAGTTAGAGTATGAAGGTAAAGATTGTAAATGATTCGACATTCGAGCTCCCATTCTATGCTACGGAATTTTCTGCAGGAATGGATCTAAAGGCAAATATTATTGAACCCATTCTCCTCCATCCTTTAGAGAGGACTATTGTTCCCACTGGGATTTATATTGAGCTTCCTCAAGGATATGAGGCACAAATTAGGCCCCGAAGTGGCTTGGCGGCAAAACACGGCATTTCTATAGTGAATTCCCCTGGCACCATTGATGCTGACTACAGAGGTGAAATAAAAGTTATTTTGGTCAATCTTTCCTCGGAGCCATTTACCATCAATAATGGGGAGAGAATAGCTCAAATGGTGGTGGCGCAATTCGAAAAAGTAGAGTGGGAGGAGGTCAAATCTCTCGAAGATACTAAAAGAGGGGTAGGTGGATTTGGTTCAACAGGAAAATAACTCAAAATGATAGAAATTTATAAAAAATTCCAGGCCTCTGATGGAGTGACAACAGATAGTAGAAAAGTTGGAAAGAACCAGCTCTTCTTTGCATTGAAGGGGGACAATTTCGATGGGAATAAATTTGCGGAACAAGCCGTTGCAGATGGTGCCATCTGTGCAGTAGTTGATAAGGAGAGTGAAATTGGGAGAAGAATCATCTCTGAAAAAGGAGTTTCCGATAGAGATAAATACATTGTGGTTGACAATACCCTTGCCGCCCTTCAAGACTTGGCAAGATGGAATCGATCGCAGTACAATATTCCAGTAATAGCAATCACAGGAACTAATGGAAAGACCACCACAAAGGAGTTAGTCAGTAGTGTCCTTGCTGCAAAATACCATGTAGTATGCACTCAAGGCAACCTAAATAACCATATAGGAGTCCCTATGACACTGCTCAACATCAATGCATCAACAGAGATTGCGGTGGTGGAAATGGGAGCGAGTGCACCAAAAGAGATAGAGGCATTAGTTAATATAGCACTCCCCACTTATGGATTGATTACCAATGTTGGGAAAGCTCACCTTTTGGGCTTTGGCTCCTTTGAAGGGGTTATGCGGACCAAAGGGGAACTCTATGACTACCTTCAACGGTGTGCAGACATTGCATTTTACAACATTGACAATCAGCACCTCAGAACAATGGTGTCGCAAAGACCCGATTTGAGAGTCTCTCCCTACGGACTTAACTACTCAGGTGCAGAGATAATGACCGTTGATGAGGAACATCCTTTTTTAAGAATTTCTATGCCAGAGAAGGGTGTCATTGAGACCAATCTCATCGGAGGATATAACGCCGACAATGTGATGGCAGCAATAGCAGTGGGTGATTTCTTTAAAGTCCCATTTAACAAGATAGTTGATGTAATAGCTCACTATCATCCCACTAACAATCGTTCAGAATTAAAGAGAAGTTATAACAATCTTTTGGTAATTGATGCATATAACGCAAATCCAACGAGCATGATGGCATCGTTAAAAAATTTTGAAGCCACATTGTTTCCCCACAAGGTACTTATTCTCGGCGATATGAGAGAGTTAGGAGAGGATTCTTTCAACGAACATACCATAGTGATGGAGTATGCCTCTTCGATGAGAGTTGAGAAGGTCATTTATGTCGGAGCAGAATTTGGACTTCACCAGGATAAAGGGAAACCAACAATAGTACATGAAGGAAAAGAGGTGCGATTTTTTGCCTCTGTTGTTGATTTAGTAAGCTACCTTCAAACCTCTCCATTGATCAATAAAACCATATTGATAAAGGGCTCTAATGGCATTAAATTGCAATCGATAGTGGGAATGTTATAGTTGATATTTTCATCCCTTTTTGATGATAGATTTGAAATCTCGATGAGCCTCTACCACAGCGCGAAAATAACTCCATTTGCCTGTGATAAGATAGACCATTGAGATTGCCCCATCAATGCACATTCGGAAGAAAATTTTTAAATTTCTCCCTTTTTCAATATTGTTGTGCATCATTAGAAGATTATTTCTAAAATTATAATACAGTTTCTTTGGAGATTGCTGAGGGAGTGTCCCCCCTCCAACATGATATATTTTGGCTTGAGGTATGACCCATACTTGCCATCCTCCCCTTTTTGCCCTCCAGCATAGATCAATCTCCTCCATATGGGCGAAGAATCTCTCATCTAACCCACCGAGCTCCTTCCATACTGCTGACCTTATCATGAAAGAGGTGCCAGACGCCCAAAATATTTCTATTGGATCATCATATTGTCCTTTGTCTTCCTCCATCTTGTTGAGGATCCTTCCGCGGCAGTATGGAATCCACAATTTGCTTAAAAAGCCACCACAGGCCCCTGCATATTCGAAATAATTTCTTTTGTAATAAGAGAGCACCTTTGGGGCAGCAATGGCGGCATCGGGGTGTGAGTCCATAAATTGTTCCATCGTCTGGAGCCACCCTTGGGTAACCTCTACATCTGAATTGAGAAGGAGGTAAAATTCGAATTGTTGTCCAGCACCCTCAATCTCCTTGATTGCTCTGTTGTAACCACCAGTGAAACCCCAATTTTGGGTGAATTTGATTATTTGTACGGTAGAGGGTGAATAATGCGACTCAAGCCACTCTATTGACCCATCGTCAGAGCCATTGTCTGCGACTATGATGGCACTATTTGGGGTCTTTTCAATCAAAATAGGGACAAACTCCTTCATAAAATGGAGTCCATTCCAATTGAGAATAATAACAGCAGTCCGTGATGCCACTTATATTTGATTTTTTACAAAGATATGGATAATAATAATAATTTTCATATTTCTATGACTCCTGGAAATGCTAATCAAATTAAATAAGTACCTTCGTGCTTCAAACTAACTCTTATGCAAATGTATGGATTCACTATTTTGGGAGAAGATGGACGTATTATTCCATATGAAGAGCAATATGCATATAAAGGGAAATAAAGGAGAGTTGAGCGAATTATATGCTTTTTTTAAGTTATTTTATAAAACTAAATCTACAGGTTAGATTCAAATAATGTTTTAAATTATTTTTGTATTTATGAAAAATAAAATTTTTACAAAAAAGGCAATAATTGCCTATACCTACATCGTATTGGGGTGTCTTCTATTTGCAATAGGGGATGTAATGTTTGTGAATCCGTATCGTTTAGCCCCAGGAGGGACATACGGTCTGGCAAATGTTTTTAATACGTTGTGGCCATGGAAAATAAGCTATTATGCACTCTGTATGGATATTCCATTGCTGATTATAGGGACTTATGTACTTGGTGGTAAGTTTGGAGCTAAGACAATAATCTCTACAATACTTATTGCACTATTTATATTTGTCATCGAATCTACATGGGGTTATGCACCTGTAATTCATGATGGATTGATAGATAACCCGCTTCCAGGAGAACTTGCCTTTGTGCCTGATTACTTTTTGAACACAGTCGTTGCAGGACTTATTTATGGAGTAGCTATTGGACTTATTTTTAGGTCGGGGGCTACTTCTGGAGGAAGTGATGTTATTGCTATGATTGTCAATAAATATACAAAGATGTCACTTGGTACTTTGGTTTTGATTGTTGATTCTATTATCACATTGACGACATTGTTTGCATTTAAACAAGTTCGCCTGCCGATATATTCAATATTCTTGATTTTTGTTGAAAGCAAAGTAATAGATATGGTTATCGATGGAATCAAAACATATAAGACCTTGTTTATTATTACAGATAAACAGGATCAAGTGAGAGATGCCATTATTGAAGATTTAAATAGGGGGGGGACGTGTTTCAAAGGGAAGGGTCTTTATGAAGGACAAGAACGTAATATGATATACACCACAGTCTCAAGGGGCGAATTTGTGAAACTCAAAGAGGGAATTTATGATATTGATCCCTTTGCATTTATCAATGTCATAGATAGTAGTGAGATACTCGGGAATGGATTTAAGGCGTTAAATAATGGGGATTAGAAGAAGCTCTTTTATTATTTTAAAACCCTCATATAAAATTGAATTAGCATTAAAGTTATATTAATGCTAATTTTTTTAATAAATTTATTAAAAAACTTTTGGAGGAGTATAAGCAGGCATACGAATACATCGAAAATAATCGTGACATCGCAAT
>CAZSLC010000007.1:0-75075 GCA_964607675.1 uncultured Muribaculaceae bacterium
TTTGAGTTCAGTCATCTGGCTATATCAAATGTGCAAATCTGCCATTTTTTCTTTTAATAACTTTACTGCAAGTTTCTTGTTTACAGAAGATTGAACAAAGCGGATTTGTTCTTTGTATCTCTCCATATTTCCTTTGCTAATAGGGGTTGCTGGTGGAGAATCCATTTTTAGAGGATTGATAGGTGAACCGTTTTTCCATATTCTGAAATCTAAGTGAGGGCCTGTCGATGAGCCTGTACTTCCCACATATCCTATCACTTGACCTTGTCTCACCCTTGTGCCAACTTTTATCCCTTTTCCATAGTTAGAAAGGTGCATATATGCAGAGGTATATACAGAGTTGTGTTTTATTTTAACTGTTTTACCCCCGCCTCCTGAATAGCCTTTTTTAACTACAACCCCATCTCCAATACTCCAAACTGGAGTTCCCATCGGAGCAGCATAGTCGATACCTGTGTGAGGCCTAACTACCCTTGTGATCGGATGTCTCCGAGAATATGTAAATCCAGAACTTATCCTTCTAAAATTAAGAGGCGACTTGAGAAAGGCTTTCCTCATACTCTCCCCTTTTTCATTCCAATATGTATTCGATGTCCCCTCTTCTTCAAAATAATAAGTCACATATTCTCTCCCAGATGATTGAAATGAACAATACAAGACCTCATCAACATCAAGCACTTTATCTTGATAAGATAGTTCTGTATAATAAGCCTTGAAGGAATCTCCTTTCTGTAATCCAAAAAAGTCTATTGTCCATGCATAAATGTCAGACAACTTAATAGCAAGATTTGGAGTTGTCCCTGCATCAAGTACATCTTGCCACAAAGAGGTATCTATTGTCACCTCAACATATTTCATCTCCCTTTTTATCTCCTTTTGTACTTCTTTAACTGACAAAGAGTCTTCAATGGTGGAAAAAACAATAAAAGATTTAGAATCTTTTTCATACAAGAGATAAGATAGGATATGTGCATCATCTGTTGTATAATATGCTTTGTATTCATTCCCTACTCTGAATTGCCTTATATCAAAAACCCCTTTACATTTTTCTGTTAGATTGTAAGAGGTGTTTTGTGATAGGCCAAGTTTTAAAAGTAAAGTTGAAAGGAACTCCCCATTTTTAACTTTTCCCTCAACTATTTCATATCGATCTATTGGAATTCCAAATTCATCGGTTTCTACTGAAACTGCAGCAGTTTCTTCTGAGCCTGCAAAATCTTCCACATCATTATTTTCGTCATATTCTGATTTTCTATCCTGATTTGAAGACTCCTTATCCCGACGGGATGACTCCTTATCTTGACGGGATGACTCCTTATCTTGATTTGAAGAGACCTTATCCTGACGGGATGACTCCTTATCTTGATTTGAAGAGACCTTATCCTGACGGGATGACTCCTTATCTTGATGTGAAGATTGTATATTTTGACCTGTAGTATCCACATTATCTGAAAGAACAGCATTACTACTATTATTATCTACCACTCTTACTACAAACAAAACAATTATAAAAAGAACTAAGCATCCTAACACTATAGAAGATGCTACCGCTGATCTTTTATTTACAAAACTCATAAGCTATTTTTTTCTGCATACGAAAATAAACCTTTTATTCCCAAATACACAATATTTGTGGAAAACTTTGTAAAATTGTGGAAAACTTTGTAAAATTATTTTATACTTTTGCAAATGAGATAAAATGTTAAAATGGCGAAATTTATAGGCATATACAAAGGCAAACTCGACGACAAGGGGAGATTGGTGTTTCCTTCAGCTTTTAAAGGGTTGATGGGAAATGAACCTCTCCAATTTGTTGTTAAGAAAGATTTGTTTGAAGAGTGCCTTGCGATTTATACATATTCGGAATGGGAAAAAGAATCTGAGGAGTTAAAATCAAAACTCAATTTTTTCAATAAGGAGCATAATATGTTTTGGAGGGAGTATATGAAAGATCGCGCCACGATTGAGCCTGATGAAAAATTTGGCAGAATCAATATTCCACTTTCGCTACTTGAATCAATCAAAGTAAAAAAGGATGTGCTGTTTTGTGGTAACGATCACAAAATTGAGTTGTGGGCAAAGGAGGTATATGATTCAAAACAAATGGAAGACGCCGAATTTTTATCCTTAGCTGAGAAAATTGGTCTATTATAACATAGGAGGTCAATAATGTCAACGTACCACAAGCCAGTACTCCTGAGTGAGAGTATAGATGCACTTGATATAAAAGAATCAGGAGTATATGTGGATGTTACCCTCGGTGGTGGAGGGCACACAAAGGAGATTCTATCGAGGTTAGGCAAAAAAGGGAAATTACTTGTATTCGACCAAGATTCCGACGCCATCAAAAATGCCCCTAAAGACAACAGAGTACTTATTGCTCACAGCAACTTCAGATTTATTCACAATTTTGTTAAATATTACCAATTGGGTGAAGTGGATGGAATACTTGCAGATCTGGGAGTATCTTCACATCAGTTCGACACCTCCGAGAGGGGTTTTTCTTTTAGGTTCGACTCACCATTAGATATGAGGATGAATACAAATGCAGCTAAAAGCGCAAAAGATGTCATTAATGGGTACAGCGAAGATGAGCTGATAAAAATATTTAGACTATATGGAGAGGTCGATCACCCAGCAAAGGCTGCAAGGTACATTGTTCAAGTGAGAGAACAATCCCCAATTATAACAACCACACAGCTTACACAAGCACTTTCCCCACTTCTCCCCCATTTTGCCGAACATAAATATCTTGCTAAAATATATCAGGCTCTACGAATTGAGGTTAATGGTGAAATGGACTCTCTGGGATACTTTCTCAAGGGGGCAGAAAAATCACTGAAGGTTGGTGGAAGGCTTTCAATCATCACCTATCACTCCCTTGAAGATAGAATAGTGAAAAATTACATAAAGAGTGGCAATACAGATGGTATTCAGGAAAAAGATTTCTATGGAAGAGTAAGCATACCATTTATAAATATTACAAAAAAGCCTGTACTTCCTAAAGAATCAGAGATATCAGAAAATACAAGAGCAAGAAGTGCTAAGCTCAGAATTGGAGAAAAAGTATGAGTAAAGGGAAAAATATAATATCAAATATCTTTGGTGGAAAGATTTTAATAGGTCTTTCCAATCATTGGCTATTGTCTATTTATATTTTTGTCTTAATTACAATTTTTATTGCAATTAGGTTCTCAATCATTGAGAATAAGAAAATAATTCTCGCCAACGAGAAAGAGCTTATCGAACTAAAAATAAAATATTCGGAAGAGAATGCCGTTTTAATTGACATGTGCAGAAGAACTGAGATAGAGAAACGACTAAAAACATTCAATTCTACTCTCGAAGTACCCTACATCCACCCTCAAAAAGTTAAGGAGGTGAAAAATGGATGGAAATAACAAAGTTGAACCCATTTCAAGGAGGTACACAGGAATACTATTCACTATTGCTGTTTTTATGTTCTTTACTATCACAGGTAGATTGATATATCTTCAATATCAATACAATAGTGAAACAGATATTGATAGAGATTTATTTACCCTTCGGGAAGTACCCCTCCAATCAACAAGGGGAAATATCTATTCACAAGAGGGGGAAATACTATCAACTTCTATTGTTCACTACAGAATGTTTTTTGACTGCACAATCGTAGGAGATAGTGTGTTTAAGGCTGATGTTCCGGCATTATCAAGATCACTATCTCAATTGTTTGGCAATAAATCTGCTAAAAAATATGAGGAAGATCTCAGAAATGGAAGAAAAAAAGGAAATAGATATATGCGAATTGGCAATAGGGCCATTGGTTATAAAGAACGCGAACAACTATATACATTCCCTATATTTAAATACGGGAGGTTGAGAGGGGGTATAATAGAGGTGACCGAGCAGAAAAGAATCAACCCATATGACGAATTGGCAAGCAGAACAATAGGAAAACCCTCAAAAGATGGAACTGGAGTTGGAATAGAGAGCACATTCGATATTTATCTCAAAGGGAAAGATGGTTCGAGAATGGAAGAAAGGGTTGCTAAAGACACTTGGGTACAATCCAATTCTGGAAAATTCGTCCCTCCAGAGGATGGATATGACATTTACACCACCATCAATATAGGACTGCAGGATGCTGCCGATAAAGCCTTGAGGGAGAAACTTCAATCAGACGAACTCCTCGAAGGGGGAACCGCAGTGGTGATGGAAGTAGCCACTGGTGCAATTAGGGCCATAGTCAACCTCCGAAAAGATGAAGACGGTACATTTAAGGACATTTTCCCTTACGCCTCTACCGAGACAATCGACCCCGGTTCAACAATGAAGTTGTCAACCCTTCTCTGCCTCCTTGAAGATGGGCATGTCACCCTCGACACCCCCATCGATGCAGGCAATGGAAAATGGATTTACTCTGGTTTCACATTCACCGACACAAAATCTGGGGGATACGGGATGTTAAATGTTAAAAAGGCATTTGAAAAATCTTCAAATATTGCATTTGCAAAACTTGCAGTAAATTACTACGAAAATGACTATGATGGCTACATAGCTCGTCTCCACTCCCTTAAGCTCAACGAGAGATTGGATCTTGAAATTGATGATCAGAGAAATGGATATCTCGTTTCTGCAGAAATAATGAAAAATGACAAAACGGCTCTTCCTAATACAGCAATAGGATATTCTTCCAAATTGTCCCCGTTAAACATGCTCTCACTGTACAACACTGTTGCCAACGGAGGGAAGATGATGAAGCCATATTTGATTGAGAAGGTTGCAGATAGAGGGAAAACAATCGAAATATTCGGCCCAAAGCAAAAAAGTGGTTCAATATGTTCAAAAGAGACCATTAGGTTGGCTACCGAGGCGTTGATCGGAGTAGTAGAAGAAGGAACTGCCCAGAATATAAAAGACCCAAGGTACAAAATAGCAGGGAAAACTGGCACAGCCCAAATAACATACGAAAAACTTGAGGGGAGAAATGCTTATGTTGATGCACAAGGGAGAAGGAGATATCACGCCTCATTCGTCGGATTTTTCCCTGCAGATGCCCCAAAATACTCTTGCGTCGTATCTCTTTACACAGAAAGAACGTTAAGAAATTTCTATGGTGGTACATGGTCTGCACCAGTATTCAAAAACATATCTGACTATCTTTATTCGACAGATATCAATTTAAGCAAATCAATCGGCAATAGCACACCAACCCATATTTTATCAGAAATAGATACATCTTCAAAATCGAGGCGGATGATGTCCCAGAAAACAGACTCTATACCCAATTTAATAGGATTAGGGTTAAAAGACGCCTTGTTCATACTTGAAAATCAAGGATATAAGGTAACATTTAAAGGATGTGGCAAGATTACATGCCAGAATCCAGAACCAAACAGTCCAGCTTTAAAAGGAGACAAAATCGAATTAACACTATCGGAGGAATAATATGAAACTACATGAAATATTAAATGGGATTGAGATCTCAAGTCAAAAAGGAGATGTAGAATTGGATATCATCGACATCACTCAGGATTCAAGAAAATGCAAAAAGGGTTCCCTTTTCATCGCCATTGACGGGGTCAATAATGATGGTCACAAATACATAGAGAGTGCCATCAACAATGGAGCAATCGCCGTCCTCAGTGAAAGGGATGTAGATGTAGAGCTTCCAAAAGAAATTGCAATAATCACCATTAATGATACTCGCAAAGGGATATCAATCGCTGCATGTAACTTCTTCCACCACCCAAGCTCTCAGTTGGAGCTCGTAGGGGTGACAGGCACCAATGGAAAGACCACTATTGCAACACTCTTATATCAACTATTCTCCAAATTAGGATATAGTTGCGGGCTTCTCTCTACCATTGCCAACTTTGTTGGTGATAAGAGATACCCGACCATCAACACCACCGCTGATCCCATTTCCATCAACTCACTCCTTTGGGAAATGGTCCAGTCTGGATGTCAATATTGCTTTATGGAGGTTAGTTCACACGCCCTCGAACAACAAAGGGTCACAGGCCTTCAATTCAGGGGGGCAATTTTTACCAATTTAACCCACGATCACCTCGACTACCACAAGACATTTGCAGAATACCTAAGATGCAAAAAACTACTATTTGACAACCTTGATAAGGGCAGTTTTGCTCTCACCAATATCGATGATAAAAATGGAGAAGTGATGCTCCAGAACACCAAAGCACACAAATACACCTACTCTACAATGAAAGAGGCCGATTTCAAAGTAAAGATCGTTGAAAAGAGCATCGAAGGATCACTGCTGAAGATAGGTGGAAAGGAAGTATGGACAAGATTTATTGGTAATCACAACGCCCAAAACATCGTTGCTGTATATGGAACTGCCATTTTATTAGGGGGCAAAGAGGAGGAAATACTGCAAGGAATTAGTTCCCTCAAAGCAGTGGCTGGGAGACTCGAATACACCAAAGGAGGCAATGACATCACCGCAGTAGTTGATTATGCCCACACCCCTGATGCCCTTGAAAACGTCCTCAGAACTCTAAAGGACCTCACAGACGGATCAGACCTAATAGCAGTATTTGGCTGTGGCGGCAACAGAGATCGCACAAAGAGAGCAGAGATGGCAGCAATATCAGAAAAATACTGCAACAAGATAGTAGTTACATCTGACAATCCCCGTTTTGAAAATCCTGAAGATATAATAAAAGAGATAAAAGAAGGATTCTCAACCCAGGGGAGGGCAAAATCACTTTTCATCGCCGACAGGAGGGAAGGGATAAGGACAGCTCTCACCATTGCCAATCCAGGCTCAATAATCTTGGTTGCAGGAAAAGGACACGAAGACTACCAAATTGTAAATGGAGTAAAACATCACTTTGATGATAAAGAGATAATAAAAGAGTACTTTAACGACATAAAATAACAAGCCATGCTATACGCTCTATTTGAATACCTAAAGAATGTTGCCGACATCCCTGGTCTGGGATTGATGCAATACATATCATTCAGGTCTATCATTGCAATAATAGTTGCAATATTATTTTCCATGTATATAGGTAAAATAATAATTAGAAAATTGCAAAAACTTCAAATAGGAGAAGAGATAAGAGATCTCGGTCTTGAAGGTCAACTCTCAAAAAAAGGGACCCCAACTATGGGGGGAGTAATCATTCTCACATCGATAATAATCCCAGTGGTATTGTTTTGTAATCTCACCAACATATATGTTCAACTTCTACTCTTTTCAACCATTTGGTTAGGTGCAGTAGGATTTGCCGACGACTACATCAAGGTATTTAAGAAAAACAAAGAGGGGTTGAGTGGAAAATACAAAATTGTGTCACAGGTGACACTGGGATTGATCGTGGGATTAACTTTGTGTTTCAGTGACGAAGTAGTAATCAGAGATAAGGTAAATAACACAACTACCAGTCAACTCGGTACAGAAATAGCACAAAACTACAATCCTGAACACAAAAGTACAAAAACCACTATACCATTTGTCAAATCAAATGAATTCAATTACCAATGGCTCGTTCCTGGACATGGGAAAGTAAAAGAAATCTTATCTTGGATACTCTACATAATCGTTATAATCTTCGTCATCACAGCTGTATCAAATGGAACAAACCTGACAGACGGCATGGACGGACTTGCTGCTGGGGTATCTGCCATAGTGGGTACGACGCTCGGTATTCTTGCATACCTCTCTGGGAACATCATATATGCAGGGTACCTCAATATAATGTACATACCCAATATCGGTGAATCAGTAATCTTTTTAGCTGCCCTTATCGGTGCATTAGCGGGATTCTTATGGTACAATTCATATCCAGCACAAGTGTTTATGGGGGACACAGGAAGTTTAGCTCTTGGTGGAATTATCGCTGTCGCTGCTATTATCATAAGAAAAGAACTCCTAATCCCTATTCTATGCGGAATATTTTTCGTTGAGAGTTTGTCAGTAATTATCCAAAGAGGATATTTTAAATACACAAAGAAAAAATATGGTCAAGGGGTAAGGGTATTTAAGATGAGCCCATTGCACCATCACTTTCAAAAAGAGGGAGTTGATGCGATTATAAAAAAACCGCTACATGCAATTCCTGAAGCAAAGATTGTAATGAGATTTTGGCTGGTAGCAATATTACTTGCCGTATTGACAATAGTAACTTTAAAAATCAGATAAATGAAACGAATTGTAATATTAGGTGGAAAAGAGAGCGGAGTGGGATCTGCTGTCTTAGCAAAAGTTAAGGGGCTCGACGTATTTCTTTCTGACAACAGCACAATAGATGAGAAATATAAAGATCTACTTATCAAATATAATATTCCTTTCGAAGAGGGTGGACACTCCAGAGATAAGATATTCACAGCGTCAGAGGTAATAAAGAGTCCAGGCATTCCAGACAACATCCCCATTGTAGAGGAGATAATAAAAAAAGGAATACCGATAATATCTGAGATAGAATTTGCTGGTAGATACGACAAAGCCAAAAAGATATGTATCACAGGAAGCAATGGCAAGACTACCACCACCTCAATCATCTACTATCTACTAAAAAATGCAGGACTTAATGTCGGATTGGGTGGCAACATCGGAGATAGTTATGCCCTCCAAGTTGCAACTAAAAATTATGATATCTATGTATTAGAACTAAGTAGTTTTCAGCTTGATGGGATGTATGATTTCAAAGCAGACATCGCCATTTTACTGAACATTACCCCCGATCACCTTGACAGGTATGACTACAACATGCTCAATTATATAAAAGCAAAATTTCGCATCACTCGCAATATGTCTGAGGATGACTGTTTTATATTTTGTAATGATGACCAAATCACTATATCGCATCTCAATAACATTGTCATTAGGGCGAAAATGCTCCCTTTCTCCCAAGATAAACCAGTGAAAGAGGGTGGTTACTGCGACGGGGAATACATAAAGATCGTTTACAAAGAGGATGAATATTCAATGCCAATAAGTGAATTGGCTTTAAAAGGGAAACACAATATTTATAACTCCCTTGCAGCCGCCATCACAGGTAAAATAATGAATATCTCCAATAAAATCATCAGAGAATCACTTGCGAGTTTCGTTGGGGTTGAGCACAGACTTGAGAAGGTACTGACACACAATGGCGTACAATACATCAACGATTCAAAAGCAACGAATGTCAATTCCACATGGTATGCTCTCGAATGTATGGATAAACCAGTGGTTTGGATTGCTGGGGGAAAAGACAAAGGCAACGACTACTCTCCGCTATATAAAATGGTAAAAGAGAAAGTAACTGTACTTATTTGTCTAGGAGTTGATAATAAAAAACTTCACGAATGTTTTGAAGATAAAATACCAATTATTGTCGACGTTACCTCAGCAAAAGAAGCGGTAAACAAAGCATCAGAATATGCCAAGAGTGGTGAAATAGTATTGCTGTCTCCATGTTGCGCAAGTTTCGATCTTTTTAAAAGCTACGAAGACAGAGGTGATCAATTCAAAAAAGCAGTTAAGGAGTTGAAATAATGCCACAATCAATTAATATAAAAAAACCAAATATAAAAATCAGAGGAGACAAAATCATCTGGGTAATAGTCCTTTTGTTAGGATTGATCTCCATCATTATGGTCTATTCATCCTCGTCCATGGAGGCAGCTGAAAAAGGAATTGCAATTTCAGGAATATTGAGATCTCAAATTATAATCGTATTAATAGGATTTGTAGCTCTACTCTCTTGCTATTACATGCCCCTATGGCTTTATCGACGCTTCTCAATTGTGATCTTCATAATTGCATTAGTATGTATGATACTACTTCTTGTAATTGGGGTTGAGGAAAATGGTGCTATAAGGTGGATACCTATTTTTGGAAAGCGTTTTCAACCATCTGAGTTTGCTAAAATAGCAATGGTTCTCTACCTATCACGAATCTTCGAAGTGATGAAAATAGAGAGCAATAGGGACTATCTCACAAAAATGCTCCCTTTCGTAGTATTACCCATAGGATTATTGCTTGTTATTGCAATTATGACAAGCGGCTCTCTATTTGTACTACTTTCTATGATAATTCTCATTATGCTCCTCTTCTCCAATATAAAATGGAAATATATAGGATACACAATGCTCATAGGAATTGCAGGGGTAATGATCATCTTTGGTGCATACTTTGCATTGAAATCCATAGACAAAAGCTCCTCTCCAAAAACAGAAATAGCGGCTGATATTAAAAATAAAGGGGACAAATTAAGAATTGGGACAATACTTGGAAGAATAGATAGATTCTTCGTTAAAGAAGATGAAGTTGATGATAAAGGGAAGAAGTTGACACAATCAGATGAAGCAATAATAGCCATTCAACTGGGTGGAATAATAGGTCAAGGTGCTGGAAATAGTTCTCAACGATACAAAATAAAATATGCCGAGAAGGATTTCATCTACTCAGTATTAGTTGAAGAGTGGGGAATAGCTGGAGGAATATTTGTTGCATTTTTATATCTAATATTTCTCAATAGGTGTTTCTTTATCGCCCGACGGTGCACACGAGTTTACTCAACATTAGTTGTGATAGGACTCTCCACCCTCATTTTTTGTCAGGCAATGATCCATATATTTGTGAACATAGGTATAATACCAGTAACAGGACAGACACTGCCTCTTGTGAGTAAAGGGGGCACTTCTTTCTTGTTTATGTGCATTGCATTTGGAATAATTCTTTCAATCAATAAAACGATTGATATATCGATTGAAAAAAAAATAGCTGCAGGAAATGAGCAAAAAAGTAATAATTAGTGGCGGCGGAACAGGTGGTCACATCTTCCCCGCAATATCGATTGCAAACTCGATAAAAGCCCTCTACCCTGGGACAGAGATCCTATTCGTAGGGGCCGAAGGTAAAATGGAAATGGAAAAGGTACCACAAGCAGGTTACAAAATAAAAGGGTTGCCTGTAGCTGGATTACAGAGAAAATTGTCCCTTTCCAACCTTGCATTGCCATTTAAAGTGCTAAAAAGCATTCGCAGAGCCAAACAGATCATCAATGAATTTAAGCCAGATATTGTAGTAGGAGTAGGAGGATATGCAAGTGCCCCAGTACTATGGAGTGCAACAAGAAAAAAAATCCCCACATTGATTCAGGAACAAAATTCCTATGCTGGATTGACCAATAAAATATTAAGCAAAAGGGTCTCTAAAATATGCGTCGCATATAGCGGCATGGAGAGATTCTTCCCAAAGGAAAAAATAATATTTACTGGTAATCCTATACGTGGTGAAATAAGACCATATACCAAAGAGGAAAAGGATCAAGCATACAAACATTTTGGCCTCGACCCCAATTTGCCATGTGTAGTGGTAGTTGGAGGGAGCCTTGGCTGTGGCACCTTCAACAGAATCATGAGACAGTGGGGAGAAGAAAAAGGGGAAAATAGTAATTACCAGATAGTATGGCAGAGTGGAAAATACTACCACAATCAAATAGAAGAATACTTTTCAACCCTCCCCTCTCGAGTTGAAAATGGTTGGAGGAAATATGGGCATCTTACCAATGGTGATTTTATCGCAGAGATGGGAAAAGCATTTGCAGCAGCAGACATTATCATCTCAAGGGCAGGTGCTGGAACTATTTCCGAACTTTGCGTAGCTGGGAAAGCTTCCATCTTCGTCCCCTCTCCCGTAGTGGCAGAAGACCACCAAACACACAATGCGAAGGCATTGGTTGAAAAAGATGCAGCTCTAATGGTTAGCGATGCGCAAGCTGATAATCAACTGATTGCCACCCTTGAAAAGCTACTAAGTGAGAGGGAAGAAATAAAAAAATTAGAGAACAATATACTCTCTCTTGCCAAACCAAATGCGGCAAATGAGATAGCTAAAGAGGTGATGTCATTATGAAAATTAAAAATGTATATTTCATAGGAATAGGAGGAATAGGGATGAGTGCCATAGCAAGGTACTACAATCATGCAGGGGCCAAAGTCAGTGGATACGACAAGACTCCAAGCAAGATCACTGACGCCCTCATCGAAGAGGGGATAGAAATCCATTTTGCAGAAAGGGTAGATCTAATCCCCAAAGAGACGAAGGAGACACTTGTTATTTACACCCCCGCCATACCCAATCAGATGTCTGAACTAAAATATGTTCAAGACAACGGCTATCGCCTCATCAAACGATCCAAGGCCCTTGGCGAGATTGCCTCCACTCAAAAATGCCTTGCAGTTGCTGGAACCCATGGTAAAACTACCACCAGCACTATGCTCGCACACCTACTCACCAGCTCAGGTGAGGGATGCAATGCATTCCTTGGCGGTATATCAAAGAACTACCACACCAACCTGCTATTGAGCAAAAGCAAAATCCTTGTTGCAGAAGCAGACGAATTTGATAGGTCATTTCTCCAATTATTTCCAGAAATATCGCTTATCACCTCCACAGATGCCGACCACCTTGATATCTACAACGACCACAAAACAATGGTAGAGGCCTTCAAAGAGTTCGGGAAGCAAACCAAAGAGGCACTGGTGGTAAAAAAAGGATTGGAGGGTCTTTTCGATACTAAAGCAAAGATTTACACTTACTCCTTTGACAAGGGGGGTGATTTTTACCCAACCGACATCATGTTAGATCAGTGCGGATATTTCACCTTTACACTTATCACACCATTTGGAAAGATCGAAGGGTGCAAAATAGGAACCCCTGGGTGGATCAATGTCGAAAATGGGATAGGTGCCTCCGCAATAGCCATGCTACACGGCACATCCCATGAGAAAATAAAACAAGGGCTACTCTCCTTCCAAGGAGTAGAGAGAAGACTCGACATTCACGTCAACACTCCAAAGCACTCATATATAGATGACTATGCCCACCACCCAAGGGAAATTGCTGCTGCCATCGCCTCCATCAGGGAGATATTTCCAAACAGAAAGCTATGTGCAATATTTCAACCCCACCTCTACACTAGAACGAGAGATTTCTATAAGGACTTTGCTGAGAGCCTAAGTGCACTTGACGAAGTAATTCTTCTCCCTATATACCCAGCAAGGGAGCTTCCTATACAGGGGATACAATCAGAAATCATACTTGATCTAATCACTGTCAAAAATAAAAAAATCGTCGATAAGGAGGAGTTGATGAGCGAACTCAGTCGAAGGGAAATAGATATAATCATTACTTTTGGAGCAGGTGACATAGACAGATTTATACCCAAAATTACCCAATTAGTAAAAGATCTTAAATAAATGGTAAAAAAAATCTTTACATACTTTTTCATTTTTCTACTTACAATAATATTTGCAAGTTATTTTTATTTTGTATCTCTTCTAAAATCCAAGGGAAATGAAAAAGAAATATGTAACGAGATGACCATTAAAGTATTAGATAGTGCCGAACTCTCCTTTGTGAGTAAAAAAGAGATTGCCGATCTTATAATAAGACACCCAAACAGTCCAATAGGAAAAAATATAAATGATATAAAACTATATGAATTAGAGACATATCTCAACTCACAAAGTGGAATTAAACAAAGTGAGATTGCTGTTAAACGAGACGGAAATATGTTGATCAATGTGACACAAAGAAGGCCCATAATGAGGATACAAAGCGATGAATATGGAGGATTCTATGTTGACGAAACCGAATATATATTTCCCGTCTTGAAAACATTTACATATCATGTTCCAATAATTACTGGTCATATTCCCATTCAGCTCAATGAAGGACACAGAGGGAAAGTATCAGAAGAGGGAGAGCATTGGCTCTCTAAAATGATTGATCTCAGCCACTATATCAATGATAGACCGATACTAAGCTCGCAGATACAACAAATCAATATAGAAAAAAATGGGGAGTTGAAGATGTACCCAACAAAGGGCAATCAAATAATCATTTTCGGTAAAGTTGATGATATCGAATATAAATTCAGTAAATTAGCAACCTTTTATGACAATATACTTCCGTTGTACGGATGGGATAAATATTCGGATATAGATTTAAGATTTTCCGATCAAATTGTATGTAAGAAAACGAATAAAACCAAAGAATATGAGTAATTATATAACTGCAATCGACTTAGGAAGCTACAAAGTAGCTACCATCGTAGGAGAAAAAAGGGACACAGAAGTAATCGTTGTTGGTTATAGCGAAGTACCCTCTGAGGGCATTGTCCGCGGAGAGGTACTAAATATCCAAAAGGCTACAGATTGCATCAGCAAGACAATCAATCAAATAGAGGCTCAGATAGGTGATCCTGACTTTAGAATAGATACCCTATATGTTGGCATTTCCATACACAATTTAAAATGCGCCCAAGACACCACCTCCATTACAAGAGTATCATCGTCAGAGATCACTTCTAAAGAGATATCTGATATGCTCTCTAAGATATTGAATAAAAGTATAGGCACTAACGAAAAGGTTATCCACGTTGTTGCACAATGCTACAACATTGACGATGAAAACATGGGGATAAAAGATCCAGTTGGCGTATGCGGAAAAGAGGTCACAGGTATTTATAAACTTTTTATTGGTAAAAAGGAGAGCAGCAGCAACACTGACAAAGTACTTAAACGTCTCTCAATCACACCAACAAAAGAGATACTTACACCACTGGCCTCAGCAAGAGCCATCCTCACAAAGGAAGATATGGAGCTTGGCGTTGCAATGATAGACATAGGTGGAGGGACCACTGATTTGGTGATTTACAAAGACAATCTATTGCAACATATTGCAATACTACCAATTGCTGGCAATTCAATAACTGAAGATATCAGACAAGTGTGTGGAATTCCATATCGTTTTGCTGAGAAAATAAAAAAGGACTACGGTACAGCATTAAGCGAATATGCATCGGAGAAAAAAACAATTTTAGTAGAGAATACTGATGGTACTTTCACAAAGCGTTTCCCTTTAGGGCTGTTGGCTCAGACAATAGAGGCAAGGCTGAGAGAGATCATTGCCACCATATATCAAGAAATAAACACAGTGATACCCATTGAAAAGTTAGGCTCTGGAATTGTCCTAACAGGTGGATGTGCTAATACTACACTTATACAATATCTCACAAAAAAGCTCACTAAAACAGATGTCAAAATTGCATTTCCAGATAGCACAAAGGTCAAGAGCTCGATAGATGCCAACTTCTACAACACAAAAGCATCCACAGTGATAGGTCTTTTGCTCACAGCCTCAGATGAATTTGAAGAGACATCGACAATCAATCCGCTTGACACACAACCTCAAACCATTTTTGACATAAATACGATTCCTACTAAAGAAGAGAAAAAAGAATCTGAAGAGAAAACAATAAAAGAACCTGAAAAGAAAAAAGAGAAACCAAAGAAAGAGAAAAGGGGTGGATTTTTCGGAGATTTTTTCTTCACAGACTCGGATAAAACAGAAGATAACGAAGCATAAAACACAACAGATGATGGAAGATAACACAATAACAACGATTTTTCCAACCAATTGGAAACGAAACAACTCTCTCATCAAAGTAATTGGTGTTGGAGGTGGTGGTAACAATGCAGTCTCACAAATGTTTTCAGATGGGATTGAAGATGTAGAATTTCTCGTATGCAACACAGACAGCCAAGCGTTGATCGACTCTCCAGTCATTGAAAAGCTTCAATTAGGGCAGGGATTAGGGGCAGGTTGCGACCCAGAAAAGGCCAAAAACGACGCCATTGAAGCAGAAGAAAAGATCAAAGAGCTACTCAGCGAAGGGACACAAATGATATTCATTACCGCAGGTATGGGGGGAGGAACAGGGACAGGAGCTGCCCCAATCATTGCCAAAATCGCAAAAGATCTTAAAATTCTCACAATAGCAGTAGTCACACTACCCTTTAGAGACGAAGGTCTCGAATTTTTAAGAAGGGCACACGAGGGGATTCAAGAATTATCACAATATGTTGACTCACTGCTTGTAATCGACAACCAAAAGTTGTATGAAATATACGGAGACCTCAGTATCATCGATGCATTCAAAAAAGCCGATAGCATCCTAAGCACAGCAGTAAAAGGAATTGCAGAGATCATAACAAAAAAAGGATACATCAATGTTGACTTCGCCGATGTAAGGATGGTGATGAAAAAAAGTGGAATGGCACTAATGGGGATAGGGGAAGGGAGTGGAGAGGACAGAGTAGTGCAAGCTGTTGAACAAGCATTTACATCACCTCTTCTCAATGATTACGACCTCAAGACAGCCAAGAGTGCCCTCATCAATATCACCTCTTCAAAAGATCAAAAAAATTGCCTCAAGATGTCCGAACTTGAGAAGATAATGGACTATGTAAAGGAATACACAGGCTCAGCATTCAATTTTAAAAGAGGGGTTGTTTATGATGACACCATCACAGATAGCACTATCCGCATCACCATAGTGGCAACAGGATTCAGAATGCATCTTGCTCCTGCTCCAAAAGAGTCATACATAGATGACGAGGACACAATAAAAATCGTAGTTTCAGAAAAAAATGAAGAGTCAGATCTTCAAGTAATAAACATCCCGATTCAGGTACCTACCACAAGCATAGATGTCTCTCCTATCGATCTTTCACAAATACCTACATACAAATTTGGAGAAAGCAATACAGAGATGGAGAATGAGCCTGCAATTGAGAGAATAAAAAGAATCCAAAAACAAAAAATCGAACAACAATGAGACCAGAAAGAAAACGAAGAGTACGATTTGCACCAAGCCCAACAGGACCTCTCCATATGGGAGGCGTGAGGACAGCTCTTTACAACTATCTATATGCTAAACAAGTAGGTGGAGATTTCCTCCTTAGAATAGAAGACACCGACTCTCAACGATTTGTCCCAGGGGCAGAAGAGTATATCATAGAAGCTCTCAGATGGTGTGGCATCTATCCAGATGAAGGTGTTGATGCAAATGGCAAAATGGTTGAGACCCCATCGGAGAGGCACCCTCACGCTCCATATAGACAGTCACAAAGAAAGGATATCTATAAGAAATATGCCCAAGAGTTGATAGAGAAAGGGTATGCATACTATGCCTTTGACACATCAGAGGATTTAGAAACCCTTCGCAAAGAAAAAGAGACCAAAGGTGATATTTTCACATACAACCACCAAACAAGAAACGAACTTCGCAACTCCATCACCCTCCCCAAAGAGGAGTGCGAAAGGTTAATCAAAGAGGGTAATAATTGGACCATACGTTTTAAAATGCCAGGAGAGAGAGTAGTTAAAATGAAAGACCTCATTCGTGGCGACATAGAGATAAACACCTCAACCCTCGATGATAAGGTGCTATGGAAAGCCATAGACACTCTCCCAACTTACCACCTTGCCAACATAGTAGATGACCATCTGATGGAGATAACCGATGTCATCAGGGGTGAAGAATGGCTTCCCTCCCTCCCTCTCCACTACCTTCTTTACGAAGCATTCGGATGGGAAGAGAGTCGTCCCAATTTTGCCCATTTATCCCTACTACTCAAACCTGATGGTAAAGGGAAACTCAGTAAAAGAGACGGCGACAGGTTAGGATTCCCTGTATTTCCCCTCAAATGGACCTCCCCCACTGGAGAGGTTTCAAGAGGCTACCGCGAGGATGGATACTTCCCAGAAGCATTTATCAACATCCTTGCCCTCTTGGGATGGAACCCTGGCACAGAACAGGAGATTTTCACCCTTGAAGAACTAATACAAGCATTCTCCCTCGATAGAGTGGTCAAATCTGGAGCAAAATTCAACCCTGAAAAGGCAAAATGGTTCAATCAAGAATATCTACGAGGGAAAAATGATAACGAATTAGCACAACTATTCAACGTAATATTAAAGGAACATAATATATCAGCATCACTTCCTTATATTGAGAAAGTATGTGGCTTGATCAAAGAGAGGGCACACTTCATTTCAGACTTCTGGGAGCTTTCAGATTACTTCTTTCAAGCCCCACAAGAATATGATCAACAAGTAGTTAAGAAATTCTGGAAAGAAGAGACCGTAGCAGAAATTGCTAAAATAGCAAAATACATCTCCTCAATAAGTCCATTTGACAAAGAAAACATCGAAGAGGAGCTCCACAACTATATCAACGACAACAATCTCCCAATGGGTAAAATCATGAATTCCATCAGGTTGTCATTGGTCGGAGCTTCTAAAGGACCAGGAGTTGCTGATATAATGGCATTGTTAGGGAAAAAAGAGACTATCCAAAGAATAGAAAAAGCCATCAAGACTATTTAATACCACGTAACTTTTTTTCCCAATTCCAAGCAGAACAAAGGACCTCTTCAATAGGGGTTGCGGCCCTCCAATGCAATTGCTGATTTGCTTTTTCAGGATTAGCCCACACTTTAACCACATCCCCAACTCTTCGTGGTGCAAACTTGTATTTTAAATTGACTCCTGTAGAGTGAATAAAACATTTCACCAATTGAAGAGTAGAAAGTCCCACGCCAGTACCAAGGTTGAACACATCAAAATGATCCTCACCCCCCCTCTTTCTCACCATATCCACTGCAGCCACATGTGCCTTAGCTAGGTCACACACATATATATAGTCTCTGATACAGGTGCCATCTGGAGTATCATAATCGTCTCCGAAGATAGATAGAGACTCCCTTATACCAGCAGCCGTCTGAGTTATATAGGGGACAAGATTCTGAGGTACTCCGACAGATAGCTCCCCTATTTTTGCAGAAGGGTGAGCCCCAATAGGGTTAAAATATCTCAATGAAACTACATTTAGTCCTATTTTTGCCTTCACCGCATCTGTAAGCACCCCTTCGCATATTTGTTTAGTACTTCCATAAGGAGAGGTTGCTGGTTGCATAGGGGCATCCTCTGAGACAGGAAGATCCTTATCTTCTGGATCTCCATACACCGTACAAGAGGAAGAAAACACAATAGAAGAACCTCGCTTAGCAGAGAGAAGTTCAACAAGATTAAGGAGCGACAATAAGTTATTTTTATAATACTTCAAAGGGTTGGCCACACTCTCACCCACAGCCTTATATGCAGCAAAATGTATGGCATACATAATATCAGGGTATTTCTCAAAAACTCTTTTAAAAGCTCCCAGATCACAACAATCAACTTCAACAAAAGGGATATCTTCTCCTAAAATATCTTTAATTCCTAAGAGTACATCTCTTGTTGAATTTGAAAAATTGTCAACCCCCACCACATCATATCCCGCCTCAACCAACTCAACAATAGTGTGTGAACCAATAAAACCAGTAGCACCAGTAACGAGAACCCTTCCTTTTTTATTCATTGCTTATAATCATTTAATAACTACAAATATAAATAGAATTTATGTTTACCCCATTTATTTTGTACTTTTGCCAAACACAAAAAGATAACATAATGATAGGAATAGCATCAGATCACGCAGGATATGAGTTAAAAGAGGCACTCATACCTTTTCTTAAAGAGAAAGGATTTCAAGTAAAAGACTTTGGGACACATTCATCAGAGAGTATGGATTATCCCGATGTAGCCCACCCACTTGCTTTAAGTGTTGAAAAAGGAGAAGTTGAAAAAGGGATAGCTATCTGTGGTTCAGGCAATGGTATAAGTATGACGGTAAACAAACATCAAGGGGTGAGGTGCGCATTATGCTGGACTCCAGAGCTCGCCTCCCTCGCCAGAGAACACAACAATGCCAATATACTATCACTACCTGCAAGGTTTATCTCTTTGGAGATGGCAAAAAAAATAGTAGATGCCTTCTTCGCTGCTCAATTTGAAGGGGGACGTCATCAAAGAAGGGTAGAAAAAATAGCCATCCAATGATAATAGACAAAGAGAACGCCGCCCCACTCTCAGATACTTTTGAAGAGTATGAGGATGGGTTCAACATTCTAATCAACAAACCCTACAGATGGACATCTGCTGATGTTGTAAGAAAAATCAAATTTAAGCTCCAACACCATTTTAAGAAGAAAAATATCAAAGTAGGACATGCTGGTACGTTAGATCCGCTTGCAACAGGGGTACTTATATTAAGTGTCGGCAAAGCCACTAAACGATCTGAAGAGTTGCAGGCTCAAGTCAAAGAGTATATTGCAGAGATTACATTTGGAGCCACTACTCCAAGTTTCGATTTGGAAAAAGAGATAGATGCCACATACCCTTACGAACATATCACACTACCCCTTATAGAGAAAGCTCTCATTGATTTTATTGGAGAGCAGGAGCAACTTCCACCGATATACTCCGCTAAATTGATAAACGGTATGCGAGCATACCAAAAAGCGAGGTTAGGTGAAGAAGTTGAACTTAAACACTCAATAATAAACATTTATTCGATTGATATTATCGATTATGTATGCCCCACGCTAACCATACGCATAAAATGCAGCAAAGGCACCTACATAAGGGCTTTGGCAAGGGATATTGGGATAGCACTTGAGAGTGGAGCACATTTAACAGCACTCACCCGTACTGCCTCTGGCCAATTCTGCATTGAAAGATCAATTACAGTAGATGAATGTGAAATATTATTTAAAAATTAGACACAAAGTGAAACTTTTTTAAATAACAATCGTATAATAAACTATATGAAACTATCACAATTTAATTTCAATCTGGCACACGACCAGATAGCTAAATACCCTGCTAATTATAGGGATGAATCTCGATTAATGGTTGTTCATAAGGACACTGGTGAAATCGAACATAAAATTTTTAAAGATATCATTGACTACTGTGATGAGGGGGATGTTTTTGTATTCAATGATACAAAAGTTTTTCCTGCACGACTAAAAGGCAACAAAGAGAAAACAGGTGCAGAAATAGAAGTTTTTCTCCTTAGAGAATTAAACAAAGAACAACGTTTGTGGGATGTACTTGTAGATCCTGCCCGAAAAATAAGGATTGGTAACAAACTATACTTCGGTGAAGATGACTCATTAGTAGCAGAGGTGATAGACAACACTACCTCAAGAGGTAGGACCCTTAGATTCTTATTTGATGGATCATACGAAGAGTTTAAAAAGAATCTCTATGAAATGGGTCAAATACCAGTTCCCACATGGATAAGACCCAATGCTGAAGAGATTGATATAGAGAGATTCCAAACTATCTTTGCTCAAAACGAAGGGGCAGTTGCATCTCCTGCAGCAGGGCTTCACTTCAGCAGAGAGCTATTTAAAAGGATGGAGATCAAAGGGGTGGAAAGATCATTTGTCACACTCCATATGGGATTGGGCCATTTCAGAAAAGTTGACGTTGAAGATTTGTCCAAACACAAGATGGACTCAGAGAGGGTCATAATCTCTGAAGATTGCGCCAACACCATAAATCACGCAAAAACAAATAATAAAAGGGTCTTTGCCGTAGGGGTAACGGTTGTTAGAGCTTTGGAAACCCCTGTGACCACTGAAAACGAGATAAAGCCATACGCGGGATGGACCAATAAATTTATATTTCCCCCATACGATTTTTCAATTCCTACAGCAATGATAACAAACTTCCATCTCCCCTACTCTACAATGCTAATGTCAGTAGCGGCATTTGGTGGTTACAACAATATTATGAAAGCCTACAAAGAGGCTATTAAAGAGGGATACAAATTCGGCACTTACGGAGACGCAATGCTTGTTATATAACATTTTAAAATATCGTGGAGATGGAATGTGGGGAGTTAGTTTACGCTTATGTATTAAGCGAGATATTTAAAAACAATTGTAAAGTAGCAAAAGCTCTTATTGAGTGCTATGTCTATCCTTCAGAGATATTCAAAGCATCAAGAAGAGAACTCTCGGATATAGGGTTGAGCAATTCTCAAATAGACGAAATATCTGATAAAAAGAATATCATTAATGGCGAAAAAGAGCTCTCATGGCTGCAAAACAACGGCGTTAGGCTCCTTTTCTTTAACGATATCTGCTATCCAAAAAGATTAAAAGAGTGCCCAGACGCACCAATATTATTATTTTACATAGGCACAAGTGATCTCAACTCACAAAGGGTCATTTCAATAGTTGGAACTCGCAGGTGCACTCAATATGGAGAGCTATGCTGCAGAGAGATCGTTGAAGAGTTATCTACCCTCAAACCACCTCCAATAATAGTCAGCGGCCTTGCCTATGGAATAGACATTTGTACCCATAATGAGGCACTTGAACACAACCTCGAAACAGTTGGAGTCATGGCTACAGGGATAGATAAAATATACCCACCGCATCATCGAGGCACTGCTGCTGCAATGATTAAACAAGGGGGACTCATCACCGATTTTCCAAGGAAAACCACCCCTTTCCCATCCAATTTTGTAAGGAGAAACAGAATTATTGCCGCCCTCAGCGATGCTACCATCATCATCGAATCAGCACAGAGAGGTGGTGGAGTGATAACTGCAAAATTGGCAGCATCCTACTCCAGGGAGGTATTTGCTGTTCCAGGTAGAATAGACGATCCATTTTCTGAGGGTTGCAACATTCTCATAAAGGAAAATATTGCCTCTGCCGTCACATCCCCTAATTCAATAACGGATGCCCTCGGATGGGGAAAGGATGGAAATAAGAAGAATGGCAGGGAAGCTACATTTTTCGAAGAAGATTGTGAAGAAAAACACAAAATATTAGTAGCTTTATCCTCAAATAGGATACAAGACATAGATTCCCTCGTTCAAAGCACAGGGATAGAGATGGGTGAGCTTTCTCTTCATCTCACCGAATTAGAAATGGAAGGGAGAATTATTTCAAACATTAACAGACAATATACATTATACTGACAGAATGATAATTGACACCCATGTTCATATATATGACGAAGCATTCGATTCCGATCTCGAAGAGGTAGTAGAAAGAGCACAAAGAAATGGAATTGTAAAGATGATTATGCCTGGCATTGACTCCTCCTACCACAGCAGGATGATGGAGTGCACAAAACGGCTAAAGGGCTATGCCATCCCCACAATTGGGCTCCATCCAACCTCTGTAAATGACAAATGGGAAGATGAACTCCATTTTGTAGAGGAGCACATTGGTGATTACCCTTTTTGCGCCATTGGGGAGATAGGGATAGATGGCTATTGGTCAAAGGAGTTCCTTGCAGAGCAAAAAGAGGTATTTTTTAGACAAATTATTATAGCTCAAAAACACAACCTTCCCATCATAATTCACTGCAGAGAGGGTATTCAAGAGGTATTTGATGTACTCGAAAGGGTAAATAAAATGGGTCAAAAAAAGGTAAAAGGGACATTCCACGCCTACTCTGGAAGCTATGAGAGTTACTCTCAAATATCTAAATTCGGCGACTTTAAAATTGGCATAGGGGGGGTAGTTACATACAAAAATGCAGGAATAGCCAAAGTGTTAGAGAAAATCCCACTGGAAGAGATAATCCTCGAAACAGATTCCCCTTGGCTAACACCAGTTCCGTATAGAGGAAAAAGAAATGAATCTTCTTATCTTTGTGAAATAGTTGAAAAAATAAGTACAATAACTGGTAGATCTAAAGAAGAAATAGAAGAAATCACGACAAAAAACGCAACAATTCTTTTCAATATTACATTATGAAAACAAGCAACATTTTACTGATTTATACTGGTGGAACAATCGGGATGAAACAAGATCCCGCAACTGGAGCACTTACCCCCTTCGATTTCAGTCACATCATTGAGGAGATGCCTGAACTTCAGAAATTTGGTTATGTACTCGACTCATACTCTTTTGAGCCAGTCATTGACTCCTCCGACGTCAGTATTGAATTTTGGCAAACCCTTGCCCATATCATTGAGAACAATTATCTGAGTTACGATGGGTTTGTTGTATTACACGGTACTGATACAATGTCATATTCCGCCTCTGCTCTCAGTTTCATGCTTGAAGATCTTGAAAAACCAGTTATATTCACAGGGAGTCAACTCCCGATCGGCATGTTGCGAACTGATGGTAAAGAGAACCTCATTTCATCAATTGAAATAGCTGCCGCAAAAAGAGCAGATGGAAAACCAATGGTTCCTGAAGTGTGCATATATTTTGAGAGTCAACTTTATAGAGGCAATCGCACCACTAAGTACAGTGCTGAAAATTTCAGAGCATTCAAATCTGCCAATTACCCAGTGTTAGCAGATGTTGGCATTCACATTAAATACAATGTAGGCAACATAAAATATCCAGAAAAGTGGGGAAAAAGGCTCAAGGCCCGTTATAATCTATCAACAGATGTAGCCATCATCAGGATTGTCCCTGGATTAACTACTAAACAAATAGATACAATTGCAAACATTGATGGACTTAGAGCCATCATTCTAGAAACTTTCGGCTCTGGCAATGCCCCAACAAATAAGCAATTTTTAGATTCAATTGAAAAAATCACAAAAAAAGGGATCCTTGTTTTAAATATAACACAATGTCACGCAGGTAAAGTAGATATGGATGCATATTTTACAGGGAGGGAACTCAAAAGGGTTGGTGTAATAGGTGGATATGACTCAACAACAGAAAGTATGCTCACAAAATTATATTATTTATTAGGTCAATACACTAACATTGAAGATATTAAGGTAAATATTGAAAAAAATTTAAGGGGAGAAATCACAAAAGAATAGTATAAATCAAAAAATAATTCCTATTTTTGGCGTTATTATAGTGGAATAACTAACTATTTAAAATAACTTGTTTAATTAATCACAAAAAATTTATGAAAAAATTTTTCATGTTTTTGGCAGTTGTTGGTCTAATGACTTTCACTGCTCAATATGCATCAGCTCAAACAGATGAGGTAGCAAATCAAGAGACTACCCAAGTAGCAGCTCAAAAAGCAGCCCCTGCTGAAGAAGCAGCGGAAGTTCCAATTCACCAAGCTATTAAGACAAAATTCATCGAAGGTGGTGCTGGTTTCATGGCCACAGTATTAATCTGTCTTATTTTAGGTTTGGCAATTGCTATTGAAAGAATTATTTACTTAAATTTAGCAACTACCAACACTGATAAACTTTTGAATAAAATTCAAGAAGCTCTTGACAATGGTGGAGTTGAAGCTGCAAAAGATGTATGCCGCAATACAAGAGGTCCTGTTGCCTCTATTTTCTACCAAGGTCTTCTTCGTATGGATCAAGGAGTTGAAGCTGTTGAAAAAACAATCGTTTCATATGGTTCAGTTCAAATGGGTCAATTAGAAGGTGGTCTTTCATGGATTACACTTTTCATCGCTGTAGCACCTATGTTGGGGTTCATGGGAACAGTTATTGGTATGATTCAAGCATTTGACAACATCCAAGCTGCTGGTGATATTTCTCCAAACCTTGTAGCAGGTGGTATGAAAGTAGCTTTGATTACAACTGTAGGTGGTCTTATCGTTGCTATTATTCTTCAAATTTTCTACAACTATCTTGTATCTAAAGTTGACTCTATCGTTGTATCGATGGAAGACGCATCTATCTCTTTAGTTGACATGGTTGTTAAATTTCAAAATAAGTAATATAGAATATGTCTAAATTCTTAAAATATTTTTTATACGCACTATTAGCAATCTCAACCATAGTCATCGTACTTTTTTATGTACAAAGTTCGACTGGAGATTTTGCTTTGAGCAATCTCGCTGAACAGCTTAAGACAACTTCAATGGTTGATGGCGTGATGTATTGGGCGTATATATTGGTAGGATTATCAATCCTATCACTGATAGCTCTTTCAATCATGGGTATGATTGAAAACCCTAAAACTCTTAAGAGAACTGGTATTACTTTGCTTCTTGCTGTTGTCCTTTGCGTAATATCTTATTTTCTTGCAAGTGGCGATCCAGTTCAAGCAAACCTTGAAATAGCTCCAACTGAAACAGCTTTAAAGCTGACAGACACAGGGCTAATTATAACCTACATCCTATTTGCCGCAACTATCCTTACAATAATAGGTGGAGGCATTTATAATGCGATTAAGAATCGTTAATTAACATAAAACTATGGCATCAAAAAAGACACCCGAAATTAACGGAGGATCAATGGCAGATATCGCATTCCTTATGTTGATATTCTTCCTGATGGTTACTACAATGGACACTGAACAAGGTCTATCTAGACGTCTTCCCCCTATGCCTGACAAAGATCAGAAAGTGGAGGACTTAAAAGTCAATCGTAGAAACATACTTCAGGTAAATATCAGTTCAAAAGATATGATTTTTGCCGGCGGACAATATATTTCTGATGCAAGCCAACTTGACGAAATCGTTATAGAATTCTTTACTAACCCAACTAATAGTGAAACTCTTCCTGAAAAGAAAATGAAAGATATACCTGGATTTGGAGAATATCCAGTATCTGAAGGTATTATTTCATTACAAAATGATAGGCAGACCCACTATGATAAATACATTGAAGTACAAAATGCAATAGTAAGGGCCATCAACAAAATACGTGATGACTTCTCTAATGCCAATTTTGGCAAACCATACGCACAACTTGAAGACGAAAAACAAGAGATTGTACGTAAGGTGATACCTCAAGGTTTATCAGAAGCTGAACCTAAAGATGTTAGTAAGAAGAAATAATAAAGGAGGAATATAGTATGGCAAAATTTATCAGAAAAGGAAAAGGTGGAACACCTGGTATTAATACTGCATCCCTACCGGATATTGTATTTATGATTCTTATGTTCTTTATGGTATCGACCAGCATGCGTCAAACCGATAAAGTTGTGCAAGTGACTGTACCAGAAGCTACTGAAATAGCTAAACTTGAGAGAAAAGACCTTTCTTCATACATATACATTGGAACCCCAATGAAACAGTATCAAGAAGAGTGGGGTACTGACTCACGCATCCAACTAAATGATACTTTCAAAGATATTAACTATATCAGAGACTTTGTTGCTGCAGAACGTGATAATTTAAGTGAATCTGACAGAAACCTTATGAGTGTGTCGCTCAAAATTGACCAAGAAACTCGTATGGGTATCGTTTCTGACGTAAAACAAGAGTTACGTCGTTGTTCAGCACTCAAAATTATGTATGCTGCAAGACCACAAGCTAAGAGGTACTAATAATAGTAACATAATTTAATAATGGGTGATTACAATAGTGTGTTCACCCATTATTTATTAATAAACAATGTTAAAAAATAATAAATAATGAAAAGAAACATTATAAAATTAATGTCAGTTTTACTATTCATAGCACTGACATTGTCTTGCGCAAATCAACAACAACAACAAAAGCCTAAATATGTTTTTTATTTCATTGGTGATGGAATGGGATTTACCCATCTATCCATTTCAGAGGCATATCAACAATATATGGAAAATGGTGAAATAGGGAGTAAGCCTCTATCATTTACCCAGTTTCCAGTGATGGGAATGGCCACAAACTACTCAAAATCACACATTATCACTTGTTCATCCGCAGCAGGCACAGCACTTTCAACAGGTCATAAGACAAATAATTATTATTTAGGAGTATCACCAGATAGCACCAAACTCGAAAGCATAAGTTATAAAATTCACAACTCTGGTAAAAAAGTAGGCATTTTAACAAGTGTAACCATAGACCACGCAACTCCAGCAGCATTTTATGCCCACTCTATATCGAGAAGCGATTATTACTCAATAGCAAAAGAGATAGCCACATCTGGTTTCGAATTCTTTGCAGGAGGTGGACTGCTAAAACCCACAGGTGAAAAGGAAGATCAACCCTCAGCATATGACTATATCGAAGAGAATGGATACACCATCCTCTCTGGAATCGAAGATTTTGAAAAAAATAAAACAACTTCAGATAAAGTACTTCTCCTACAAAACAATGGGCGTGAAAGTAGGGATCTCCCATACGCTATTGACAGAAAAGAGGGTGACACGAAACTATCCGACCTCGTAAAAGCAGCAATAGAATACCTTGACAATGAAAATGGATTCTTCATGATGGCTGAAGGTGGTAAAATAGATTGGGCATCACATGCCAATGATGCCAAAACTGCAATATTAGAGACGATTGACTTCTCAAATGCAATTGAAGTTGCCTACAAGTTTTATCTTGAACATCCCAACGAAACATTGATTGTTGTCACTGCGGACCATGAAACAGGGGGACTATCATTTGGCAAAGAGAAAGGATATGAAGTATATTTCGAAGAGTTAGATAGCCAAATAAGTTCAAAAGATGTAACTGCAGACACATATGAGAAGGGGGGGGCTAAAAAAGAAATTGAAGAGGCAAATAAAAAGGCAAAAATAGGATGGAGCACCAAAAGCCACACTGGCACAGCAATTCCAATATTTGCTATTGGAATAGGGAGTGAAAACTTTGCAGGGAGAATGGATAACACCGACATTCCAAAAAAGATTTGCAAATCACTGGGAATTGCATTCTAACTAATAATATATTGAATAAAAATACTTTTTTGTATAACTTCGCACATCGAAACGAGAATTAAATAAAAATGGAAAATAAAAGAATAAAAATAGCACAACTGCTAAACGAGAATCCTGGCCAGAGTATATTAGCTAAGGGATGGGTAAGAACTAAACGTGGCAATAAAAATGTAATCTTCATAGCGTTGAATGATGGTTCAACCATTAATAATATACAAGTAGTATGCGACACCTCTTCATTTTCTGAAGATCTTTTAAAATCCATTACCACAGGGGCATGCATTGCTGTAATAGGCGATTTAGTAGAATCCTTAGGAAGCGGTCAACATGTTGAAATACAGGCGAAAAATATCAAATTGTATGGTGCTGCAGACCCCGATAAATACCCATTGCAAAAGAAAGGTCATAGCATGGAGTTTCTTCGTGAGATAGCTCACTTAAGACCAAGAACCAATACTTTTGGAGCTGTATTAAGGATTCGCCACGCTATGGCATACGCCATCCATAAATATTTCAATGACAAAGGATTTTGCTATTTACATACACCTCTAATCACTGCATCAGATGCAGAAGGGGCAGGTGCAATGTTCCAAGTGACAACCCTTGATCTCGATAATATTCCACGTACAAAAGAGGGAAAAGTAGATTATTCACAAGACTTTTTTGGCCGCCACACCAGCCTTACGGTAAGCGGGCAATTGGAAGGTGAACTTGGAGCGATGGCACTCGGAGAGATTTACACATTCGGTCCAACATTCCGGGCAGAAAACTCCAACACTCCAAGGCACCTTGCAGAATTTTGGATGGTAGAACCAGAGATGGCATTCTACGAAATCCAAGAGAACATGGATCTTGCTGAAGATTTTATTAAATACCTGGTAAAATACGCACTCAACAACTGCATTGACGATTTGACATTCCTCAACAACATGATTGACAAAGAACTTATTACACGACTTAAAAGTATCGTCAATACCAAATTTGTAAGATTATCATATACTGAAGGGGTAGATATCCTAATTAAATCGGGTAAAAAATTTGAATATCCTGTGCAATGGGGAATAGATTTGCAAAGCGAACACGAAAGATATCTCGTAGAAAACCACTTCGGTAAACCTGTAATCCTTACCGACTATCCAAAAGAGATAAAAGCCTTCTACATGAAACAAAACGATGACGGAAAGACAGTTAGGGCCATGGATGTGCTATTTCCAAAAATTGGAGAGATCATTGGCGGATCACAACGCGAAGAGTCACTTGAAAAGTTACAACAGAGAATAGATGAGCTAAAAATGGATGTTTCTAATCTTTGGTGGTATCTTGATACGAGAAGGTTTGGGACTGCACCACACAGTGGATTCGGCCTCGGATTTGAAAGATTGCTCCTTTTCGTAACAGGAATGTCAAATATCAGAGACGTAATCCCTTTCCCAAGGACACCAAACACCGCAGAATTTTAGTATTATGTTGATAATTGGTATAGCTGGAGGTACAGGCTCTGGAAAAACAACCGTTGTTAAAAAAATAACTAATTTTTTTAAGAAAAATGAAGTAGTGGTTATTCCACAAGATTCGTACTACAAGGACAAAAGTTTTTTACCACTTGAAGAGAGACAGCAACAAAATTTCGACCATCCTGAATCTATTGATTTTGAACTACTTGTTTCTCAACTACAAACACTTAAAGAGGGAAAAGTGATTAAACAGCCCGTTTATTCATATATCACTTGTTCCAGATCTAAAACTGAGACTATAGAGGTTCATCCCTCACATATCATTATAGTAGAAGGAATATTAATATTCACCTGCCATCAACTTAGGAAGTTACTTGATATCATGGTCTATGTCGATGCTGATGCTGACGACAGACTACTTAGAGTAATATCAAGAGATATTATGGAGAGAGGAAAAAGCGTATCAAATGTAATGGAGAGATACGAAAAAACAGTGAAACCAATGCACTTGCAATTCATCGAACCGAGCAAAAGATATGCTGATATCATCATTCCGCAGGGAGGACACAATAAGGTGGCAATAGATATACTTATCGCAACCATTGAAAAAGCTCTTAAAAATAGATAAAGAGAAGAAAGCAGGTCTGTATCTGACAATAATAGTACATCTTATTGTCTTAATAATCTTTTTATCCATATCCATCAATTCGACCTTGAAGAAAGAGACCTCATTTGTTCTTGATTTTACCAAACAAGAAGAGTTGGAGAAAGAACAAAAACAATTAGAGCTGGAAGAGAGTGTGAAAGAAGAACTTGATGCACTTATCTCACAAGCCAAAACTCAAACATTGAGAAATGTAGCAGTGGATGCATCTAATCTAAAGGATGACAGAAGCAAAAATCCATCTCAAGTGTATGAAGATGCTAAAAAATTACAAGAAAAACTTGATGCATCAAGACGAGAGGCCCAATCAGAACAGGGAGTAGATCAAATAGCAGAAACAAACAAAAAAGATGAGGATAAAAAGGAGCAAACATATAAAGGTCCTTCAGTCCTTTCATATAGTCTCAAAGGGAGAAAGGCCATAAGTCTCCCAATTCCCGCATACAAGTGCGTTGGAGGAGGGGATGTTGCTGTCACAATAATTGTTAATAGAAAAGGATATGTCACCGCAACACGAATAGTTGATGACGCATCCTCTACAGACGATTGTTTAAGAGAATATGCCATAAAGGCAGCTAAAAGATCAAGGTTCACTGCCTCTGAAGAGGGCAGTGAAAGGGAAGTAGGTGAAATATTGTACAGATTTATCCCTCAATAGCCTTAATCAACGTTCACGGCTCTCTGTAAAACATTATCGATATCGTCAATTATTGGATAGAAAGCATTGTCTTCTAACTTTGAGTATCTACCAATCAATGCTCGTAATTGTGTCATTATTACCTTTCCAGATTCGTCCCATTGTGCTTTCGGTACATCAACAGAATTGGCCCTCAAATAAGAATAGAGAGCACTCTGAAGATTCATATTATCAAGGAGTAAATTCAACTCCTCCATTTGGCTAACCTCACCAAGTTGAGAACGATATTTTTCCGCCATCTTCGCACTGAATTTCATCAATAAGGAACGTTTACTTATAGTTAGATATAGATTAGATACGCCAACAGTGTCAATTGGAACAAATATATCTGGTATAATCCCACCCCCTCCATAAACAACCTTTCCTTTTGAGGTATAGAATTTCAATGAATCATTCTTTGGGATACTGTCATAGTCTGTCATCTCCCCATGAATATATCTATCTACTATGTCATAAGAGTAATCCTTATCTCCAACGCTATAAGGTTTTTGGATGGATCTTCCAGTCGGAGTATAAAATCTTGCAACAGTTATGTAAATACCTGATTTATCACTAAAATAAATTGGTTCTTGGACTAGCCCTTTTCCAAAAGAACGTCTTCCAATAATATTGCCTCTATCATTATCTTGAATTGCACCCGCCATGATCTCACTTGAAGAGGCAGAGTTTTCATTAATTAAAACTGACAATTCCATATTCAGCAATTTACCCATTCCATCAGCAAAGAACTCCTGTTTATTTCTATGGAGTCCCTGCATATATACTATTAGATCACCTTTATCAAGAAACTCATTGGATAACAAAAGTGCTTGGTCAAGAAAGCCTCCAGTATTATCCCTTAAATCAAAAATCAGTTTATTTGCCCCGTTTTCTACCAATGGTGTAACTGCCTTCATGAACTCTGAATAGCTATTCTTAGAGAACTTAGAGAGCTTTACATAGGCAGTAGTGTCATTAAGCATATAGGCAACATCTATACTTTTGACTGGTATTTTTCCCCTAACGACATCAAAAGAGAGTGCCTCTTCCCCCCTTAAGACACCAATATTGACCTTTGTACCCGATTTCCCCCTCATCAGAGCAACCATCGAATCTTGAGGAGTTTTGGTGCCAGCAATTACCCTCTCCCCCACCTTAATAATTTTATCCCCAGACAATAGTCCAGCTTTTTCTGAAGGACCTCCAACAATTACATTTATCACAATAGCAGTATCTTCGGGAACATTAAAAAGGAGCCCTACTCCATCGAAATTGCCCTCTAACCCCTCTCGCGAATCTTCCAAGTCTTTAGGCGGAAGATAAACAGTATGTGGATCCAGCTTTTTTAGGACCAATGGAATCACTGTTTCATTAATCTTTGTAAAATCAACGCTATCCACATAATTCTCCTCTATCTGCTCATAAATAAGTGCCAATTTACCAATACGATTGTAACGCTCGATAATCATATTGTTCTTTTTGGTATATACAATAGTTGTTGCCAAACTTCCCAATAAAATCAAGGCAACGCTCCATAAAAGGAGTTTAAATACATTTTTCTTATCCATATTAATATTTACATACCTCAATATTAGCTCGCCTCAACAAATCTATCCCATCTGTAACTCTATATTCATCTTGATATATCACCCTCTTGATACCAGCCTGTATTATCAATTTAGCACATTCTAAACATGGCGCAGCTGTTACATAAAGGGTTGCCCCCTCACTACTATTACTTGATTTTGCTACTTTAGTAATAGCATTGGCCTCAGCATGAAGCACATATGGTTTAGTAAGACCTCCCTCCTGCTCACAGATATTTTCAAAACCAGAAGGGGTACCATTATACCCGTCAGAAATAATCATCTTATCTTTTACAATCAATGCACCTACTTGTCTCCTCTTACAATAGGAGTTTTCAGACCACACCCTCGCCATCTTGAGGTAGCTCAAATCGAATTGTTTTTGTTTTTCATCAGTCATAACAAACTATCTTTGATACAAATATCTTTTAATACTCCTCTTTGGAGTCTTTTCAAACTCTTCTGGGAAAATTTCAACTGAAGAGATATGAGAATAATTTGGAAAATGTTCATTCATAGCCTTCACACTCTCTTCGAAAATATTTTGCAAATCTTGCTTGCTCAAGCCATCAGTATCTACTTTTTCAAACTCAGGGTAAATCAAAGCCACCAACTTTCCATCATCTTCAATCACCAAGGACTCAAGAACATAAGGCATATTATTAATCTCACTTTCAAGCTCTTCAGGATATATATTTTGTCCTGAAGGGCCAAGTATCATACTTTTACAACGCCCTCTGATATACAAAAAACCATCCTTATCAACAACGCCAAGATCGCCAGTTCTAAACCAACCATTCTTTGTGAATGCTGCCTTAGTAGCATCAGGGTTTTTAAAATATCCTAAGAAAACATTATCTCCTTTCAATAAGATCTCACCTGCAATGTTTTCTGGATCTGGGGAATCAATTTTTATTTTCATACGTGGAGCAGCTTTTCCACAGGAATACAATCTCGTATTATCCCAAGGCGCATATGAGATAATGGGGCCGCACTCTGTCATTCCATATCCAACTGTAAACTTAAACCCTATCTTTCTAAAAAATCTTTCAGCCTCTCTATTAAAGGCGGCTCCCCCCACAATAACCTCTTTAAATGCCCCTCCAAAAGCCTCCTCCAAAGAGGAGTTAATTTTTCTATTGATTCTTTGATCTATAACAGGCAGCTGCATAAGAAGTCTTATATCTCTTCGCTCAATCATTGGCTCCAATTTTTTCTTGTATATCTTCTCAATAATCATCGGTACAGAAATGATGATATCAGGTTTAATAGATGCAAAAGAATCAAGGATGATTTTTGGAGATGGTAGTCTGTTCAAGAAATGGACATGGGCACCTACCGTCATTTCAAATAAAAATTCGAACATCATTCCATAGAGGTGGGCACTTGGCAACAATGAAACACAGTTTGTGGTATTATTCATATGTGGTTCAACCTCCCCAGCAAATAGGATATTGGATACAAGCGACCTATATGGCAACATCACCCCTTTAGAAAACCCCGAAGTACCAGAAGTATAGCTAATCAAGGCAAGCTCATTGGGTGAATCCTTATAATAAGAGATAGACTCTTGATTAAAACTATTTGGATATTTCTTCCCAAATAACTCATTAAGATGCTCCCTCGCATCATACACAGCAAGATCCTTAGCATATAAAATTGAGAAGTCATTTAAAAGTACAATGGCATCAAGATTAGGCATTTCACTCTGAGACATCCCCTCCCAAACCACATCTCCAACAAACAACAATCTCGCCTCTGAATGATTTACAAGATGATAAATATTGGATGTTTTAAATTCGTGCAGAAGTGGAACTGGCACTGCTCCATACGTCAGCGAAGCAAGAAAAGTAATACACCAATTGGATTGATTTCTCGAACATATTGCGATTTTATCCCCCTTTTTGACTCCACAGATCTTAAAAATTATATGGATTTTTTCAATCCTTCTTGCCACATCACGGTAAGATAGAGTCTCTCCTTTGTAATCAGAGAGAGCTTGGCAATTCCAGTTTGTTCTAAAACTCTCTTCGAGTAATTTATTTAGCGAATGATACATATTAAAATGTTTGTAGTTCACAAAGATGGGAATATATCCCTTTTTGTTTCAATAATTCTGCATGCGTCCCTCTTTCAATAATTGTGCCCTGTTGTAATACCACAATTTCATCAGCATGCTGAATTGTAGAGAGCCTATGAGCTATCACTATTGACGTTCTATTCTCCATTAATTTGGTGAGAGCATCCTGAACAAGGCGTTCGCTCTCTGTGTCGAGGGCAGAGGTCGCCTCATCAAGTATCAGAATGGGGGGATTTTTTAGCACCGCTCTTGCAATTGCAAGTCTTTGACGCTGGCCACCAGATAGTTTAGCCCCTCTATCTCCAATATTTGTATCATACCCATTGTCCATTTGGACAATAAATTCATCAGCATTAGCAATTTTAGCAGCTCTTACCACATCCTCACGTGTGACATTTTCCATTCCGAAAGTGATATTATTCAGGACAGTGTCATTGAAAAGAATAGCTTCTTGAGTAACAATCCCCATAAGGGAAATAAGATCCTTCTGATTGTATTCTCTAATGTCATGACCATCTAAGTAAATCCCCCCTTCACTCACATCATAGAAGCGGGGAAGCAAATCTGCCATAGTTGATTTTCCAGCTCCAGAAGGGCCTACTATTGCCACCATTTTCCCCTTGGAAATATCAAGATTGATCCCTTTTAGGACAGGTTCATGCTCATAACTAAAACTGACATTTTTAAACTCAATTTTGTCATTAAAAGAGGAGACACTTATAGGATTTTCCACATTTTTTATAGCTGCCTCCTGATCAAGGATTGCAAAAATTCTGTTTCCAGAGACCAAACCTTTCTGAACATTGGCGTAGGCAGTTGCAATGGCCTTTGAAGGCTCAAGGACTCTCCAGTAAAAACCAATATAAACGACAAAGGCAGGGAGAGACATCCCCAACTCCCCATTGATCTGTAACCATCCTCCATAAAAAAGCACAGATGCAGCAACAGAAATACCCAAAAATTCTGATAGCGGAGAGGCAAGCTCCTGTCTTCTAAAAATAGATCTACTGACTACTTTATGCTCTTCATTAGTTGTTTCAAAATTGTCACGTACATATTTTTGAGCATTAAATGCTTTAATAATCCTTGCTCCCGATATTGCCTCCTCAAATTGGCTTATAATCCTACCCATCAGAGCTTGCGTCTGGGTAGCACCTCTCCTCAACTTTCTTGTTATCCCCCCTATCACCAATGCCGATAGTGGCAATGTAAAAAGTGTAATAAGGGTTAGTTGCGGAGACATAATAAATAGACCTATTAAAAAACCTATAATCAAAAGTGGCTCCCTAAAAATAATATGGAAGCTACTTGCAACACTATTTTGAACTTCATTGACATCATTAGAAACACTTGATAGAATATCGCCCTTACGTTGACTATGGAAATAACCAATATGTAGTTTTGTGATTTTCTGAAAAAGATCTGTACGGATATTTTTCATAATCACAGTTTTCATGTTGACCAAGATTCTTTGAGAAATGTACCTTGTAAGATTAGAAAAAAATGAGGCAGATATAAGTATCACACATACATACAAAAGCCCTTTTAAAACACCACTTGACTCCAATATATCTGTTAAATAATATTGGAAAACACCCTTTACATAGTCAAGCGTAAAGGAGAACTCTGGAATAACGCTATATTTTTCCACCGAATCAGGGTCAAAAAGGACTGTAAGCAAAGGATCTATAAGGGCATAATTAGCAACTCCAAAAATAACTGATAAGATTGAGAGTATTAGATAAGTAGGCCAATATTTGCCATAGGGCTTGCCATATGCGAGAAGTCTTTTAAAAGTATTCATTATAGTATTATTTCTTCAATTTAAAATTACCATTAAGTAGGTCTAAGATCTGTTCTTTACCATCAATAGTTGTCACTACTACAGATGATTGAGATGATGGAGTGATTTTTGTATCTATGGCGAGTCTCTTTTTATTAGCAAACTCAGCAACTGGCACACCGTCAGAGTTAAATATCTGAGTTTGCTGAGAGAGCCTCACAACCCAATAACGATTATCACCCACAACCAATAACTCAGGTAATGATAGTATCTTTTCTTGTGGAGAGATCACATTCCAACCCCCAATTGGTTGTCCATTTTTGTTATATATTCTTAAGGTATTATCGGAGTGGAGTACCATCAATGTATAATTTCTATTGTCATTAAAGTCATACACTGTTGGACCGAGCAACACTTCTCCCCCTTTCAATTTAATAGGGAAATTTTTAACAATATTACCTAATCTATCCATCAAGAACAAAGAAGATCCACTTGCAAAAATCATTTGTAGCTTGTTATTGTTAAGGTAATCAATCTGCCCTACTGTACCGCATAGAGGAGTTTCAAAAGGGACAGTCCATACACCCTTTTTCTTATCATCGAGGAGTCTGAGTTTATTATTCTCCAACTGTTCAAGATAGTTGGTTTTTCCATTAATAAAATTTTTGACAGAGAATGGTCCTTTTGGCACCTCAACCACAATATTTTCATCATAAAAGCCCTCTACAACCACATTATCAACAATCAACGATGCCTTATACCTTACATTGTTTTTGTAGGGTTTAATGCTCATATTATAAAAGTTGAAATTGAACTTTCCTAATCCATTCTTTATATTTTCAGCATAATCATCTTTTAGAACTACTCCAATAGAGTCGTTCAAAGAATTAAGATTAACAAAGCTATCTATCACCCCATCATTCTCAATATGTTCGGAAGCTGCAGTTTGAGAGATATATTTATCAAATGAAAAGTAGTTTGGATTGGTATTATCAGCAACTATTTTCTTTACATTGGCTTCACTTCCTATCACAACCCAATTTTTCACAATAGAATAATAATCGTTTGAACTTGGTTCAAAAACCCCACCTAACAACCTTGAAATCAATTTCCCAGAAAAAACATCAAACTTTGCAACATTGTCTGCCTTAACCAAAAGAAGAGATTCAACCTCTCCATTTACTAATAAAGATGCCTTAGCTACGTGTTCTACTCCCAACGATAAAAACCAATCTCTTACCGAAACTTCTAACTTTGCCTCTTTTTTAGCCAGTACAAGAAGATAATTGTAATCACGCTCCAATTTGTGGTATTCTATATAATTGCAATAACCATCTATAAATACCGCTGGATTAGAAATATTTAAGGAAATAAGTGAGAATGTATTGAATGGAATCAATTGGTATAAATCACTTTTTGAGCCCTCCTGTGTAGAAAGTAGTGAAGAATAATTACCTATTCCACTATCTGAAATCGAAAATCCCTCTATAAGTAACTTTTTCTTATCCAATGAAAGGTTAAAACATGACCACTCTGCGAAGTAATTGACAAAACTGGAATATTTCAAATAAGGATAATTAACGCAACCAGAAAACAATTTTCCTACGTTAGAATGATTTAAGAAGATTGATATAGGTCCCTTTTTGTATTTATATATCTCTTGGAATGAAGGGATGTCCATAATTGATGACTTTTCGTCAAGATGTCTGATTGATGATTCTAATACAATCATCGAAGAACTCATCAAAAGAAATTTGTCGTATATCGCAAATGAAATGTTAGGAATGGTACATTTATATATCAAATGCCCTCCATATCTTTTTTGAATCACCCCTTTACACCTATCCACCAAAGATGAAGCAATAGTTTTTTTATCACCATCCTCCAGTAGATCAAAAACCATCAACATATCTACCTTATTTCTGCTTGAATAATGGAGAGAAAAAACACCTTTAGAATCTTTTATTTTATCAAATGAAAGTGTCAAAAACCCATTCAACCCCCCACCTTTTCTCAGAAATGAGTTAAAATGAGAGGATGGGTTAAAAATAGCACTCTCTACCTCATTAAAAGAGTCAAACTCCATCAAAAACACAGCATCGGAAGGGATAGCAGACAGATGATCAGAAAATTCGTTGTCAATATTCTCCACATCCTTCGAATAAAAAAGGGAGTAGGAGACATATCCGATAATCACTATCAGAATAGTAACAACAATTGAGCAGATAATAACTATCTTTTTATTCATCCATAAACAGGTTTAATTTGCAAATGTATAAAAAATGCACAACAAAAAGGCCTGATATGGTGATTAAATCAACACATCAGGCCTTTTAAAATAATTTGTAACTAATAATTACTTTTTAAGTGATTCTGCTGGTTGTTCAGGAGCAGGACCCTTATCAATTTTAATTAATTGAATAGTAAATACTAAAACAGAGTTACCTGGTATAGGACCAACAGGATTAGGACCGTATGCCAATGAAGAAGGGATAGTCAATTCTATTTCTCCACCCTCTTTAGCAAATAAAAGACCCTCTTGCCATCCTTTTATCATCCGCATTAAAGGAACTTTTATACCATCTTTTTGGTCTAAATTTGATTCAAATACTTTCCCATCTGTAAAAGCTCCAGAATATTTGACAGTGATAGTATCTTGTGGTTGAGGTGCAATACCCTCTCCCTCTTTAACAATCTTATATTGAAGTCCTGATGGTGTTTCAACAACACCCTCTTTAGTTTTATTTGAAGCTAAGTAGTTCTTTCCCTCTTCAAGTTTCTTCTCACTTACAAATACCTGTCTCTCCATTAAATAGTTTTGAATATAAGTCATTACTTCTTGCTCTTTGAACATAGTTTTTTCTCCAGTTAGTACATCTGAAATACCTTTTTGAATGTTAGCAAAGTTAATTTCACCAACATTAGATGATTTTAAAGAATTTCCCAGATACATACCAAACGCATAACTAATTGAATCAACTTTTGCATTAGTCTCATTAGCAAGACGGTCTCCAGCATTGTATGTATATTTGCATGAAGATAACATTAGGGCTGCAACAACAGCCAATGATAAAAATAATTTAATTTGTTTCATTATAAATAAGTATAAATTAATATTGTTTCCTTTGCCTTTCGCTCTTAACAGCAGTAGTAGTAAATAGCAATGCCAACGTCCCCACCAAAGCTGCTGTAAAAGAAGTCACTAAAATAGCTGCTTTTCCGATATTTACCAACTCTATATTATTAAAAGCTAAATTATCTATAAAAATAGACATAGTAAAGCCAATCCCAGCCACTATCCCAAGGGCAAATACCTGTTTCCACTTCGTCCCCTTCGGCAATACCGCAATTTTCAGCTTTACAGAAATCCAACTGAAAATAAATATCCCAATAGGTTTTCCCAGCAAAAGGCCAAAGAAAATACCAAGAGCCACTGGTGGGACGGCACCATCAACTAAGTCACCTCCTCCAAATGCTACCCCTGCATTGACAAGTGCAAATATAGGCATGATTAAAAAGGTAGATAGAGGATGTAAAGCCTCTTCAAATTTATGCATTAATGGAGTCATCCCATTGACCTCTGTATCAAGCTTATGCAACAAATCGAGTTGGTGTGGACTCGCCAATACTTCAACCTGATTTTTCCCTGCTTTTTTAAATTCATCTATTATATATTGAGCTCTCACAGTAAATCTGAGTTCGTTGATAGAATTTTTGTAAGGAATAGTAATGGCAAGAAGTACACCAGCTATCGTGGCATGAATACCTGACATATAAACAAAATACCAAAGGAAAACACCAGGTATCAAGTAAAATGCCATATGAGTGATTTTTGCTCTGTTGAAAAAGAGCAGCAAAATAAAAATCCCAAAGGCAATTGCAAGATAGACAAAATTAAGTTCGTGGCTCGGATAAAAAACTGCCAATACGATAATGGCCCCTAAATCATCCACAATAGCCAATGCAGTAAGAAAAACCTTTAGACCAATTGGACATCTCTTTCCCAAAAGTGAAATGACTCCAATTGCAAAAGCAATATCAGTAGCCATCGGAATCCCCCATCCATGAGCAGATTCGGTTCCATAATTAAAAACAGAAAAAATAAGGGCAGGGACAACCATCCCACCTACCGCCGCAAAAATTGGCAGAGTAGCCTGCCTTATAGAAGACAACTCCCCGACCAACATCTCCCTCTTTATCTCCAACCCCACCACCAAAAAGAAAATAGCCATCAACCCATCATTCACCCAATGCACCAAAGGCATTTTTAGTTCAAATTTACCAATAGAGAACCCTGCCTCTGCATCCCAAATACTTTGCAAGTGGGATAAAGAAGGTGTATTGGCTATTACTAATGCAACAAAGGCACAAACAAGAAGAATGAAACCGCCAATTGACTGGCTCTTTAAAAATGCACTAAAAAAAGATCTTAAACCCAATGTGCTTTTACTAATACTAACTCGTTTACTCATCAATCAATCAATCATTCAATATTCACATTAAAAACGCACAAAGATAGTAATTTTAACGATTATTTAAATGAGAATAAAGGGATAACTTATACAAAATACGTGCACCCACATTGGCATCCCACTCATCGTCCCCTGAAGGTGCCACCTCACACAAGTCGAAACCAATTATTTTTTTATTAGAGACAGCAATGCGATGAAGTAGGTAGTCCACTTGAGAGAAATCAATCCCCCCAGGAACTGGTGTCCCAGTAGAAGGGCAAAACTCCCTGTTTAAGCCATCAATATCAAGCGATATATAAATATTGTTAGGGAGAGCATCAATAATCCTATCGCATATGCTACTCCACGTCAACCCTTCGAAAATGCTTTTTTTAATATCATTATCAAAAAAAGCCTCCACTCTTCTCTCCCTTTGAATAAGCCTATATTCGTTATCACAAAAGTCTCTCACCGCCACCTGCACAATCTTGGTAATATTTGGGATCTCCTTAAGAGCATTGTACATAATGGAGGCATGCGAATAGGTAAAACCCTCATATGCCTCTCTTAGGTCACAGTGGGCATCTATATGCAATACCCCAAAATTATCATATTTTTCTCCAACAGCCTTCATTGCTCCAAGTGGCACACTGTGCTCACCACCTACAATTCCCACCAATTTTCCCTTTTGAATCCACTCCTTGCACTGTTCATAGACAATCTCATTCAATGAAGCAGAAGCGAGATTCACTTTTGCAGCACTTTCAGCCACCCTCTCCCCAGACTCACCATTTTCAAGAGAAGAAATCACCAATTCAGCACTCTCCCTTGCAGAAGTATTCAACTCTTCAATGGTTGGATCCACTTGCAGAGTCCCTATTTTCACCTCCCAGGCATTTGGTACATTTATATCGAAGAGATCTATCTGTGTAGAGGCTTCAATCATCGCTTCTGGACCTTTAGCAGTACCAGCCATATATGATACGGTAGCATCCCAAGGGACACTTATCAACACTATTTCAGCATCTTCTATCTCTACTGGAAGGGCAAAATAATTGCCATTTGCCACCCCTATATCATTTGGATCAAAACTCATAATTGTATTTATTTTTTAGATAGCCTCTCCCCAATGGTGCCACCAGGGTGCAAGTTAAGGAAATCATCCCCAGTAAAATCCTTCATTTTGCACAGAGTCATCGCAATTGCATCACCAACTGCCATTTGAAGAGTGGTGCTTGTCGTCGGAGCCAAATCATAGGGCCCTGCTTCCCTCTCCACTGGCAGAAATATGAATAGATCTGAATTTATAGCTAAGTAGGAATCTAAATTGGAAACCATAGCTATCAGTTTATTCCCTTTATTTTTTATAAATGGAATAATCCTTTTCAACTCCTGAGTATCTCCACTTTTAGAAATCATTAGAACCACATCATCTCGTAGAATCATTCCCAAATCCCCATGTGCCGCGTCAGAGGCACTCATAAACAACGATGGAGTGCCAGAAGAATTAAAAGTAGCCACAAGCTTTCTCCCAACAATACCACTTTTCCCAACCCCACAAACAATCACTCTCCCCTTACACCCATATAAATAGCTAATAATATTTTCAAAAGAAGAGTCTATATGTTCAGACATACTTATTAGAGCTTGCGCCTCATTTTTCAAAACATTTTGTACGCTTTCAATCAAATTTATTTCAATTTTTTTCATAAAATTTTGTTGGATGTAAACTATTAGGTAACTTAGAGCCACAAAGGTAATAAAATATGGAAATTTCTTCAGAGGAATTGCATAATAAGTTAAAAGAGTACTTCGGATTTAGCTTTTTTAAAGGGGAACAAGAAGAGGTTATTAAGAACCTCATCTCAGGGAAAGACTCATTTGTCCTAATGCCCACTGGTGGTGGCAAATCTCTTTGCTACCAGCTTCCTGCATTGGTTATGGAGGGGACTGCAATCGTTGTCTCCCCTTTGATTGCATTGATGAAAAATCAAGTCGATGCCATAAGGGGCTTCATTGCCAACCAAGATGGAATTGCCCATTTTTTAAATTCTTCACTAAATAAGACGCAGCTTGCCGAGGTCAAAGAGAATCTTTTAAGTGGGACGACAAAACTACTTTATGTTGCCCCCGAATCGCTTACTAAAGAGGAAAACATCGCACTATTCAAACAGATCAAGATATCTTTTTATGCAATAGATGAGGCACACTGCATCTCAGAGTGGGGTCACGATTTTCGTCCAGAGTATCGCCGTATCCACCAACTCACTCAAGAGATAGGGAAAGCCCCTATCATCGCCCTCACCGCTACTGCCACCCCAAAAGTACAGTCTGATATCCAAAAGAATCTATCTATGAATGATGCCAGGGTATTTAAAGCATCTTTCAATAGAGAAAATCTCTATTATGAGGTAAGGGATAAGTCCAATATCAAAAAAGAAATTATCAAATTTATTAGAGATAACGCTGGCAAATCTGGGATTATATATTGCTTAAGTCGCAAAAAAGTTGAAGAGATAGCAGAATTTCTCAATGTCAATGGCATTAAGGCCCTCCCATATCACGCAGGAATGGATGCTGCTGTAAGATCTAAGAACCAGGATATGTTTTTGATGGAAGAAGTTGATGTCATAGTGGCCACTATTGCATTTGGCATGGGGATAGACAAACCAGATATCAGATTTGTAATACACTATGACATTCCAAAGAGCCTTGAAGGTTACTACCAAGAGACAGGTCGTGCAGGAAGAGATGGCAAGGAGGGGCAATGCATAGCATTTTATAGTTATAAGGACATTCAGAAACTTGAGAAATTTATGCAAGGGAAGCCAATTGCCGAACAAGAGATTGGCAAACAACTGCTCCTTGAAACCTCAACATATGCAGAGTCCAATCGTTGCAGGAGAAAAATTCTTTTAAACTATTTTGGGGAAGATTATGACAACGAAAATTGTGGCAACTGCGACAACTGCCTCCACCCTAAGAAACAATTTGATGGGCAACAAGAGATGTCACTCGTCATTGAGCTCATCAAATCTATGAAAGAAGAATTTAAGTCAGAGCACCTCGCAAACATTCTGGCTGGCACTACCAACGCCATTATCAGATCCTACAACCATACCGACCTTGAGTTGTTTGGAGCAGGCAAAGACAAAGGTGAAAAGTTCTGGCTTGCTGTTGTTAGACAAGGGCTCATACTACATCTATTAGATAAAAACATAGAGTCATATGGTCTAATCAGTGTCACACAAAAAGGGGAAGAGTTTTATGCAAATCCCTATCCAATAATGCTCACGGAGGATAGAGAATTTGAGGATGTTGAAGATGATGACAAAACATCATCTGTAGGTATCAAGAATCAAGAAGGAGGGGCAGGCGATCCAACTCTATTTGCAATGCTCAAAGATTTGCGCCACTCTGCCTCAAAGAGACTCAATCTCCCCCCATTTGTCCTCTTCACAGATCCTTCACTTGAAGATATGTCGATACAATACCCTATAACCCTTGATGAGCTCAAAAATTGTCAAGGTGTTGGGGAAGGAAAAGCTCAAAAATATGGGGCTGAATTTATTAAACTCATCGCCAAATATGTGGAGGAGAATGAAATAGACAGGCCCATAGACATAGTTGTCAAATCTGTAGGGAGCAAATCTTCCATAAAGGTCTATATCATCCACTGCATAGATCGCAAAATACCTTTAGAGGATATTGCAGAAACAAAGAATCTGGAGATTCCACAGATAATTGACGAAATGGAAACTATAGTAGGTTCAGGGACAAAACTCAACATTGATTACTATATAAGACAAGCAATAGATGATGATAAAGTGGATGACATTTACGACTATTTCAGACACGAAGCCACATCAGAATCTCTTAATGAGGCTATGAAAGAATTAGGTCCAGACTTCACAGAAGACGAGGTACGACTTGTTAGGATCAAATTTATGTCAGAACTTGCTAACTAATGATTCTCTATCCCCTGACAATTTTAAATAGAGTGAGAAATATTATCTTAAAATAATTCCCAATGGTGTAATCATTAATATATTTGAGATTGAGTTCAATCTTATCTCCCATTATTTCTTCTATATAGGTACGCTCTGGATCAGTAGCACTCTCTAAAATTGTATTCTCATCAATATATTCAATAGAGGCATAATCGGTAATTCCTGGTCGTACAGATAAAACTTTCATCTGTTCCAAACTATACATATCAACATATTTACGCACCTCTGGTCTTGGTCCCACAATGCTCATATCCCCAACAAAGACATTAATGAGCTGTGGTAACTCATCAATTTTATATTTACGAATGTAATATCCAGCCCTTGTAACTCTCGGATCCCTCCCTCCAACTGTAATCAAACCTCCTTTATCTGCCCCCACTCGCATTGACCTGAATTTAAAGAGGTTGAAATCCTTACTATCCTTGCCTACCCTTGTCTGTTTATAAAAAACATCCCCTTCTGAATCAAAAATAATCCATAATGCCACAACTAAAAAAATTGGGCTGAGGACTATCAATCCCAACCCACTAAAAAGAATATCACAGATACGTTTCAAAACTACAACTTAGTCAATAGAAATAATCTCAATAAAATTGGACAAAATATACTCTATCTCTTCATCTTTCAGACAAGTATGAAGTGGAAGGGTAATTTCATTTATAAAACAATTATAAGCATTGGGGTAATCAACAATATCAAATCCCAATCTCTTATAAGCACTCATCATCGGGAGCGGTTTGTAATGAACATTTGTAGCTATTCCTCTACGAGCCATCTCTTTAATGACATTATTTCTAAATTGTCCATCTTTCCCATTGAGTCTAACCATGTATAAATGGCCACTTGAAGAGTGATTTTCAGAAAAATGCTCCATCAGTGTTACGTTGCACTTTTTTAATGCTTCGTTATACCTCTCAACAATCTCTCTCCGACGAACTAACAATTTAGGATACCTTTTGAACTGCACAAGACCAATAGCCGCTGTAATATCTGTCATATTACACTTGTAATTTGGTGCCACTATATCGTATTCCCACCCTCCAAGTTGAGTCTTGGCAAAGGCATCCTTACTCTGTCCATGAAGAGAGAGGAGTTGAAATTGATGATAGATTGATTCATTATTTACACCATCAATAGGCCTCCATACAAGTGCCCCACCCTCAGCAGTGGTCAGATTCTTCACTGCATGGAAAGAAAATGAGGTAAAATCTGCTATCTCCCCAGCCATTTTGCCATCGCGGGATGCACCGAATGCATGGGCAGCATCAGCTAAAACCACCACCCTCCCTATTTTTCTCTGCAAATCATTGTCCCCATGGAAAATAGCTCTCTTGGCCTCAACTGCTGCAAAAATTTTATCATAATCACAAATGATACCACCCAAATCGACTGGAATTATCACTTTTGTCTTTTCATTGATTGCCCCTTCCAAAAGAGAATAATCCATTTCAAATGAGTCAGTGGCACAATCTACCATTACCACTTTTGCCCCGACATGACACACTACACTTGCGGTAGCAGTATAGGTATATGCTGGCACTATTACCTCATCTCCAGGCCCCACTCCAAGTAAATGGAGAATACACTCCATACAAGCAGTGGCAGAATTGAGGCAGACTGCTCTTTCTGAGTGGCAATAACTGGCTATTATATTCTCAAACTGTTTAGTACGTGGTCCCGTGGTAATCCATCCAGATAAGAGGGCATCTCTAACTTCATTAATCTCTTCTGTAGTTATATCGGGGGGGGAAAAAAGAATATTCATTAAAACTTATTTTACAAACAAAGATAACTATAATAATTAATCAACCATATTTTTCATGTTGCTTAATGGAGTCTAAAGTATTTCATCAATAAAAACCTTAGCTAAAGTACTATAGCTGAGATTATTAATTGCATAATCACGCCCTTTAATACCCATTTCTTCAAGTTCCTTTTTGGTCATGTTTGATAAATGCTCGATAGCATTTGAGGCGAGTTTGGGATTTTCTGCTTCTACACGTATACCACATCCTATTTTTTCAACCAAAGAATCTGGCTCATCCGCAGAAAAAACTATCGGCTTTGCAGAGAGCATATAATCCGTCATCTTATTAAATGATGTTCCATACTTATGCAATATCGAATGAATCCCCCCCATATAAGCTATATCAAAATTTGATATAAGTGTAGGTATTAGGCTCTTCTCAACAGAATTAAAAAAAAAGATATTGTTTAGTTTTATTTCTTTGGTCTTATTAACCAAGTGCTGTTTAGAGACCCCATCCCCCACTAAAACAAAAGATATTTTATTGTTCTTTTTTAATATTTCAGCAGCCTCTATCAATGTATCAAGGGCTGTCGATGGTGTATGACCTCCTGCATAACCAACAATTGTCTTACCCTCCCTCTTCAATTTTTCAAACAAATCAGAATGCTCTTTTGGCAGCACTCCCCCTCCAACACTATTCCACTCCTCCTCAACATATCCATTTGGAACACATGCAAATTGCACATTATCAAATCCTCTTTCAGCAATATGCTCATCGGCATTCCAAAGAAGAGATATTACTTTATCTGAATATCTATAACAATCATCTTCAGCTTTTTGCATCACTTTGATAAATGGATGATTTTTTGAGTATCCCCCTATTTCCATAGGAGAAAGTGGCCAAAGGTCATGAATCTCATATACTAACTTTGCTTTTGCACATTTTGCTATTTTTTTTGCAGGATAAATATCCAATGGATAAGTTGACGAATTGATGACAAGATCGGGACCCTTCTCTTTTGCTATCCTCTTTGCCCTAATTGACAATCTACATACAAACTGGAAAATATTAAATATCCTCTTGAGCGTTGATTTATACTTAGATGTTTTGATCCACAAATATTCTATACCATCTATCTGCTGAACCTGGCACACCCTTTCTATTAGTGGTTGAACCTTTCTCAAATGAGAATATGAGGCTGCTACTATTGTAACCTTATGGCCGATTTTTACCCACTCTCTTGCCATATAATATGGTCTAAACTCCATCCCCATCTTATCAGAGCCAGCATAATGATTTATTAAAAGTATGTTCATTAGTGTTTATTTACAAAATAATCTAAATAATCCCTTGAACATTTTTCCATAGTAAATTGTTCATATGTTTTACATAACGACATCCTAATTTTTTGTAATTGATCATCCTCTGCCTCTAAAAACGATTTAAGAGAGAATATATAATCTTCCTCAGATAAACTTTTTGATAAATATCCATTAACACCATCTCTTATAACATTTGATATGCCGCCAGCAGGAGTACATATAGGAATAACACCTAAAGCCAAACTTTCAATCAAAGTAATAGGCATCCCTTCATATATTGAGGATAGACAAAATGCATCACATTCAGACAAATAATCTATTGCATTAGATTTCTCTCCCAGTAAGAATATATGAGAATTATTTATTCCATATATCTTATCAACTATATCTTGATACGCCCACCTTCCTATAATGAGTAATGTTATGTCATAACCTTCTTTAACCAATTTATCAACACACTTTGCAAGCATAAGTTGATTCTTAGATTTTTGTATGTTTGCAATGTTGATTAATATTTTTGTTTTGTCTGTGCGACGATATTTAAGGAACTCACTTTCCAACTCCTTTGAGACAAGTTGTTTACAGATACTCCTACCGTTATATATCATTTTTGGTTTAAAATGATATAAGTTTTCAAAAGAATCCCTTGAAGCGTCAGAAATAGTAATAGGGCTAATAAAATTCAAGTTAAAACAGATTTTTCTAAATATTAGCCCAACTTTTGAATAAGCTTCTACTTTAGCATCATTATGCAATGTGTGAAACAGTCTGAATGATGGTTTTAAAAAGATAAAAAGAATTATATAATATATAGCTGTTAAATGGGTATGAATAATGATGTTCTTCTTTTTTCTAAAAATATTATATAGGGAAAACATTGTTTTTAAAGATAATCCAACACCTTTATTTAAAGATATAACTTTAACCGATGGTAATAATTCATTTATCAAAAACCAATTTTCCTCGATTTTCTGCAATACTACCAAAGTAACATTTGTAGATTTAGAAAGTTCATTAGACAAGTCAACAACAAATCTTTCAGCCCCACCTGACAATAATTGGCTTATCACCTCAACAACCTCTATTTCTATTTTATTCTTCATTATTTTCTTCATTTTCTACAGGTAATAAGACAATGAGACTATATGATAATAGCAAAACTCCCAAAGTAGTTTCAGCCACATTAGAACCTGTATATATTTCCAATAAAGTAAATGCAGAAATTGCAAAAGGATATCCATACTGTTTTTTTCTAAATCCATATACAAATACCATCGCAAAAACAAAAATCCACAAAAGGGAACCCAAAATACCTCCTTCCAAGAATATTGTAACGATCGAAGAGTCTCCGATAAAAATAGAAGAGTCCAGTAAAACAGCTCCCACACCCAAAATAGGATTGTTTAGCATTACATTATAAGTACCTGTTAAGATTCCACTTTGAGCATCATACCTAGTTTCAAAGGCATCTAAAGGATTTAAAATAAAATTAGCATAATATTCAACAGTCAAGTCCAATTCCAATAACAATTTCACCAAAAAATATCCAAGGACAAATATTAATGACGCAATTATTATTTTAACAAAACCATTAATTTTATTTCCTTTTAATTTTAAAAATTTAGGGATAACCAAATCTAATATAATAAAAGCAGGAACTCCTAAAAAAAACATTTTTGACAAGGAAAACATTCCGCAAATAAAAGAGAGGATAACCCCTACAACTTCCATTTTTGTGTGATTTGCATATTTCCATTCACAAAAGAAAACTGTAAATGTAAATAAAGAAAATGCCCCCAAAATCGTTGGAGTGTAAAAACAACCTATAGCTCGATTAAAAAAGCCAGCTTCAAGAATTTTATTTAATGGTTCTGCAGAGGGCTTCCAGTACATTGAATGGAAAAAATCTACAGATTGTGGTACGGTAAGTTGAATAGATGAAAAGATAGCACATATAGTAATCACAATAAACAATACTACCTTGATTGCTTTTCTATCGATCACACGACAATCTGCCAAAATAGTCATCAGACAAACAAACCTAACAATTCCAAAGAGACCAATAAAATTAATATCATTTCCATCAAAAGACAATGTTAGTACTGAAGAGAGAAGCACTATTACAAAGTACAACCAAAATGAAAAGACATAGTGTGTCCCAATAAAATTGGTTCTACCTAATAAATAGATACAGACAAGGGGGATAAATGCAATTAAATCATAGGAGAAGAAAGCATCACCTATAGAAATAACAGGGGCAACAATAGATAATAGGAAATATAAATATATCCCTTTCTTTAGATCGAAGAAGAGTAATATTATATTAACTACCAATAAAATTAATCCTATATAACCCATTAGCTTAATAACTGTTGATAAAAGCTTTTATAATTATCATCTGCAAGATAATTCCTAATGAAAAAGTCATAAGAACTTATTCTATAATTATCTATATTCTTTAAAATATTAGAAAGTGCTGTATCAAATTCTATCTGAGTAAAATTTTTATGCAATAATAATCCCACCTCTTCATTAACTATTTCTGAAGTAGCCCCTACATTTGTAGCCAACGCAGGTATCCCCTCTGAAATAGCCTCCATGATTGAAACAGGAATTCCCTCGGTTAGGCTAAGATTGACGAAAACATCAAAATTATTATTTGCATAGTATGATTGAATATCTTTTTTAGGGATATATCCAACAAGATTAACCTTCAATTTATCATTACTCGTACTGCTTACCTTCGTCTTCAAGTCGTTAAAAAGAGGTCCATCTCCAAGGTGTGTCCACTGGACATTCAGAGCACTATTTAGACTAAACTCATAAAGCGATTTAAATATTAAATCTACCCTTTTTATATGATTGACTGATGAGCACGAAACTATTTTAATACTATCCATTTCACCTCTCGTGGCGAGATTTATAGTTTTATTATTTGTCAAATATAAAGGAACTCCTAATCTTGAGAGGGTTATTCTCTCTTTATACTGAGGAAATTTCTTAGAAAGATACTTAACTCCATAATCAGATATTACATATACCTTGTCTATCATTGACAAAGTGAGTTCTCTAAATGGTATTATAACCCCTCTCTCCCTTTCATACAAATCATATCCATGTGCCCTTGTAATAATCTTAAAATTTGAGAATTGTTTTATATGTTTTTTTGATAAAGCGAGACCAAACGGTGTGTGATTGAACCAATAAGAATAAAAAATACCACTGTCAGCAAAATCATCATGATGTTTTAACAATACATATTCAACCAAAAAGGAACCATATAAGTATTTTATCCCTTTTGAAATATCAATTATTGAAAAATTATAATTTTTTATGAATTTTATGAAAGTAACGCTAAAAATCAATTTTAAAAAAACAAAAATTTTATCGAGAACACCTATCTCATTTAAAATATTAGAGATTTTAACATTTTTAGGGATTTGTCGCATACCGTCCCCTTTACAAAGGGGTAGTATGGTAATATTTGCACAATCAGCAGCAATTTTTATCTCATCTTCAAGAAATGTTTCTGCCATTTTCCCATAAGGGAAAGAACTGGTGAAAATATATATATTGCTTCTTATCATAACTTCAATTTAAATAGGCCTAATCTTCAAAACAAAATTATATAAATATATTACTATTTTTTTTAGAAGATTTGATTTGATAATTGTAAAAGTCACTCTGTCTCTAAAAGATATCTGTTTTCTCTTAACCAACGTTTTCCACACACGGGATACCTCTTCTGGTTCACTGTATAAAGGCAAAATGTTTTTATGGCAGATATAGTAGTTTTCCATTATCTCCTCTTTAACACCATTATCAAGGCCACATTTCTCATAAAAGAATAGTATAATTTCTAATATCCCTTTAACGTATCTATACATCTTTTCAGCATTGCTAAAATGTGATGCACTTGAAGAAAGCACTCTATATACGGCAGTAACACTATCAATATATGTTACTTTTGATTTATAAAGAAAAAATAAGACGACTGGTAAATCACCTACGCAAAATGTGCGATTGTCGATAAAATCAGCATATTCGTTGTAAATACTTTGTCGATACATCCATGTACAAGTCGCAATCCACGGATGCTCAACAATATAGTGCTGTAATGAATCAATCTTACTCTCAATTTCCGTTGTAAAGAAACACCCAGACAATTTTTTAGTAGATTGATTGAAACTTTTAACGTTAGTAACACAAAGTCCATAATCGGGATTACTCTCTAAAAAATCAACCTGCTTCTGCAATTTTAATGGATCTATCCAATAATCATCCCCTTCACACGCAGCCACATATTTGCCAAATGTATGTTCATTCATTATTCTTGCTAATGAACCATCTCTCTTAGAATACTGGTTCTCTGTTTCATATATAGGCTTAATAATATCGGGATATTTATCCGCAAACTCACGAATTATTTCTGCAGTTTTATCCGTGGATGCATCATCATGAACTATTGCCTCAAATCTGAAATTTGTTTTCTGCAATACAAATCCCTCAAGACATTGTCTGATATATAACTCTTGATTGTAAGTTATACATTGGATGGTCACCAACAATTCTTCTTTCTCCACACTTGACATATTACTTTTTAATCAAATTTTTTATTAAGTTATATTCTCTATTCTTTGTCAGAAAAGAGACAAGAAGATAAAATACCACACCAACACAAATCCCAATAATAACATCAACCACTGCAGAATCAACAATAAGAGTAGCTGCATAAACTATCGCTCCCATAACCAATGATTGAATTAGAATGGGGAGTAAATCCCCCATTTGTCTAAGGAAACCAACATTTATTAGCTTACCTGTATAAAATGTATTTATCCCAAGGCAAACAATTGAAGTCACTATTTCAGCTGCACACATTGTAGCAATGCCATGTGGAATTGTCAGTGCCATTACAGTGACCCCTATGACCTTTTTTATTATTTCCAACCTTAGAAACAAATCAGATCTCCCTTTTACCTGCAAAAGATTAAGATTTATCGAATGAATAGGATACCACATCATTGACAAACAAAGAAGTTGCAACAAGGGAACAGCTGGTAGCCATTTTTCCCCCAATATCAATTTTATTGCAGGCTCTGCCAGCGATGCCAACCCAATCATCAATGGGAAAATCACAAATGCAGAGAGTTTTAGATATTGCCTATAAACTAATCTCAATCTCTCATCTTCATCTTGTATATTGCTCAAAATAGGGTAGGTCACCCTCTGCAAAACTCCTGTTAAGTTTGACGAAGGAAATTCAGACAATTTTTGTGCTTGAGTAAAATATCCCAAATCAGTTGGGGTAAAGACCTTACCAATCACTATCAAATAGAGGTTTCTGTATGTAGTATCTATTAATCCAGATAGTAATAATTTGCTTCCAAATGAGAACAACTCCCTAAACGATTGCCAAGAATAAGCCCATTTTGGTCTCCAGTGTGCCATAAACCAAAGTGCTATCATACTAATTCCAGCATTAACAACTTGTTGCACTGCTAATGACCACACGCCATATCCACGATAAGCCATCCATATTCCTATGACACCTGAGACAATAACGGCGACAAATGAAGCTTTCGCTTGCGTTTTAAAATCAACTTCAGCAGTAAATTTCGCCCTCTGAACAACTGTCAATGAGTTCACTATCAAATTGACTGCCAACACTCTTGTCAAAGGAACAAGTATTGGCTGTTCATAAAAGTTAGCTATAAACGGGGCAGCAAAAAATAGTATTAAATAGCAAATGAGACCAACTACAATGTTAAAATAAAACACAGTAGAATAATCAACCTCGGTCCTATCCAACTTTCGGATCAATGCATTTGCAAAACCACTATCTATAAATGATTGAGAAATAGCAATAAATATGGCAAGCATCCCTATCAGACCAAATTCCTCAGGAGAAAGCAACCTCGCCATCACCAACATCACAAGCAACTGCACTCCCTGCACCGAGAACCGTTCAATGCTACTCCACAAAATTCCATTTATAGTTTTTTCCTTTACTGAACTCATACTACCTAATCAACGAACGGGACAACTCCTGTAGCATTATAAATCACTTCGTCGAGCCACACATAATTGCGCTCATTCCATGATCTTAATTTCACATCGAGAGATGGAACTGAAACTAATAATTTCCCATTTTTTGTGATATCAAAACAATTGTAGAAATTGTACCTGTGATTCTTATTTTTGTTTCCTATTTTTAAATATTCTGAGGTGTTTATAGAAACAAAATTCTTCCCATTTTTAGAATAAAAGATATTACAAGGAGGATAGGAACCTCCATATGTAGCTATAAGGGCAAGTATATCCCCTTTTTCTCCCATAAATGTACATATACAATCATTAGGAGTGTTGAAAACCATCTTCCTCGCTGATGGATTGCCTACCTGCTTCATTGCAACTTTAAAAATACCACCAGGAACTCTATCAAGAGATGATAAAATATAATCTTCTTTAAAAATTATATTTGTTGTTTTAAAGTTTAGCCCAATTCCTATCTGCCTCCACTCAAAGGTATTTTTTAAGGGATTAAAAACACCTTTAATCCACTGTGAATTTGAATTTGAATCTCCTGTTTGCACCCAAAAGGACCCATCATATGGATTGAAATTCACATTATGTATATGTTCAGGAACGATTATTTTCGGATTATTTGTAGTTTTTGATTTCGAAAAATCATATATACATTTAACCGTTCTACCCCCATCTATGGCCAACCAAACCTTGGGAATATAATTGTCGTTTTGAACATATTCATTTGAGTAGTTGCCCCAGCATCTCACCTCTTCCCCTTCCACATAGTGTTTTACACCCTCGAAATGGTATGTTGAGAAATTATGGTATTTAGATTTATTTATGTACTCATTACCATCTATATCTAAGACCAATGACCTCGACAGAGTAATCCAATCTTCTGAATAATAGGCATTTCGGTCATCACAAATAAGAAGATTATTATTACTAAAAACATGAATAAACCTAATAGGCCCTATATTAGATACATCTAACCATTGATCTTGCCATGTTATCCCTTCATCTGCACTCAGCCTCAATTTACTTCCTTGTTTTTCAATAAGAAAATTATTCATCGAAAAGATATATGGACAAAAATCAATTGGGTATGAACGTATATCTACCCCTGGTTTAGTACAATCAGAAACGAAAAAAGAGATTACAATCAATATCAATAGCTTATATCTTTTCATAATATTAGTACAAATCAAGTGAATTAATCTCCTCAATACTAACGATATCTCCATGGCCAGGATAGATATAACATCCTTTATATTTCAATAAAGTATGAATAGATTGTGATGCTAATAATTTATCTCCTCCCTTCAGTTTAGTAACTACTTTTACACCTGGAATTAGAGCATCACCTGTAAACAACTCTTTGTCAATTAAAAAGCTCATTGAATCCACTGTATGTCCTGGTGTTTCAATGAGAGAAAGGGTAGTATTATCCCACAACTCAACCTTCTTCGTTCTATCAGCTAACTTTATTTTATCGCTATTTACTGTAAATGGTATTTCTGCATACCTCGATCCATTCAATTTTGAATCGCCAAGGGCATCAAAAGAATATTTATAAAAAACCGATACTTGGACGCTATAATTGTTCAACAACTCATTTATCCCATAACAATGATCAAAATGTGTATGTGTCAACAATATACCTTTAATTATCTCTTCATTATTAATTTTAAGCCATGTTTCTATTTGAGAAAAATCACCAGGATCAATTATCCAAACACCTCTTTCCGACACATTTGATAATATATATGTGTTAGAATTAAATAAAGAATTAACAATCCTATGTACCTCTACACCCATCTACTTCTTATAATCAATTAATTTACAATAATCTAACCTTGGCAAATCGCATAAAACAGCACCTAACGAAAGACCCGTTCCAAAAGCTGCAAATACTATTTTTGCTGAATCTTTTTCAGCATATATTCTATCATGATAGTGTGAAATAGTAACTGGTATCGTTGCACTGCTCGAATTTCCATATATAGACACGACGTCATTGGGCAATTTCGATTTTGGTACATTTAAACGTTCCGCTAATTTTTTAAGGGTAAAATTACTTGATTGATGACAGATAAAGTAGTCAATATTATCAATATCCTCTTTTGCATAATTCAAGAGCTCCTCTACCATTATCGGGGTATCATTTATAATAAAATTAAATACTAAATCCCCATTCATAACCAAATGTTGCTTCCCTCTCCAATTACCAAATTCATCCATCTGCTCTTTTGTTGTCTCAGGGGTAATAGGAATCTTCAAACCTCCTGCTGGGATAAAAACAGAAAATGCTGCCTTTCCATTGTTCTTCAAGGCACAATACAATTCATTCTTTTCAATCGTATTCTCAATTACACTCACAGAAACCGCATCCCCGACAATAGGTCTGCTTGCTCTATCTCGTGTCGAAACTCTAAATGAAAGAAGATCTCCACTAACTAATAGGACCTTCTTATTCATAGAGTTAAGTGTCATAAAAGAATATATCAAACCCACAACATACCCACAACACCCTTGAGAAATATCTAAACAAACAGTGTCCTTGTCAAAATTGAACGCTCCTTGAATAATATTACTTACAGGCGGAATAAAATGATCTTGTGTTGTAGTAGTAACTATTATTGCCCCAATCTCTTCCTCTTTGATAATATTTTCATTTAGTAATTGTTTAATACCACATATCGCATAGTCAGACACTGTATCCCCCGCAGTGGCCACCCTTCGTCTATCAAACCCCATCACCTTCTTTAATTTCTTCATTTGAGACTCTGAGAAAGAATATTGATTGACCTCGTCCATAAAATCAATTTCATTCTCAGCTACAACAGAAATTATTGAAGATATTCTCTTATTTTCAAATTTTGTAATCATTTCTACTTTCTATTTTTTTCTATAGTTTTAATTATAGAGTCAATTGTATTGAAATTTTCTGGAAGCACATCTATTCCACTAATTGAAACACCTAATTCTTCCTCTATAGAATCAATCAACGAAACTATATCAAAAGAGTCTAACATACCCTCTTCTATAAAATCAATATCTTCCGAAAAGTCAAACTCTGGTCTTAGCTCATTTAAAATCTTTATTACCTTATCTCTCATAATTATCTATTTATTAATACATAGTCATACATATTCTCAGCTATGAAACCATAATGCTCATATCTTTTTATTGCATTATCGTTGTCAGTCATTACCCAAAACAATTGTCTTTTAGTCTCTTTACCCTCAAAAAAGAATTTATTTAAAAGCTTAGATCCTATTTTTTTATCTCTATACCCCTCCTTTACGAACCAATATCTCAGATACAATGTAGATTTACTTTTCTCAAATATAACAAAGCCTAATATAGAGCCATCTTTTTTATATACTAAAATACTGTTTTCAGCCGAAAGCTTTTCTATCTCTTCTAAATATGGTATTTGTTCCGAAAAAGGATCAAAGAAGTCATTTAACATACTAAAAACTACATTGGCATCCCCTTTAGTGGCATAATTGACCTCCTCAACATCCTCAATATCTGCGTTTTTATTTATCCTCGACATCCTAACCAAAGAGTGATAGTCGATGAAATCATGTACAGTAAATACCGATTTGATATTAGAAATTTGAGAAAAGGTACCGACAAGATCAATAACTGTTACACCCTTCTCTCTCTTGTTAAGAAAAATTTCAATTGAATTGGAGAGGTTGTCAATAGATGAAGAGCAATAAAAAAGATTGATAAATCCTTTATTCTGTTTTATAAAAAAAACAGTTTCTCCATCTATATGATAATATAAATCTAAATTGTCAATCCAAACACTATGTTTATTGGTATCAAGATAAAAGTTTGTTATAAATCCTTTTTTCAAATCCCGTATCTCACCTACAACACTAATAATCTGATCTATACTCTCAACTCTACTCATTTACCTTATTTTTATAATACAATCTATCTATTTTCCCATTTGTATTACGCTTGAGCTCTGGTAACAGTTCAAATAGTGCAGGAATCATATATTTTGGGAGATTTTTTGAAAGAGCTTTTCTAAATTCTGAAGGAGATATTTCTACAACATTTTCATAAAATAAAACAATCTCCTTTTTCTGATAGTTGTAAACAACACATCCGTTTTTAACTAATTTCAAAGTATTAACTATTACGTGCTCAATCTCTCCCAATTCAATTCTATACCCCATGTGTTTAATCAAACTATCCTTTCTCCCTCTAAAAACTATCTCTCCCAAATCATTTATTATAGCTATATCACCCGTTCTGTAAATTATCTCAGGGTATGAAGTGTTAAGAGGATTTTGAACAAATACCGCTGCGGTTTTTTCTGGATTATTATAATAGCCCATGGCGAGTGAAGTGCCTCTAACACACAATTCTCCTTCAACATTTTTAGAAACAACTTTTTTATTATTATCGTCCAATATTATTATATCTGTATTTTTGTACGCATAACCAATAGGTATTGGCTCTTCATCTTTTAACTCTCTATCAACAATATAATAGACGCAATCCAAGGTTATCTCTATCGGACCATATAAATTTGCAAATTGTGTATGTTTTAATTCTTTTCTCCAGATGTTAAATTGTTTTGTAGGGAAAACCTCTCCTGCAAACCACACCAATTTCAATTTAGGTAGTGCTATCTCAGACAAAAGCCCCATGTTTGCAATATTGACCATAATTGTAGGGACCCAAAAAATAAACGACACTCCATTCTCATTGAGTATCTTTAGAATAGCTGCAGGAAAAGCCGATAGATGATCAGGAATAACAACAACAGTAGACGATTGCGCCATCAGCATACACAACTCAAAACTATATATATCAAACACTATCGGTGACAAAGAGCCTATGATTTCTTCACTACTAAAATTGAAAGACTCTTGTGAGCGTGATACAAAATCGAAGAAACTTCTATGATTCAGGACTACCCCTTTGGGCGTTCCTGTTGAGCCCGATGTATTGATTATGCAATATGGATCTGTATCAATTAAACGAGATAGCCTTCGAAAAAGCAACTCATCATTGACTTCTTTACTTAAAGAAAACTCATCTAAATTGATAATTATAACTTCTCTCTCGACACAAATGTCATTGATGTTTTCAATATATTTATTGTTAGTGATTACAAAAGAAGGCTTTATTAAATCTATAATATTTTTAATTCTCGCTTGAGGTGTCTTAATATCAAGATTCATGTAGGCATTACCTGAATAGGTAATAGCTAAATCTGAATAAACAGCCTCTATTGATTTAGGCAAATAAACAGCTATAGGTCTATTTATTTCATCCTTTTTATCAATTATTATATGAGCTGTATTTTTAGCTTTAATAGCTAACTCTTTGAAACTAATACTGTGATCCCCATCTATTACAGCATTTTTAAAAGGGGTTCTCTTTATCGTTTCTTCAAAAAACTCTATTAGATTAATTTTCACCATATTTACGACAGAATATACCCACCATCAATTACTAAATTAATACCAGTTACCCAACTCGAAGCATCAGACAACAGATAAATAACACCATTTGCAATATCCTCAGGTTTTCCAAGTCTTTTAAGTGGGTATTTACTTACCATTATGTCTTTGTGATGCTCATCAGAGAAAATATCGTTAGACATTTTTAATATATTTGTAGGAACTAAACCTGGATTTACACTATTTACCCTTATGCCGTGAGGTGCCAATTCGAGTGCTGCCCCTTTAACAAATCCTCCGACTGCCCCCTTTGAAGCACAATAAGAAGTATCTCCACAACTTCCGACAAATACACCAGTCACTGCAGAAATAAAAACAATTGAAGAGTTTTTATTCAATTTCTTCTTTTTTAACATCAAAGAGGTGAGCATTATAGGGGCAATGGAATTAATGTCAAATATCTCATTAACATCCTCTCTTTTAAAAAATTTAATCGGCGACACTTTAGGTATTCCTGCCGAGAAAACGCATCCGTCAATATTCGGCATCTTATCTATTAACTCCTCAATACCAACTTGTGAAGATAAATCAGACAATATCACTACATGGCCATCCCCTTCAAGACTATCCAACGTCTCTTCTAATCTCTCCCTGTCCCTACCATTTAGAATCAGTTTAGCCCCCATTTTTGAGCACTGAACAGATATTCCTCTCCCTATTCCTGATGAAGCTCCTGTGACTAATATAGTTTTGTCTTCTAATGAAAAAGGATTAAACATACAATGCATTATTTATTTGCAACTAACTCGTATAAGTCTTTTATTGTTTTAGAAGCTCTTAAATCTGCCCCCGTAATTGTTTTTGAATATTCGTCATCTATCATTGCAATTATTGATAATGCAGTTAAGGAATTCCACTCATCCAAATCTTTGAAAACTGTTTCAGCATGAAACATCTCCATAGGTGTTTCATCAAATTCAGATGAAAAATTCTTAATAAATTCAATTAAATCCATAGTAGTATTATATATTATAAGGCTTTAAATTATTATATGCTTTTATATTCCAGATAGAGCAAATATCACTATTTGGCCACATTCTTGCCACTATTTTTTGAAGAGTATCATCTGTTCCCACCTCCACAAAAGAATCTACACCATCTCTGTGCATATTATTGACCATTTTCGTCCATTGCACCCCATGTGTAATATGTTTTATTAAATTATTTTTGATTAGTGATGGGTCAGTATGAGACGCTCCATCAACACATTGGTATATTGGGCATTGAGGAGTATTAAAATGGGTATTCATTATTATTTCTCCCAATTCTTTTTCTGCTTCTGCCATAAATGGGGTATGGAAACTTCCACCTATTAGCAACGGCACCGCCTTTTTAGCACCCTCTTTCATAAATGCTTTGCAAGCAAATCTGATCCCTTTTTTGGTCCCAGAGATTACAACTTGACCTGGTCCATTATAATTTGCAAAATAAATAGGCTCCCCTGTCTCATCCCATATCTCTTTAATTCTTTTAGCGATATATTCATCAGATAACCCTATTACTGCTCCCATTGCCGTTGGTTGCGATTCGCACACCTTCTGCCCTATTATTGCCCTATTCAACACCAAGTTGATACCATCCTCAAAAGAAATGGTTCCATTGACCACCAATGCCGCAAATTCTCCCAAAGAATGGCCAGCAACAACATCAGCTCTTAGTTCGGTCTGTATCGAAGCGGCCACAACCTCGTATAAAAACACTGCTGGCTGAGTATTGATAGTCTGCATCAAATCCTCCTCTGTGCCATAAAACATAACATCAGATATTCTCCTGCCTAAGAATTGGTTTGCCCTTTCAAATAATTCCTTAGCTTGGGGAAATGTATCATACAAATCTCTACCCATCCCCTCTTTTTGGCACCCTTGTCCTGGAAATATAAATGCTCTCATGTGTTTACTTCTTTTTTAAATCCCTAATCTTTTTAATGATAGTATTTAGTTTATATCCATCCGAATTCAATATATCAAGGTATTCCCTTTGAAGAAGAGAATACAAATCCATATCTTGATATTTTCCATTTTTAAATATCACTTCTCTCATTCGCCCCTCTTTTTTAAAACCAAATGCTTGAAGAGAATAAGGTGCCATATAATGTGAAGTCAAACAAGAAGCTGTAATTCTGTTTAAATTCAATTGAGAAAAAGCGTAATCAAGTAACAACATAAGAGCCTCTATCATTGACACACCGTCACGGCATTCTCTATCTCCAATCACCGTACCACCTGCATCTGCAGTTTTATTAAGATGATCTATGCCATTGAGAGAGATATAACCAATCATCCTCCTCGAATCATCATTTAGGCAGATAGACAAATACAAATCTTTCATGTTGTTCATCATTTTATCTTGAACCCATGCCTTCTCCATTTCAGATGATACGAATTTAATCAAGCCGCCTGTTTCCCTCTGAATATCAGGATCATTTCTCCATTTATTAATAAGCAAATAGTCATTCGGCTCAAATGCTCTCAAAAAAATGCTATATTTTTCCATCTTCAATTGTGGTTATTATTCTTTCAATATCTTCTCTATTCAATCTTTGATCAACTGGCAAAGGTATGATATTTTTAGCAAATATATATTCTGCTTCATATGCCTCGCACCAATCAAATATATTATTCCAATAAGTAGCGACAAAAATCCTATTGTTAATCAATCTGCCTCTTACTTGCAAATCCTCTGTAAAAAATGGATAAGCCATAGGAACATCATTTCCACCTAAGTCAAAATCAAATGTATTACAAAAAGAAAATGCTTGTGAGTAGAGATTAAAATTGTCCCTCCTGCGCCTCCTCACACTTTCATACTCAATTGATGCAAGAACCTTTGATGTCAAATCTGACATCAATTTAATATCTTGATTATTAAGGCTCTCTTCAGATGACTTAAAATCATCATATCCACTTTCTGCACTCAGATCAAGTCGTTTTAAAAGATGCATCATCCTACCATATGAATAATCCCTTGAGAACTTCACATCAAGCTCTTTATCTATATAAAGATAAGCCCCATCAGAAACCCCGAAAAATTTTCTTGCAGAATAAAAAGTATCAACACCAGCAATTCTTGGAGCAAAAAATGCCTGAGCATCATCTACAATAAGTTGATTGCCATAAATAGTGGCCAACCTTTCTACACAATTTTGTTTCAATCCAAAATAATTGGTGTATAAAAACGCCTCAGATGGCTGTAATGCAACAATCTCTTTAGGTTCAAAATTATTATCTAATCGATAAAATTGATACTCTATTGACAATTTTTTTAGTGGTTGTAATGTGACCTCACATGTGAAAAAAGGAATATATACTTTTTTATATTGTCTTGATAAAAGGATATATTCCAAACAGTTACGTGCTGTATTCAACTGTAAAGCACCTTGGTGATAATGCTTGCCAGCATTTATTTCCAATCCAAAATATCCACCTATTGCATCGTTCATTTCACTAACACTTTAAAAAAATCATTCCCTTTCATAAGGGCGGCATTCAACTCCTCGTTGGAATCAAATCTCAGCACCGCGGTACCTATTGCATCATTAGCACCATTAAAAGAGGTCACCTGCCCATTCTCACAGACCCACAGATCCAATTCCACCAGATTATTTTCCTCTATCTCCTTAGAAATCTGCAACCCTGCAAACTTTCCACTCTTACCAGCATGAAGAATCACCTCTGCCCAATAACCATTGTAGGGCTTATTTTCAATTTCCACCACCTTTTCACCCACCGCTGCCCTCACAGCATTCGCAATCAGATCAACACCAGTCGCATATCGAAGCATCTCTGCCAGCCTATTGCCCCCACCCCTTGGAGAGAGCTCCATAATATAACACCTCCCATTTTTATCAACCCTCGTCTCAATATTATATATCGAAGTTTTTAGATGAAGTAAACTGATAAGCCTCTGTATCTCAGATGTTAGCTCCTTCTCTTGCACTTTTGTAAATGTCGATGGCCAACTATAAGCAGCTGGTGTATATGGATTCGGTGCACCATCGTCAAATCTCTGCGCCGAAAAGGAGACAAATTGAAGTTCTCCATCCACAGAAAAACAATCGGTATCGGAAGAGCACCCCTGCTTCTCGATAAACTCCTCAACAATAACCTCTTTCACAAATGAATTAATAAGTCCCCATTCTATCGCCTTTTCCAATTCTTCAACCTTTACAACCTTGGTCACCCCCTTACTCCCAGCAGAATCTACTGGCTTAACTATCACTGGCCACTCGTAATAATCCTTATCCAATAGTGCCGCTTGGTATGATTTGTAAGTAGCAGATCGAGGAACCACAAATCCATTTGTCTCCAAAAAATGCCTAAATTTCCCCTTATCCTGCAGTATCGACACCGCCTCGAAACTCCCCACACTCGGAAGCCCCATCCTCTCTGCCACAAAAGCAGCCGTCACCACACCTGGATCCACCGCGAAGGACATTATTCCATCAATTTTTAACTCTTGTGCCAAACTTAATACCGCCTCCTTATCTACGATACTTACATTGTGATATTCATCTGAATACTTATGAGCTATATTATTGGGAATATAATCACACGTTATCACATAATATCCCAACTCGTGAGCAGACTCAATCACTGGAAGTAAATATCTCAAACCACCCAACAACAACAGTCTCTTTTGATCCATATTTATTTAATTAAAGAGATGATTTTTTCTATATCTTTTTCCTCAAGCCCTGAATACATAGGGAGACAAATCACACTATCAGCCATCTTATTTGCAATCGGCAAATTATCTTTATTCGCAGATTCAAGCCCTCTATATGTCGAAAAATCACTAATTAAAGGATAGAAATATCTCCTTCCCATCACTCCGTTTTCCTGCATTTTAAAATAGAGCTCATCTCGTGTCATCCCATAGAGATCCCCATCCACGAAAATAGGAAAATAAGAATAGTTATGCCTTACACCCGATACATCTTCCATATATTTTATTCCATTTATCCCACGCAACCCATCTCTGTAAGCCACAGCAGTTTTTCTTCTATTCTCAATAGCCCCATCCACCTGTTTGAGATTCAGCAATCCATAAGCAGCCCTTATCTCATCCATTTTCCCATTGATACCAGGCCCAACGACCTCTGTCTCCCCTGCGAATCCAAAATTTTTCAAATAGTCTATCCTCTGCTTAGCCTCAGCATCTTTTACTATTAACGCTCCACCCTCTATGGTATTGAAAACCTTTGTAGCATGGAAACTCAAAGTACTCATATCTCCCGCCTCTAAAACGGACTTACTATTTACCTCAACCCCAAAGGCATGTGCTGCATCATAAATCACTTTTAAACCATATTTATCGGCTATTGATTGTATTTTTTCAGTATCACATGGATTACCATACACATGTACAGGCATAATAGCAGTCGTCCTTGAAGTGATAGCCGACTCTATTTTACTGGGATCAATATTGCAACTATGAGGATCAATATCTACAAATACTGGTTTGATGCCATTCCACCACAGTGCATGGGTCGTAGCAACGAAACTGAAAGGGGTAGTAATAACCTCCCCAGTCACCCTCAAAGCCTGCAATGCAGTGATAAGAGGAATTGTACCATTTGTAAACAAACTTAGATAGGGCACTTTCAAATACTCCGCCAAAGCACGCTCCAACTCCTTATGGTAATAACCATTGTTAGTAATCCATTTTCTGTCCCAGATATCTTTAAGAAGCTCTTGAAACTCCTCTAAATTGGGGAGTAGAGGCTCAGTAACTGTAATATTTTTCATAATAATGTACAACAAAACACCTGAGTCCCATATTTGTTTGAGTTCAGACGTCTTTAACTTTCAAATTTAATCAATATTATTATTTCATGTGGCATTTATGTTGAATTTTGACTAATTTAGTAGAAATTTAAAAATCATAACATTTAAATAAATGATGAAACCTACTTTAGTCGTTCTTGCAGCAGGAATGGGTTCCCGCTACGGCTCTCTAAAACAGATGGATGGGGTTGGCCCCAACAACGAAGCGATAATAGATTACTCAATTTATGATGCCATTCTCGCTGGGTTTGGCAAGGTGGTTTTTGTAATAAGGCACACTTTTGAGAAAGAGTTTCGCGAAGTTTTCTGCAAAGAGAGATTTCACAATAAAATTGACATAGAATTTGTATTTCAAGAACTTGAATACCTTCCACAAGGATACAGCCTCCCAGAAGGAAGGATCAAACCATGGGGAACCAACCATGCAGTAATGATGGCAGCCTCTGCAGTCACCACCCCGTTTGCAGTGATAAATGCAGATGACTTCTATGGCAGAGAGGGCTATATGGTCCTTGCCGAATACCTCCGCAGCGTAGAGGGCAAATCAGGACACTATTCCATGGTTGGCTATAGCCTTAAAAATACACTCTCCGAATATGGCACCGTCTCCAGAGGTGAGTGCAAAGTCAACAAAGATGGGAATCTCATCTCAATGGTAGAACGCACCTCCATCGGGCGACTACCCCTGAATGAAGGGGGAGGAGTGATCTATAAAGATTCCGAAGGATGCCACCCAATCAGTGAAAATACCGTAGTCTCGATGAACCTCTTCGGCTTTACGCCCGATTATTTCACCCAATCTGAAACACTCTTCCGTCGCTTTTTGTCAGATCCTGCCAACATCTCCAATCCAAAAGCAGAGTTTTTCATCCCATACGCCGTCAATATCTTAATAAATTCGGGAGAGGCCTCAATGAAGGTCCTTTCGAGTGATGCTAAATGGTTCGGCGTCACCTACAAAGAAGATAAGCCACTTGTGGTAAATCGCATAAAACAACTTATTGCCGAAGGAAAATACCCAGAACAATTATGAGTAAATCTTTAGTTTATTTTACCGATCTTCACACCTCTGCCAAATCGCCTCTTACTACCAAATTAGAACGTTTGGTCAAAGCTGCAGGCATTGAAACAATCGATTTTCACGAGAAATTCGTGGCCATCAAAATTCATTTTGGTGAACCAGGCAATTTGGCATTCATCCGCCCCAACTATGCAGCAAAAATTGCAGAATTGATCCGCTCCTTAGGGGGTAAACCATTTCTAACCGATTGCAATACCCTCTACTCAGGAGGACGCTCCAACGCTGTTGATCACATTCGCAGTGCAATGGAAAATGGCTTCAACCCCATTTCGGCCAAATGTGACATAATAATTGCAGATGGCCTCAAAGGAACTGACTACCAGGAGCTCCCCATCGAAGGGGGAAAATATTGCCACACTGCCAAAATCGGCACAGCCATTGCAGATGCAGACATTCTACTGACTATGAGCCATTTCAAAGGGCACGAGGACACTGGTTTCGGCGGAACATTAAAAAATTTAGGGATGGGTTGCGCCGCAGTGGGGGGCAAATTGGAACTACATTCATCCTCAAAGCCAAAGATCAACACCGAGAACTGTCACAGCTGCAATATCTGTGTAAAATATTGTGCACACCATGCCATCACCCTCCAAGGGAAACCGCGTGCCACCGCTGTAATAGACTATTCAAAATGTGTAGGTTGCGGACAATGCATAGCACTATGTCAATACAACGCAGCCATCCTTGGGGAGATGGACTCTTCGGAAAAACTCAACTACAAAATAGCAGAATACACCAAAGCTATCCTTTATGACAAACCCAATTTCCACATAAGCATGATAATGGATGTATCACCCGAATGTGACTGCTGGAACCACAACGACTCAGCCATTGTCCCCAACATCGGGATAGCTGCCTCATTTGACCCAGTTGCCCTTGATAAAGCATGTGCTGATCTAGTAAATGCTGCAGCAACCCTTCCCAACAGCATCCTTCACGACAAAGAGGGGAGAATGACAAAAGAAGAACAATGCCAATATGAGGGGGACAAATTTAAACTTATCCACCCCAATACAAATTGGCAGTCGGGACTCTTCCATGCAGAAGAATTAGGTATCGGGAGCACAGACTACGAACTAAAAATAGTGTAGTACAATATCTAAGAAGGGAAATAGCGCATAGTATGATTTTTAAATACCTCTGAAATATATGCAGGTATATTGAGACAATTGAGCAATTCCACAAACCTTTCACACACGGAAATATCCTCTTGGCGTTGAGATATTGACAACATCAACTCGTTATTCCATGTTGTAAGGGCAATAGTATATGGGCAAATAGCGGTGGGCAATATAGGATAAAACTCTGTAACATATTGATTCATAGGCTCTGGCAATTTAATATTACCCATATTAGTAATGATATATGAATACGCTTTTAGGGAGGATATTATGCTCTTACTCATAATATCAACCTTTTGTTCGATTGGTATATCTATGTCAATGAGACTTTTCATCCCTCTTGCCTGACTTTGCGCCATATAGGCTAAAAATTCTGGTTTTGTCTGCTCATCAAGGAGCTTCTTCTGGGTGAGAAGCATATTCTCAAAATCCTCTTTAAGAAAGAGACTCGAATGTGCCAAGACAGCCACTGCAATAAAATATCTAAGTGTCTTATTGGGATAAAATGGTCTCATATTGACAGGAATTGAGGCAACAATCGGTAAATCTCCAATTATATCTTTATATTTCTCATAAATAGAATGGCTAAAAAGTGGCTCTAAAAAAGTGACAGGAGAAGATTGATACGATTTGACTACACCGTAAAGTTTGCTGAAAGGTATTCTAATTTGGGCTACAGTATCACTCGGATCTCCTTCAGTAGAGATACCAGGTACTTGGAACGATCCAGTACCGTTGTACCACTCAGGTAGACTCGCTTTTTCATTCAAAATGGTCTCAATTGCATTGCTCCCCTCCTGTTGGTCATATTCTTGATCAACAGTAAGTATCGTCCCATCATTGTCTAAAGGGAGATGTCGAAGTTCAAGATACCTGTAAATTACAGCTTTAATAAAAATAATAAATCCAGTACCATCACCGAGGACATGCAAAAAATCAAAGATCAACTTTTTGTCAAAATAACTGACTTTAAATAGATAGTCATTGGTCTCTTTAGTAGCCATATTTACCACCTTAGAACCATCATCATGAAAAATTGGAAACTCCGCTCTGTTGTCCTTTAAAGAATATTTTTTAGCATTTTCATCACGAGTTATTGCAACTGCCATCTGTGGGAATCTTTTTAAAATATCTCTCATAGTTTGTCTCAATGTATCTTCGTCAATAGGGACAGTAAGAGATACTATAAAACGAGGTACACACCCACTAATTAGGTGAGTCCCATAAAAATAAGATTCTCCGCCAGGGTCAACTTGTAAGTACGATTTTTCTTCCATAGTTTAAATAGTTATTTTAAAATAAATAAGTACGCCAATTTAATTCATTTTAATCTAATTAATACATCTAATTTGTTAAATTTGTAGATTAGACGTCAAAAATATGATTTCATTCAATAATAAATATGTTTTAATCACAGGTGCTGGGTCAGGGATAGGAGAAGCCATAGCCTATCAATTTGCAAAACGCGGAACAAATCTGCTCCTTGCAGGGAGAAAATTGGATAGGCTGGAATCCGTCGCACACAATTGTGAGACAATCGGGGTAAAAGCCACCCCTCTACCAATGGACATGGAGAGCAGTACTTCGATTGACGAGGGGATAGAGGCAATAAAAAGAATGGGAATAGTACTCGACTTTCTCATTCTCAATGCAGGGATCTCTCAACGTGCATTTGCCCTTGATACCGATTTTTCAGTAGATAGGAGAATTATGGAGGTAGATTATTTTGGTGCAATATATCTTTTCAAACAATTAAGGCACCATTTTTCCGATGGAAGAGAATTTCATATAGCCGTAACAAGCTCAATCTCAGGCATATTTGGATTCCCCCTAAGATCTGCCTACTGCGCTGCCAAACATGCTCAAATCGGTTTCTTCGAAGCAGTTGAGCTTGAATATCCCAATATCAAAGTGACAATCCTCATCCCTGGTAGGATCAACACAGAGATATCTCGAAGCGCACTACTGGGAAAGGGGGAGAGTGCCAATGAGATGGATCCTGGACAAGCACACGGGATGGATGTAAATAAAGCAGCCGAAACAGCCTTAAAAGCTATAGAAAAAAATAGACATAAAAAGTTAATTGGAGGAAAAGAGCTTCTAATGACTTATTTTTATAAATTTGCCCCTTCAATTTTTTACAAATTGGGTAGAAACCCACGTTTTTATAAATAACTATGGAAAAAATAATATGCGGAATCCAACAAGTAGGAATTGGCGTTAAAAGTGTCGCCGAATCATGGGAGTGGTATATAAAACATCTTGGCTTCGATACAAAAATATTTGGTGATGAAGGAGTTGCAGAAAAAATGCTCCCCTATACCGCAGGCAAACCTCAACCTCGCTATGCAATTCTCGCATTAAATCTTAGAGGAGGTGGTGGTTTCGAAGTATGGGAACCACGTGGGAGGGAACTCAACTACCCCAAGGAGGAAGCCAAATTGGGAGACCTGGGCATTTATATTTGTAAAATCAAAACCCCAAACATAGATGCTGCATACTCACAGATGGATGCAGAAGGGGTGAACATCCTATATAAACCAGTTAAATCTCCATCTGGAATCAGACATTTTGCAATAAAAGATCTCTGGGGCAATATCTTCCAAGTGGAAGAAGACAACTATGTGTTCATCAATGAAAAAAAGAACACAGGAGGGGTCAATGGTGTCATAATTGGCGTTAGCGATATGGATCGCTCTATCAAATTCTACACATCCCTGTTAGACTACGACAAGGTAGTATTTGATAGTACAGATGTTTTTTCTGATTTAAAAGGGCTTCCTAACGGTGATAAAAAGCTACGAAGGGTGATTTTAGAAAGGACAAAACCAATCCAAGGGCCACTGTGCGAATTGATGGGGACCTCCCACATTGAACTTATACAAACAATAGAAGGGGAGAAACCTCATAAAATATACGAAGAACGTTTATGGGGGGATCCAGGCTTCATCCACCTATGCTTCGATATCCGCTGCATGGCTGCAATAGAAGAATGTGCCAAATCTCTAGGGCACTCCTTCGTATGTGATGGTGGTGTTGATTTTGACATGGGAGATGCAAATGGTCACTTCACCTATGTAGAAGACCCAGACGGCACACTAATCGAATTTGTTGAGACATTTAAGGTTCCAATCTTGAAGAAATGGGGTATTTTCCTCAACCTCAAGGACAGAGATCCCAAAAAGCCACTTCCCCGTTTTATGACAAAAGCTCTAAGGTTTCTAAAATAATTTTACTGCCTATGCGAGAGCATATTAAACTGATTGTTACACTTCTTGCCATACTAATACCTTCTATTCACTCTTTTAGTCAAGTAGTAAACCAATACGGAGTGAGGGTGATAGCTACAGGGGGGATTGACGTAGTGCCAGGCAAACTCCAATTGACACTTGGTGGAGAGATTAGGACTTTAGAAGTGGTTAAGAAAATATCAACCCTCATACCATCTGCATATATTGATTACTATGCTAATGACTATTTAAGTCTCTCTGCAGGAGCACAGTTTTACTGGTCACACTCATCCGACACCTTTCACTTCAACTACCGCCCTGAAATCGCGCTGATGGGGAAATACTCTATAAAAGGGTTCACATTTTCCCTTCGAGAAAGGGTAATTGCGAAGATCACCCCAAGATTGGAAAAGCCTAACAACGCCATTTTTTACCTACGAAGCGTTCCCAAAATTCAGTATCAAATCTCAAATAGCAGATTTGCCCCCTATTTCTATTCAGATATTTATCTCCATTTCAATGGACAACACAAAGGAGCTGTGCCGAGAATTGGATGTTTCTTAGGAACTAATATTTCAATCAACGATAAAAACAAAATGGATCTCAAATTGATATTTGAGACCCATAGAGTTGGCAATAATATCGAAAGGCACTATTTCGGATTAGGTATAGGGTATGCTTTCAACTAAAACAGCCTATATCTTAATCTTTTCACTTGCGCTCGGTGCCCTAAACAACAACGCAAAGAGAATCGCTAATACAAGAGCGTATGCCGCAAAGGCAAACCAAGAATGGCTCCATCCTGCCATAATATCTGTTATATCTGTTTTGGAATAGACTAAATAATTGATCACTTTCTGAGCTCCGAATGTGCCTATTGCAGCACCAATCCCATTAGTCATAAGCATAAACAACCCTTGCGCACTTGAGCTAAGTGATTTATCTACAACATCATTCACAAACAGAGAACCAGAGATATTGAAAAAGTCAAATGCTATACCATACACTATCATAGATAAAATGAGAGCCCACAACCCTGTAGAAGGATTTCCAATACCGAAAAATCCGAAGCGGAACACCCAGGCAATCATCGCTATCAATATAACTTTCTTAATCCCAAACTTTTTATAACAAAATGGAATCAAAAGGATACATAAAGTTTCTGAGATTTGAGAAATAGACAGCAATGCATTAGAATGCTCAACTACAAAACTATTTGCATATTGAGACATCTGTCCAAAATTGGATAAGAAAGGATTTGCAAAACTATTTGTCACCTGAAGTGCCACCCCAAGAAGCATAGAAAAAACAAAAAAGACGAGCATTCTTCTATCCTTAAAGAGTTTGAAAGCGGTAAGTCCCATAGCCTCAGCCATACTCTTTTTACCTTCTGATTTAATAATTTTACATTTAGGGAGAGAAAATGCATAGAGACCGAGAAGGATACTTAACACCCCCGACACCAAATATTGCATAGCAGAATCTTGAATAGCAACCCCCTTAACCTCTATCAAATCTACAAGCCACATTGAGCATATAAATCCAACAGTACCCCACACTCTGATTGGTGGGTAATTGGTCACCGTATCTAAATTTTCACTTTCAAGTATATTATAAGCCACTGAATACGAGAGAGCTATAGTAGGCATATAGAAAGCTATACTTATTGTGTACAGGATAAATAAAGTAGTAATATTTACATCTTGTCCAGAGGTAACCCCGTAATATCCAGCTGCAATCATTGCTGAAGCTGCAATAAGTTGGCAAATGCCAAGCATTTTTTGAGCTTGTACCCACCTATCTGCAATAATACCTATAATTGCAGGCATAAAGATAGATACTATCCCCTGTATAGAATAAAACCAAAAAATACGTTCTTGAAAACCCACAGAAGAGAGATAACGCCCTTGTGAAGTCAGATATGCCCCCCAGATAGCAAACTGGAGGAAGTTCATTATTATTAATCTTAATTTAGTGCTCATCTCTTAAAATTTATATGCAGCTTTACGTAAATCTTTTACTGATTGAAAAGGCTTATCTGGCTTCAAATATCTTCCCATAAATTTGTAAATGTCCATCCTTATCTCATTAGCCCCCCTGGTATCCATTCTATCAAAAGAGTGACCGCCTGGTGCATCCTGGAAAATCTTATATTCAAATTTTTTATCCTCTGCTTTTAATGCCCTAATTAAGTGTTCAACTTCAATTACAAATACATCATCATCATTAGTATTGGTATAAACTAACAACGGGTCTTTAAGAGTTTCCACATTCCACACTGGAGACCTGCGTTTATACTCTTCGATATTTTCCCTGGGAGTGGCTCCGATATGTCTCTTGTCAGAGAAAATTTTTCTATAACTATCTGTGCTAAATCCCATTCTCATCACTACATCACTCACTGGCACACCTGCAAATCCACATTTGTACTCTCCTGGGTGAAGCATGAGATTCATAAGGGTTATCATGCCACCATGACTCCAACCCATAATTCCCACTCTATTATTATCTATAAAATCATAATTCTCAACCATGTATTTTTTACTTGCAAACACATCCTCATTTTCCAATCCTCCATAATCAATATTCATATATGTTGCCTTACCATATCCAGTACTGCCTCTATATTCAGCAGAGACTACAACATAACCTTGTGCTATCAACTCCCTCACAATGTGTGCATAGTAAGTAGAAAAGTCCGCATGTACTCCAGAGTGTGGTAAAACCATCAAAGGATATTTTTTATTAGGGTTAAGATCCTTAGGGATAAAAACATAACTCCAAAACTTTAAAGGATTCTTAGCACCTACCTCATTTGGGTTAGAAACTTTTTGCTTCGCAGGACCATAGATAAAGACTTTATCAACAAATGCTATATCCCCCACTTTTTCATACCACAAAAGGTCATCTATTTTCTTTTCCAATAGAGAAAAGTCATGTTCTTGGTCATAAATCGAAGACTGCACTCTGTCAATTTTCTTCTCAACAGCCTCGTCACCTTGTGCAAATGAAGAGAAAGATATCATTGCCAATAAAGCAAAAAGAAATAATTTTTTCATTATTAGTTAAAATTAATTGTATTATATTAAATGTGATTTTCTACTTATACTTTAATGATGAAATAACTGGATAATGATCAGATATATAGGGGACTCCATAACCATCAGTTTCTACCCTATATTCGGTAACTACCAAATTCTTTACAAAAATGTGATCAATGAGAGGATTTTTCACATTCTTTCCCCAGTTATTAAATGTTCCAATAGTATCTACAGGGATCAAGGCCTCTCTCGTATAACAATAAGAATCAAGGATAGGGACCATCACTGTTGAGTGTATCTCCGAATTAAAATCACCAGTAATGACAACATGTACACTCTTTTTCAATTTCTCTTGAGTACGATTATACCTGTTTAACAATCTTCTTTCTTTACTATTGATATTCGGATTTGAAACATCCTCATTGTTAATGCATTGATTAGTACAACTATCTCTATTCACATCGTTCTGTATCTTACTATTACCTTGAATCTTCTGCACATCTACCTGCGAACTGACACAACTGCTACAAATAATTTCCATAACTTTTCTAACAAGTAATTTACCAGATTCGCCCCTTGCCACCTCTCCTTTATGATCAAAATGTGTATTAAAGAAGAAAAGCTCCTTTCCTCTGCTATATTTATCTTTTAATCTCACCCATGTGACTACCCTAAAACAAGCAGCATCCCACCCTTTAGAGGGGATATCAGGGGTCTCACTCAACCAAAAAGTGCCCTTTTCAAGTAAATCAAATCTGTCTCTCTTAAAAAATATTGCATTGGACTCAGCTTCCCCTTTTTCCAAACCGCCCTCTCTATCAACTCCATACTTAACATATTGAGTTAAGCTATCCTCCATAAACTTAGCTTGATGATATATTGCCTCCTGAACACCAAAAACATCGGGAGATAGATCGTTAATCATTTTTAAAACGCTACTCCTTCTGTTTATCCAACTATTCTCCCCATCAAAATCATCATTGGGACTTAGCCTGACATTAAATGACATCACTTTTAATTCATCAGTTATACAAGAAACTGTCAAAATGCTCATCAATAAAATAATAGAAATTTTCTTTATAGTCATTAGGTTATCTTGATTTGTAATAATTTTCAAAAATACTAAAAATTACTTTATATCCCGAAACTACACTTTTATTCTGAATACCAAAAGCAGCAGAGTCTCCGCTGAAATCTAAAGTTGTGATACCTTCCACTCCCCAAGTGTATGTGTCTCTTTATCGAAATTGATCCCCACTTTTA
>CAZSLC010000008.1:0-47432 GCA_964607675.1 uncultured Muribaculaceae bacterium
GAAATTTTAGTTATTGGAGGAGTATCTTTCCTCTCCATGTTTTTTGTTTCTTTTTTAAAAAAAGATTCAGATAAGACATTTTACAATTTTGCAATTAAAATACTGATTCAACTTATATTGGCCATATTCTTCGGATTAGTGATTTTTTTAGGATTAAATGTGGCACTTGAAGCGATAGAGAGTCTCTTTAATGTCCAAGTAAGTAGCTATCTTTATGGATTTTCGGCAGTTTTTTCTTTTATCCTTTTTTCTTCAATCTACTTTTTATCCAATATACCATACGGAGAAAAGAAAAAAGAAAATGTTATTAGTTATAGTAGAGCGCAAAAAATATTTACGCTATATATCCTTCTCCCACTCTTAACCCTTTATGCCTCGCTCCTTTATATTTATCTTTTCAAAATAATATTTTCTTGGCAACTTCCTGATGGAATGGTTTCTATTCTTGTATCTGCCCTTGCCATAGGGGGACTTATACTCATTTTTTTATTGTATCCTATAAGACTACAAGAAAATAGTAAAATATCTAACCTCATCTCTTCTCAATTTAGCTATTTGGTTTTGCCACTTCTTATTTTGATGACAATAGGTATTTTTCGAAGGATTGGAGATTATGGCATTACAATCAATCGTTGTTATATTTTGCTTTTAAACCTCTGGTTCTATGGGGTATATATATACCTCTCTTTTTCTCATTCACGTCATTTTAAATGGGTTGTGGTCTCTTTTAGTTTGGTCGCCTTATTGACCTCTGTTAGCAGTTTTGGAATGGCTAAATATACTGAAAATTCTATACGTAGAGAGATTGGTTCTACTATCAATGAGAAAGTTACATTTGAAAATGCAAAGGAGATTTTTTCTAAAATGGAGGAAAAAGATGAGATTAGGTTAGAAAGCTCTATAAGATATTTATTTGTAAATTTTGGGAGAAAGAGCCTCCAGCCATTTTTTTTAGAGACCCTTCCTGATGATTACATGGATCTTTCAACCAAAATAGGGCTGAATATTAATACCTATACAAAGTTTTTTACTTATGACAATTTTGACGATATTTCAAAAATAAAGGGATATGATTATCACAAAATAGTGAATGATACTTCTAACTTATCAGTTAATGGCAACACTTTAAAAGGTAAGGTAACAGAAATGGCTCGTAATTATTTACAAACACAAGAGAGGGGAGCGTGGAGATATGAAGATGATAAACTCATGTTAGTTGTCAATCGATTTAGTGGATCTTATAGCCCTATGGACTCTTCTTTTTCAAATATTCAATTTGAAGGATCCTTTTTTTATAAATAATTCTTGACATTGATACTAATAATCTTAAAAATAAGTTATATTTGTGGAGGAAATATTTTAATTAATTTTATATGAAAATCTTTAATTCTTTTAATATCGTTATTGCCGTTTGTTTGGCAATTATGTTATCCTCTTGTGGAGGTCCTAAAAAAGTTAGTGCTGGTGAAGATCAAGTAGAGGTAGTACTACCTTTCTCAACGCCAGAATATAAATCTGACGCCGATTTCTTCCGTTCAGTAGCGTTAGGAAAAAGTCCTGATCAAGCAACAGCTAAGAAGATTGCAATGATGAATGCACGTGCAGAAATAGCAGCAGCTATCTCTACCAAAGTTAAGTCAGTTTCAGACCAATATGTTAAGCAAGTATCCATTGGTGAAAAACAAGATTATGTTTCAAAATTTGAAGAGTTGACACGCACAGTTGTTAATCAAGAGTTGTCAGACGTTGCAATTAAAAATGAAAAGCTATACAAAGACAAAAATGGCACATTTACATATTATGTTGCAGTAGAAATGGGTAAAGCAGTTCTTAAAGAGGCACTCGTAAGCGAAATTGAGAAAGATGCTAAAACCAAACTTGATTTTGACAAATTTACATTTGAAAAAATATTTGATTCAGCAATGAAAGCTGAATAATATCTTTATATCAAGATGAAGGCTCCCACTTTTAGGGGGCCTTTTTAATATAAACACATACTATCATGAAACGCTTTTTTTCTTTAATTGTTTTGCTCTTCATTTTGAGTGTTGATATCTTCTCTCAAAGCTATGATGATCAATATCGTGAGTTTGTAAAGCAAAGAAATACCGAATTTCAGGAGTGGAGGACAAAAGCTAACAATGACTTCTATAACTTTTTAAAAGAGGCATGGGCTGATTATACTGTTAGTTTAGCAAGAGAAGATCCGATAGGTGCTTTACCCGATAAGCCCACATATTATAAAGGACATTCGAAACGACATAATCTCAAGCATGGCCTCCCCTCTTCAGGTGAATTTGCCCTTCCAGCAACTCTTCCAAAGGATATAGATTATTTTGGAGTTGAGGAGACTATCCCTTTTGATGAGTCAATCTATGTGACTATATATCAAATTAAGGAGGAGAGCATAGCAGATGCATGGAATAGTATGAGCAAAGGCAATTTTCTCCCTACAATTGATACCCTTACAGCACTACAAAACAGGTATTCGCTAAATGATTGGGCACTTTTCTCATTAATTAAAAGTCTCACTGACAATGTATATGATGACAATCATATAAATGAAAAGATTTTTACCCAATGTTTTCTTCTGTGTCAACTACAATACAAAGCGAGAGTTGGACACATAGAAGATAATCTGGTTTTGTTACTCCCATTTGCCCAAGAAATATATCAAAAGTCATATATTTCAGACAAAGGGGTAGATTATTATATTTTTAGTTATCAAAATATTGCCTCCTATCAGGAGGATGTATCTACTTTCTCAAAAGATTTCTCCGCATCTGATAAGGTTATTGATTTGTCAATTAAGAAACCAATGTCAATAGGGGGGCAAACATCTTATAAGAGTGTTAAACTTAATAAATGGCAATCAATTATAGGAAGCGATTCCCCCATCTTTATAAATGAACCTTCAGTACTTGTATCTCTCGAATATCCCCAAACAGACTTGTCGCTCTATTACAGCTCTGTGGTTAATAATGTAACTTCTAAATCTGTCATACAGTCGATAAAGATCTATTTTATCAAAAATAAAATGGATAAATTGGGAGCCCTTTCATTCCTTCTTGATCTCGTGCAGAATGGATTTGACTATAAAACTGATATGGAGATGTTTGGACGCTCTAAATCTTTGTTTGTTGAGGAGTCACTCTATTATGGGGCGAATAATTGCAAAGATCGTGTTGTCCTCTTTTCATGGTTGATAAAAAACACAATTAATTGGAATGTAATTTGGCTTGGATACCAAGGTCATATTTCATGTGCAGTTGAAATACCTGAAGATGTTAATGGAGATTTTATTATGCATAATGGTAAAAAATATGTTATTTGTGATCCTACATATATAGGAGCTCCAATTGGTGAGGCTATGCCCAAGTACAAAGATATCCAACCAGCAATTATCGATATATAAATTTTACTGACAAATTGTCCTTATTTGCTCTTTGGCAAGCATTTTGTTTTTACCTTTGCCAAAGAGCAATTTTTTATGATTATGAAAGAAAAAGAAACAGAAAAAGAGACCTTAAAGGATACTGAACAAGGAGATGTCAATGATAATACTCAAAGTATAAAAGATTCAAAATCAGAGAAGAAAGAAGCTAAATCAAAAAAGAAAGAGAAAGAACACGAGTTGGAAGAAAAACTTAATGAATCTCAAGATAAATATATCCGCCTTGCAGCTGAATTTGACAACTACAGGAGGAGAAGTGCTAAAGAGAGGTTAGAGTTGATTAACACTGCCTCTGAAGAGGTCATTAAAGGCATCCTCCCAATTGTTGATGATTTCGAGAGGGCAATTGAAGTTTTGTCAAAATCGGAAGGGAGTGAAGCGGCAAAAGAGGGGACAGAGCTAATTTACAATAAAATGGTTTCTTTTTTGAAATCTAAAGGTGTCGAGAAGATAGAGTCGTTGGGACAATCACTTGATACAGATAAGCATGAGGCTGTTGCACAGTTTCCAGTTCAAGAAGAAGATAAAAAAAATAAAATATTAGATGTTACGCAACATGGATATACTCTTCACGGAAAAGTTATTCGTTTTGCGAAAGTTGTATTGGGGGTATAATTAAATGGCAGAAAAAAGAGATTATTACGAAGTTCTTGGGGTAGATAAAAACTCTACCGCAGAGGATATAAAGAAGGCTTATAGAAAAATGGCCATTAAATATCACCCTGATAAGAATCCTGGTGATGCTTCAGCAGAGGAGAAATTTAAAGAAGCTGCTGAGGCCTACGATGTTTTGAGCAATCCAGACAAAAAAGCCAGGTATGACCAATTTGGACATGCAGGTATGGGTGGTGCTACAAGTGGTGGATATGGTGGTGGATTTGGAGGCTTCTCAATGGAGGATATATTCAGCCGTTTCGGAGATATTTTCGGTGGAGCTTTTGGTGGAGGTGGGTTTGGAGGGTTCAGTGGGGGATTTTCGTCATCAAGAGGTGGAAAAAGAGTGCAGAAAGGGGCAAATATTCGTGGAAAGGTAAAAATGAATCTTGAGGAGATTGTGCATGGTGCAGAGAAAAGAATAAAAGTTGCAAAATTAGTCAAATGTTCTACATGTGGAGGGCTCGGTGCTGCCTCAAGTGCTGACATTAAAACTTGTGAACATTGCCATGGTACAGGAATGGTTACTAAAGTGGTTCAGTCTTTTTTAGGAGCAATGCAGACATCATCTCCATGTCCAGTGTGTGGTGGAGAGGGGAGAGTTATTTCAAAACCTTGCTCTTCATGCCATGGATCGGGATTAACTAAATCAACGGAGGAGATTTCTTTTAAGATTCCAGCAGGGGTGGCAGAAGGGATGCAATTGACAGTTTCTGGAAAAGGAAATGCGGCGAAAGGGGATGGTATAAATGGAGATCTTCTCGTACTGATTGAAGAAGAGCCCCATCCTGAGCTTCAAAGGGATGGTAATGATTTGATATATACGCTATTTATCTCCATATCAGATGCAGTGCTTGGGGTGAGTGCGGAGGTGCCATACATAGATGGCAAATTGAGAATTAAAATTGAACCTGGGACTCAGTCTGGTAAAATATTAAGATTGAGAGGAAAGGGTATTCCAGATGTAAATGGCTACGGGGTTGGAGATTTATTGGTTTACATTCAAGTGTGGATTCCAAAAAAATTAGATAAAGTTGAAAAAGAACTTTTGGAAAAACTTAGAAATTCTCCCAATTTCACTCCATCTCCAACCAAAGAGGACAAAAACTTTTTCCAACGTATAAAGAAAATGTTTAGTTGATGCTTTGCTCTATTCTTCTATTCATTTTACTTCAAGTAAATCCCTTGAATATACCAGTCTCTTTGTCTGGAAGTTATGGAGAGTTGAGAAGTGGCAGATTTCATGCAGGGGTTGACCTTCGGGTTGGAGGAAAAGTAGGAGATGAAGTCCATTCTGTTTGTGATGGATATATATCAAGGGTGAGCGTTTCACCTACGGGATATGGTAACGGCATATATGTTACGCATAGCGATGGCAGAGAGTGTGTGTATGGTCACATGCTCAAATTTACTCAAAACATAGCCCTATTGGTTAGAGAGGCGCAATATGCCAGTAGGTCATTTCCTGTTAATCTCTTTTTTGATAAAGATGAGCTTCCTGTAAAAATGGGAGATGTTATTGGCTATGTTGGCAATTCAGGTTCATCTGGAGGGCCTCATCTCCATTTTGAGGTTAGGAGTGCTAATGGAACAATGCCAATTAATCCATTTGTAAGTGGATATATTAAATCTGAAAGGGCTGATAATGTGCCGCCTGTTATTAATCGAGTCAATTTTTATTCTTTTGAGGATTCATCAGGCGTTGTAGAAAGTTCAATAATCAAAAGTGCTTCGACCTCCAGAAACGAAACTATATCCTTAAGTGAAAAATCATACATATCTATAGATGCTGTTGATTACCAAGAAGGAACTCCTGCAAAATTGGGAGTGGAGGAGTATTTGATAAAATTGGATGATAAAGTGCTATATAACTTAAAATTGGGTAACTATTCATATGAAGAACAGCTTGGCTTTAATTCATTAATTGATTACAAAGAAAAAGTTGTGAGTGAAAGGAATATGATAAAGAGCTATATTGAGCCAGGCAATACATTTAAACATAGAATAGAATATGTTAACAATGGTATAATAGAACTAAAAGATGATAATATTCACACATTAAGTGTGATAGTGAAGGATCTTGCTGGTAATAAGAGCACTAAAAATTTCAAAATAAAGAGAGGATACAAAAACGCATCTGATTCTTCGTATATCAATGGTGGGTGTTTAACCCCCAGGAATTTGCCATTATATTACTCACGTGATGGCCTATCCTTATCTTTATCACCGTCATCCCTATTTAATTCAATTATTTTTAAAGTTGACTCAATCCCTGCTTCTAACTTTATGGAGACAAAGTACCCAGTTTTATCTAAGATATGGAAAATAGGATCTAAAGATATCCCCATTAAAAATGGTGGATGCATTATTATTGAAGCAAATTTACCACAATCACTTCGAGAGAAGTGTACATTGGCTACTATCTCAGATAAAGGAATTTTGTCATATTGTGGGGGCGAATTTAAAAATGGTAAGGTTATTGCTGATTTTTACACTTTTGGAGACTATTGTGTTACAATAGATACAATTCCTCCAACAATTAAAAGGGTTGGAAATCTCTCTTTTATTATAAGAGATGATTTCTCAGGTATAAAAGAATATGTGTGTAAGTTGGATGGAGAGTGGGTGTTGTCAACCTATGATGCAAAATATAACAAATTGCGTGTCGTTATTGACAATAAAAAAAATATTACTAAGAACAATCACTCCCTTGAGGTGATTGTCACAGATTATAAAAATAACACTGTTAAAGAAAAGTATTTATTAAAATGATTGATAAATTAAAAGTAATAGGTTTGATGTCTGGGACCTCTCTTGATGGATTAGATATCTGTTATGTGGATTTTTCCTTCGATGGGAAGAATTGGATGTATTCTATCGTTAATGCCATTTCTGAGCCTTATCCTGAAGAAATAAAGAGAAAGCTTGCAGAGGCTCAAGAAATGAATGCTTTTGATTATGCCCTTTTTAATTCTGATTATGGACTTTATTTGGGGAGTCGAGTGAAAACTTTCATGGACAAATATGGTGCAACGCCAGATATTATTGCTTCTCATGGACATACTATTTTTCATCAACCTTCAAGAAGATTTACAGCTCAAATAGGCTCTGGTGCATCTATTGCTGCTGAGTCTGGAGTTGATTGTGTTTGTGATTTTCGTACGACAGATGTTGCCCTTTATGGACAAGGTGCACCACTTGTTCCCATAGGAGATAGAACTCTTTTTGCGAATTATGACTATTGCCTTAATATTGGGGGATTCTCAAATATTTCATTCAGCCAAGGGGGAAAAAGGGTTGCTTATGACATATCTCCTGTGAATTATCTACTTAATCACTATACAAGACTTATTGGTAAAGAATATGATGAAGATGGAAAAATGGCACGTAATGGGAATGTGTGCAATAATCTTTTCCAACGATTGAATCAGTTGGATTATTATGAACAAAAAGGGCCAAAATCGCTAGGTAGAGAGTGGGTAGAAGAGGAGATATTTCCATTGATCAATCAATATTCTTTAAGTACAGAAGATATTCTTGCAACAATAGTTGAACACGCTGCTTATCAAGTGGGAAAAAATGTTATATCTGGAAAGGTATTAGTGACAGGTGGTGGTGCATTTAATAAATTTTTGGTTGAAAGACTCAGATCCAACGCTAAAAATTGTGATTTTGTGGTTCCAGATATATTGACTGTCAATTTTAAAGAGGCATTAATATTTGCATTCCTGGGTGCTTTGTATTATTTTGACATGCCTAATTGCCTTTCTTCGGTTACAGGGGCAAAATATGATTGTATTGGAGGAGCTATGTATAAAAATTTTTTGCATAGATAAAAAAAAATTGTACTTTTGCAGTCCCAAAACTGAAAGCAACCTCTTGCATTTAATATAAATAGTTGGCAATGTTGCGCTTAAATTGAAATAAAAATGGATTTAATTAAGATTGCAGAACAAGCTTTTGCTCAAGAAGAGAAGAATTTACCAGAATTCAAAGCAGGTGACACCATTACCGTTACCTATAAGATTAAAGAGGAAAACAAAGAAAGACTTCAGAAGTTTCGTGGAGTGGTTATCCAAAGACGTGGATCAGGAGTTTCACAAACTTTCACTGTACGCAAAATGTCAAATGGTGTAGGCGTTGAAAGAATATTCCCGATTGCTTCCCCTTTTATTGACTCAATCGAAGTTAACAAAGTGGGTAAAGTTCGTAGAGCTAGGATTTTCTACTTAAGAGAATTAACTGGTAAAAAAGCTCGTATCAAAGAGAAGAAATTTATTTCAACCAATAAAGGTAACGAATAAGTTATATAATTATACGGCCTCGTAGCTCAACTGAATAGAGCATTTGACTACGGATCAAAAGGTTGTGGGTTTGAATCCCGCCGAGGTCACTTATAAAAGCATAGGGTGTTAATTACACTTTATGCTTTTTTATTATTATATTTGTGGTAAACTATGATTCGTTTTTCAATGATTACTGCTAAAAAAATAGGCTTATTATTTTCCTTATCTATTCTTTGCACAGCTGTTTTTTCTCAAGACACTTTAACTCAGCCTATCTATCCTAAGCATACTATAACTGTTAAAGGAGATATGCAGTATTATCCATACGAGTTTATCAATGAGGATGGAAAAGCTGATGGATTTCAAGTAGATCTTTTCAGGGCAATTATGGACAATCTCAATATAAAATATACCCTCGTGTTAGAGAACTGGGGCAAAGTGCATACTGAGGTAAGAGAGAAAAAGATTGATGCTGTACTTGGTATGATGTATTCCCCTACTCGAGCGGAGTATGTTAAATTTGGATTGACAGTATTTATGATTCATCATAGCTATGTTTGCAGAAAGGACAATGACTATAAGAGTATGGAGGATCTAAGGGGTAAAGAGATAGTAGTACAAAATAGGGATAGGGGACATGATTTTCTTTTGGAAACGGGGTTGACAGATAAGATAATTGTTGTACAAAGTATAAAGGAGGGGATAGAGCTGGTTGCCTCTGGAGAGCATGATGCTGCCCTTTTCGATAATAATGCAATTTATTATACAATCAAGAAGAACAAAATTAAGGGGCTTTCACTTCACGAATCAAATATGCCTCCTCAGAGGTACTCTATTGCAGTAAATAGTGATAACTATAATTTACTTTATTTGCTTAATATGGGACTCTATCAACTTATAGTTAGTGGAGAATATGATAGAATTTATAACAAATGGTTTGGCTTCTGGGGGGATAAAAATTTTAATATATATTTGTTATATGCAACCATAGGAATATTTGTTTTCTTATTGTTATTACTTGTCTTTGTTGTCCTTTTGAGAAATAGAGTCAAACATGCTACTAAAGATATTTTAATTCAGAAACAGAGGGCAGAAGAGAGTGATAGGCTTAAATCGGCTTTTATTGCAAATATGAGTCATGAAATTAGAACCCCACTTAATGCAATAGTGGGATTTTCATCGATAGTATGTGAGAGCGATGATTCTCAAGAAAGAGAATTTGCAAAGAATATTATTGTAAAAAACAATGAGTTATTGCTTAAACTTGTAAATGATATCCTCGATATTTCTAAGCTTGAGTCTGGCACAATAAAGGTTGATTATTCTACTTTTTATCTCGAAGATTTGTGTATAGGGGCTTTTACATCTGTATTGGTGAACAAAGAGAGATTTAATAACAATGAGGTTGAGATGCACAATAATGTGGATATAAAATTGCTTATTACGAGTGATTATAAGTTGTTGACACAGGTAATTACAAATCTTTTGGTCAATGCACTTAAATTTACAAGCAAAGGCTCAGTAACTCTTGACGCAGCTGTGGTCAATGGTGACCTTATTGAGATATCTATAACAGATACCGGGGTAGGCATTGATGAGGATAATATATCAATGGTTTTTGAGAGATTCAATAAATTAGATTCTCATGCCCAAGGATTTGGATTAGGACTTACAATATGCAAAAAAATAGTAGAAATATTATCTGGAAGGATTGGTGTCAATTCTGAAAAAGGAAAGGGTTCTAAATTTTGGTTTAGAATCCCTATCCATTCAAATATTAATAATTGAGTATTATTTTCCGTTTATTTTTAAAAGCTTGAATATTTCGACGATGATAACTGGTGAAATAGATAGAGCTAAAATGTACAACCATTGAGTCTGGCTCATCGAGACAAATCTAAATGCATCCATTAACGGCTGAATAGTCAAGACAGCTATTGCAAGTACAGCAGCTATCAAGAGGGCAAATATCAGGTGAATATTATTAAGCGGGTTAAATGTAAACATGGATTTAGTGTTGGAATGGAGGTTCTGAATATGAAACAATTGAGCACCTACTAAAGAGGCGAAAGCCATTGTTTGACCAAGGGCTAATCCACCTTGTCTTAACCCAATATTAAATGCAACAAAAGGAATAGCTCCTATTATCACACCTTGATATAATATTCTCCAAATGGTTGATTTGGTCATTATTCCTTGTGAATTCTTTATGGGCTTGCGATTCATAATATCCTTCTCTGCTGGGTCCATACTTAGGGCAATGGCAGGGAAACTGTCTGTTACCAAGTTTACCCATAGTATATGTATTGGAAGAAGGGGAAGTCCGTTGTCCATAATCCCAGTCCCCAATAGAAGGAATAATTCACCTACATTAGTGGACAATTTGGTTATTACTTTGGTAATATTATCATAAATTCTTCTTCCCTCTTTTACTGCAGTTACAATTGTTGCAAAGTTATCATCTGTCAAAATCATATCGGATGCATCTTTTGCCACATCGGTTCCTGTTATTCCCATCGATGCTCCAATATCTGCCTGTTTTAGGGCTGGTGCGTCATTGACACCATCTCCTGTCATCGCTACGACTTTATCCATTTTTTGCCAAGCCTTAACGATTCTCACTTTTTGCTCAGGTGCGACACGTGCATAAACTGAATACTCTTCTATGTGTTCTTCCAGATATTTATCATCTAATTTATGAAGTTCTTTTCCAGTGATAGATTTGTCCCCTTCTCTATAGATACCTATCTCACTTGCAATGGCAACTGCGGTGGTCATGTGGTCTCCAGTAATCATAATGGGCCTTATACCTGCACTTATACACTCTTTTACAGCATCAATTACTTCTCTCCTTGGTGGATCAATCATCCCCATCAGGCCGATGAAAACTAAATCATGCTCAATCTCTTTCCTCTCCTCAGGGATGGAGTCAATCTCCTTGTATGCTACAGCTAAGACACGAAGAGCTTTAATTGCCATCAATTCGTTTGCACTAACGATGGTATTGATATCTTCTTTTGTCAATATTTCTATCTTACCATCTTTCTCTATGTATTTACAAATAGATAGTACTTCGTCAAGCCCACCTTTACAGTTGACAATTAATTTATTATCATCTGATCTGTTAATAGTGGACATCCTCTTTCTCTCTGAGTCAAAAGGTACTTCATCCACTCTTGGATACTTTTTATTTAATTCACTTTTTTTAATTCCCTCCTTTTCTCCAGCCTCAATAATTGATGTTTCTGTTGGATCCCCATAATACTTTATAGCTCCATCTTCTTGTTGTGAATATGCGTCATTGCAAAGTGCAGCAGCAGTGATAATTCTATTCTTAGAGGTAAATTTATCAAAAATGTCAACAATTGTCATTTTGTTTTGGGTGAGGGTCCCTGTCTTATCAGAGCAGATAACACCTGCACTGCCAAGTGTCTCCACTGATGGTAAATTTCTAATAATGGCATTCTTTTTAACAAGCCTTCTAACCCCGACGGCAAGTACCAAGGTAGATACTACAGGTAATCCTTCAGGAATTGCTGCTACTGCAAGTGATACTGCGGTAAGGAACATCTCAAAAATAGGTTGCCCGTGTATCATCCCAATAGTGAAAATAACTGTGCATATTGCAAGAATGCTAATTCCCAATATTTTGCCCAATTTCTCCAGTCTCTTTTTCATCGGGGTTTCATTTTGAGGTGATTCTTGAAGCAATTTTGCTATTTTACCTATTTCAGTGTTCATACCAGTACCTACAACTATACCTTTTCCCCTTCCGTATGTGATTATACCACTGGAAAATAGCATATTTACTCTATCTCCAAGTGGAGTTTCCTCTTCAATTAATGTCGAACTATTTTTCTCGACAGGAAGTGACTCGCCTGTCATTGAAGATTCTTGCGCCCTTAGATTGTAGGCCTCTATTATTCTGACATCAGCAGGAACAATGTCGCCTGTTTCAATGATAATTATGTCTCCAGGTACTAAATCTGCCGCTTTAATAGTGGTGTTCTTGCCATTCCTGATAACTTTTGCGTTAGGAGATGATAGGGATTGGAGTGCTTTTAAGGATGATTGGGCTTTTTTTTCTTGATATACGCCAATAATTGCATTTACGAGAAGGATACCAGCTATTATTATTGTGTCGACTAATCCTTCGCCTGTACGTGAACCCATTATACCAGAGATAATGGCGGCAATTATAAGTGTAATAATCATAAAGTCTTTGAACTGTTCCAAAAACATTATAAAAATACCCTTCTCTTTTTGTGATTCTATTACGTTGTGTCCGTGTTTTAAGAGTCTTTCAGCTACCTCCTTATCAGAAAGGCCTGATTCTGCATTTACACCATAGTGTGACTCTAAATTTTCTTTTGATTGATTCCAATAATTATTCATAGTTACATAAAACTTCGGTTTTGATATGCAAAAATCGTGCTATTAAAGTATTTATAGCAGTGGACTTACCAAACGTGCGATAGATTCATATAATTTTTCTTTTATCGGCCTCTTTTTCCATTTTGTTCTAGTTAGTAGAGTACACCTTGAAATATCTTTATGAAATCTGTTTTCAATAATTGTTGCACAATCTTTATTGTATAGAACAGATGTTACTTCGAAATGATGTATGAGGCTTCTTGTGTCCATATTGGCAGAACCAATAATACAAAAATCTTCATCTATACTGAGTACTTTTGAGTGATTAAATCCTTTTTTAAACAAATATATATTCACTCCTGCTTCTAACAATTCTGTGTAATAAGACCTGGTACTCCAGTTTGAAAGCCAATTATCAGATTTTTCAGGAATCATCAGGGATACATTGACAGAAGATAATGCCGTTATTTTTATTGCATTAAGTATTGCATCTGTTGGGATGAAATAGGGACTTATTATATATATATGGTCCTTTGCTTTTGTGATCGCTGAAAAATAGCACTGCATAATGCCATACCAATCGCTATCAGGTCCAGATGATATTATTTGTGAAAAGATCTGTTTGTCTTCTTTGTTGTACTCTTTCTGTATTTCGAAGTTGGGGTAGTATTTACTTCTTTTTCTGATATTTTTATTTAGAATAAAAAATCTATCAAGTAAAAAACTTGCTTGCAGAGAAAATACAGACTCTCCAATAAGTTTAATGTGTGTATCTCTCCATTCGGGAAAATCACCGCCATTGAAATATCTATCTGCTATATTAACTCCACCCAAAAAGCCAATTGTACCATCAATGACCAATATTTTTCTGTGATTTCTATAATTGACGATAAGTGGTGGAAATATCCATCTGAAGGGGGAGAAGATTAATATTTCAACTCCTGCATCTTTTAGCTCTTGAATAAATTGTTTTTTGAGCTTTCTGCTTCCAAACCCATCGTACATCAACCTCACCTCAACCCCTTCTTTCGATTTTTTAATTAGGATATCTTTGAACAATTGGCCAGTGGCGTCGTCTTCTATTATATATGATTGGAGATGGATGTGCTTTTTTGCCCCTTCCATTGCCTTACACATTGCAAGGAGTGATTCTTTGCCAGAAAAATAGATTGTTGCTTCGGAGTTTATAGTTAGTAGGCTTTGGCTGCTCTTTAAATTTTGAATTATCAGATTGCGGTGCTCATAAAGTTCTTTTGGTAAATTTTTCCCATTTTCAATATCTTGTAGTAGTTCTTGGCACATTCCCCTCTTAAGCCGTAGGTCGCCTGCCCCTTTTCTATTGAACATTTTTTCTTTTCTGAAGTTCCTTCCGAAAAATACGTATAATATTATTCCCATATACGGTAGTAATATCATTACGATTATCCAAGATAATGTTTTAATTGGATCTTGCTTTTTGAAAATAAGAGAAATAGATATAGTAATGGCCAATACAAAGTTTACTATATAAAGAATTAGTGTAAATGATTGCCAAAAACTATTCCACCACATACTTTAATATTTATTAGCAATATATATTGAGGCTATGCCCATTGTCTGCTCTTCGAATTTTACATCATTAAATCCACCCATTTCTAACTCTTTGCAGAAACACTCTCTTTGGGGGAATGATACTGCCGATTGATGGAGGTATTTGTAAGCATTTTTGTTTTTAGAGATCAATCCCCCTATGTTTGGAAGTATCCATTTAAAATAAAAACTGTAAATGGATTTGAAAATTATTTTCTGAGGAGTGGTGAATTCTAAAATTGCCAACATACCATTGGGTTTGATTACTCTGAAAATTTCTTCAATACATTTCTCTCTGTTGTCAAAATTTCTAATACCAAATGCGATTGTCACAGCATCGAATGTGCCATCTGGAAAAGGGATACTGTCGGCCTCTCCGAGAGAATATTTTATGTCAAGAGATTTGTTGGTTTTGTTTCTGGCTATTTTAATCATTTCAGAAGATAAATCCAACCCAACGACTTCGATTCCATTTTTCGCCAAACCTCTACTTACCTCTCCCGTACCACATGCTAAATCAAGTACTTTTTTACCCTCTGTTTGTTTGATAATTGCTATCAGCCTTTTTCGCCATTTTTTATCTATATTAAAGGATAGAATATGGTTGAGGGCATCATACTTCGGAGCAATGGAGTCAAACATTGGTGCTATTATCTTTTTATCTTTTGACAGGTTGTTATCCATTACCTTTTATAAATACTCTTCTATCAAACCAATCTTTTTATCATCTATTCTTATCTCGCCTTTTGTCGTGTGACCTAATAGTATGATGTTCTCGTTTAAGTCAAATATGTAGTCAATAAAATTCTCTTCTTGTTCATCATCAAGAGAAATGACGGCAATATACTCTGTTGGTTTATACAAAAATTCTTCTTCAGTGAAATCGGAATCGACTGTTATGTCAAATCCTAATAATCCAGGCTTACATGCCTCTATTAACGAGTAGAATAGTCCTTTCTTTCCTATTTCGATGATGGAAGAGACAAAGTCATCTTTTTTTACGGATTTAATTGAATCTAAAGTCTTTCCATCCTTTACTAAGTAAAGTGTCTCCCCCTTGTTATCAAAATATGATTTTTTGTTGTTCATAAGACCCATTTTTTTTGTAAAAATATAAAAAAGATTATACATTTGCAAACCCAAGCCCAGATGGTGAAATTGGTAGACACGCCACTTTGAGGGGGTGGTGCCGGTTACGGTGTGCAAGTTCGAGTCTTGTTCTGGGCACATTAATAAAGGTTAACTATCAGGTTATTGGTAGTTGGCCTTTATTTATCTAATTCATTTTAGTTTTAAATAATATCGTTATGAAAATTGTTTTTTTAGATGCAGACTCTGTCGGTGGGGACATATCACTGGGTGCTATTGAGAAATTGGGTAATTTAACCCTTTATAGTAATACTTTGCCAGAACAAGTGAATGACAGAATAATTGGCGCTGATGTAGTTATTACTAATAAAGTGGTTTTGAATAAGGAGAGCATTAGTTCGGCCCCTTCAATTAAACTTATATGCGTAGCTGCAACAGGTGTTAACAATGTTGATTGCGAATATGCTAAATTGAAAAATATTCCTGTAAGAAATGTTGCTGGTTATTCCACTGAAAGTGTTGCTCAGGTGACATTTATGCATATTTTGAATATTGTCGGTCATGGTATCTATTTTGATCATTTTGTCAAGTCTGGAGATTATTCGAGAAGTGGACATTTTTCAGATGTGACTTATCCGTTTTTTGAACTCAAGGGAAAACGACTTGGTGTTATAGGAATGGGAAATATTGGACAAAGGGTTGCATTTTTGGGTACTGCTTTTGGGATGGAGGTTGTCTATTTTTCTACCTCTGGCACTTCTCATTGTACTGATTATCCTTCTCTCTCTTTGGAAGGATTACTTTCAACAAGTGATGTTATCTCTGTGAACGCACCTTTGAACTCATCTACCAACAATCTTATTGCCTATAGAGAGTTGGAACAGATGAAAAAGAATGGTGTTATCATCAATCTTGGCAGGGGGGGGATAATTAACGAGGAAGATCTCATCAGAGCTCTCAATGATGGTTTATTGGCTGGAGCTGCAATTGATGTGTTTCAGCAAGAGCCTATACCACAGACTCATCCGTATCTATCAAAGTTGAGAGACCCCAAAAAATTGGTACTCTCTCCACATGTGGGGTGGACAAGTAAGGAGGCCCGTTTACTCCTTGTTGAAATGATTGCAGATAATATCAGGAAGGGTTGGTAACTACTCCCATTCGATGGTTGCAGGTGGTTTTGATGAAATATCGTAAACCACTCTGTTGACCCCTTTTACTTTATTGATTATATCGTTAGATACCTGTGCCAAAAAGTCATATGGTAGTGGTACCCAATCGGCACTCATCCCATCTGTGGATATGACTGCACGAAGGGCTATTGTATATTCATAGGTCCTTTCGTCACCCATGACCCCTACACTTTTTACAGGAGGAAGTATTGTTCCAGCTTGCCAAATAGCATCATACAGAGATAATTTCCCCTCAGCGATGGAGCCTGATGCTCTCTTCCAACCTTCAGGGGCAGGAGTCTTGCGAAGTAAATCAATATAAATGGCATCTGCTTCTCGAAGAATTTGTAATTTTTCTTTAGTTACCTCACCAAGAACCCTAATTCCTAACCCTGGACCTGGGAATGGATGTCTCGATATTAGTTCGTCTTTGATGCCAAGAGCTCTTCCTACCCTTCTAACTTCATCTTTGAAGAGGCTTCTGAGTGGTTCGACAATTTTCAATTGCATAGTCTCTGGAAGTCCACCTACGTTGTGATGACTTTTGATGGTGCTCGAAGGGCCATTGACAGATACTGATTCAATCACATCTGGATATATGGTTCCTTGTGCTAGCCACTTTGCATTCTTGATTTTATGTGCCTCTTTATCAAATATTTCTATAAATGTTTTCCCAATGGATTTTCTTTTTTTCTCAGGATCTGAAATACCATTGAGGGCACATAAAAAATCTTCAGAGGCATCTACTCCGATGACATTCAATCCCATATCTTTGTAGGAGGCAAGTACAGATGTAAACTCACCTTGACGTAGAAGCCCATTATCAACAAAAATACATGTCAATTGCTTCCCGATTGCCTTGTGGAGCAGCACAGCAGCCACAGAGGAGTCAACCCCTCCTGAGAGGCCGAGAATGACATTGTCTTTTCCTATTTTGTTCCTAAGATCAGAAATGGAACTCTCTATAAATGAATCGGAGGTCCAATTGCCTTGACAACGGCATACTTCGAAGACAAAGTTTTGTAAAATGTTTGAACCATATTTGGTGTGAAATGCCTCAGGATGAAATTGGACACAATAGGTATCTTCATTTTTGATATGAAATGCGGCGTTGCAAATGTCCTTGGTGGAGGCAATGACCTCGGCATTTTCTGGTAAGGATGCAATGGTGTCCCCGTGAGACATCCAAACGGTGGACTCTTTAGGTACATCTTTGAAAATAGGAGATACTGTTGCTCCATTATCTATTATGGAAAGAGTTGCCCTTCCATATTCTTTTGATAATGATGCGTTTACCTCTCCTCCAAAATTGTTGGCAATATATTGTGCTCCATAGCATATTGCGAAGAGTGGTAGTTTGCCCTTGATCTCTGATAAATCTACTTTAGGGGATGCCTGGTCTCTGACAGAAAAGGGGCTTCCTGATAGCACCACCCCTTTAATGCTACTGTCTATTTTAGGTATTTTGTTATATGGATGTATCTCACAAAAAACATTGAGATCACGTATCCTTCTACCAATCAATTGAGTGAGTTGTGAGCCAAAATCTAAAATTAGTATTTTCTCTGTCATATAGCATTGTGTATTTATTCTTGCAAAAATACTTAAAAATTGTTTATAAAATTGCTCATTCTTCCCAATTAATGATTATTTTTGCGCCTCGATTATGCAAAACATTAGAAATATAGCAATTATCGCTCACGTTGACCACGGTAAAACTACACTTGTCGATAGAATGATTTATCAGGCAAGGCTAACAAGAGACAACGAAAAATTGGGCGAACTTATTTTGGACAACAACGATTTGGAAAGAGAACGTGGTATAACAATTCTTTCTAAAAATGTCTCTGTACCTTACAAAGGGAATAAAATTAACATTATAGATACTCCTGGTCACGCTGACTTTGGAGGTGAGGTTGAAAGAGTATTGAACATGACTGATGGAGTGTTATTGCTCGTAGATGCTTTTGAAGGGACTATGCCTCAAACGCGTTTCGTTCTTCAAAAAGCAATTGAAATGGGTAAGAAGCCAGTAGTGGTTATTAACAAAGTTGACAAGTTAAATTGTCGTCCTGATGAGGTCAATGAAGAGGTTTTCGATTTGATGTTCTCTCTTAATGCAACTGAAGACCAGCTCGATTTTACAACAGTTTATGGGAGTGCTAAACAAGGATGGATGTCGCGTGATTGGAAAAAACCTACTACTGATATTACTCCCCTTCTTGATGTAATTCTTGAGGTAATCCCTGCTCCTAAGGAGAATGATGGAACTCCTCAGATGCTGATCTCTTCTCTTGAATATTCCCCTTATGTTGGCAGAATTGCGGTTGGACGAGTAAGCAGAGGTACAATTAAACAAGGGATGTCTGTATCATTGTGTAAACGCGATGGTGAGATTGAAAAGCAAAAGATCAAAGAGTTGATGGTGTTTGATGGCCTTGAGAAGAAAAAAGTGAGTGAAGTGGTAAATGGAGATATTTGTGCCGTTGTTGGGATGGAGGGGTTCGATATTGGAGATACCATTGCAGATATTGAAAACCCTGAACCGCTGCCACCTATTTCGATAGATGAGCCAACAATGAGTATGTTGTTTACTATCAATGATTCTCCATTTTTTGGCAGAGAGGGGAAGTATGTTACATCCAGACATTTGAAAGAGCGTCTTGAGAAGGAGCTTGAAAAGAATTTGGCACTGAGGGTAAAACCAGGAATGGGATCCGATTCTTTTATTGTATATGGAAGAGGGGTGCTACACCTTTCAGTTTTGATTGAGACTATGCGTAGGGAGGGATTTGAACTACAGGTTGGCCAGCCCAAAGTGTTAGATAAAAATATCAATGGACAAAGATGTGAGCCAATTGAATATTTGACAATTGATATTCCAGAAGAGATGGCTGGAAAGGCTATTGAACTTTCTACTAGAAGGAAGGCTGCTTTAACAAGAATTGAAAGTCGAGGAGATAGATCACATCTCGAATTTGATATCCCTGCAAGAGGGCTTATAGGGTTGAGAAGCAATCTTTTGACAGCCTCTCAAGGAGAAGCTGTCGTGGCACATAGATTCAAAGGATATGAACCCTATAAAGGTGAAATTGAAAAGAGAAATAATGGATCATTGATTGCAGTAGAAACGGGAATGGCAGTTGCTTACGCAATGGATAAGCTTCAAGATAAAGGGAAGTTTATTGTATTTCCAGGAGACGAGGTATATGCAGGGCAGGTCGTTGGAGAGCACACAAGAAGCGAAGACCTTACAATCAATGTTTGCAAAACAAAGAAATTGACAAATGTCAGGGCATCTGGAACAGATGATAAAGCGGTAATTGCTCCCCCTATGGTACTCTCATTAGAAGAGGCTTTGGAATATATACAAGAGGATGAATTAGTAGAAGTTACCCCAAAATCAATGAGGATCAGAAAGATTATTTTGAACGAGACCGAAAGAAAAAGAAGAAAAGGTTGATTATTTTGTAGATAATTTATATCTTTGCGCCCCATTAATTGATAGATTGAAGTGATGGATTATACCATAGATATCAAGAAGTTGCCTAATGGTAAACATTTTAAAGAATTCAAGATAGACACAGAATTCTTTAATTCTTATGGTAATGACATTATTAAACACTCTGATTTAGTGGCAAATGTACAAATAGAGAAGAGTGCTGGGTGGATAAAAGTTGATTGTAATATCGTTGGTATTGTAGTGGTAGAGTGTGATAGATGTCTTGCTGATCTTGAGATACCGTTGAATGTGAATTTTCCTTTTACGGTTAAGTTTACATCGTATAGTGAGGAACCAGAGTGGCAAGACAATGTAGTAGTACTCAACAATGCCGATACAGAGTTAGATATGAGCCAAGTTATCTATGATTATGTATGTGTCAACTTACCTATGCAAAAAGTACACAGAGAGGGAGAGTGTGATGTGGACATGTTGAAAAAATTAAATGAAATACTAAAATAAAATAAATATAAAATATAGAATATTATGGCACATCCGAAACACAAAATTTCAAAGCAACGTAGAGATAAACGTAGAACTCATGATAAAGCTGTAGTTCCATCTTTGTCAACTTGTTCAAATTGCGGCGCAGCAGTTTTATATCATAGAGTATGCCCTGAGTGTGGGTATTATCGTGGGAGACTATTAATAAGTAAAAATGCGGAATAATTTAAATGTAGATCCTACATTTAAATTGTTAAAATATCAAATTTCCGAGGTATAGTTCTTTCTATTCTCGGTTTTTTGTATATATTTGCATTGATTGATTTATCTTGGCCCTATAGTTCAAGGGATAGAACGGAAGTTTCCTAAACTTTAAATCGCAGTTCGAGTCTGCGTGGGGCTACTACTTTTAACTAAATTTTTTAAAATGAAATCTTTTTTTAGAACTACATTGATTGCATTACTCTTTGCAATCTCTTTTGTCTCTTTTGCACAAGAGAACACTAAAATTGAGTCGTCAAAAAAAGCTTCTTGTAAATATGGTCCCTACATTACAAACAATGCATTTGATAACATCTTTATCGGAGCTGGCGGTGGAGTTACATATCTATTAAATGGTTATAATGTTGGCAATTTTACAAATAAACTTTTTTTAGGGATAGATATCTCTTTAGGTAAGTGGTTCACTCCCAATCTTGGGGTTCGTTTACAAGCTAACGGAATGTATGCAGGAGGATATACTGTCGGAACAGGTTTGTTCGCCAAATATCCAACATTATCTTCTGATGAACTTAGTAGATCTTCTTTTCATGTCAGAATGCTTCATGGAGATTTCCTTTTAAATCTATCTAATGTTATCTCTGGATATCGTGAAGATAGATTTTGGGATTTTATCCCTTTTGTAGGTTTTGGTTATGCAGGTACCTCTGCCAAGGATAGTAGAGTTAATAGTTTTGCAGGATATGTAGGACTATTAAATACATTGAGAGTTACCAATTGGTTTGATTTTACAATCGAAGCTAAGTACATGCTTGCCCCTGGTACATTTGATGGCGAGCCATATGGTACAAATAGCATTGATGGTTTGGCTATGGTGACTGCTGGTGTATCTTTCAATCTTGGAAATAAAAAATTTGAAAGGAAGAGCTCTTATGTGGCTGCATCTGAATACAAAGCTGCAAAGGATCAACTTAATTCAATCAAAAAAGAGCTACAATCAAAACAGGATGAAAACGCTCAATTAGCAAATGATTTAAATAAAGCTCTTGAGGCGAGAAATAATGTGGTTACTCCAGTAGCTGCTGTCTCAAAAGAAATTTATGAATTTTCACCAGTTGCATTGTTTTTCCCTATTGGCCAGGCAACACTTAATAATAAAGAACTTGTCAATCTTGAATTCTTTGTTAAAAAGGCTCTCGAAATTGATCCTGAGCATATGTTTACTTTAACTGGAATGGCAGATAGTTCTACTGGAACAAAAGCGCATAATCAAGCATTAAGTGAAAAGAGAGTAAATTATGTAAAGAGTCTTCTTGTTAATAAATATAATATTAAGAGAAATAAGATTAGTACAAAGGCTAATGGATCAACAAATGATTTATTTGATGCTCCTGAACTTAATCGTATAGTGATTATCAAATAAGTGAAAGATATTTGGACTATCTCGTTTGAAGATTTTCGTTCTTTTCTTCGTTTAGAAAGATCATTGTCGGAGAACACTGTTGCCTCTTACCTTTCTGATCTGAAAAAACTGAAAAGATTCGTTGAGACTGATAAGTCTATTTCAAGCAAAATTACCCCCGAGGAGCTTTCAAGTGAGAACTTGAAAGCTTTCTTGGGGGTTCTTCTTGATAACGGAACAAAAAAACGTTCTCAGGCACGTGTACTATCTTCCATAAAAGCATATTATAAATATTTGGTACTTGAGGGGAAAATTAAGGATAATCCCTGTGATCTGCTTGATGCTCCTAAAATTAAACCATACTATCCTACAGTCCTTACATTAGAAGAGGTGTTGTCAATATTGTCATCTATTGACCTTTCACGGGAAGAAGGACATAGAAACAGAGCAATAATTGAAATGTTGTATTCATGTGGATTGAGGGTTAGTGAGCTCACGAACATGAGAGTGTCTGATTTGTTTTTAGATGATGGTTTTGTCAAAGTTGTTGGAAAGGGTAATAAGCAGAGGCTTGTCCCTATGGGCGAGCCTGCAATTGATGCAGTAGTTAATTACCTTGATAAAGAGAGAAGAAGGTTTAGTCTAAATTCTTCTTCTGACTATTTGTTTTTAAATAGGAGAGGGGGAAAACTTAGCAGAGAGATGGTATTTTTACTTGTAAAAAAGTATGGGGAGAGGGCTGGTATTGAAAAGGATATCTCTCCACATACGTTTAGGCACTCTTTTGCAACTGCCCTTGTTGAAAATGGGGCAGATTTGAGGGTTGTTCAACAAATGCTTGGCCACGAAAGTATCTTGACAACGGAGATATATACTCATATTGATTCTAAAAAGTGGCAGAGTAGTATTTTAGAACATCATCCCAAAAGATAGTTTTATAACGACGAGTAGTATTTGCACCATTTTTTTAATTCGCACTCTTTGCATTTAGGGTTTCTTGCAGTGCATACATACCTTCCATGAAGTATTAGCCAATGGTGTGATATTGCTCTATATTCTTCAGGTATATTTTTGGTCAATTCTTTTTCTACACTTTCGACAGTTTTTCCATTGGATAAACCAAGCCTTTTTGAAATTCGAAATACATGGGTATCAACTGCTATTACCTGTTTTTTATACGCTATGGAGGAGACGACATTTGCCGTTTTTCTACCAACTCCAGGTAACGATTGCAACTCTTCGATTGATTCTGGAATTTGTCCGCCGAAATCTTCTACCAATTTTTTAGAAAGACCTAATAGATGTTTCGTTTTATTATTTGGGTAAGATATGCTTTTTATGTAAGGAAATAACTCTTCAAATGAACTTTCTGATAGAGATTGTGGCGTTGGATATTTTTCAAATAGGGCTGGAGTGACAATATTTACCCTTTTGTCTGTGCATTGAGCAGAGAGAACTACAGCAACTATGAGCTCATATGGATTTGTAAATTTTAGCTCAGAACTTGCATTTGGTCTATTTTCCTTAAACCATTCTATTATGCCTATGTATCTCTCTTTCTTTGTCATTGTCCAATTAATTCTGCAAAGTCAATTCCATTTTCTAACGAATTGACTACCTCTTTACACATCATATCTTCACATAGCAGAGTTCTTGCTGGAAAATCTTTCAATAAGCCCTTGTTATGCGTTATCATTAAAATCGCAGTCTTTTTTATTCTATTGATATATATTAGGAGATCCATGATTTCATTTGCGGTATCGTTGTCGAGATTGCCTGTAGGTTCATCAGCAAGGATAATTTCAGGGTCATTGAGTAATGCTCTTGCTATTGCTATCCTTTGTTGCTCCCCACCAGATAATTGGTGTGGCATTTTGTGCGATTTGAGATTCATGTCAACGTAAGATAGAACTTCATTTATTTTATTATTTATTGATTTAGAATCTTTCCACCCAGTGGCTTTTAACACAAATAGAAGATTTTCATAAACATTTCTATCCATAAGGAGTTGAAAGTCTTGAAATATTACCCCGATTTTCCTTCTCAAATATGGTATTTGCCTTTTTTTTAATTTTTTAAGGTTAAATTCTCCTATTGAGGCCTCTCCTTTGCGAAGGGGAAGCTCTCCAATGAGTGTGTTAATAATGGAGGTCTTTCCACTACCAACTTTACCAATTATATATATGAATTCCCCTTTGTAAATAGAAAGATTTATATTTGATAAGATTAAATTACCTTCATTTATGATATCAACATCATTGAAATTAATCAATTTTTTATTTTGTTCAATGCTATTATCCATCTTTAAAGTCTTTTTTGAGAATTGCCCTTTGCAAATGTATAATATTTGAGGTTTTATTCCTAAATTTGTTTGTTAAAATGGTGCAATATGTGTAGGTCGTTTCAATTTATTTTTCTATTCCTTTTTATTAGTTTTTCCTCCTTTTCTCAAATTAACAAGGATATACAACAAAAAACGATAGATATCGTAAAATTGTTTGAGAGTGATATGTATGTCGCTGTTGAGGCGGAAGTGGATGATATTTTCTCTAATTATTCAAATCTACCTCTACATTATCAATGTGAGTTGGATGCTTATAAGTTGATGAGTGCTATTTTACTATGTCGTCCAAATATTGAAGGATTGATTGCTGACTATTTTGTTAAATATCCAAATACGGAGTGGAAACCACTTATTGAGTATTACCTTTCTTGTTATTATTTTGATATTGAGAATTTTCATAAATCATTAGATATTATGAATATGATGGAGTTTTCATCATTGCCGCGCGATAAGATGCTCCAATTTCTGTATAATCGTTCTTATTCAAATATGAGAGTTGGAAATAACTCAAAAGCGTTGTTGGGTTTTGATAAGATTATTTCCTTGGGAAAGACTAAGTATCTCTCCTCTGCAATTTATTATTCTGCCTATATTCATTATCTCAGCAAGGATTTTAAACAAGCAATTCAGTTCTTCTCAAGGATTGAAGAAGATGATACATATACAAAAGTGTCAAAGTATTTTAAGTGTGAATCGTATTTTATGCTAAAGAATTATCAGTATGTTATTTCTGAAGGGGTTAAGGATTACCTCCTCTTGGAGGGCGAGTACAAAACCAGACTAGCTCGTATCATTTCTGAATCATTCTATAGTATGGATAAATCAAAAGAGGCTAAGAAATATTTTGACTTGTATTCAAATTCAAATTCAAATTTGTCTAAAAAAGATATATATTATTCTGGGATAGTATCTTATTCTCTCGGTTCATATAGAAGTGCCATAGATGCTTTTCAAAAAGTAGTGGGAAAAAGTGATTCACTTGGCCAGAGTGCTTATTTATATCTTGGAAATTCATATTTACAGGTTAAAAACAAATTTGAAGCAATGAGTGCCTTTAAAAGTGCTTCTGAGTGTGGTTTTGATATATCAGCTAAGGATGACGCATTGTTTCAATATGCAAAACTCTCTTTTGATTTGAATGGAGATATATCTGTCTTTAATACTTACCTTAATAGATTCCCTTCATCTTCTCGTTCAGATGAGATTTATTATTATATAGCTACTGCATACCTACTTAACAAAGATTACAAACAAGCTATTGATGCAATGTTGAAGGTTAATCATTTAAGTCCCAAAATGACAGCTAATCTTCAAAAGGCAACCTTTTTTAGAGCTATTGAGCTGTTTGAGAGGGGGGCGTACAAATCAGCAATTACTAATTTAACGCTATCAATGAACAATAGTACTAATAATTCTTTATTTTTATTAGCAAAATATTGGCTTGCTGAATGTTATTATAGAATTGACAATTTTCAAGAATCAATTATTATTTTGACTAATCTATTAAATAATTCTGATTTCAAGAGCTTTAAGGAGTATCCTACATCTATTTATAATCTTGCTTATTCCTATTTTAAGCATGAAGATTATGACAAAGCAAAGTACTATTTTAATGACTATCTTTCCTTATCAAATATTAAAAAAACTTATTTTTTAGAGGCGAGAATTAGAGTAGCTGATTGTCATTATATGATGAAAGATTATGCAATTGCAGCAGAAAAATTTGATGAAATTTCTAATTTGTCAAGCAACTTAGATCCTATTTATGCTTCATATATGGGTGCGATTTCATATGGACTTATTCCCAATCTTGATAAAAAGATAGATATACTTGAGAAGGTTGTGAGAGATAATACAAATTCATCGTTATACACTAATGCAATGTATGAATTAGGCAGAACATATATTCAAGCAAACGAATCGCAATTGGGGGAAAAGTGTTTTATGGCATTAATCAACAATCCTCCAGACAGTGTGTTCTATGGTAGATCTCTTATAGAATTGGGAATGATTCACTCTAATGTTGGGGAATACACACCAGCTATTAATTATTTTAGACAGGTGGTAGAGAATGCACCATTTTCAGATGATGCAAAAAATGCATTATCGTGTATGGAAACAGTGTATCAAATTCAGAATAAACCTGAAGAGTATCTCTCATATCTTGATGAAATAGGTCTCTCTTCTTCGAAGACAACTTCGGAAAAGGAGCTAATGTTATTTAATTCAGCCGAGCAATTATTCTTATCGGGAAAATATAGTCAGGCTATTAATTCCTTAAAGGCATTTCTTCATGCTTACCCCAATGGGGCAAAATCTGATCAAGCCAATTTTTATTTAGGTGAGACCTTGAAAAAACTGGGTAAAATAGAGGCAGCAGCAAGTGCTTTCTTCACCGTTATGCAAAAAGGAGGGTCTTCTTTTTCTGAACTTTCTACCCTTAATTATGCTGATATTTCTTATAAATTGGAGAAATATAATGATGCTATCAAAGCTTATGAAACACTATACGAGGTGGCTAAACTTCCAAACAATAAAATCGAAGCTCTCTATGGCGCAATGAATTCGTATTTTGCAAATAGAGAGTATGAGAATGCTATTTCAAAGGCAATGACTGTCTTATCTTTTGATAAGATTCCAGAGGATAGAATAATTAGAACGAAATATGTTATTGTAAAATCTAACATTTATCTTGGAAAACGTGCGAGTGAGGTGTCATTTATTAAGGAGTTGGCTAATAATAGTTTGTCTGAGGTAGGTGCTGAATGTGCCTATTTACTTATCGAGGATACTTTTGACGCTGGAGATTTTGATAAAGTTGAAAACATGGTTTACAATCTTTCTGATTCCAAGACCTCTCAGTTGTACTGGCTGGCTAAAAGTTTTATAATTCTGGGCGATTCATTTGCGGAAAGGGATGATTGGGAGCAAGCTAAAGCTACTTATCAAAGTATTAAGGATGAGTATAAACCCAAAGATAAACGGGATGATGTTATAGAACAGGTAAATATGAGACTTGAAAAAATTCCAAAAAAAAATGAAAAGAAATAGTACCATATACATATATTTATTGCTAACCATATTGGGATTGGCATTATTGCCGAATCAATCTATTTGTGGACAGAATAAAATTAACTCTACTGTAGAGGTTAAAAAAAGTTATGATGCCAAATTGCTTCGCATCTCTAAATCCAAAATTGACACAAAATACGCTGACTCATTACTAAATCTTAATCTAAATTTTGATTATCTCTCATTGAATAGACCTTATAAGGATTTGTATGATTTTACCCCAATGAGTTCTATGGACATTAAAAAACAAGGATCATATACCCCCCCACTTTTTTATGCCAAAGCTGGAATTGGGTTTCAGTTAAATCCTGTTGTTGATCTTTTTTTTAATCCCAATATAGGATCTAAATTTTCGTTGTTATTATCGCTAAAGCATGATTCTTTTTGGGGTACAAGACCATTGTCTTCGGGCACTATGGGACATGGTGATGAGATGAATAACGATTTTAATCTAAAATTAGGTTATGCTTGGGAAAGTGGCCAACTTACTCTCAATGGAGGATATTCGTATGACTATTATTCTTATTTTGCAAATAATAATGGTAAAAAAACGAGAAAATATTTTAGAGATAGTCTTTCACATGTATACAATGTCGTTAATGCTGATTTCAATATAAAGTCAACAAATTCTTCTGCATCATCGTTTTATTATGATATTACTGCTCGTTATTTGAGAAGTGCTGATAATGCAAAAATTAAATATTTAACAGATTTTGAAAACACCCCTTCTGTTGTTGAGAACACGATTGAAGCTGATGTAAAATTGGGAGGCATAATAAATAAAAGACACAAAATATTTGTAGATGCAAAATCAACAACTTTGATCTATACAGACGCCTTTTCTGCAATGAAAGGGATATTTGAAATATCTCCAAACTATATATATGATTTTAATAGATTTAAGTTGGTTGCAGGTGTTACTTTTGCAAATTACTACTCATCAGATAAAGAGTCGTATCCAATAGATTTGGCATCAGTATATCCGAATATTTCTCTCACTTATGAAACTGTGAAGCAGAGGTTGTGGCTTTTTGCTTCTGTTGATGGTGAAAATAAATTCAATTCTTTAAACTCTGTTATGCGTGACAACCATTGGGTGTCACCTATTTATAAGTTGGATCTTCTCAATACGGCAATTCCAATACGTGCTATATTTGGAATTAATGGGAGGGTTGGAGGAAAATTTGGATATTCTCTATCAGGTGGATATTATGCCGTTAGGAATCTTCTAACCTTTGTAATTGATCCAGCACTTCCTGTTCAAGTGACAAAGTATTACAATAGTAGTGTGTTTGGGGTAGATGCAGCACTTAGATGGAAGAGTACAGATTTTGTGTCAAAAATAGAGGCAAAGTACCACCATTATGTTGACGGAACTCCATATATGATACCTGAATTTGAAGGGAAATTTTATGCTCAATATAATTATCGTAAGAGGTTTTTTGCAGGGGTAGATTGCTTTTATAGAACATCAGTTTTATCGCAATCAAAATTTGGAGAAGATTATTTGATAAATGGTTCTGTAGAGTTAAATTTCACTCTTTCTTATGCCTTTAACTCAAATTTATTGTTTTTTTTAGAAGGAAAGAATTTACTTAATCAACGTATTCAATATTATCAAAATTACTTCAATCCAGGAATCAATTTTGGAGTTGGAGTATGCCTTAAATTCTGATTTATTTACTATCTTTGTTTCTTCATAAATTTAATAGTAAAATGTCAGAAAACGATGTAAAGAACGCAGGTGCTCAATATTCTGCAGATAGTATCCAGGTGCTTGAGGGACTTGAGGCGGTCAGAAAAAGGCCCTCTATGTATATAGGAGATATTGGTTCCAGAGGATTGCACCATTTAGTGTATGAGGTAGTTGACAACTCTATCGATGAGGCGTTGGCTGGGTTTTGTTCGGAGATAAATGTGATTATCAACAAAGATAATTCTATAACTGTTAAGGATAATGGTAGAGGGATTCCTACTGGTATGCATGAGAAAGAGGGTAGATCTGCTCTTGAGGTTGTATTGACTGTGCTTCACGCAGGTGGAAAGTTTAGCAAAGATAGTTATAAGGTTTCCGGTGGCCTTCACGGAGTGGGGGTTTCGTGTGTTAATGCACTTTCTTCCCATTTAACGGCGGAAATCCACAGGGAAGGGAAGATATTTATTCAAGAATTTTCGAAAGGTGCTCCGTTATACTCTGTAAAGGAGGTAGGAGATGCTTCAGATACTGGCACTATTATCACTTTTAAGCCTGATGTAGAAATATTTACTCATTCTATTGTGTATGATTATTCAATTTTAGCAGCCCGTCTAAGAGAGCTTGCTTTCCTAAATAAAGGTATTACACTTACATTGGATGATAAGAGGGAGGTGGCTTCGATTGATGATGATGCGGAGGATAAACTTATAAATAAATCGGAAATTTTTCATTCGGATTTAGGGCTTCTTGAGTTTGTGGCCTATCTCGATGGCAATAGAGAAAAATTAACTGATAATCCTATTTATCTCGAAACTGATAAAACTGGCATTCCAATTGAAATAGCAATGCAATACAACACGGGATTTAGTGAAAATATTCATTCATATGTCAATAATATCAATACTATTGAAGGAGGTACTCATTTAACTGGATTTAAGAGGGGACTCACTTCTACCTTGAAAGCTTATGCCGAGAAGAATGGATTCCTTTCAAAATTGAAATTTGATATTGATGCCTCCGATTTTAGGGAGGGTCTTACTGCTGTCATTTCTGTGAAGGTTGCTGAGCCACAATTTGAAGGTCAGACAAAGACAAAGTTGGGAAATGGTGAAGTGGATGCTGCTGTTTCTCAGGCGACAAAAGGTGCCCTTGACAACTATCTTGAGGAGAATCCAAAGGACGCAAGGAATATTATTGATAAGGTTATTCTTGCTGCAACTGCCAGACATGCTGCAAGAAAGGCAAGAGATCTTGTTCAACGTAAGACGGTGATGTCTGGTGCTGGTCTTCCTGGGAAATTGGCCGATTGTTCAGATAGAGATCCTGCTAAATGTGAATTGTTCCTTGTTGAGGGTGATTCAGCAGGAGGAACTGCTAAAACAGGGAGGGATAGAACTTTCCAAGCCATTTTGCCGTTGAGGGGTAAAATCTTGAATGTTGAGAAAGCAATGGAGCACAAGGTGCTTGAGAGTGAACAAATAAGAAATATATATACTGCTCTTGGTGTGACCATCGGGACGGAAGAGGATAGCAAAGCTCTGAATCTTTCAAAATTGAGATATCATAAGGTGATAATAATGACAGATGCCGATGTCGATGGAAGTCACATTGCTACTTTGATTCTAACATTTTTCTTTAGGCATATGCCTGATATGATTAAAAATGGATATGTCTATATAGCTGCCCCTCCATTGTATAGAGTTAGTAAGAAAGGGGGGAGAAATGAGATCTATTGTTGGACCGATGAGGAGAGGCAGGCTGCAATTGATGAGTTGGGAAAGGGGAATGAGAAGGGGCTTGAGGTGCAAAGATACAAAGGTCTCGGAGAGATGAATTCTGTTCAATTGAAGGATACGACAATGGACCCTGCAACAAGAATGTTAAAACAAGTTACAATAGAAAATGCGGCAGAGGCAGATAGAATATTTTCAATGTTGATGGGTGACGATGTGCCTCCAAGGAGAGAATTTATTGAGGCAAATGCCAAATATGCGAAAATTGATGCTTAATTAAGAACAATAATTATATATGTAATGGATATTTTTGACAGAATTATTAACGATGAAGGTGGTCCTTTAGGACGTTACAGAGAAAAAGCACACGGATATTTTACCTTTCCCAAATTGGAGGGTGAGATCAAACCAAAAATGATTTTTAATGGTAAAGAGGTTCTTTGCTGGAGTTTAAATAACTATTTGGGTCTGGCTAATCATCCAGAAATTAGAAAAATAGATGGGGAGGCTGCTGCACGTTGGGGACTTGCATATCCTATGGGATCAAGAATGATGTCAGGGCAGACATCACTTCACGAAAAGTTGGAGAGAGAGTTGGCAGATTTTGAAAAAAAGGAGGATGCATATTTATTTAACTTTGGTTATCAAGGTATTATTTCTACTATTGACGCACTGCTTACACGTCATGATGTAATTGTATATGACTCAGAGGCTCATGCCTGTCTAATAGATGGGTGCCGCCTTCACATGGGGAAAAGGATGGTCTATCCTCACAATGATATCGAAAAATGTGAGAAAACGCTTCAGAGGGCTACTAAACTTTGTGAACAAACAGGTGGAGGTATTTTATTAATTACTGAGGGTGTCTATGGCATGACAGGTGCACTTGGTATCTTAGATAAGATTGCAGCACTCAAAAAGAAATATAAATTTAGAATTTTGATTGACGATGCACATGGGTTTGGAGTGATGGGACCAAATGGGAGGGGAACTTCTGAACATTTTGGTGTAATGGATGAGATAGATCTCTATATTGGTGCATATGCAAAATCAATGGCTATTATAGGGGGATTTGTTGCTGGCCCGAGATCCATTATCAATTATTTAAGATACAATCTTCGTTCCCAGATTTATGCAAAATCTTTACCTATGCCGATAGTTGAGGGATGCCTAAAAAGATTGGAAATTATTAGAAGTGAGGAGGGTGACAAATTGAGGGAGAAATTATGGATCATTACAAGAGCCCTGCAAGATGGCTTGAGAAAAAGAGGTTTTGATATAGGCCCAGCAGAGGCTTGTGTAACCCCAGTATTTATAAAGGGATCAGTGCCACAAGCAACTAATATTTTAGTTGATTTGAGAGAGAATTATAGAATTTTTTGCTCTGTAGTGGTCTATCCTGTAGTTCCTAAAGGGGTGATAATGTTTAGAATTATCCCAACAGCTGCACACTCTTTAGATGATGTAGAATATACTCTTGATGCATTTGCAGATGTGAGAAGTAAGCTTGATTCAGGTTTTTATGATACTGAAGAGATGCAGAATGTTTCCATTGAATGATGAATTTCTTTAAAAATAAAGTCGTTGTTTTAACTGGAGCAAGTTCCGGTATTGGATTAGCTTCTGCACGCAGGTTTGCCAATGCAGGGGCTAATTTAGTTATTGCAGCGCGCTCTAAGGATAAATTAGAGGCATTAAAGATAGAATTGTCCCCTTATTCAAATATTGTTGTTGTACCGACCGATGTTTCAATTGAGGATGATTGTAAACGGTTGATTAAAACCGCTGTGGGTGCATTTGGCACAATTGATATTTTGGTCAATAATGCAGGGGTGTCAATGAGGGCCATGCTTAAGGATTTGGACCTTTCGGTTATAAAAAGGTCGATGGATGTCAATTTTTGGGGCACTGTCTATTGTACAAAATATGCTTTACCGTATTTATTGAAATCAAAAGGTTCTGTAGTAGGAGTTGTATCGGTTGCTGGTTTTAAGGGGTTGCCTGCAAGAACAGGATATTCTTCTTCGAAATTTGCCATTTGTGGCTTCCTTGATGCCTTGCGTGTTGAGCATTTATATGATGGTCTTCATGTGTTAATTTTTGCTCCAGGCTTTACAGCATCAAATATAAGGTCCACAGCTATGACTGCTGATGGCTCTCCCCAAGGTAGTTCTCCAAGGGATGAGAAAAAGATGATGACAGCCGATAGATGTGCTTGGTTTTTATTGAATGGAATTAAGAGGAGAAAGTCAAAGGTTGTTCTTACCCTTGTTGGAAGGACTACTGTTTTTTTGAATAAATTCTTCCCATCGCTTCTTGATAAGTTAGAATATATGTATATGGCAAAAGAACCAAACTCCCCCTTTAAAACAAATCAATAGCCAATATTTTCTCCATTAAGAATCGACTTAAACAGTGTTAAGTGCATTTCGAGGGCGAAACCCCAATATTTCCATGAGTGTTTTCCTTTGCTTAGCATCAAAAAATGTGGGATGTTTTCGTCTTTGCACTTTTCTGAAAATTCAGTTGTGCATATTGCATATACGTCATCGTATCCACAAGTGATAACCAATGGTTTTTCTTGATATTTACTATACTTGCTTTTATAGCTATTAAGCCTGTTCACAGCAGATTCTTCATCGTATCTCTTATTGGTTGAAGAATACTCCCCCAAAACTAAAGAGAGGTGCTTCTCTTTAAGCGATGTGTGTCGGAGGTTGAGCACCCCACTCATGCTACCTGCTGATCTAAACCATTCTGGATGATCAAGAAAGAGATTAATGGCACCATGACCTCCCATACTTAGACCAGTAATGAAAGTATAATCTTCGATTAGTCCATACCTTTTAACCATTTCTGGATATAATTCCTCCTCAAAGAACCCTCTCCATTGCATTTTGTTTGGATCTATATTGTTTAAGTACCAACCATTGTAAAACCCGTCAGGACAAATGATTCTGAATCCAAATTTATTGCTAATTTGTTGAATGTCATATTTGTTGTTCCAATCCTTGAAACTTCCGCTCCATCCATGTAGAAGAAATAAAGTTGGTATTTGCTTTGAGGAGCACTCTTTTGGTGTGAATACTAATATTGAATCATTACATTTCAAGTTATAGGATTTCATTACTATCAACTCCTGAGCATGGATTGAGACTGATAGCAATAGTGTTAAGGTAATAATAATTGATTTTCTCATTTTAATTGTTTTTGTATAACTTTACAAAATTAGAAATTTTGTTATGGAAAGGATAAACAAATTAAAAAATCCACGTATTTATATTTATGCAGTTGTTGTATTGTTTGTGACCGTTTTATTTTTCCCAAATGAAGGTAGATTTAAATATAAATACAAAAAAGGTGAACCATGGATGTATGAGACTCTGTTTGCCCAATTCGATTTTCCAATTTTAAAAACCAATGACGAACTGATGCTCGAAAAAGAGAAAAAGGCGTCAGAGATAATTCCATATTATATATATAATCAATCTACTAAATTTGAACAGATTGAGAAGTTCAGAAAGTATCAATTGACGACATTGCAGCCATCTGTTGTTAAAAATATGATATTTACATTGGAAGAATTGTATGACAAGGGGATTGTTTCTTCGTATTATGACAATGCAAGAGATATAGATCAAGTAATCCTTGTACAAAAAGACAAAAGGGCGGAGTCAGTGCCAATTACAGAAGTTTATGATCTTTCTAAAGCTGAAGAATACCTTAAAATACAATTAGAGAGAGATCTTCCTAACCACAATATAGATTCAATTGTTAAACTTAGTAACCTTTACTCATATCTTGTTCCAAATCTTATTTTAGATGCAAAAACAACAGAATTGTTTCACAAGGAGGCTATTGATTATATTTCTCCCACAAAGGGGATTGTCTATTCTGGACAACTAATAGCCTCAGAAGGGGAAATAATCACGTCAGATATTAAGCAAATGCTTGATTCCTACAAAGCTGAGTTTCAATCTTCGCTTGGATATTCTGGCTCGTATTTCAAGGTTTTGAGCGGACACATATTATTTGCATTTGGGGTGATGTTTTTACTTCTCTCAGTAATTTACTTTGTAGATATTAGTATTTTCTCGCATAGAAATAAATATTCCTTTATTCTAATTATCTATCTTCTTGTTATTGTTGCAACAGTGGTAGTAAGGAATGTTAACCCATCGCTTTTATATATAGTGCCTTACGCAGTTTTTGCCATTTATTTGCTTGCTTTTTTTAAACAATCTCTTGCTTTCCCCCTATACATTGTGATGCTAACTCCTCTATTGCTTTTGACGCAAAATGGTGTAGAACTCTTCTCAATCAATCTCTTAGCTGGTGTCGTGGCGATGATTTCATTTCATTATTTAAATAGAGGATGGTTACAATTTTTAAATGCACTTTTTATATTCATTGCTTTATTGATGATTTATTTTGCTTTTAGACTAATTTCTGAGGATTCATTTAACTCTGACAATGTCAATCACCTTATTTTTATAGGGTGCAACGCTCTGTTTGTAGTAGGTGCGTATCCTCTTGTTTTCCTATTTGAAAAAATATTTTCTTTGGTGTCAAGTGCAAGACTTTATGATTTGTCAGATACAAGCAACCGATTATTAGAGGAGTTATCATATGGGGCACCTGGTACATTTCAACATTCTCTTCAAGTATCCAATTTGGCAACAGCGGCAGCCAAAGAGATTGGTGGTAACGTACTTCTTGTTAGAGTAGGTGCATTATATCACGACATAGGGAAACTTAATAACCCGCAGTGTTTTATAGAAAACCAACCTTCAGGAGTAAATTATCATAAAGACTTATCACCAATAGATAGTGCTACACAGATTATTCGACACGTAGATGATGGTTTAGAATTGGCTAAAAAACATAGATTGCCAGACGTTGTTACAGATTTTATTGCTACTCACCATGCTAAAACGGTTACGGCTTATTTTTACAGAAAGTATTGTGATGAAGGAGGGGACCCAAATAATGTTGGACCTTTTACTTATCATGGGAAATTGCCTCAAAGCAAAGAGCATGTAATAGTTTTAATGGCAGATGCAGTTGAAGCAGCATCGAGAACACTCAAAGAATATACTCAGGAGAGCATATCTTCACTTGTAGAGTCGATAATTTCTAGTAAGTTGTCTGACTCTCAACTTGCCCAAGCAGATATTTCAATCAAGGAGATTAACATTATCAAGGCTATATTTAAGAGATATATTCAACAAGTATATCACCAAAGAATTGTATATCCTAAGTCTGAATAATATTTTTTTGTATATTTGCAACAATTTTGGGGATGTTTTGGTTTTGACAGCACAAGACATCGGGAAGTAAGCATATCGAGCGTTGGATATTTGCTCGTAAATATCAATGTCTAAGCCTTAACTGGCAACAATAATTATGCACTCGCTGCGTAGTAAGCCAAGCTTGCTGCCTTAATTGCATCGCCAAGGGCGATAGCAACGAGTATCCCGTCAAATTTTCAGTTAACTATATTTGACATATGGGGTATCATTCAAGTTGACTGCGAGTATTGACTCCTTTAATGTACTCTAAGATTTAAAGGATAAGGGTGCGGTAACTTGTTCATTAGCAGCTTCACCTCGAAAATAATTAATGAAATAAATATGTAGAAAGCTTTCAGGTGCTGTGTTTGGACGGCGGTTCGAGTCCGCCCATCTCCACATTGATGTTAAGTATAATGCAAGAGTTTGATATTCTTACATTTTTTTTGTTTACAGGTATAAATGTTTTTAAATATGAGCATATTGTAACATAAATTATATTAACTTTGAATGACGAATTATATCTATTATGAATATTGCTGTAGTTGGAATTGGATATGTAGGTTTAGTGTCTGCTGCTTGTTTTGCAGAAATGGGTGCTAATGTGTATTGTGTTGACATTGATGAGGGGAAAATCAATTTATTAAAAAATAAGGTTGTTCCTATTTATGAGGAGGGACTTAATGAATTGATAGAAAATAATATTTCTGATAACAGGCTTCATTTTACAACATCTTTGTCTTCATGCATAAATGATGTGGATATAGTGTTTATAGCTGTTGGTACCCCTCAAAATAGTGATGGCGGTGCTGATCTTGAATATGTTTTTAGCGTTGCAAGAGATTTTGGTGCAAATCTTAGTAAGTACACATTGCTCGTTACAAAAAGTACTGTTCCTGTTGGTACTTCATATAAAATTAGAGAAATTGTTCAAAATGAGTTAAATAAGCGTGGCGTGAAAATCGATTTTGATGTTGCCTCAAATCCAGAGTTTTTGAAAGAAGGATCAGCAAAAAAGGACTTCATGATGCCAGACAGAGTGGTTATTGGTACAGATAGCAATATGGCAAAAGAGCTCATGTCTTCGTTGTATAGACCATTTCTTCTAAACAATTATAGAGTTATTTTCATGGATATTCTCTCGGCAGAAATGACAAAGTATGCTGCTAATGCCATGTTGGCGACGAGAATTAGTTTTATGAATGAAATTGCTACTCTTTGTGAGCTTACGGGGGCGGATGTTAATTTTGTCAGGAGTGGAATAGCATCTGATTTGAGAATTGGTGGCAAATTCCTTTATCCTGGGTGTGGGTATGGGGGATCATGTTTTCCAAAAGATGTAAAAGCATTGATAAACACAGCTGCGAATTTTGGATATAAAATGAAGATTATAAGTGCTGTTGAAGAGGTTAATAATAATCAAAAAATGATTCTGTTTGAAAAATTGAATTCTATCTTCAATGGAGAATTCAATAATAAAACTATTGCTGTTTGGGGGCTCTCTTTCAAACCAGGAACTGATGATATAAGGGAGGCACCTTCCATTGTATTAATCAAGTCATTAATAAATGCTGGGGCAAATATTCGAGTTTATGACCCAATAGCAATGAAAAATGTTATGTCAGTTTTCAATGATTCCATAACCTACAGTAGCGATATTTATGATGCAGCAGATGGAGCTGATGCTGTTGCTTTAGTTACCGAATGGAAGCAATTTAGAATTTTAGATTTAAAGAGATTAAAATCTATTATGAGAGATCCTATTATCGTCGATGGTAGAAATATTTATGATAAAAACGAGATGGAAAGAGAGGGAGTTAAATACTATTATATTGGGCATAAATGAAAAAAGTATTAGTTACTGGAGGAGCAGGATTTATCGGATCCCATCTTTGTAAAAGATTATTAGATAGTGAATATGATGTTATCTGTTTAGACAACCTATTTACTGGAACTAAAAATAATATTTCTATTTTTCTTAAAAATCCAAATTTTGAATTTGTAAGACATGATGTTATTGAGCCTTATCTGGTGGAAGTAGATGCTATTTTTAATTTAGCTTGCCCCGCTTCACCAATTCACTACCAATTAAACCCTGTAAAAACCATTAAGACATCAGTGATGGGTGCTATTAATATGCTTGAATTAGCAAGGCTTACAGGAGCCACCGTTTTACAAGCCTCTACGAGTGAAGTATATGGTGATCCCATGATTCATCCTCAAGAAGAATCTTACTGGGGGAATGTAAATACAATAGGGTTAAGATCATGTTATGACGAAGGGAAAAGATGTGCTGAGACTCTATTTATGGATTACCATAGGCAATCTAATGTGAAAATTAAAATTATTAGAATTTTTAATACATATGGACCAAAGATGCAACCTAATGATGGTAGGGTTGTTTCTAATTTTATCCTTCAAGCATTGAGTAATAAAGATATTACTATTTATGGAGATGGTTCTCAAACACGTAGTTTTATGTATGTTGATGATCTTATAGAAGGTATGATGAAGATGATTCTTTCTCCTGTTGATTTTTTAGGTCCTGTAAATTTGGGAAATCCAAATGAGTTGTCAATTGCACAGATAGCTGGATTAATAATTAAACTATGTAACTCCAAATCTAAACTTGTATATCTACCACTGCCAAGTGATGATCCACGCCAAAGAAAGCCAGATATTACTATTGCTAAAAATATGCTTGATTGGTCTCCATCTATTCATTTGGAGGAAGGACTAAAGAAAACAATTGATTATTTCAAAACATTGTAGATTTAATGAATATTAACACTTCAGATTATAAATTATTAATTGTTGATGATATATTATCTAATATTCTGCTCCTAAAAGCTATATTGGTGAGAGAAAAATTTAAGATCATCAGTGCAGATAGTGGAAAAAAAGCACTTGAGATGATTGATTCAGAAAAACCTGATCTTGTATTATTAGATGTAATGATGCCATTAATGGATGGGTATGAAACTTGTCAAAATATAAGAAAGAATTATACTCTTGAGGAGTTACCTGTAATTCTCGTTACAGCACTCAATAATAATGAAGATATTGTAAAAGGCTTTTCATTCGGTGCTAATGATTTTGTGACGAAGCCTTTTAACAATGATGTTTTATTGATGAGAATAAAGTTCCAACTTTCAGTTGTACGTGCCAATAGATTGATTCAATCTCAAGCTGATGAACTCTCGAAAACTATTATCTCTCGTGATAAATTATATTCAATTATCGCCCATGATATTCGTTCTCCATTAGCTACCACTATGATAATAATGAATTATGTCACAGAAAAGATAAAAGATTATGATAATATAGATAGTGATGTAGTTGAAATGTTGATGAATGTAAATTCCATTTCGGAAGATGCATTTAATCTCTTTGATAATTTACTAAAATGGACAAAGAGTCAAACTGGAGCTCTAAAGACAGTTTTACAAAAAATTGACATTTCTTCTTTAACAATATCTTCCATAGATTTTTTATCAAAAGTAGCGCATAATAAAAAAATTGACATAGAGGTTGTCGGAGCTGATGAACAAGTAGAGGTATATGCAGATATAGATATGATTAAAACTATTTATCGTAATCTTATTTCCAATGCTATTAAGTTCAGTCATGAAGGGTCTAAAATCATTGTCAAACTTGAAAACGAACAAGATAAAGTAGTTATAAATGTCATTGATAGCGGTTATGGTATATCGGCAGAAGATATTGTCAAGATTGAAAGTGGTAAAGTGGATTTTACTAAGGCTGGGACTAAAAATGAAAGTGGTTCTGGATTGGGGTTAAACCTTACTAAAGAGTTTATTAATAGGAACGGAGGTGAATTGTCAGTGATTTCCGAATTAGGCAAAGGATCGACATTTAGTTTCTATATTCCCAAATTCAGAGAGGAAAATACTGTATTGTGATCACTCAATTCTGTAGCAGACGTATAGTAGTTTGTGCACTCAAATTCTTTAGAATGGAAAATATAATCAATCTTAAGTATCCCTTTAAACCCACCATTGTAAGTTGATGAGTATCCATTGCCCATCTCTCTATAAGAGTCTTTTAATGATCTGTTTATTACTCTATAGACATAAGATAGTGGTGTACTGTTAAAGTCTCCACATAGTATGGTAGGGAGGGTAAATGTTTCCACGAACCTTGCTAAATAGTTGGCCTGAACTTCTCGTATTTGCATGTTCTTTTTTATTTCATCAATTCTTTTTTGACTGTCATCATTGGTTGTGGTACTTATTCCTGTAGTTTGAAGGTGACAATTTACTACCCTTATAACCTTATTGTTATATTGAATATCTGCATACATGCTGCCATTAATTCCATTTGTAAAAATTTCTTTTACGCTATCAATAATAGGGTACTTGCTATATATCGCTAATCCTGTATTGTTAATTGGGTCATCTTGTTGAATTACTTTATATGGAAACTCTTTCAAATCATAATTGCCCCTATATTCTTGAAAACAAACTATATCCACATTCTCTTTTTCCATTAACATAGATACATATTCGATAGTATTGTTATTTTTATATTTAAACGTGCCTGCATTGAATGTAGATATTTTTATATTATTTTCTCCGTCATGGGGGATGGATAGTATGTTAAATCTAAGAATTCCTGGTACCCAGAAAAACTGTGTTATAGTGATGACAATTAAAGTATAAAATAGCATTCGATTTTTCCTTGCCATTTTTATTATTAGCGAAATACCTATAATAATCAATAATGGCGTCATAATAGTCATTGATGTAACAAATAATAAATTGATTAATGCAATGATGATGAATGCAATACAAGTTATAATTAATCCAATGTTTTTCATCTAGTTTCTTCTTTTAGCCTTTTCCCAAGCTCCCGTATTCTTGTTATTTAATAGGTATTTAAAACCTTTAAGAACGTTAAAATTCATAAATAAGAAATAGTACGGAACATAGACTATATTGTTTTTAATATTATGATTTGCTAAATATTTACCAATAATAGCTCCAATGTAGAATAATACTTGTAAGGCGAGTAAGATACTAAAAAGGATATTGGTTTGAGTTGCAAAAGTAACTATCAAAATATTTATTGGTAATAGAGCAAATAATAAAATAGGGGTTATACTCCATCGTAGTACTCTATGTGATATATATTGGAATGATGCCATGCCGTATTTGAAAATATTTAGCAGAGGTGCTAAACGGAAAATTGACTGAAGTCCACCAGCAGCAATTCTTATTTTTCTTTTTTCCTCCTCTTTAATATCTAAGGATGCTTTTTCCATGGCGTATGCTTTGTCACAATATGCTATTTTATATCCTTTTTTTACAATTTCCATTGATAGAATAAAATCATCCAGAAGAGTGTTTTCTGGCATTATCATAAATAGTTCTCTTCTAATAGCGTAAAGCTCTCCTGCAGCTCCTACGGTGGTGCAGAGCTCAGAGTCCAATTTCTTTAAAATAGATTCATATTTCCAATATAAACCTTCAGAGGCAGCTGCCCCCTCTTCATTGTCTGACTCAACCCTTTTTTCACCAGCTACACATCCCACCTTAGGGTCGTTAAAAGCTTTCGCAATCTCAATAATAGAATCATTATTCAACATAGTATTAGCATCGGTAAAAACAACGATAGTGGAGGTGATCATAGGCATTACTCTATTTATGGCAGCTGTCTTCCCCTTTCTTGGTTTATCAAAATATAGGATTACTTTTGGTTTATTGGTCGAATCCATAGTATATTTTTCTATAATACTATTTGTTTGATCCGTTGAACCATCTGTAACAAACACAATATCCAGCAATTCAGATGGATAGTTGAGGGAAAAATTATTTTCCATCTTTTTATCTATTATATTTGCTTCATTGTATGCGGCAATAAGCAGCGTTACTTTGGGTAATGGGTTATTGGTAGTAATTCTCTTTTTTTTCCTAAATAATCTTTTTAATATCACTAATATATAGATTGTAAAACCATATCCGATATATGTATAAAATACAATAAATAGAAAGCACCAAAAAATTATTTCTAAAGTATTCATAGATGACGATTTATTTCTGTTAAAATTAGATAAAATTTTTCAAATTTTATTAAATTTGAAAGATATATAAAAAGATTTATGAAAGCACTATTTCTTGTTTTCTATGGACTCGAATCATATAATGGAATAAGTAAGAAAATTCTGTATCAAGTATCTGCCCTTAATCAATTAGGTGTGAGTACTGAACTTTGTTATACTGATTTTGATGAATATGGAAACCAAATAAGAAAAGTTGACTCAAGAGAGATATGCAATTATGGGAATGGATTTGTGTCAAAAATTAAAAAAAGAATTGATTTCTCTTCTGTCTCAAACTATATTATTAGTAATAATATAGATTTTTTGTATATAAGGAGTGCTCATAATGCTTCTCCATTTTTGAGCAGAATGGTAAAGAGTATAAAAAAAGCAAGAAATGTGAAAGTTGTTGTTGAAATACCAACATATCCCTATCAAGGTCAGTTTAAAGGGGCATCATTCGAAGCTAAATTGTCTTTATTTCTTGATATTATTTTCCGAAAGAGTTTTTCTAAACTGATTGATAGCTATGTTACTTTTACAGATGATAATACGATTTTTGGTGCTCCTAATATTTCAATTTCCAATGGGATAGATTTCGACTCAATAAAATTAAGAGAAAAATCACATAGAGTATTGGACAAATCAAACCCCAGTAATTCCTTTTATTTGATAAGTGTCTCCGAAGTGCATTATTGGCACGGTATTGATAGGGTTATAGAGGGACTTTCCAAATATTATTCCAATCCTAACAATAAAATGTCTGTTTTTTTTATGATAATAGGTAGAGGATTTGGTTCAGAGTATAATGATTTGATGCTTTTGGCTAGAAAGAGAGGTTTGGATGGATATATTACATTTTATGGAAACAGATCAGGGGAGGAGCTAAATAAATTATTTGAAATGGCTGATTTTGGAGTAGCAAGTTTGGCAAGGCATCGGAGTAATATCACAAAAATTAAAACACTTAAAAATAGAGAGTATGCGGCAAGGGGGATCCCATTTATTTATTCCGAAATTGACGATGATTTTGAGGGTATGCCGTATATCATGAAGGCTACTCCTGATGATACCCCTTTAGATATATGTAGTATTATTGATTTTTATAATAAATGTGATTACTCCCCTTTACAAATTAGAAATTCAATTATTGATACACTCTCTTGGAGGGAACAAATGAAGAAAGTGATTAAAGTTATATAGATATATGGATATGAGAGAAAAAGTGTGTGTACAAGGTTTGGGATTTGTCGGATTAGCTATGGCAACAGTAGTAGCAAATGTTTCTGACGAGGACGGCAACCTTTGTTATTCAGTTGTAGGGATAGATTTGCCTAAAAATGATATACTAATTGAGAGTGTGAATAATGGTATTTTGCCTTTCAAAACAGAAGATATATCTTTTAGTAAATTACTTAATAAGGCTGTTAATGAGAATCATAACTTGATAGCAACAAGTGATGAAAAATGTTTATCGCAGGCAGAGATAGTGATTGTAGATGTTCAATTATCTATTTCTAAATGTGATAAAGAAGATTATAATAAGTATCATTTACATAAAGAATCAATAGAAAAGGCTATCTTATCATTGGGAAAATTAGTGAAGCCTGATTGTTTAATCTTGGTTGAGACCACTATTCCTCCAGGATTTTGTCGAAATATTATCTATCCACTGTTGATAAGTGAGTTCTCTAAAAGAGGCATTAGCAGTGAGCCATTGCTTGCATATTCTTATGAAAGAGTGATGCCTGGAAAAGATTATTTGAATTCAATAAAAAATTTTTTTAGAACATATAGTGGTTTAAATAGGGAAGCAGCAGAAAAGGCAAAAAACTTTTTGTCATCAGTTATTGATACTAATATATATCCTTTGAAAGAAGAATTAGAACCTGAAGCATGTGAAATGGCGAAGGTTCTTGAAAATTCATATAGGGCAATGAATATAGCATTTATATATGAATGGACACTATTTGCTGAAAAGGCGGGTATAAATATTTTTTCTGTTATTGATGGTATCCGTCAGAGACCTACGCACAGAAATATTATGATGCCAGGGCTTGGAGTTGGCGGATATTGTCTTACGAAAGATTCTTTATTGGCATTGTGGGCTAACGACAATTACTTTCATTCTTCATATGGTTTCCCATTTTCAATAGAGGCACTTAAGGTTAACGATAAAATGCCTTTGCATGTTATTGATTTGATTGAACAGTTCACAACCATAGCAGATAAAAGAGTCCTTATTTTAGGAGTTTCATATCGAGAAGATATAGGAGACACCCGTTTTTCACCAACCGAGATACTTTATAATGCTCTTATTGAGAAAGGTGCAAAAATATCTGTCAATGATCCGTATATTTTTAAATGGAATGAGGTGCCTGATGCGGTCTTTGTTGATGATTTCTCAAATTTTGATATAGTAATTTTTGCAACGAGGCATAAAGACTATCTTTCTATTAGTGAAAAAGAGTTATTAAAAATGACTGAAAACACAGAGTTGATTGTAGATGCGAATAATATTATCTCAGATATGAAGGCTTTTGCTCTGTTAGATAATGGTAGGAAAGTAGTGGGAGTTGGAAAAGGACATATAAATAGTAAAAACAATCAATTATGAAAAAGATATTAATCACTGGCGGTGCAGGGTTTATAGGATACCATTTGGCTTACAGATTATCAGAGAATAATGACAATTTTATAACGATTGTTGATAATCTGCACCGAGGAAGGATGGATACCTATATGAAACAATTGATCTCGAAACAAAATGTGAGATTTTTTGAAATAGACTTGACAGACATTGATTTGATGAGGAAGAATATTTGGGAGCACTATGATGAGATATACCATCTTGCGGCAATAATTGGGGTTAAGCATTGTATGCAACATCCTGATATGGTGCTAAGGGTTAACTTCCTATCAACAATGAATATTGTAGATCTTGCAAAAGAAAACAAAGTTGGGAAAATAGTTTTTGCGTCAACGTGTGAAACTTATGCAGGTGGGTTCAAATATGGTATTATAAATGTTCCCACGGACGAAAATGTACCATTATTAGTGTCGGATATAAACAACCCACGATGGACATATGCATCAAGTAAGATGACTAACGAGCAAATGATTATTTTTAATTCCCCAAATAGCTATAGGTATTCAATTGTGAGATATCATAATATTTATGGACAAAGGGAGGGATTCGCACATGTAATTCCTGAAATTTTGGTTAGGATTATTGATGGAGAAAGACCATTGAGGGTGTATGGGGCTGATCAAACGAGATCTTTTTGCCATGTTTACGACGGAGTATCACAAACAATTTCAGTGATGGAGTCTGAAAATACAGATAATGAGATAATCAACATAGGAGAGGAGAGTGAGATTTCAATTAAGGACCTTGTCTGTCAAATACTTAAGACATTAGATATCAAGTGTGAAATAAAGGAGATGGATCCACCTGTTGGTTCTGTTGATAGAAGATGTCCTGATACTACAAAATTGAAAAAATTGACAAATTATAAATCCACTGTTTCATTTGAAGAGGGTATTAAAATGACCATTGAATGGTATAGAAAAGAGATCGAAAAAGGTAATATATGGGAATAATTTTATAGAGTATGACTAATAAAGTATTATGTATAGCAGTTCATCCTGATGATGAAACAATAGGTATTGGAGGTACGTTGTTGAAACACAAAGCTAATGGAGACGAAGTCTATTGGGCAGTTGTTACTTCTTGGAATAAGGATAATAAATTGGGTAAAAGTGATAGTGAAATTAGAGAGAGAGAAAATGTAATAAAACGAGTGTCAGAGGCTTATAGCTTTGATGATGTGTTTTTATTGCGATATCCTGTAATAGAACTTTATAAGGTTGATACACTTAATCTTATTAAAGATATAGGTGATGTAATAGATAAAGTTCATCCTAATATTGTGTATATCGTTAATAAAACAGACGTCCATTCTGACCATAGAATTGTGTTTGATGCGGCATATAGTTGCACAAAAAGTTTCAGAAAGCCCTTTATAAATGCAATTTATATGTACGAGACCTTATCTGAAACTGAATTTGCACCGTCACTTGTGGCTGATTCTTTTGTCCCTAATGTGTATGTAGATATTTCAGATTTCCTTTCTAAAAAAATTGAAATTCTTAAATTGTATGATGTGGAATTAATGGAAGAACCATACTCAAGATCCATTAGTGCAGTTGAGGCATTAGCTAGATACAGAGGTAGCAGAGCTGGAGTTATGTACTCCGAATCACTTTCATTGCTTTATGAAAAAAAATAGAATATGAGCAGAATAGAACAAGTATCTATTGACAATTATTCCTCAATACTATCTTCAATTCAAAAGATGGATGAAATAGGAAAAAAATTATTATTGGTTTTTGATAAGGGACACTTTGTTGGATTGTTAAGTATAGGAGATGTACAGCGTGCAATTATAAAGGGGCTATCTTTAGAGAGTCCAATCAAAAACATAATGAGGAAGAATTATTGCTATTCTACTGTAAATCAATCATTAGACGAGATAAAATCTATAATATTATCTGAAAAGGCTGAATTTATGCCAATTTTGAATAATAAAAAGGATTTGGTTGATGTGATTTTTTGGGAGGATTTGGTAAATGAAGATTTATTTATATGTCGAAAACAATTTAAACTGCCAGTTGTGATTATGGCAGGTGGCGTTGGTTCTAGGATGAAACCACTCACTAATATTTTGCCAAAACCACTAATTCCAATTGGAGAGAAGACTATTGTGGAGGATATTATGGATAAATTTATCAGTTGTGGATCCTCGAATTTCTTTTTTTCAGTAAATTATAAATCTGAAATAATAAAAGAATATTTTAATAAATTGCCCAAGTACAATATTGAATATGTGCAGGAAAGTAAGCCATTGGGGACAGCTGGTAGCTTGAAGATTTTAGCAGCAAAAATAAATTCTACTTTTTTTGTCTCAAATTGTGATATTATTATAAATGATGATTACTCTGAAATTTTAAAATAAAATACACAAGAAATAAAACCTAATTAAGAGCAATATCTTGATTTTGTTGCCT
>CAZSLC010000008.1:47442-73744 GCA_964607675.1 uncultured Muribaculaceae bacterium
AAATGATGATTACTCTGAAATTTTAAAATATCATAAAGATAACCACAATTTATTAACTCTCGTTGGGGCCATAAAATCATTCTCTTTACCATATGGAATTATTGAAACCAAAAAAAATGGGTTAATAGATAAAATTGTGGAAAAGCCAAAGTTGCCATATACTATAAATACTGGTATGTATATCCTTGAACCACAGGTACTCGATTTAATACCTGAGAATATGTTTTTTCATATTACCGACTTGATAGAATCTATCATTTCAAGTGGTGGTAATGTAGGATGCTTTCCAATTAGTGAAGATTCTTGGATTGATATAGGCAACTGGGATACATATTACAAAATAGTGAAAAAACATGTAGAGTAGATGATCATTTATATACATCTACAATCTTATTTATTATTTTATTCCTTTCTATCATGTCTGATAAAATAGTTGCAGGGTTTCCTGCTATTACTACCTCTGAAGGGAATGACTTAGTGACAACAGCTCCCATTCCCACAGTGCTGTGATCTCCTATTTCTAATTTTTCTTTGATTATGCAACTGGAACCAATATAGCAATTGGGGCCAATCTTCACACTTCCAAGTATTGTGGCATTACAAGTGACTATTGTATTTTCACCGATGTAGCTATTGTGTCCTATTGTGCAGCAATGATCGATTTTACAACCTTTTTTTATTATTGTTGGTCCTAAAGCACCTTTTCCGACGACAGAAAGTGGAAATATTTCAACATTATCTTCAATAATCAGTTCTCCAACTTGTGGAAACATTATATAACTTCCGTCACTTTTTTGAACGGGACCAAAATCTGTACTGCCGATCTGAGATGAGGAATATATCATAACATTATTTCCTATTGTTACATCATCATAGATATGTACATTCTCTTTTATAATACAACCATTACCTATTGAACAATCTCCGATTATTGAGTATGCACCAATTCGAACATTATTGGCTATTCGCGCATTTGGAGAAATAATAGCAGTGGGATGAATAAGAGGGTAACTATCTGATCTATCGCACCTAAAGGTGTTAATAATCAAAGCAATTGTATATTTGGGATCATCTACATATATGGCATTATGAATCTCTTTTATGCTTGAATCACTTGGAAGAATGTATAGAATATGGTGAAATTGTTTATTTATTACATTAAGTAGAGGTTCATTGAAATCTATTAAGAAGAAAATGGAATTATCCTTGACATTTTCAATAGTAGGAGAGTAATAGATGTCAAAGTCATCAATATTGTTTTTTGAAACATTTAAAAAATCTAATATTCCATAGGATGTTGTAGATAATTGTCTTTTTTCCATATACTATTTTTTAAAGTATTTACTAAATAAACTAATTATGTCATATTCTTTAGTTAGTTGCATATATAATATCCATATTATCAGAGCAATAAGTGCTTTAATCACCAATGATAATATTACGTTCATGTCTATGATAAATGAGAATGAAGATATGATGCCAATAATAGTGCCAATAATTAGTGCGAGAATTATTGGTAAATAAATTTCTTTAAGTAAAAGAGAAAACTTTTGTTTTAGAGTAAGACTTAGCAAGATGTAATAACATTGAATAAAATTAATAATGGTGGTAATAAGGAGGAAAAATGAAACGTGCTCAATGCTTTTATAGTAAATTGTCCCCAAACAAATAGCAATAACATCTAATATTGTTGAAAATGCACCGCTAATAAATAAGTTCTTAGTTGAATTAACAGCTTGAAATATTGAACCTGATGTTGATAGTATTATCTGAAAGCCTACGGTGAAAGATAACAATTTGAAAGAGGGGATTGACTCAATCCAATGCTCTCCAAAGAGTATAAAAATTAATTCTTTGGAGGTGAAAAATAGCAGTACTGAGATTGGAAATCCAATATAGGCCATTAGTCTAATTACTTTTAAGTAAGAAGATGTAAGTTGTTTAGTATCGTTCTGAAATTTAGAATATATCGGTAACATTACGGGTGATACCACCTGTGTTATAGTTTGCAATGGAAGCATCATTAGACGATATGACTTTTCGTATAGGCCCAATGGCGACATACCTAATTGTTTCCCAATAATAAGTTTATCTAAGTTACGCGAAAAGAAATTGATAATATTAAATAGAAATTGGAATAAAGAGAAAGAGAAAATTTTATTGATAGCACTCCAATCTATTCGGAAAGAGAATTTTTGTGGATACTTTGAATACGAGAGTGCAAATAGAACGATACTTGAAATAATAGGATTTATCACTAATGAATGAATACCCAATCCTAAAAGAGCTGCGGATACTGCTATGCTTCCAGCAACTAATTGAACAATTAATGTCCTATAAGCGATATATTTAAATTGTTTGTCTTTAAAAAGTAATGCGTCAGGGACAGTTTTAATTGCTGAAAAAAATAAATTAATTGTAAGGAGCTGGCATATAGATATAAGAATCTTATTATTATAAAATGATGCAACAATATAAGAAGAAAAGAAAAATAATATGGTGAGTATTATCCCAACCCAAATGGTGAAGGAAAATATTGAAGATATATCTTTATTATTTAAAGTTTGATTCTGTATAACTGCTGTTCCAACACCTAAATCGCAAAATATAGAGAAAAATGATATTATGACAGTAGCAATGGCTACTACGCCAAATTCTTCTTGAGAAAAAAGTCTAGCGAGGATAGCCGTCACTACAAGCGAAACTGCCAACCCTGAATACTTTGCAATTGCAGTATATGCAATTCCAGATACCATCTCTTTTCTTACATTACTCATACTTTGGTACTAATATTTTCAATGTTGAAATAGCAGTGGTGAAACGAAGATAGTTCCTTAAAACAATTGCAAGATAGTGTACTCTTTGGTTTATTGGTAGAAATCTTGCTTTATAGTTGACAGCGGGAAGAGTGGCTCTAATATATTTGTAGATTATATTTTTTTCCTTATTACTACTTTTCTTTGTTTGTTTCACTAATTCTGAATATCCTGTTATATAACCTTCTATATTTGCCCATGAAATACTTGATGTGACTACGGAATTATCTCTAACTCTTCTGTTTATAAAAGCCTCAGGTATTATCCCCACTCTCTGTGAGGCAATATAGAGCTGAGGTGTGAACAGATTATCCTCATGTATGATGTTTGGATAAAATAGTATTTTATTATCTGTTAATATACTTTTTTTTACTAAATAACAAGGACCAACCGTAATGAGATTGTGATCAATTTGATAGGCAAAAAAGTCAAGACCATTAAAAATCCCCTCCCCAATAGTACGTGCTAAGCAGTAATCTCTTATTATTTTGTCTTGATTGTCATCTAAAAAAGAGTCAGCATCGAAAAGCACCATATCAAGATTATTCTCTATTGCTTTAATGTATGATTTTTCTAATGCTTCTAATTTGAAAGTATCATCACTATCTTGGAAACATAGATAATCTCCTGTAGCCTCTTGGATACCTATATTTCTTGCAATGGAGAGTCCTTGGTGATGATCGAAAAACACTTTTATTCTACTATCCTTTATTTTATAATTTTCACATATTTCAACGCTATTGTCTTTAGATGTTTCGTCAACTACTAATAAAATCTCTATCTCATTGAGCGATTGATTGATGATAGTCTGAATGCACTCATCAAGATATTTTGCTGTATTGTATATTGGTACAATGATGCTAACTTTTGCAGTTGTAAACTTGTTCATAAATACTAAATGTTTGATTTGCCGTCCTATCCCAATCAAATAGAGTGACTCTTTTATAACCCTTTTCTCTAATGGTTTTATGAAGTTCTATATTGTTGTCAATGTCGTATATAGCGTCAGCGATATCATTTATGTTGTATGGATCCACTATCAATGCGCTCTCATCAGCTATTTCAGGCATAGCAGATGTATTAGATGTAATGACAGGTGTTCCACATGCCATAGATTCGAGGATTGGAATCCCAAAGCTTTCTCTTAATGAGGTGTAAATAAAAGCTTTAGCTCCACTATATATTGATGGGAGATCACTATTTATAATATAACCTGGAGAGATGATTTGTTTAGAAATGCTTGATAATCCTAATTTTTCGATTGTATCCGATAGAAGGTCTTTTTTTAGGTCTGCAACTACAAGTGGTAGAGGGTTTTGAGTTTTTGATGAATATAAAGAATAGGCTTGTAATACTCTCTCTGTATTTTTTTTTGGATCTGTATTACCTAAAAAGAAGAGGTAATTCTTGGATGAAAAATATTTTGAGGTTGTAGAATAGTAATTATCTATATGTTTGAAATGAGTATTATAGCCATTATATATTGGCGAAATAAGGCTTCCATCTATACCAAGTGTCTCTTTAATGTGGTTACATTCATAATTGGAAACAGTAATTATATGTTTGCATTTTTTTAATACCCGTGGGACTACGATCTTTCTATAAAGCCAACCAACATTTTGATAAAGCGATTTGTTGTTACCTCTTTTTTTTTCTAAAAAAATAATGTCATGTAGTGTCACTATAATGGGCACTTTGCAAAAAATTGGAGCAGTATTACTTGTACAATGAAGAATATCTGCATTTACCTTTTTTGCTGCAATTGGTAATGCTATCTGTTCCCAAAGGGGATATGATGGCATATTTAAGGTGATAATATGAAAATTGGAACTTTCTTCAAGACATATATCATCTCCTTTCGCTACAAATATAAAATATTCGTTCGAATGGTCAATTTTTTGTAATTCTCGAATTGTCTCGAGTGCCACAAAATCCATCCCATGTTTATTTTTCCTAAATATCCTTTGGGCTTCAATTGCTATTCTCATAATTCTTCTCTGTATGTATGAATGTTTTATTAGCTCCTTTTATCCTAAATAAGTTAGCCACCATCAATGCAAATAACAAAGGTACTTGTATGATGGCTCTAAATAATTTTTTGTCCCAATGTTTTTTAGGAATTGAAATGCAAAAAGTTATGATAATTATCCCTAAAAGCCCCCACCATTTATAAAAAAAAGGAAGTTTGGTAAAAGAGGCAATCAATGCAAAAATAGAGGTGAAGCCAAGTAATATTATGCGTGGAAGAAGGGTCCATTGTATCAATTTATCTATATAGTCAATATTGCCATGCAGCAATGCAGGGAAAAACTCTTTGGTAGATCTGAAAAAAGAGAAAAATTGAGTGGCTATCCATCTTCTTCTTTGATTGTAAAAGTTAGAGCTTTTTTGTGTTTTTTCATCGTAAATGTTTACTTCAGGAAGATATCCAATATGTATTCTATCTTTCAGTAATAGAGTTTCAAGCTCTTTGTCTTCACCAGAAGTACACAATTGTTCAACTTTCGAAATAAACCATTTAGCCTCAAATGCCATTCCAGAGCCTATTAATGCAGAAGATAATCCTACATTGACATGACCTTTTCTAAATATTGAATTGTTGATTTCTTCACTAATTGAATCCAATACCGCGATACTAGTGTTTCTGTTTTTTCCGCACCTATGACACTGAACCGCCCTCTCTTTTGCCATGGCGTCGTTGATTTTATTTAAAAAATGGGGGTCTGTACTATTATCTGCATCAAGAATTACAATTATATCATATCTATCAGCTTCTGAATTATTAATAGCATATTTAAGTGCATTTGCCTTAGAACTATGTTTAAATATTGGTGTTAAAAGTTTAATTGGAAGTGTCGAAAGTTTATTGTTTGTCTCCTCTTTCATATGATCCGATATAACCACTATATTGTATAAATCATTTGGATAATCTTGTTTAAGGAATGATTTAACAGAGGAGACTATGACAGTATCTTCTTTGTATGCAGGAAATAGTACTAATATTCTTTTTCTCTCATTGTTATGAGGGTAGGGGGGGATAAGATTGAAAATAGAAGCAAATGCAAAGGAGAATAGGTATAATGTGTTTATACCTAACAATACAAATACTATCCACTCGAGTATCAAAGTAATTCCCATTTATTACTCTCCTTATTATATTTTTTAATAACTCTTGCAGGGTTGCCTGCAGCTACGCAGTAATCGGGAATATTTTTAGTCACTACACTTCCTGCTCCAATGACACATCTATTACCAATGTGGACACCAGGTAAAATAGTAATGTTGGTTCCTATGTGAGTATTATCTCCGATAGATGATTCTCTTATTATGAGTGGCTGCTTTGAGATCTCCATATTCACATCTTCATATCCGTGATTAAATCCAGAAATAAACATTCGTTGTCCAATGACGCACCCTTTTCCTATACTCACAGGTCCTGTGATGATAGAGCCAATCCCTATGAAAGCACCATCATCAATAATTATATCCCCAGCTCCATTGTTTATTAAGCATTGTTCTTCAATAACTACGTTTTTGCCCAAATCAAATCTGTGCCAAGGAAATAAATCAAGTCTTGCTCCTCTTTTATGTATTGAGGAACCACTACCCTTTTTATGGAAGAGAGGGTTGATGAACCACCGAGTGTAGAATCTTGGTCTGGGGTGTTTAGTGGAACTTAGGAAGGCGATCACAAGTTTTCTTAGCTTTGGTCTGTTCTCTAGTTTTTCTTTTATACCCATCTTCTGATAATGTTATAATTTAAAAAATGAAACGGTACCTTTGATAATGGATTTGGCATTTGCATATCTACCTTTTAACAAAAATACAAAAAATCCTTTAGGTATAGCTATTACTAATTGATATAAAATTGAAAAATATTTATTTTTTGTAGAAAGATTGCGTTTTGCGAAAAGCAGTCTGTTCCTTGTCAAGTAGTATGTTTTGGTTGGTGATGTAGGTCCAATAGTATTGCTCTCCTTATGTATTATTGTTTGTGATGGATCATATATTAATATATATCCATTTTTCCTTATTGATATACTCCAATCAAGTTCTTCATAGTAAAGGAAAAAGCCCTCAAACATTTTTCCAACTCTATCTATTACTTCTCTTTTTACCATCATAGCTGCTCCATGGCAATATGGCGTTTCAGAACAATCATTGTATCGTCCATCATTCAATTCCATATATCCTATTAGACTGTTTCTTAAGGTAATAGGAGTTAAAGGTGTATATCCAGCAAATTGTATGGTGTTTTCGGGGGAGTTGAAGATGATTTTAGGGGAAACAGCACCTATTTTACTATTGGATTCAAATTTTTGAATCAATTGTTTAATATGATCTTCAGGGACAATAGTATCATTATTGATAAAAAATAGATAATCACCATTTGAATTATCAATTCCGAGATTATTGCCTCCAGCGTAACCCAAATTGATATCACTTCTTACAGCAATAATTTTAGGAAATAATCCTTTTAATATAGTGAGTTCTTCCCGATTTTTGGAATTATTATCGACAACAATAACTTCAAAATCTATGCATCTGATATTTGAAAAAATAGATTTCAAAAGGTCAGTTGTATCTGTTAAACCGTTGTAGTTAATCGTTATGAACGAGACTACTGGTCTCTTGAGAGAGTTGTTTATCATAATTTTTACATGATATAATAAATCCTAAAAATGCGTATGTAATAATACCGTTAGGGGGGCCTAAGAGTTCATTGGCATAGCAAGCAACAATGATCCCAACCGAAGCAGAAAGAAGAGCGGCTGAATAGCCAATAATTATTTTATTTTTAAACTTAAATAATATCAAATATGATGAATATGTGATTATAGATATCATTATTAAGATATTAACTATTAGACCAATAATTCCATTTTCAACCCATATCATTACGAACCATGAGTCTGTGGGAATTTGTGATATATAAGAGTTATTTGTATATCGTTTTGCCTTAACTCCACCATGTCCTATACCAGCTCCAAATGGTTTGTCTGATAGGTATTCTTTTAGTATCTGTTGATTCTTCAATCTGACGATATATGAATTGTCTTCGGAATATGAGAAGACACTTCTTAATCGATATATTATCTTATTGCTATTTCCAATTGTTGTAAATTTGAAAAATATAAAAGCGCAAATTAAAGCAACAGATAGGATAGAAAAACTTCTTAAATTCTTAGATAAAAAGATAAAAACAGCAAATCCAATAAATGGAATTACATATGCAGATCTCGTTCCAGATATGGCCATTGAATATAGTGCACATAATCCTACTATGATATAAAAAATTTTTATACCTTTTTTTTTCTCAAATAGTGTTATAGTTAAAAACAATACACTGGCTTGCCCCATGGCAGCTCCAAAAGCAGCTGCATCGCTGAAAAATGAAAAATATCGTATCCCTGTGTAGATGATGTGTGTGAGATAACCACCATCTCGATAGAGCCAAATTTTTTCTGCTGCGTCAAAACCTATGTACTTTTGAATTAGTGCTTTTATAGTAGCAAGTATTGTCAGTACCCCTAGGATAATTATAAATTTTTTTAACTGTTCAAATTTAGTACATATAAGACAAGTGAGAAATATTGTTAAAAAAATATATACTCCGACCCCTCTAACTGTGCTGTACCATGCTGCAACGGATACTATTTGAGGGTTCACAATGCTTAGTAAGCAGTAGATCATCCAAATCAATGCTAATAGTGACGTGGCATTAATTCCAAGTTTCCAATTGACCTGGTGACGTATAGAGAATATTAACAATGAAAATAATGTTACTAAAAACAAAATATCTATAATTGTTCCAGAAGGAAATGAGGGTATGTATCGCTGAATACCAAGGGCGAAATAATTTATAATAATAAGGGCGATATAGGGCCAAAAAGGTGATTTAGATGAAATAAATAGAAAAAGTATGGCAAATGGGATAGCACAAACAGATGCAACTACTATAATTCCAACCTTATTATCCATTGAAATCAGAAATGCAATAACAATGGATGTAATAATTGCAGTAACTATATATAGTAATTTTTTATATTCCACATCTATAACAAATTATCTTGATTAGTTCCCATAATTGTAAATACTATGAGAGAGGTTGGATAGAAAATTAAATGGGGGAAGTTGATCTGTAAAATCTTCAACTGCAAATTTTTCGGCATTATTCAAGCAAATAACAAGAGAAGAAGATTTGTCTCCAAGGAGTTCAAGTAAATTTTTATAATTATTTTTATCTGTGTCTTTCCATGATGAATTGACATCTAAGATCAATATATTGATAATTGCAGATTGTAAAATTTCTTTTTGTATAATTTCGTTTTTAAGATCTCTATGTTCAACAAGCAATACTCTATCAGTGCCAAAGGATAGCAAATCATTTAAATTAATTGGATACATCACCTCTCGGTCATTCCTATCATAAGCATCTTTCCAATTGACAATTCGATATCTCCTTCCGATGGTATTCCAGTAATTAGCAATATTGTTGATAATTACAGTTTTACCACTATTATGGGAGAAACTGATGAAGTTAACTATGTTCTTATCCTTAAACCTAATTCTATTCAATATACTGTTACTCAAATTAAGAATAGCAGAATATAGATATTCATCATTATATTTTTTGTATTTATACTTGTATTTTTTAGGTATAGCACCAATGACTTTACCGCCAGTGAGACGTTCAGCTCTATCTTTATCTCTAATTGTAGTACTTACCAGCTCTGCTAATATGAAGATACCGAGAAGTAATATAAGCGTTGCCATCCCTGCCCCTAATATAATATACATTCTTTTATTAGGTTCGGCTTCAAGAGGAAGTTGAGGAGGGGTAATGACTTTTAGGTTTGCAGCACTCATTTGTGTATTTTTCTTCCTTTTCTTGGCATCGTTGAGATTATCGAGGGCAGAAAAATACTCTTTTTCAAGAAATGATATCATTCTTTGTTTTTGTTGAAGGTATATGCCAACGGGTGAATAATTGTTGTAAAGATTTGAAATATCGTTCTTTATGCTGTCAAGTAATTTGACATCAGATTTTGCTTTTTCATTTTGGACGATGGCCTTTAACCATTCAATCGCTATATCATCAGGAATGAGTACTTGACCAGTTCCTGAATATTCATAAAAATTATTAATGTTTTTAACTAGATCTTCCTCTGATTTTTTTAGGTCTCCTTTCATTGCTAATAAAGTAGCTGAAATATTCCCTGATGATGTATCATCTAAGTTTGTATCTTGGAAAACTGATGATAATGCAATTTGATTTGAAAGAGATGAAATTGTATTTATTCGGTTAACTATATCTGTATTGTTTCTGATATAATTGAAGTTATCTCCAAATTTGGTTTCTAATTCGGCAATTATCTTTTCTGAAGAGTGAAGCGATGATTCTATTTCTTGTTTTTTTAATCTGAAATTAGCATCCAAGGTAGCCATTTGCTTGGTTTGCTCTTCATAATTAATCACCTTATTTGCGATGTGGAATTGTTTTTGATCCTCTTCAGCTGCCTTTAGAAGTGCAGCTATTCTTTCAAGTTCTGCTTCGAAATATTCAATAGCTCTGTTGGCCTCGTTGTCTCGAATTATATTGTATTGGTAGAAAAATTCGCTATTTAGTAATAACAAAGTATTATAAACTACATAAGGATCATCTGCAGTATAACTGATTTCAAGCATATCACTATCTGTGAGCCTGCTTACTTTAATAGATTCTAAATTCTCCTTTCCGTAGTAACTATAATTCCACATAAAAAGACCATATATGAAGTTATCTCTCTCATTTTTGTTGATTCTTTGAAAGTTAGCTAACGTTGAATCAAACGAATTACGATCTATTAAATTCCTTATTTCTTGTGGAATATGATTCCAAATTGGCTCATAATGCGAAGCCATAATATACTCAGTATCGAATAGAGTATCTCCGTAACAGACGTGCTGTGTAAACAATCTCAATGATACATTTTTGAGGGTAGTGTATGAATGGATGATATTTAGAAAATTCTCCATTTGACTATTAGTTTGAGCAATATCTACTCGTGCATCAATGGATGTTTCAATATTATAACCTGATACTACCCCTGTATATATTACAGAATTAGAAAAATATTTTTTTGGTAGATTTGCTGTGAAAACAATGGCGGCAAGTACTGCAACAATTGGAGAAAATAGGAGCCACCATTTTTTCTTAAACAAAAACCGTATAATATATTTAGCAATATCCATATCATTGATTTAAAATGGGAACTTTAGAATATGTTTCTAATAAACTTGCATAGTGAATCAGATTGGATATTTCTTTTTGAAGTATGATATAGGAGTTGACTTCTTGGTTTTTAGAGTCAACCATCTCTTTTGATGGAATACGTCCAGCAAAAAAGTCCTTTTCAGCTATTTCAAATTGAGCTTTGGAGAATTGATAAGATTCATATAGTGATTTTGATAGAGATAATGAGAGGAGCGCCTGGGAGTATGCTTGTGCAATCTGAACCTTTAGCTCATCAAATTTAACTTCAAAATCATATTCTTGCTTTCTAATTGTTGCTTTTTCCTTTCTAATTCTATTCCCCCTATCAAAAAGTTCATTTAATGGAATTGATACACTTGCCCCAATGTTCCACCAATTTTGGGCCTGTCGAGAATATTGGGGATTGACAGGTACGCCACCAGATGTGATATCAACTAAAGATGCCATCATCCCATAAGAATATGTGGCATAAAGATTAACAAATTTCCACCAATTGTTCCTTTCACTAATCATTGTTCTCACTGCAACCTCAATTAACATATCTTGAGAGAGTAAAAGGGCGTTGTACATTCTTGCACTTGCGAAAAGGGAGTCAAGTGGTGGAAGCTCAATGTTTAATAATTTGCTATTAAAATCACTGGCTTGATCGGTGCTTTTTTTATTTGTTGATTGTGCAAAGGTATTTATGCAGCAAATAAAGGCAATGACTAATACTAATATTTTAATTATTCTCATCCTATACATTCTCTTTTTGAATAAATGATGTAAAAGTTTTAAAAATAATTTTCATATCAAGAGAGAAGGAAAAAGTATCAGCATATTTTTTATCCAGTTCCTTCCTCTCCTCAGGGGACATTCTTACACTTCCTCCACGTTTTTCAATTTGCCATAGCCCTGTAATTCCAGCTGGTGCCAAGAACCTGTCAATATCCTTGTCAGAAGTGAGCAATTCGGCTTCATATAGAGGTAGAGGCCGATTCCCAACAATGGACATGTCACCTATAAATACATTCCACAACTGAGGGAGCTCGTCAATACTTAGCTTTCTGATAACTCTTCCAACTTTAGTGATTCTTGGGTCGTTAATAAACTTTTTAAATGTCTCATCTTGTTGCTTTACTTTTTCGTCATGTAATTGATTATCACTCAAGATGCAGTCATCATCAAATAAAATTGTTGGATCATTCAGATTGATTGTGGATGTATCAATTTCAGAAATATTCTCAGAACTAATACTATCATTGCTTGTAAATTCATCGGCATATTGATTCTTAGACGACAATTCTTTTATCCTCTTATCTGCATCTGCATACATCGAGCGAAACTTCCAAAAATCAAATATAAGGAAGTTGCTACCTACACGCTTCGACTTATAGATAATAGGAAATCCATCTTCGATAACGATAGCTATTGCAGTGATAAAAAACACTGGCAGCAGTAAAATCAAACCAATTGATGAACATATAATATCAAATACCCTCTTCCAATGAGGGAGAATAAATATTTTTGGATTATCTTTAAATAAAAGGGGAATTTTAACCTTTTTATAATAATTATTAATGAAGGATTTACAATCATTAATCTGTTCTATAGTTGGATGGGTAGGTAGGGTGTTGTTAACCCCCAATTTAATTAATTGAAGTGACTCACTTTGACTTATAGTAGGTGAAATAACAATAACAAATGCATTTGGAAAGAATGTTTTGATTGAAGACACTTTATTAAAGTTAGCAATAAAGTCCTTTTGAAGAAGGACTACTGGAACAAATTGATCTTTATTTGGTCCATTCTGGTAGTCAGAAATTATTTTTAAAACCTCTACTCTGTGCCTGGCCACATAGAAGTCATCTTTAAGGTATTTTCTGTAATTAGAAATACACTCTTTATCATTTCCTAAATATATATACTTAGTAATCACGAGAGAATTTTATTAATTCTTAATTTAAGTTCAAGGGGGTTAAAAGGTTTAACTATATAGTCATCGACGCCATTTGATAGAAGTCTTACCCGTTCAGAACTACTATCTTCACTTGATAGAACTACTATAGGGATGGTACTAATCAATTCGTTATTCTTCACGTATTTAATAAATTCCGAACCTGACATATCTGGCATTCTTAAATCCGTAATAATTAAGTCAGGGACATTGCCTTCATGAAGCCATGAAATAGCCTTTAGCGCACTATCAAAATAGGTAAAATCATAATCATGCGATAAATACACAGAGACAACCTTAGCTATAGTAGGTTTGTCATCAATTATAAGAATATGTTTTTTCACGATGAATCATTAAAATACAAACAAATATAGTAATTATTGTGCTAAAAAACGCATAATTGCTTCAAAAGTAGAAATCATACCAAGAACGACAATTATTACACCAGAAATTCTGTTAATCAGCAGTAATTGCCTGAGTCTAAATTTATTTCTAAATACATTTATAATTGTGGATAGTGTGAACCACCAAGCAGTCCCTCCGAGGAAAACTCCCCATAGAGTGCTTGCTATTATAAATCCTGATTCGTTACGATCTATGTCAATACCAACAAAAGCAAAGACTCCAAGCAATAAGAAAAGTGCTCCAGGATTGGATATAGTCATCAAAACAGCAGAAAAAAAGTCTCCAACATATCTTTTTTTACCTGTTTTGACCTCTCTGACTCTTTTTACAGGATTGGTGAGGAATAAGTTGACCCCTACAGCTGAAATGATAATGCCACCAATTAGAAGAATATAATTTCTGTAATCGTTAATAAAATCATTTACAAAAGATAAACTAAAAAGAGCAATTGCAGCGAAAAATGTATCTGTGACAGCAGTCCCCATCCCAGTAAAAAAGCCTGAATTGCGCCCTTTGCTGAGAGTTCTCTGCACACATAAGACACCTATTGGTCCAAGTGGAATTGACGCACAAAGCCCTACTATTATCCCTTTAACGAAGTCTATAAGCATATTATTATTTACTCCGTGCAAAGATAAAAAAAAATACTAAAACCTTACCTCATCTGGCCAATCTCTCTTAAACCACTTCATTCCCTTTTTGCATCGAGCATCCAAAATAAGTATCTCTTTATATATTGCAGAATCTCTTAGAGGATCGCAGTTACCTCCTAATATCCAGAGATTTGTGTACAACCCTCTATCCTCATCGAGAATAATGCCGATGTTTGAGGTGAGATGAAATATTTTTTCAGAATCATATTCAAAATTAAAACCTTTGAACGATGAAAAATTTGTTTTGATCTCTTCTTCTGTTTTTATAGTGGCATCAATTGCCATTTTGCCACCAAATCCACAAACAGTGGCAGTATGGTCGAGGATGTCGAGGGGTCCCTTGGATACAATTGTATCCCTCGAAGGGAGAAAATTCTGCTCAATTGCATCTGCAATACTATCCCTATTGTGGATATCTGTCTGAGCCCCAACAATAATCAGAAATTTGTTGAACATCATCTGCCCTGCCCCCCATAGTGCGGAGGCGACTTTCTGTCCTTGTCCTGGGTAGCTCTTTTCAATTTTTACAATTGCAAAATTGTGCCCAATCCCCTCTTCTGGAAGATGCAGATCAATTATTTCGGGAGAAATTGTAAATTTGATAGGGGAGAGAAATATCTTCTCGGTGGCTAAAGCAATATATTTGTCCTCCATTGGTGGGATGCCAACTACAGTGGCAGGATATACTGCATTTTTGCGATGGGTAATGCAGGTTAAGTGAAATTTGGGGTAGAGATCTGCGAGGGAGTAGAATCCTGTGTGATCTCCAAATGGTCCTTCTATTACCTTTTCTTCATTTGTGTCGATATAACCTTCGATTATGATGTCGCAGTCCGCTGGCACCTTAAGAGGCTGTGTTTTGCACTCTGCTAAACTGACACCTCTTCCCCTTAGAAACCCAGCAAGTAAATATTCATCTATCCCCTCAGGTAGTGGGGCGGTAGCGCAATACGTATATATAGGATCCCCTCCAAGGGCAACGGCAATTGGCATTTTACCGTCGCAAGATGATTTTTTCCATGCTTCAAAATGTCTGGCCCCAGTTTTATGGCGGTGCCAATGCATTCCAGTAGTATATTCATCAAAAATCTGCATCCTATACATTCCAACATTCCTCCCTCCGTTGGAAGGATCCTTCGTGTGAACAAGCGGAAGGGTGATAAATCTACCACCATCAAGTGGCCAGCACTTTAAGACAGGCAGTTTGCTTAGCAGAGGAAGTCCTATCTCGGGGTAAATAACTATTTCTTGGCAGGGAGGTGTCCCTGAATGAGATTTCGGTAGCCACCCAGCTGCTTGGCCTAATGTTGGAAGGAGTTTCATTTTATCAAAAATGCCACTTCTCCCTTTCATAAATTCTTCGATGAAGCCTTCAAATCTCTGCGTGATGCTACCCCATGAATCTCCATTCTCAAAGTCGAATCCTAATGCATATCCCATCCTTTTTTCCGAACCCATCATATTTGTAATGACGGGAAAAGAAGTCCCTGTATTTGAAAAAAGAAGGGCCTTTCCTCCCCCCTCTTTTTTACTCTCTACATCTGTTATTTTCGTTATTTCATATATGGGATCGGTAAATTGAGAAATGATTGTCAATTCTCCCTTTGAATCTAAAAAATTGATATAATCTTGAAGTGATTTGTACATATTATGATTTAGATTTAGAGCATTTGTCAATCAAATATAGGATTGATTTAAATTCTAATCCACTATGGTAAGAAAGTCCAATTTCACAAGTTCTGCTCGTTGCATACCCCGAATCAACCCCATATACTTGTTCTTTGATATGTCTCAATCCGTGAGCATTGAGCTCTGGAAGGATAAAACCTCTGTCACCAGCAAAACCGCAGCAATTACTATCGATTGTAATCACCTCCTTTGCGCATTGCGTTGCGATATCGACGAGGATGTCGTTGACCTCTAATTTTTTTGCGGAGCAGACAGCGAAAATTGCAACTTTTTCATCTGTAGGGGTGATTTCCAAATTAGGTAACAGGTATTCCTTGGCAAATTCAGCAGGTTCATACAATTTGAGCCTATCATCCATATTGGAATGCATAGTATAAAGACATGGACTCATATCACATAATATTGGGTATTTACCATTTTCACTTATCTGGGTGAGAGCTGCCTCAAGTTCTTGAGAAGAGCGTTTTCCAGCCTCTATAAAACCCTTTGATGAAAATGCCATACCGCAGCACAATTTGTCCAAATTGTTAGGATATATGACCTCGTACCCAGCTTTCTTCAAAAGCTTCTCAGTAAGTCTGGTGATCTCTAATTCCTTGCAGTACGACTTAGCAATTCCCATACTTCTTGTAATGCATGAGGGGAAATAGACCACCTTGTTCACTTCTTTAGAAGTATGTGATGTATGTATTCTATGGGCACCTTTAGGAAAATGCTCATTCCACTTCGGAATAGTGTTGAATGAGACTTTTCGTATAAATGATGCGATGACGCCAAATGCCCTTTTGCCAAACAAAGTTCTGATGAAATACAATAAATTGAGCCCCCCCCTCATAAAAGAGGTGGTTCCAGCCATGTGTTTAGAAATAAACATTGCAACAGACCTACTTAATTTTGAGTTTTCTTCTTTTCGGAGCTCTTTAATCAGTTTACCAGTATCTACTTTTACTGGACATTTCAAAGCACAAAGACTATCAGTTGCGCAAGTGGCTAATCCTAAATACTTATATTTCTTTTTCATTTCAGCCAAAACATGTGGTTCTGAATGGCTCAAACTCATTGATTTTATTGTTCTGTAGGCAGAGACCCTCTGCCTTGGGGAGAAGGATAACCCCTCGGCCACACAACTTCCCTCGCAGAAGCCGCACTCCATGCATTTGTCGATTATTTCATTTGTGGGGGGATTGGGCTTTAGATTCTTAACATGAGCCAAAGGATCATCATTAATAATTGTTCCAGGATTGAAAATGGCGTTAGGATCAAAAATCTCCTTAATCTCCTTCATGATGGCGTAGGCCTCATCTCCCCACTCCTTACGAACATATGGGGCCATATTTCTCCCAGTACCGTGCTCAGCCTTCAACGAACCATCATATCCTGCCACAACAAATTCTGCAATGTCATCCATGAATTTATTATATCTTTTCACTTCACTCTCGGTGCCAAAATCTTGATTAAACATAAAATGGAGATTTCCTTCGAGTGCATGACCGAATATCCCTGCATCACTATAGCCATTATCGTCGAATACTTTTCTTAATTTGACTGTAGCATCGGCTAAATACTTAATAGGGAAGCAGATATCTTCAATAATTGCAGTTGTTCCACTCTTTCTCATCCCTGCCACCGTCGGCAGTGTCTCCTTCCTAATTTTCCAGAATGAGGCTTGTTCCTTCGGATCTTTTGTAAATATATAGGGAAAATCTGTTGGAATATCCTTTATGCTCTCAGAAATCCTCTTTATATTGTCGTTTAAAGTGGTGTCGTCATCTGCCCGACTCTCCACGAGCAGGGCACATCTTCCCTCCCCAAGTGTTTGAAGAAACTGGGGGACACCTGGGGACTCTTCAACAGATCGAATGGCCATTCTATCCATCAATTCAACAGCTGAGACAGGCTGATTTTTCATTATCTGCACAGCCTTGCACGCCGTCTCAACCGATTCATATATGATTAATGCTATTGCTTTATTTTTATGGTCGATAACAGTCTTAAAAGTTATATTTGAAATAAATGCTAAAGTGCCTTCTGACCCAATAATCAAGTGTTTAATAATATCAATTGGGTTTTGATAATCAATAAACGAATTGATGCCATAGCCTGTAGTGTTCTTGATTTGATATTTCTGTTTAATTTTTTCATACAGGGGAGCGTTGTTAGCGATTTTCTCGGAGATATTCTCAATTCTCTTAATTAAGTCTTTATGAGTCCTTAAAAAATCTGTTATTGATTTGTCGTCAGAAGTATCCAGAACAGAACCATCAGCAAAAATTAAACGAATATCTTCAACAGTTCTATATGAATTTTCAACTATCCCACAACTCATTCCACTTGCATTATTAGCAGCTATCCCGCCAATCATGGCGGAGTCAATCGATGCAGGATCAGGACCAAATTTTCTCCCATAGGGGAGGAGAGAGAGATTTATCCTGCTTCCCCTTACTCCTGGTTGAGATTTAACCTTTGCACCATTTTCAAGGATCTCGAAAGAATTCCAACCATGGGATGTAATAACTAATACAGAGTCACTTATCGATTGCCCAGACAGAGAAGTACCTGCAGCCCTGAAAGTAATGGGAATTTTCATCCTGTTAGCTGCAGAAACAATAGCTTTAACCTCTTGCTCGTTGCGGGCTTGTATGATAAGTTTTGGAGTTAATCTATAAAATGAAGCATCTGTACCATATGCAAGAGTCGTCAATGCATCATGAAAGATACGTTCCTTTGGAATCGAAGGGAGAAGAGTCTCATAAAATTTTTTGTAAAGGCCACTAATCATGTATAAACTATTTATATAAATCTTCAATTAATTCTTTCAAGACAATGGGGGAAATCTCTTTTGCAATGATGGTTTTTTCTTTATCAAGTAAATAGATTGAAGGTACTACTGATAGATTGTATTTGTCATACATTCCAGAAGTGCCATTTTTATCCCAAAAGTTGAGCCAGTTATATTTATTCTTAGATATATACTTTTTCATCGCCCTTTTATCTTTCCCTGTGTATATAGCAATGACATTGAGTCCCTTTGGCGAATACTTTTTAAACAGGTCAAAAATATCTGCGGCACTTGCCTCGCATACGGGACAACTCATATTGTAAAAAAAGAGTACAGTATGATTGCCAGTAGTCTCATATATGGTACGGGGCTTATTTGACAAGTCTGTCAACGACAAATCAGTAATTTTCTCACCTAATCTGTTCTGATAGTAAAATAGGACAGATCTATATGTTTGGGTCACTAACGAATCATTTTCCCACATTTGAGGCATTGATGATATATATTTATATCCAATATATGCAGCTCCATCTTGTAACTGAATATTACCTTTTTTCTTTAAAAACTGATATAAATCCATAAATATCTCTCTGAAGAGGGTAGGGTTATTCTTTGTTTTCTCGTAGAAGGAATCAATGGTGGATGTAATCAACGTGGAGTCAACCCTCTCAGTAGAGTCATCAGGGAGAATAGAATCGAATAACTTTTTGAAAAATATTTGGTTTTCTGTAGGTTTATTATATTGCCAATCAAGTACTTGTGCTAAAGCAGCGGCATTTAATCCCCTTCCAACTATTACATTGTTTTTATCAATTAGCAATAGTTGAGGAGTAGATAATACACCATATAATATGGGGAAATTCGAATTGCGCTCAGGATCCCATAAATCAAATTCGGAGATTGTAGCTGGTAACTGATAATCTCTCTTTAGATTACTTACGTAATTAACCCATTTTTCCCTATTACTTTGTGTATATACACGGATAATTGAGATATCCTTATACTTACACTCTTTAAGAAAATTCATCAAGGCAGGAATCTCATCTTTGCAAACACTACACTCATCGTCATAAAAAAGTAAAATTTTGTAATTTGATTTGATGTTTGATGTGGAAATAGAATTGCCATCAATACTTTCAATATTCAAATCAGGGGCAACTTTGCCAATCAAAGAACTCTTATTGTATTCAACGAATACCTTTAATAAAGGTAATGTCTCATCGTTTGGCCATTTTAGCTTTTTATTAATAAAGTAATTTTCAGCAACATAAATAGCTAACTCATCATCTCCCATTACATTTGAAGTGTAGTAATAATCAAAAATATACGAAGCAATAAAAGTCATTTGTGCACTATCCTTCCCTGTCTTAATGATAAAATCTATTTTAGGCTTGATGTTAGAGACCTCTTGGTCATTAAAAGAAGAGAGTAATATTTTAATCTCTTCCTCAGAAAAGCCTTTTTTATCTTTATCCACTTTTTCTTGTGAAAAAAGAGAAAAAGAGGCAACAATACAAAAGAACATTACTGCTATGAAATGAAAGCTATATTTATTTTTCATCATCAATATAATTTTTTATAGTAATATTTATTGGTAAAAATTTGGATGCATCACCACCATTGACAATTACATCCCGGACAACAGTTGAAGAGATAAAAGAGTACTCTTGTGAGGCTGGTATGAAGATTGTACTTATTGATGGGTTCATTTTCCTATTTGCTTGTGCAACAACGGATTCAAATTCAAAATCAGTAGTAGTGCGCAGTCCTCTTATTATGAATTTTGAATTTACAGATTTGCAAAGATCAATAGTTAGACCCGTAAATGAGCGAACCTCTATGTCTGCCCCCTTATCTTTTAGATTCTTTATTGAATCTTGAATTATTTTTACTCTAGTTTCTGGAGAGAGAAAGCCTTGTTTTGTGTGATTGTACCCAACAGCTATTATTATTTTATCAAATAATTCCAGTGCTGATGATAAAACATCTAAATGGCCAAGGGTAAATGGATCAAAGGAGCCAGGAAATACCGCTATTTTCATATACCTATCTTAATACAAATATCTTGCAAATGTAAAACAAATATTGCTGATAACGATATTACCAAATAATTTCTTTTCTCCCTAAATTGTGAAGAATTTCATTAGTTTTAGAAAAATGTTTGCAGCCAAAGAACCCTCCCCTAGCAAGGGGTGATGGGTGAGGGGCTTCTAGTATAAAGTGTTTTTTGGAGTCGATAAGTTCCTTTTTACCTCTTGCATAATTGCCCCATAGGAGGAATACGACACCTTCCCTTCTATCAGATATTGCCTTTATAACGGCGTCGGTAAATATTTTCCACCCTATTTCACTATGGGAAGCGGCCTCTGATGCCCTTACAGTTAGTATTGCGTTAAGGAGGAAAACACCCTGTTCAGCCCAACTTCTCAGTGATCCATTTGTGATAGATTCTTTACCTGTGTCGGAATAAATCTCTTTATAAATATTTTTAAGTGAAGGTGGAATAGAAATCCCTATTGGAACAGAAAAAGATAATCCCTCAGCTTGTCCAGGACCATGATATGGATCCTGCCCTATAATAACAACATTGACTTTGTCAAAAGGGGTTAAGTCAAAAGCGTTAAAAATCAAATTACCAGGGGGAAATATTTTATTTCCTTTTTGTTTTTCTTCATGAAGATACCTTACTAAATTGATAAAATACGGTTTATCAAATTCTTGTTGTAGAAGCGGTTTCCAAGTGTTGTTTATCTTCACATCCATTTTATAAAATTAAAATATAAAACTTAGGACATCTTTTATATTCTTAACATAAATAAAAGTGAGACCCTTAATATATTTTTCATTTATATCCTTAATATCTTTTTCGTTCTCTTGAGAGATTAATATAGTATTTATACCAGCTCTTTTAGCTGCCAGTATTTTTTCCTTTATTCCACCAACAGGGAGCACCCTTCCTCGCAAAGTCATTTCGCCAGTCATTGCAATGCCACTTTTAACCATCTCTCCCATATACGCAGAGGCCATTGCACTTACCATTGTGATGCCAGCAGAGGGACCATCCTTTGGTATGGCGCCTTCTGGAACATGGACGTGAATATCCTTTTCAGCAAATTGTTCAGGTGTTAAATGGAGCAGATCTGTGTGGGCTTTAAGATATTGGTAGGCAATTGTTGCTGACTCCTTCATTACCTCTCCCAAATTTCCAGTTGTGGTCAAAATACCTTTTCCTGAACTCAAACTACATTCGATAAATAAAATTTCTCCTCCGTTTTCAGTCCAAGCTAATCCTGTCACAACACCAGGAGCCTCGTTTCCCTTCTGTATATCGTGCTGATTAGTAGCAATTCCTAAAAACTCCTGAACCATCTGTGGGGTCATAGAAATGGACGTCTCATCTCCAACTGCTATTTTCTTTGCAGTTATCCTCGCTATTTTGGCAATTTGTTTATCTAAACCTCTCACTCCTGACTCTCTTGTGTATTCGTCTATAATTTTGCGAATAGACAGTTTATTGATTTTAAGTTGATTCTTTTTCAACCCATGAGCTTCCAATTGTTTCGGAATTAAGTATCCTTGGGCAATCATCTCTTTTTCTTCAGCAAGATAACCATTGACTGGTATCATCTCCATTCTGTCCTTCAATGCGGGATGGATAGTACTTATATTATTAGCTGTGGTAATGAATAAAACCTTAGAGAGATCATAATCAATATCCAAATAATTATCGTGAAAAGAGTTATTTTGTTCTGGATCAAGAACTTCTAAAAGTGCGTATGCTGGATCTCCTTTGAAATCTTGGCTAATTTTATCAATCTCGTCCAGTACAATCACGGGATTTGAGCTACCTGATTTCTTAATGCTTTGTATAATTCTTCCAGCCATTGCTCCAATATAAGTTCTACGATGCCCGCGTATCTCCGATTCGTCGTGGAGCCCACCTAAAGATATCCTAACATATTTGCGACCTAATGAGTTGGCGATTGATTTACCTAATGATGTTTTCCCAACACCTGGAGGACCGTATAGACATAAAATAGGTGATTTCATATCTCCTTTCAATTGAAGGACAGCGAGGTATTCGATGATCCTTTCCTTGACATTTTCCAACCCATAATGATCTTTGTCAAGAATTTTTTGAGCCCTTTTGAGGTTATGAACATCTTTAGTAGTGTGATTCCATGGAAGTTCAACTATGAATTTTACATACTGATATTGTATATTGTAATCGGGTGAATTGGGATTTGTCCTTTCAAGTTTTTTTAGCTCCGACTCGAACGCCTTTGCAACATGCTCAGGCCACTCTTTTTTCGCAGCTAAATCCCTTAATTCGTTATAATCCTCTGTGTCGGAGTTCATTCCCAACTCCTCTTGAATCGTTCTAAGTTGATTGTTAAGGTAATATTCTCTTTGTTGTTGATCCATCTCAAGACGCACCTTTTGTTGGATATCATCTTTCAATTTAAGAATGTCGATTTGTCTGTTGAGAATTTCCATTAACTTAAACGCCCTAATTTTAATATGATTCTCCTTTAGTAGCACCATCTTTTCATTAGGATCATCAAGCTCTATACTTGATGCGATAAAATTCACTAAAAATTCATTGCCCTCTACATTTTTAATCGCAAATGAAGCCTCTTGAGGGAGATGAGGTGACAATTTTATAATTTGAAGGGCTAAATCCTTAATGCTGGAAGTTATAGGCCCAATTTCCTCTTCCTCTTTTTTAGTAATTATCTCCTGAAGATAATTGACAGAAGCATATAAATATGGGGATGAGGCTGTCTGTTCAACAACTTTAAACCTTTTTACCCCTTGAAGTATGGCTGTAATAGTCCCATCAGGCATTTCAATAATTTTAAGGATTCTCCCTAATGTCCCAACATTATATAGGTCTATCATCTGTGGATCCTCTTCTGAAGGATCTAATTGAGAAACAGCCCCAAGTAATTTTGAATTCTTATATACATCTTTTACTAAATTTATAGATTTTTCCCTTCCAACAGTAATTGGAATTACAGTTGATGGGAAAAGAACTGCATTTCTTAAGGCAAGTATTGGCAAAATATCGGGTAATTCGCTATCATTTAGTTTCTGTACAGATTCAACACTCACTACTGGAAGAATGTTTACATCTCCTATACTTGTGTCAAAAAGTGATTTATTTTTTTTCATCGTATGTCAATATGTCAGTATAAATAATATTTCTGATATAATCAGATTTTGAAACAAGTATTGTCAATCATTATGCCAAACTATTTTTCTAAAAAATAGCATTACTTTTTGTAAATTAAAAAAATAACAATACTTTTGTCCCCCAATATTGAATAGAATCATTTAATTAATAAATATAGTATCATGACTAAAGCTGATATCGTTAATGAAGTTGCCAAAGCAACTGGAATGGAAAAAATTGCAGTTCAGAATGTGATTGAAGCATTTATGGACAATGTTAAGGATTCCCTATCAAAGGATAACAATGTTTATCTACGTGGATTCGGGAGTTTCATTGTTAAAAAACGTGCTCAAAAAACTGCAAGAAATATTTCTAAGAATAAAACAATTGTTATCCCAGCACATAATATTCCTTCATTTAAACCTGCAAAGGTCTTTATGAATAAAGTAAAAAATAACGTAAAATAATTTGCTATGCCAAGCGGAAAGAAAAGAAAGAGACATAAGATGTCAACACACAAACGTAAAAAACGTTTGCGTAAAAATAGACATAAGAAGAAATAGTGATAAACCAATATTTTAATTTTAATATTGGTAGATATTTTCAATCTAAAGTTGATTCTTTTGAGCCAGCTTTAGATTTTTGTTTTTAAATCAGAATGAATGATGGATAAAGATCTAATAATAGATGTATCAGCCACAGAAGTATCACTTGCTTTAACGGAAGATAATCGTCTAATGGAACTTAACAAAGAACCTAATTCGGGTAGAAATTTTTCAGTAGGGGATGTCTATCTAGGTAAAGTTAAGAAGTTAATTCCATCCTTAAATGCGGCATTTGTTGATATAGGTGATGCAAAGGATGCCTTTGTTCACTATTTGGATTTGGGCTTATATTTTAAAGCGTTTGATACTTTTGCAAAACAGATCAATCCCAACCGAGATTTTTCTACTTTTTTTAAGAGTATATCTGTAAATAACATCCTTGAAAAAGAGGGTAAAATTGAAAACGTTTTAAAACCAGGTCAACCGATAATTGTACAAATTGTAAAAGAGCCAATCTCAACAAAAGGATCCCGATTAACTGCGGAAATTTCAATTGCAGGGAGAAATATGGTTTTATTGCCTTTTGGAGATAAAGTAAGTATATCTCAAAAGATTAATTCCAAAGATGAAAAGGGACGTCTGGAACGGTTGATATATAGTATCCTTCCGCAAAATTATGGAGTAATAATAAGAACTGCAGCAGAGGGGAAAAGGGCAGCTGTGTTAGATGCCGAATTAAAATTACTCATAAAAAAGTGGGAGTCATCGTGGGAGAAGATGTCCAATCAAAGGACCCCGCAACTCCTTTTTACTGAGAACAGCAAAACTACTACTATTTTAAGGGATTTATTGAACGATTCTTTCTCCAATATATATGTAAACGATGAGTCAGTATATAATGAGGTTAAAGATTATATTTCATTAATATTACCTGAACAAGAGAAAATTGTAAAGTTATATAAAGGGAATGACCCAATATTAGACCATTTCGAGATATCTAAGCAGATAAAATCAGCCTTTGGTCGGGTAGTGCCGATTAAACAAGGTGCATACCTTATTATAGAGCATACTGAGGCTTTGCATGTAATTGATGTAAATAGTGGAACACGGGTAAAGACAGGAAAAGATCAAGAGCAAAATGCCTATGATGTTAACTGTCATGCTGCAGATGAGATAGCGCGCCAATTGAAATTGAGGGATATGGGAGGAATAATTATTGTTGACTTTATTGACATGGAGATGAATGAGCATAAAACATCTCTCCTTAAGAGAATGCAAGAGTTAATGATCAATGATCGTGCAAAGCATAATATTCTCCCCCTTACAAAATTTGGTTTAATGCAGATAACCAGGCAGAGAGTCAGAGCAGCTACGGAGATAAATACAACAGAAACTTGCCCCTCATGTGGTGGAACAGGTAAAATCACTTCATCTGTTTTAGTCGATGAAATGTTAGAGAGACAACTTGCATACTTTGTAAAAGAAAAAAAGATAAAGTCTTTTATTTTAAAAGTAAATCCTCTTGTTGAGGCCTACATTACAAAGGGAGTTTTTAACTCCATAGTCAAGAATTGGAAAAAGAAATATAAATGTTCTATTGCGGTGGAAGGGGAGTTTGATATTACACTACTTGATTTTCATTGGTTTAACCTAAAGGGTGAAAAAATAACTTAAAAATATCTTAAATAAATTTGGATAATTGGCAGTGACCACTTATCTTTGCAGTCCTTTTGAAAAACAAAGGCAAAAATAAAAGTTGTTTGATAAAATTGGTTTCCAAAATTTTTAGAGAAAATTATTTTTTTTAAAAATAATTCAAATAAAATTTGGAAATTAAAAAATAACACTTACCTTTGCGTCCCCTTTCGGAAACGACTGGATGTAGGGATGAAAAGAAAGGACAAAAGTTGATTGAAATATTGAAGAACAAAGTACAACAATAAGTACCAAGAAAAGAGAATAGCGTTAATTTCTTATAAGGAATTATAATTTCAGGACAGCTTAGTAATTTAAAAATATATACAATGAAGAGTTTGATCCTGGCTC
>CAZSLC010000009.1:0-68779 GCA_964607675.1 uncultured Muribaculaceae bacterium
CGATTGTGAAAGTATTATATTATTCAAAGAATGTACACAAATATTACCTCGTCAAACGAAATTATACAAATTTTATACAAAATCTTAATGATTGTTCGATAAATTTCCAATAAATTTGTACACCTAACAATTTGATTGAAAATGTTTTATCTCCGTCACGGGTGCGCAAAATGGAGCACCCGTCACTATCGTAACCCATATCGCTATTCCACAAAAGGTATCTCTAGCAGAGCAGATTCTTTGGAATAGCTATCAGACCGAAAAAAACAGCCATATTGAAGCTGCTATCATTACTGCTGCTACTACTTTTTGATATAATTTTTTATCAATTTTTCGTATTATACGAAGTGCCACGAAGTTGCCTATTACCATAGTAATCCCTATATAGAGACCATTCAGGAAAGATTGTAAATCAAGAAGATCCAATTTGCCGTACATAATTATTTTTATTACGTGCATTGCTGTTGCAGCAGTTGCTTCACTTGCGATATAAGCAACAGGAGTCAAACCAAATGTGAGAAAAACAGCACTGCTAAGCGGTCCAGATATTCCGAGCAGTCCATTTACCAATCCAGTAATACCTCCTCCAGCAAAAACAGTGATCCGTTTCTGTGGTAACTTGATTTTGCCTGTCAGTTTGACTATAGCGAAAACAATGAGAGACACACATAATATACGCGTCATAAGTTGCTTTGGAACAACAGAAAACCCGAATGCTCCAAGTGCGGTAAGTGGTGCAGCCAATATCAAAAATTGACCCACTTTATTCCACCGTATCTCCTTAAAACCCATACCCATTTTAGAAATATTACTTATTAATTGGGCTATTGTAGAAATAGGGACGGCTACCTCTACCCCATAAAAGTAGGTAAGAACTGGTAGCAAGATCATACCACCACCAAAGCCAACTGCACCAGATAAAAAACCTGCAATTAAGCCAAATATTATCAATATTATTAGAGTTGACATTAATTATTAAAAATAAATGTCAAAAATACCTATTTTTTTCACTATTAGATGAGTAAATATGATATGATGATTTTGCCTATACCTCCGCTATCGTAAATTCATAACATTGGACACTGCATGTTAATCTAATGACTCCTCAGTATTATGAAGGAGTTCACTATTAGCTTTAACTTTCTGTACGTACTTGCCTGGGGTAATACCATATTGTTCGGCAAAGCGTCTGTAAAACAGGGAGATTGTGCCAAATCCGCTCTCATAGCACACAGAATTGATGCTCCTTTTAGGATCCTCTTGTATTAGTTGGCAAGCGTATTCGAGTCGATATCTATTGATGTATTCTGCAAAAGTGAGCCCACCGACGTTGTGGATAGCTGAAGCAATGTAGGTTACATTTGAGGATACTAACTGGGCTAAGGCATGTCTATCTAGGCTGCTATCGGTATAACATTTTGTCTCTGAAAGTAGCTTGTCAATCTGATTGAAGAGTTCTTCCTCTTTTTCTTTTTGTCTGATCATTTGAATTTTAGCATGATTCTCCTTTTGCTCTATTTGTTTTGACAAAATGTTTTTTCTCCTTCTCATTATTATGTATGTGACAATGGTAGTAATGAGAAGCAGAGAGGTTAATACTATGGATAATATAATAATCCAGTTGCCTCCAGTAGGTAGGGGAGTAGTCTCTAAATAATGTGGTTTAAGTGGATAAGCATGAGTAGATATGGACAATGTGAATACAGATAAGAATAGAAGATATCTCATAATACTATGTTAGGTTAAAGAAGTTAGATTAAAGAAAAGTTATTAAGCGTGACCACAAATATAGTGATTATGCTTAATAACTTCTAATTAGGAAAGTATTAAAGTGTTGGATTTCTTTAGATTCTTGGTGCTGCAGGAAAATCTACTGGAACTTCTGTAAGATTGTTGATATAGTTAGTAAATGAAATTTTTGAGATTACTGTTACCATATCGACAAGATGGGTATGGGTGTAACCTGCTTTGAAAAAGGCTTTTTGTATGTCGTCAGATACTCTGCCACCACCTTTAATGGTTGCAGAAACCATATTTGCCAATGCACTTAACTTATCATCAAATGTGATAGCATCCTTTCGAATCTGTATAATTTCGTCATCGGTAAAGCCTGCTTTTTTGGCTAATGCAGTGTGAGCTGCAAGACAGTAAGCGCAATCTCTTACTTGACTGCTAACAAGATTGATTACTTCTGTCTCTTTATCTGAGAACTCTGTTCTTGTTCTGTTAAAAACTAAATATGCTTTTAGGGCATTTGCAGAGTGTCCTATAAAGGCAAATACATTTGGTAAAAAGCCCATTCCGTTTTTTACCCCCTCCAATGTTTTTTGGCTTTCGGGTGATAAACTGCTAATTTCTGGTACTTGATGTTTCATAATTCTATTTTTTATTTGTAAGTAATTGTATGAGAGCATAAAGTATGCCAATACATTTTATTTTGTCGCAAATAATCCTCATATTCGCCTTTGGATATTATCTTGTATGGTGCTCAATTTTTAAATATAGAATATAATTATTATGAAAAGGAAAACTGTAATTATTCTTAGTTTATCGTCTTTTATAGTGGGATTAACCATTGGGACTCTTTTAGGATTCCCTGAGATTTCTGAAAGAGGTAAATGTCTTTTATCCGGAGATATAGGTAAGGTTGATAAGTACAAAAAAGATGTTGTAAATGAACAAATAGATGTTGTATATAATAGGTTGTTGACAGATAAGGAGTTCAGCGAACGTGCTCTTACCTCTTTGACAGTCATTAATGAGAGAGTAGAGGAGTTTAAGGCCAATGCTGACATGTCGATAGATGCTTGTGAAGAGATTAAAGAGATGGCTGAAACAAAAAAAGATATGGAAAAAGTGTCAAGTTTCTCTGCAAAGGCATTAATTAACACGAACAATGCTCTCGATGCAGTTAAAAAAATATTGAATGGAGACAAATCGTTTGATATAGAGGATCTTGCCAATAATGCAATCCTCTCATATATGTTGATGGATAGAAGTGCGAGTGGGGCAAAAAAATATGTTCTTAAGGTAGATGATTTCTTGAAGACAAATGGGATTAAGGATTATGAATATCTCGCATTTACCAGAGATCAGTGGGCAAAATATAGTGCAATTGATGCGGTCATTAATGGAAATAGAGATGAATTAAATTTTTGGAAAAAACAGAAGTCGCTTCTATCTAACAATGAGTATGAAAGGGTCTTCAACAATCTGAGTAGTGATTTACGACTCCAATTATTAGCAGAAAATGCCCTTGTTGCAAAATTAGGTATCAATAATGCTGATGTGTTGAGTATAGCAATACTTAGAAACAATGAAGAATTTCTCAATAATATCTCTAAAGATTATGATGAAGTAGAGAGTCTTAATGCAATATATAGTTTAAACTCTTCAATAACCAGTGGTTGTATAATGAATAATTCCCTCTTGGATGCTATTGTTGCACTTTCGGTGAGTTACTAATTTCATAATCATAGAAGTTTAAGTGAGATCATCCATTCTCCTTGATGGATCCCTGATGGACCGAAAAGATGTGCGTAACCCACAGACCAAGTGGTTTTTAAATAGCTAAATAGGACAATTTCAATGTTGAATTGTGCACCTATGTTTACATAATTTTGAAACTCTTCAGATCCCCATGGGTTGGCGAGTAAGTCGGTAGAAAAAAGGGAGACGAGGGCGTGGGTAGGGTAGAAGCCAGGGGCACCTAAGTTCTTAAATCTAATAGGGGTAAACACTATCTCCCCTGTAAATTTGGCAAAGGAATTAGCACTGATTTGGTCTATTTTGGCTCCAGGCATAGAATTTACTTCCCTGTACCTCAATAGGGGACCTTCATCTATGTAGTTGTTTCTAAATCCTCCAAAATAATCATTTCCAAATGGTGTGGAAGCACTGCTAAAACTTTGTCCAACGGCAGAACGAATCCAAAATGTATTATTCCTTCCAATTGGGAGTAGAAACCCTTTGTCTGCTTGAGCAAGCAAAGATGGGAATGCTTTATATTTCCCATCGAGAGAGGCAAAATATGAGTATGCACTCAATTTAAGGAGGTAGCCTGATTCTGGTACAACACCTCCCAAGGATGTTCTGTTTTTTGAAATGTTAATGCTGGCACTGGCAGTTTGCATCTTTGTTACAGGAGATTTGATCTCCTGGAAGAGGGGTAGTGCATCCATCATTCCATAGGTATTGATACCCATTGACCATCCCCATCTGAATGGTGATAGAAGTTGATAATCCCTTGAATATGAAATGCCTATCTGGTAGCCTGCTCTGCTTTTTCTAAGTGGTCCTACTAAATCATAGAAATTGGTTTTGTTGTAGTAGGCTTCCAATTTCCAATTCCATAGTCTCCATGATAGATATGCGTGGAACCTCTCTTTCCATGGATTGTTGCTCCATGGTGATATACCTATGTTGAACTTAATGCTATTAATCCCTACTGGGTCTTGAAATAAAAATCTGTATCCAAGGACAGGAATCACTTTATTGAATGCAAGGGGGTCTTTGTAGCCTGTGATCTCAGGGAATGCCCCTGCAAAACGAAGTTCCTTAAATGAGTTGTAGTCTTTAATGTTATTATATACATCACCATATTCAAAATCAGGCTCTTCTTTGAGTCTGTATATCTCTTTTAGTTTAGGATTTTTGTCATACACTTTCTGCCCTAATAGTTCAATTGAATTGGCATCGTTGATGGGGCGATATTGTAGTTTTACAGGGCGGAGCCCCTCTTTTTCATAGTGAAGTGCAATAAGAGAGTCGTTTGAATATTCTATCGGTGAATAAATGCTGCTCTTCACATTTGTGAGAAGTTCCATCTTTTTCGTAGCGAGATCAATAGACCATAAATTCTGCACACCAGTGTAGTTGGAGGAGCCGATGAGAATAGAATCATTTTTTGCAAATTGAAAATTGAGAAGATTGACATTGTCAATTTCCATAATCTCCTCCATGTTAAATGAAGCATTTTCTAGGTCTTCAATCGAAAATGATATGAGAGCATTGTTTCCATTGGGCTTGGTGAGGATTGCAATTAGTTTATCTCCTTTAGATGAAATAGCAAGGTTTGAAACACTTTGGCCAAATCCAAACGAATATAGTGTATTTCTTGTACTTAAATCTTCATTATATCTTACAATATGATGAATTCCAGCATTTGACATTATGCCGTATAGATAGTTGTTATTATTATCATATGTTAGTTCTGACACCCTTTGAAAAGTGAGTCTCTTGAGCGGCTTTCCACTATCTGCATCAATTACATCGATTCCTCTAAAATTTGCATTGTGAATACTATAAAATAGTCTGTTATGGTTTTTGTCGTATGTGAAATATGTGCCGATGTATAGAAGAGGAGAGTCAATATTGGCTAAAATCTTCTCTTTACCACTATTTAAGTCAATATATGATATATGTGCAAATTTCCCTCTGTAGTTAGTAGAGATATATAATCGTTCTTTACTCTTATCGTATATTGGAGAGCCAACTGAGCCAAGTGCTTTTTTATATAGAGGATGAAGATCGGTAAGGGGATACTCCTCAATTTTTTTTAAATTCTCTTTTTGATATTGTTCCTCAAATTCACGCCATTCGTTCCATACATCTATTAGTTTTTTTCCATATATATTTTTAAATTGTGATGAGAAGAAGCGTTTACTCCCCTCTGTGCGATTGTAATATCGAAAAAGGGAATCAACGCCATATTTGTAAGCAAGGTAATTCGTAAATCTTGTTCCATATATGTATGAGGTGGCACCAACCTGAAAATCAGCAGAGGTGCCTTCTGTTTCGAGCCCTACAGCAGAATAAATATCGTCACCTTGATCAACAATTGTTCTGAAATAAGATTCATAGTAGGTTCCAATACCCCTCCCAACCCCTCCGTCAAACCAAGTCTCCATTGAGCAGGCAATCCCCTCTTGATACCATCGAGGAGCATACCAACGGGGGGTAGAAAGATAGCTCCAAATGGCTGAGATTGGGGATTCAGATGTAGTGGGAATTTTTGTTCCAAAAAACCTTCTCCAGCTTTTATCTTGATTTGTGAATTTGTCTGTCATCACGACATGTGTCAACTCGTGGCTGAATAGATGCATATATCTCTCTACTGAAGGGGATACATCGTATAGGTTGTTAAGAGGTGCCATACCTATCATGATTAGATTGTTAGGGATGGCGTTAACTCCTCCGTTGCCATCGTCATTCCAGTCAGTAAGAAACATAAAAGATTGATTCGAACGATAGTTGCCGATAGAGTCGAATGGGGGGGCATTCCACAATTGGTTGTGGCGCGCTAATCCAAAATCATGCTCTTTAATGATATGGGGAACATATTGAGAAATATTCTTATCAAAAAAAATCAATTTCACATTTTGATTTTCATATTGATATATATCCTGCCCACTTAGATGAACACAAATATAGAAAAATACTAATAAAAGGATTTTTTTCATTTAATTATAATTTTGTTCAATAACAAAGTTATTATTATTTTTTATAAAATTCTTACCTTTGTAAAAAATAGAAAATGTTGAAAAAAATCGCTGCTGTATCCATATATGTAGAAAGATTTATAGGAAGAGTATTAGTTTTTGAGATGGCTCTTTTTTTATTTTTTGGATGTATGGGTAACAATAGTGATAAGGACAATGGCAGTGATAAAGTAGTGAATCTATTTACCCCTCCGAAAATTCCTTCTCTCTTTGCTACTGAGAAGGAGCAAAGGGAATACTATGTTTCTCATTATTGGGATGGATTGGACTTCAAGGATACTTCGGCTATACAATCTAATGCTTTTGAAAAGATATTTTTAGACTTTATTTACATATTGCCTGATCTTCCTTTGGCAACTGCAGAGGGTGCTATCAAAGAGATGATGAGCTCTGCCGAGTGTTCTGTTCCCACCTTTCTAAAATTTTTCCAATTGGCAGAAAAATATCTCTATGAACCTAATTCGCCCTATCGCTGCGAGGAGTTTTATATACCTGTATTGGAGGCGGTGGTGAGTAGCAAAGTGTTGGACTCTTCTTTTAAATTGAGGCCTCAGCATCAATTGGAAATGGCAATGAAAAACCGCCCTGGATCTGTAGCTGCCGATTTCCAATTCTATTTAAAAGATGGGAGAGAACTTGCTCTTTCCCAGGTAAAAGGGAGATTTATTGTGCTGTTTTTTAATAACCCAGAGTGCAATGATTGCCAAAGAGTAAAAGAATTTATTCAAGGATCTTCGATCTTAAATGGAACGGGGGTGAGGGTACTCTCGATTTACCCTGATAGGGATGTTGAATCTTGGTTTAAGATGAAGTATCCTGACAACTGGATTAATGGCTACAATGGCGAGTTATCATCCTCTCAAATATATGATTTAAAAGCTATTCCTACCCTTTATCTTTTGGACGATGAGAGACATATTCTCCTAAAAGATGCTCCTATTGAGGTTATAGAAAACAGACTAACAATGTAATTATGTTTCAGACAATTATTAATGTCTCAGTAAAATTGGTGAGAAGGTATTTACCTGATCCATTTGTTTTTGCAATTATATTGACAATTATTGCCTTCATTGCTGCGATGTTGGTGACAGGACAAGGAGCCATTGAGGTACTTAACAATTGGGGCAATGGTATTTGGGGACTTCTTGGCTTTGCAATGCAGATGGCTTTGGTGATTGTCTGCGGCTCTGCACTTGCCGAGGCTAAATTGGTGAAGAGGGGACTTAAATGGCTTGCTTCTGGAATTTCCTCACCAGTAATGGCTATTGCAGTGGTGACTGTGGTCTCTTCTGTAGCTTGTTGGTTGAATTGGGGCTTCGGTCTCATTGTTGGAGTAGTATTTGCCAAGGAAATTGCTAAACAGGTGAAAATGGTCGATTATAGGCTCCTTATTGCAAGTGCCTATAGTGGATTTGTAGTTTGGCATGGTGGTATTTCTGGTTCAGTTCCTTTGGCTATGGCTACAGAGGGGGAGGTGTTGAGAGAAGTCTCTCTTGGCTATATTACTAGTGCTATTCCCATATCTGAAACAATTTTTGCCCCATACAACCTTGTTCTTGTTGTTCTTGTTGTCATAGCACTCACCGTAGTGAATTCTATGATGCATCCCAAAGGGAAAAATGTATTTATCATTGATACATCTCTACTTAATGACGATGATTTGGAGCATTCTCCTAGTTCTGAGGGCAAATATATACATGCAACTCCAGCGGAGAGGTTGAATAGCAGTCATATTCTTTCTGGAGTGGTGGTTCTTATGGGTGGGGTATATTTTGTCTATAGGATTTTTATCCTTGGAAGATCTTTCGATCTGAATAGTGCTATTTTGGTATTTCTACTACTTGGTATTATTTTCTATGGTACTCCTATTAAGTATGTGAATGCTATTACAAAGGCATCACGCTCTTGTGCTGGTATTTTGCTACAATTTCCATTTTATGCTGGGATAATGGGGATTATGACTGTCGCGTCAGGGAATGGCGTTTCCCTTGCTGGGGAGATGAGTGAGTGGTGCATAAGTGTTGCAAATAAAAATACATTCCCCATTCTTAGTTTTATAAGTGCTGGATTGGTAAATATTTTTGTTCCTAGTGGAGGTGGACAATGGGCAGTGCAAGGACCAATAATGATCCCAGCGGGAGTCAATCTTGGGGTTGATCCCTCCGTTGTTGGAATGGCTATTTCATGGGGTGATGCATGGACCAATCTTATCCAGCCTTTTTGGGCCATTCCAGCTCTTGCAATAGCAAAATTGGATGCAAAAGACATAATGGGTTTCTGTCTAATAGATCTTTTGGTAGTTGGGATTATTATCTGTGGAGTATTCCTTTTATTGGTTTAGCTACCACTAAATCTTTAACATATATTTTGAAGGGGTACAACCATATGCCTCTGTAAAATGTTTCCTAAAAGTTTGCACATCCGTATAGCCAACCATATTGGCAACCTCTTGAACACTATATAAATTGCTTTTAAGCAAATTGGAAGAGTATTTTATCCTGATATTCTTTATTAACTCAGCAATTGAAAGACCAGTGAAATATTTTACCTTTCTATATAAAGTAGGCTGACTCATATTTAATATTTTTGTCATTTTATTGACAGTAAAATCTGGATCGGAGAGGTTCTCGTTAATAATATAATTTAAGTTTGCAATAAAAGGACTCTTCTCTAGTAACTTTTCTGAAAAGGTAATAATATCTTTTTCGGAATGACTATTTGAAATCACTATATTATTGATGAGTTTCTTTCTCGAATTGATCAGTTGATTGACTCTTGCCCTTATGATATTGGGTTTTATTGGTTTTACCTGGTAGTCATCACCACCTATTTCAATACCATTAATAGTGTTCTCTTCGTCAGCAAGGGCAGTGAGAAAAATAATAGGAATAGATGATGTTTTGGGATTGTTTTTTAAAAGTTGACAGCAATCAAATCCATTCATTTTCGGCATCATCACATCGCAGATTATTATGTCAGGGATCTCTTTAATTGCTCTTTCAATACCTTCTTTTCCATCTTTGGCAAATAAAATATTGTGAGTGGATTTAAATACCTCTTTCAGATAATATCTGGTGGATGTATCATCTTCAATTATTAAGATGGTAGGTTTATCAATATTATTTATTATCTCTTCGTTTTTCATACTCGGCATTATTCGTACTCGCAATATAATTCAATTAGTAAACTAGGGCACTTGCTCCAAGTATTGCTGCATCTGAATCTGGGAGTTGTGAAAGTCGAATATCAACTTTGTTTTTCCATATATCAAGTAAGTTGTCATTCATGTTTTTATTAATTGAGTCTAACATGAATGCGGCAGATTTTGTTAATCCTCCAAATAAAAAGATAGTTTTTGGTGCACTAAATGAGACAAATGTAGCAAATGACTCTCCGAGAATTTTTCCAGTGTATTTGAAAATTTCTATGGCTAATTCGTCTCCAGCTTCAGCTGCTTGGCAAACTTTAATAGAGGTTTCGTTATCTATAACAATCCCCCTAAGCATAGTCTTCTTCTCTGGATATTTAGCTAAAAATTCTTCTGTAGTCCTTGCCACTCCTATTGCAGAGCAGTATGTCTCCAAGCACCCTTTAAGTCCGCAACTGCACTGACGACCATTTCTTATGGCAACTATATGTCCCAATTCACCTGCAAAACCATCATTTCCATAAAGAACTTTGCCATCAATGACGATACCACTGCCAACACCTGTTCCAAGTGTTATCATTATGAAATCTTTAATCCCTTGTGCCCCTCCGTATATCATCTCTCCCATAGCTGCTGCATTAGCATCATTTGTCAAGACGACCCTGATTTTTGTCAATTCTTCAAGGTCTTTAGCAAACTCAAGACACAGAGCGGTGCCATTTATATCTTTTGCCCAAGGGAGATTAGGGGCAAACTCTATTGTCCCTTTTTTAAAATTGCCGTTTGGTGTGCCAACACCTATTCCAATTATTTGATCTTTGCTAATTTTATCTTCAACCAGTTCTTTAATTATATTAGTCAGATTGTTAAGGTATTGAACATAATTAATCCCTTTTTCATATTTGAACGATTTACGTGCAATTATCTCTCCATTTTCTTTTACGATTCCTATTTTTGATGATTGACCTCCTACGTCAACACCGATTGCAAATTTACCAGTCATAATTATTTTGTGTCTATATTTTTATTAACATTCTTTGAACCAATTAATGCATAGAATAGTAAGTATGCAAGTCCTATTACTATTATCCAATAACTCTGAATAAAATTAGTCAAGTCGGCAACACCACTTTGTAGAAGTGGCAGAATACCTCCACCGCAAACCATTACCATAAAGAAACCCGATGCGGCAGGTGTGTATTTACCAAGACCTTCAACAGCCATATTAAAAATACATCCCCACATTACAGAGGTGCATAGTCCGCATAAGGCAAGAAGCATTATGCTAAGTGGAACTTCCTCTATTCCAAATGATATGTCGGTTCTAAAGGCAGGCATGTGGACGGTTGTTGTCAATGGGGTGAAAATAGCTGAAATGATGAGTATCAATCCTATAATAGAGACGAACGACATCATTTTCTTGCTTGAAATTTTGCTTCCGAGTGAGGCTCCGATTAGGCGACCGATTAACATTAAAAACCAGTATGTACCTACGATGCTCCCAGCTACGGCAGCATCCATTCCAAGACCTTCGTTGAGAATTCCTGCGCCATCGTGAGTCATTAATAAATTAATTATATTGGGGATACCTACCTCTACACCTACGTATATGAAAATTGCAACTGTGCCAAGAATAAAGTGTCTAAAAGAGAATGGGCTATGGGTATCTTTTATAGTTGAATTTGTGTTCTGGCTTTGGTGTGGTTCAGGAATTTTGGCAAAAGCCAAAACAATAAAAGCAAGGGCAAAAATAGCCATTGCTATAAGAAGTGCAGGTCTGGCGGATCCTAATGTTGCTTTGGATAGATCTGACCCCATTAGGTAACCAACTAATACAGGGACGATAGTAGCTCCGATTGAATTGATGGTACCTCCAAATTGAATGAGTTGGTTTCCTTTGTTTCCGCCACCACCAAGGGTGTTGAGCATAGGATTCACAACGGCATTTAACATGCACATAGAGAAACCAGATATAAATGCACCAATAAGGTAAACAATAAATGTAAATGTGCTGTTATCAGTGGCTTGATTGTATACATATCCTGATAGAAAAGTGATGCCAACCCCGATAAATCCAACTAATATTGCTGATAAAGCAGTGAGTTTGTAACCTTTTTTCTTCAATAGTATGCCAGCAGGTATCCCCATAAATGCATACGCTATGAAGTTTGCAAAATTGCCAAGCTGTGATAAGAAATTGCTACTTTCGAATTGGTTTTTAACAATGACTCCCATTGGATTTTGCAGCCCTGTTACAAATGAAATCATGAAGAACAATGCAAACATCATCAAAATCGGAAGTAAATTACCAGATTTATTCTGTTTCATATTAGTTTAGTTTATAATTACGTCCAAAAGTACTAAATATTTCTTATTTACAATTATTTGTTTGGCATAAAAAAACCAACAAGCATTTGCTTGTTGGTCCTAAAATGTAACTATAAAAAGATTAGTAATTTTCCCTTTTTGGTTCAAAATATGCTTGTGGATGTTGGCAAGCTGGGCATTTTTCTGGAGCCTTTTTTCCTTTATGAACATATCCACAGTTGCGGCATTGCCAATAAATTTCTTCTTCTCTTAAAAAACTCATTTCTTTTTGAACTCTGTCTAATAATTTTAGATATCTCTCTTCGTGAGCCTCTTCAGCCCTTGATACCATTCTAAATGTATTTGCTATCTCTTTGAATCCTTCCTCTTCTGCAATTTTAGCAAATTCTGGATACATCTCTGACCACTCTTCGTGTTCACCATTGGCTGCGGCAGCTAAATTGTCTCTTGTAGTCCCGATTGTTCCAGCGGGAAAAGATGCGGTGATTTCAACCATTCCACCTTCTAAGTATTTGAAGAACTTTTTAGCATGTTCCTTTTCTTGATCTGCTGTTTCAGAGAAAATAGCAGCTATTTGTTCGAATCCCTCTTTTTTTGCTACACTTGCAAAATAGGTGTAACGGTTTCTTGCTTGTGATTCGCCAGCAAATGATTTTAATAAATTTTGTTCGGTTTTTGTACCTTTAAGTGATGCCATAATTGTTGTTTTTAATTATTGATTGTTATTAATTAACTGTATTTCCCTTTATAATTATATCTATACCTTCCCTTTTGAAATTTGAAATTGATTGGTTGCTGATATAATCTTCTACAATTTCTATCAGTTTGTTGTCTTCAAAGTCGCTGAAAGTCTGTTCATCTTTGTCGTATATGTGACAATGTGGATCTGTAGTTATGTCAAAATACATTTTAGATCCTTGGGAGGGGAGTCTGTTTAGTAAACCCACTTTGGCGAATGATTCGAGAACGTTATATACTGATGAAATTGTCATTTTTAATGAAGACTCTCTTAGACCATCAATTACCATGTCTGGTGTGGCGTGGCCAAGATATTCCATAGTTTTGTATACAGCAACTCTTTGTGGGGTTGCTTTCAATCCTTTTGAACGTATTATCTTTGAGTAATCTTTCATTTCCATCGTTTAATGCAAAATTATTTAGAATTATTCTAAATTGCAAATTATTTTTAAAAATAATGATGATTAGTTTAAATTTGTAAAAAAAAATAATGGAACCAAATAAAGGTACTTATGCTCTGGTGACAGGAGGTTCTTCTGGAATGGGGCTTGAATATGTGAGACAACTTGCAAAAAAGGGATATAATATCATAATTGTTGCTTTATACCAGAGTGAGACTGATATAGTTAGGGATGAATTAATGACACAATATCCCAATTTAAATATTATATCAATAGGGATAGATTTGTCAACTGTCAATGCCGCTCAGGTTTTATTTGATAAGATCAATGCCATCTCTCCTAAAATTGAAGTTGAGATATTAATAAATAATGCTGGCGTACTAACACCATACCACTTTGTCAATATGAACTACGGACAAATAAGTCGAATTATATTGATTCATAACCACACACTTGCATTGTTGTGTCATTTATTTATACCACAAATGATTAATAGAAAAAAAGGCTATATCATGAATATCTCTTCATTAGCGGCGTGGTTGCCTTACCCTTTTATTTCAACATATTCTGCTACAAAGGCTTTTACAAGACAGTTAACAAGAAGTTTGAGGTGCGAACTACGGGGAAGTGGCGTTTGCGTTTCAACGATTTATTTCGGAGCAGTTGCAACCAATTTATATAAAATTCCCCAAAGGTGGATAGACATTGCGAAGAAGATAGGAGTGATGATCACTCCTGAAAAGGCAGCTAAAGTAGCTTTGAATATGATGCTTAAAGGTAGCTCTGGGAGAATACCTGGCTTTGTAAATAAATTTGCAATATTTATTACTTCTTTTATCCCATTGAGATTGATATCTGTTATTGAGAAGAGGGTAACTACTCATTGGAATTTAAAGTAAAAATCAGGCTATAACTCATAACTTTTTTATACATTAAGGAAAAAATATTAAAACAAATATTGAATTCAAGTATAAAAATTGAAATGAAATTGTATCTTTGTAACCGCAATTTTGTTATTCGATAATTCGACAAAATGAAGACATCATAAAGACTACTATTATGGGAGAAAAACAAACAATTCTTATTGCGGAGGATATTGACAATAATTATGATCTTCTTAATGTTATATTAAGAAAAGATTATAACTTAGTTAGAGCTGTAAATGGAATTGAAGCCGTAAGACTTTTTTCTGAGGTAAATCCAGATATTATATTGATGGATATGAAAATGCCTGAAATGGGAGGATTAGATGCTACACGCCTTATTAGAATGCAATCGCAAACAGTTCCAATTATTGCTGTTACCGCTTTTGCTTTTGAATCAGATAGGGAAGTAGCTATAAAAGCGGGGTGTGACGACTTCCTATCAAAACCAATTGATATACCTGTGTTGAAAAGTTTGATTAAAAAGTATTTGAATCTTAAATAATGGCTTCTGAATACAGGCAAAGGGTGATATCTTCTATAAAAGAAATTATCCCTAGTACGCTAAAGACTTGCATATGGATTATTAAAATAACAGTAGGAGTATCTTTCGGAATACTCCTACTGCGTTATTTTAATATATTACCATGGATATCATCTGTTTTGTCCCCACTCTTTGTTTACTTTGGGCTTCCAGGAGAGGCTTCGCTTGCGTATGTTACTGGTTATTTTGTAAATGTATATTCTGCTATAGCTGTTGCTGTTACATTGAATCTTGATGTCAGGGCTGTAACAATTTTGAGTGTAATGGTACTCTGTTCCCACAATATAATTCTTGAAACAGCTGTTCAGAAAAAGACGGGTACCTCTGCATTACGAATTGTGATAACGAGAACTCTCTCTGCTTTAATACTCGGATTTGTACTAAATTTATTGATCCCCGTAGGGAAGAATGTTGCGCCAGTAGCTTTGCAAGTAGTTGATAATGATTTTTTGACCATGTTCCTTGAGTGGCTAAAATCGACTGGATTGCTTGTTTTGAAAATGACAGTTTTGATTTTTACTTTAAACATAGCCCAACGATTGCTCGCCAATTTCGGTATAATAAAATGGCTTTCAAATTTTTTGCGTCCCTTGTTAAAAGTTTTTGGACTCCCTGCTAAAGCATCTTTTTTGTGGATAATTGCAAATATAATAGGACTTGCATATGGAGCAGCGGCGATGATAGATGAAATAAAAGCGGGTAAATTGTCAAAAGAAGATATCAATATGACTAATATTCACATTTCTATTTCACATAGTAATTTTGAAGATCTTATCCTCCTTTCATCAATTGGAGCTGTATGGTGGATAATGCTATTATCAAGGTGGATGATGTCTATTTTGTTGGTGTGGGGATATAAATTAGAATTAGTGATTAAAAATAAATTTTTACCTTTGCAAGATAATATATCGAGAAATGGAACAAGAGAAGATTAAATGTTTAATAATTGGCAGTGGCCCTGCAGGTTACACTGCAGCTATTTATTTATCGAGAGCTAATTTAGCCCCTGTCATATATGAGGGAATGCAGCCAGGAGGTCAATTGACCACTACAACAGAAATTGAAAATTTCCCTGGGTATCCAAATGGAACCAGTGGAAATGAGATGATGGAAGATTTGAAGAAGCAGGCACAACGTTTTGGTGCAGATTCCAGATGGGGTGTTGTCACCGACGTGGATTTGTCGAAGAGGCCTTTCAGAGTGATGATTGATGGAGAAAAAGAGATTTTAGCCGATACAATTATAGCAGCTACTGGGGCAACGGCAAAGTATCTTGGATTAGAGTCTGAATATAAATTCAGAGGTCAAGGTGTCTCAGCTTGTGCCACTTGTGATGGGTTCTTTTACAGAGGGAAGATTGTAGCAGTAGTTGGTGGGGGTGATACAGCCTGTGAGGAGGCAACCTATTTAGCAGGATTATCCAAAAAGGTTTACATGATTGTGCGAAGAGATGTGCTTAGAGCGTCTAAAGCTATGCAAGAGCGCGTGTTGAACACTCCAAATATTGAGGTTTTATGGAATACCAATACAAAAGAGATATTAGGCAATGAAATGGGTGTAAATGGGGTCTCATTGCTAAATAATAAAACCAATGAGCTCTTCACAAGGGGAATTGATGGTTTCTTTTTGGCTATTGGGCACCATCCCAATTCAGAGTTATTCAATAAATGGGTAGAGACTAACGGGGAAGGATATATTATTACAAAAGGTAAGAGTACAGCAACAAATGTTCCTGGTTTTTTTGCAGCTGGAGATGTGCAAGACCCTGTTTATCGTCAAGCTATTGTGGCTGCTGCATCGGGCTGTCGCGCCGCTATTGATGTTGAGAAATTTTTACTTCAAGAAAAATAAGTTGGCTTGATATTTGACACCATTAACAAAAAATCAGTTTATGTTCAAAAAAATATTTCTGTTTCTATTATTGTCCATAGGGCTACTTTATTCTTGTAAAAGTCAGTTTGAATTGTTGCTCAGCAGTTCAGATGTTGAACTAAAATATAAGACCGCTTTTGAATTGTTTAACCAAAAAAAATATTCAAAAGCAGCTTCGTTATTTGAATCTGTATCTCTTGCATTGAAAGGGACTCTTCAAGACGATACGGTACAATATTACATTGCCCTTTCACAATATAGATTTGGAGATATGGTTGTGGCTGAATCTGGATTTGAATCGTTTATAGGTGTTTTTCCAAGGAGTCCTTTTATCCAAGAAGCAAGATATTTGTATATAGACTGTTTATATGAACAGACCCTGAGATTTGAACTTGATCAAACACCAACATATAAGGCTCTTAGTGTGATAACTGAATATTTGACAGATTTTCCCAATAGTAAGTATGCTGAGACTTGTTTGAAAATGGTGGACGATCTTGAAGAGAGACTCGACAGAAAATCTTATGAATCTGCAAAATTGTATTATACAACAGAGGATTATAAAGCGGCTCACTATGCATTTAAAAATGTGATAAAAGATGATGCAGATAATAGATATCGTGAAGATATCATGTACTATACTGCTTTGTCTGCGTACGAATATGCTTTTAATAGTATTTCACAGAAAAAAAAGGAGAGGTATCTTATTTTTTCGGATGACTATTATAACTTTGTGGGCGAGTTTCCTGAGTCATCTTATAGAAAATCGTTGGATAGAACATTTGAAAGGGTGCAGAGGTTTTTAAAGGATAATGATCCTAAGGCAACGAAGTTAAGTAATAAAGAGCTTAGAGAAGAGAGAAAATTGATGAGAAAAGAGCAGAAGAGTAAGGAAAAGGAAGATAAGATAAAAAAAACAAATAAAAATGGAAAAAAAGAAAATTAGTAACAATACTGAGACTAGAAATCTTTCAGATATTGCGAAGCCAACGGGCAATGTATATGAGTCAACCATGATTATTGCAAAGAGGGCTAATCAGATTTCGGCTGCAATCAAACAAGAGTTGAGTCATAAGTTAGAAGAGTTCTCTACGTATGCTGATACTCTGGAAGAGACTTTCGAAAACAGAGAGCAGATAGAGATTTCTAAACATTATGAGAAATTGCCAAAACCTACTCTTCTTGCAATAGATGAGTTTGAAAACAACGAAATTTATTATCGTAAAGCAGAGGAAGAAGATACTTCTCTATAGTAAATATAGGGGATGATATGCTCAATCGACTTACTATAAACAATTATGCGTTAATTAACTCGCTTGATATTGATTTCCCTGACGGACTTATCATTATCACAGGGGAGACTGGTGCAGGTAAGTCTATACTTCTTGGTGCGTTGTCTCTTTTGCTTGGGGGAAAAGCTGATTCTTCAGTTTTTTTAGATGATTCAAAAAATTGCATTGTTGAGGCTGAGTTTGATGATGGCATGATACTGAGAAGGGTAATTTCCCCTAATGGACGATCTCGATCATTCATCAATGATGAGCCAGTTGCATTTTCTCAACTTACATCCCTATCCCACCAACTCATAGATATCCATGCTCAGCATCAACATTTGCTCCTTTCAGATGCAGATTTCCAATTATCTGTTCTTGACTATTTTGCTGGTAATAAAGAACTTGTTGAGGAATATAAGTGTAGTTATAATGATTTTAAAACTACATCTTCAAAAATTACAGAATTGGAAAATTCATTTCAAAAATCTCTTTCTGAGGCAGAATACCTTCAATTTCAATATGAACAATTAAGCAAAGCCAACCTTGTCGATGGTGAATTGGAGGAGATTGAGGCAGAACATCAATATTTATCCAATAGTGAGTTTATTAAAAATTCAGTTCTATCTACTGTGGCATTGCTCAATCCTGATGGTTTTTCACTACTTCAAAGTCTTAAGGATGGTGCCAATATCATTTCAAAAGTGAAACAGTATATTCCGCAACTTGAGGAACTGCACAGAAGAATTGACTCAGCGAAGATTGAATTAAGTGACATAGAGGCAGAACTATCTTCTCTTGGCGAAAAAATTGAGTTTTCTCAAGATAGATTGCAATTTATTTCAGATCGTATTTCGTTGATATATACACTTTTCAAAAAGCATAATTGCAATTCTGTATCGGAGCTTATTACAATAAGAGATAATTTTTCTTCTTCTCTGCAAAGGAATGATTCACTGCAAGAAGAAATAGCGACACTACGTATTCATTTGGAGGATGCAAAGGGGAAAATGGAGATGGCGGCAAACAAACTCTCTCTTTCAAGAGAAAATGCAGCACCCTCACTCTCCTCAGAGCTACAGCACTCAATCAGGGAGTTGGAAATGCCTATGGCGCAGTTTAAAATAGATATTTCTAAAAAAGAGAGCCTCTCGGATTTGGGACAAGACTCAATTAATTTCTTATTTTCTGCCAATGGTGGGGAAAAGTTAGGAGATTTGTCTAAAGTGGCCTCAGGGGGGGAATTATCAAGGGTGATGTTGTCTTTGAAGGCCCTTATTGCCCATTTCACCTCTCTTCCAACAATGATTTTTGATGAAATAGATACAGGAGTCTCTGGTAGAATTGCTGATAAAATGGGAAATATGATTGGCGATATGGGGAAAAATATGCAGATTTTTGCAATTACCCACCTCCCTCAGATAGCCAGTAAGAAAGGGGCACACTACCTAGTTTATAAAGAGATGGATAATGGCAGTGTAGAAACAAAGATAAAACTTCTCACATACGAGGAGAGGGTGATGGAGTTGGCTCGGATGTTAAGTGGTTCTTCTCTTTCAAAAGAGGCAATTGAAAATGCCAAAGTATTATTAAAAGCAAATAACTAAAAATAAAAATATGAGATTATTAATAGAACCTTCTTATTCAAAGCTTTCGGAGTGGGCAGCAGCTTATATTGTAAATAAAATTAATAAATTCAACCCTACCCCCGAACACCCTTTTGTACTGGGATTACCAACGGGATCAACCCCTCTTGGTACATACAAAGAATTGATAAGACTTCACCAAAGTGGCATTGTCTCTTTTGCAAATGTTGTCACATTTAATATGGACGAATATATAGGACTTGACGAAGGTCACCCTGAAAGTTATCACTCCTTTATGTGGAACAATTTCTTTAATTATATAGATATTAAAGAAGAAAATGTAAATATACTAAATGGAAATGCATTTGATTTGGAAGCAGAGTGTGAGAGATATGAAAATAAGATTGCTTCTTATGGAGGTATTGATCTTTTTATGGGTGGCATTGGACCAGATGGTCATATTGCATTCAATGAACCTGGCTCTTCTTTATCTTCAAAGACAAGGGTGAAAACACTCACCACAGATACTATTATTGCAAATTCAAGATTTTTTGAAAATGATGTAAATAAAGTTCCCAAAAGGGCTCTAACAGTAGGTATCGGCACTATAATGGGATCAAAAGAGGTGCTAATATTAGTAAATGGACACAACAAAGCTCGTGCCTTATACCATGCAATAGAGGGGAGCATTAATCATATATGGACAATAAGCGTAATACAAATGCATCCAAAAGGTATTATAGTTTGTGACGAATCTGCAACAGTTGAATTGAAGGTGGGTACCTTCAAATATTTCAAAGACATAGAGAAGGACAATCTTGATCCATCAACACTATTATAAAACCATGTATAGAAAAAAAGCAATAGAGCAACTGCGCTCGATTCTCAAAGAAGATGACATCTCTGCTATGATCATCCCTTCAAACGATCCCCATTTTGGAGAGTATATACCTGATTATTATAAGTGCAGAGAGTGGTTGTCTGGATTCACTGGATCTGCTGGCACTTTAGTTATCACTGAAAATGCAGCTGCCCTGTGGACAGACTCTCGTTATTTTATTCAAGCACAGAAGGAACTTTCGGGTAGTGATATATTGTTGATGAAGATGAAAGTCGAAGGGACACCCTCTATATCTGATTGGTTAAAATCCAATTTGGGTGAAGATGATATTGTCGCTTTAGATGAGGATCTGTTCTCATACCAAGAATACGTATCTTTACTTGACTCATTGGCCCCCTTGACAGCAACCCTTATTGAGGATCCTTTTGATTCGATATGGAAAGAGAGGCCACAACTTCAATTTAACAAAGTTTCATTGATGGATGAGTCTATTTCAGGGGAATCGGTTAGCTCAAAACATCATAGATTAGTAGAAGCTCTTAATCTTCAACTACCATTTGCATATATTATTTCAGCACTTGACGAGGTAGCTTGGTTATGCAATATTAGAGGAACAGATGTCGAATATAATCCATTGGTCCTTTCTTATGCAGTGGTTGAAAATGATAAGGTTAATTTATTTTTGAGAGAAGAGGTGATCTCCAAAGAGGCACTTTCATACCTGACATCACAGGGGGTAGTTCTCTATCCATATGAAGAGTTTTCTAATTTTCTAACAAGAATTGATAAAAAATGTATTAGAATATTTTCAGGTAATAAAATAACTGCAAAAAATCATTTTGCCTCTTTAGAAAATGTTTATTCAAATTCACTATTTCCATCACTTATGCAAGACCCCATCGTTGGAGGAGCTCTTGCAAATATGAAAGCAAGAAAAAATAGTGTTGAATTAGAGGGATTTAGGAGGGCATATATAGAAGATGGGAAAGCTTGGAATAAATTGATTGCATATATCAAAGAGAATGTTGACTCTGGGATAACAGAATATGATGTAGCAGCAAAATTAGTCGAATATAGGAGTGAGTGCCCAGATTATAGGGGTGAGAGTTTTGAGCCAATCGTAGCTTATGGAGCAAATGCAGCCCTTCCTCACTATTCAGCCGATTCCCCAGAAAAGGCAGCTACAATTAAACCCGAAGGATTTCTCTTGATAGACACAGGAGGACAGTATACTTACGGAACAACCGATACGACAAGGACAATTCCATTGGGAGTACTTACTCAAGAGGAAAAGGACGACTATACAAGGGTTTTGAAAGGGATGATAGATATGAGTATGGCAAAATTTCCCAAGGGGATAAGGGGTTGCCTACTTGATATATTGGCAAGAGGACCCATTTTTAACAGTGGGAAAATGTACCTCCACGGAACATGCCATGGCATAGGGCATAACTTATGTGTACACGAGGGACCTCAGAGCGTAAGAATGGAGGAAAATCCTGTAACACTTGATAGTGGGATGGTTATGTCCAATGAGCCTGCGGTTTACGTTGAAGGAAAGTATGGAATTAGACATGAAAATACTGTTGTAATCAAACCATGGCAAAAAAATAACTATGGAGAGTTCTTAGAGTTTGAAACAATCACAAGAGTTCCTATTGATACAGCTGCTATCAATTATGACCTGCTAAATGAGGATGAGAAAGAGTGGTTAAAGTCTTTTAATAACTAACACTCCAATCTTCTCTAAATACGACATTTCTTATAGCCTTATTGATGAAGCCCGAGTGGGTAGATATTTGTTCGAACCTTATATTCGATTGGAGCAGATCTATGTGCACATCTGAGATATGTATAGGAAACTCTCTGCCATATCTATCCATCACTTCAAGAAAAAATGTTGTAATATCGTATCCCTGAAATGCAAAATTGGATGGTCTTGTGTTGAATATATTAAAATATTCATTAACAAATGATTCTGTTAGTGGAGAAGAGTAATTAATGTGATACTGGGTTGGAATATGTGCATTAAGGTAGTGGTAATACTCTAAATCTAGTATATCAAAACTTTTCCAGCGATTTGAGCCATACACGCTAATCTCTCTCTTTTCTCTCTTTTTTAAAAGATTTAGATTGCGAAGAACATCAGAGACAAAGGCTTCATTGTTAGAAGCTACTATTACTCTATTAAATCTTGTTGAGTCAATAAGCATTTTATATTTTTCCTGAATCAATCTTCCGTCCAGTATATGATAGGAGAGTGAATCAATCTTAACGTTATGCTTTTTAAATTCTGCAATAGTATTGTTGACTATTGATGAGTGTCGATATCCCCTCTCATATATCATAACCTGTTTTATATTATCATTTTTCTTATTGAAAAAGATATTATATAATGATTCATTTATTGTTTTTGGTGCAATTGAATATTGAAAAAAGAAGGGATTGTTCTCAATCAATGGTTCTGTTTTGTAGTCGAAAGGGGAAACGATAGGTATCCTTTTGCTTTTACAATAATTTGAAATGATTTCAAGGTCTCGGATAAATATTGGGCCAATGACAAGTTCACTATTATCAATAACACCTGATGAGATCATATCTGAGGCAGAATGGTAATTATTTAGGTTAACCACTTTTATCGAATACTTATGATTTGGTTTACTATTATTGAAATTATTTAGAGCAATCAACGATCCAGAATAATAGTCCATCATCCTTGTATTGCCCATTTTTGTAGAATCTATTTCAAAGGGGAGTATTATAGATATAGTGTAACTTCTCTTTTTATACCTATATATATCAGTGTTTTCTCTATTTGTTGGTTGTTCACGAATAGTGGTGTCTGTATGGGTAATTTCTGTAGGGGTAATTAATGTATAATCATTGACACTTTCAGAAACAGTTTTTTTTACTATTTCTATTGTATCTGGAGCTGCTATGTAGTTTTTATCGGGAATAAAAAGTTTTTGCCTTTTTTTTAAGGGCACCTCTTTATCAATATTATTTAAGGCACATATAGCGTCAACGCTAACATCAAACTTATTTGCAATGTCATCCAATGTGTCGTACCATTTAACTTTATATGTCTTAAAATCTTTTAGATTTTGTTGTGATGGGATATATACCCAATCGCCATTTTTGAGGCCACTTTTGAGTTGTGGATTGATTTCTAAAATATCATCAACAGTAATATTATAAGCCTTTCCAATAGAGAAAAGGGTCTGCCCCTGCAAGGTACGATGCAAAAGATAAATTTTGCCATTGATACTTACCTTTTCATTGGATATAGTAACAGGTGTGGATTCGTAATTTTGTCCAGAGACAGTTGCGAAAAGTAATAATAGTAATGTAGATATTATTAGATTTTTTTTCATATTAAGCGAGCTAACATATTATTGATATTTGTTTCGATTCTCTCGTAAACATTGTTGGTATATTGAGCACCATTAAATGATTTTCCTGTGATTTTTTCAAATAGTTCAATATATCGATCAGATATTATTTTAATTCTTTCAGGGGTCATCTCTGGTACATTTTGTCCCTCTTTTCCTTGGAAATTATTATCCATAAGCCACTCTCTTACGAACTCTTTTGAAAGTTGTTTTTGCTGTTCTCCTTTGTCAAATTTTTCTTGATAGCCTTCTGCATAGAAATACCTTGATGAATCAGGGGTGTGAATCTCATCAATCAAATATATTTCACCGTTTCTTTTTCCAAACTCATATTTAGTATCGACCAATATCAAGCCTTGTTTTGCTGCCATCTCTGTACCACGTTCGAATAGTTGCATTGCATATTTTTCCACTTTTAGGTAGTCCTCCTCAGTTACTAAACCTTTGGCAATAATTTCATCTCTTGATATATCTTCATCGTGCGTACCTATTTCAGCTTTTGTAGTAGGTGTGATGATTGGCCTATCAAATTTTTGGTGTTCCCTCATCCCATCTGGTATCTTAACACCGCAAATTTCTCGTGCTCCATTTTTGTAGGCTCTCCATGAGCTACCTGTTAAATAGCCCCTTACGATCATTTCAATAGGGAGCCCCGTACATTTATACCCTACCGTAACCATTGGATCTGGAGAGGCAATTTTCCAATTTTGAACAATATCCTTTGTGGAATCTAAAAACATAGATGCTATTTGGTTTAGCACTTGACCTTTGAAAGGGATCCCTTTTGGAAGGACAACATCAAATGCAGATATTCTGTCAGTTGCAATCATTACGATAATATCGTCGTTGATTGTATAAACATCTCTCACTTTACCAATGTATTTATTGGTCTGTTTAGTGAAATTAAAATCGGTTCTAATAATTGATTCCATTGCTTAAAGGTTGTTATATAATTCTAATAAATTATTGCAAAAATTATCCCACGATAATCTTGATTTTTCTTTTTTTATCCCATTAATCAACTCTTCTTTAATCGTAGAAGATTGAAAATAAGTTTCAATTGCTGATGTTAGCTTATCGGATGATACCTCATCTATTACTATCCCTGTCCCAGCATCGGCAATAGTCTCTTTTAATCCTCCAACAGCGGTGGTGATGAGGGGCGTTTCATAATAATATGATACTGAACTGATTCCGCTTTGAGTAGCTGAACGATATGGCAGCACACACACGTCAGCGGCGCAAAAATAATAAGGAATATCCTGATCGGGGATATATTTTGTGAAAAGTTTTATGTTATTTTTATTTGGGGAACTATCTATTTTTTTTTGATATTTGTCAAATGAGCCATACGGTTCTCCTGCGATAATTAACTGATAACTCTCATCAAGTTGAGAAAACGAATCGAGTAATATGTCAAGCCCTTTATAATCCCTTATCAATCCAAAAAATAAAATGGTTTTTAGCTTTGGGTCTATTCTGAGATGGTCTGCTGCTATTTCCCTTGGTACTGCCTTCCCGTAATTTGAATAAATCGGGTGATTACTCACCGTGAATTTGGCATTTGGGTTGAGACTCAGTAGATCGTTTTTTACTGCATCACATAAAACGACAAAAGCGTCATTACCTTTTAAAAAATAGGAGGTGAGGAGCTTATCGTAACATTTGGGTTCGTGAGGTACGACATTATCAAGTATTGAGATAACTTTACACTCTTTTCCAACGTGTCGTGCGACCCACCCTTGAGATGGGGCAAGATATGAAAGCCAATATCGCATAATCAGTAGATCAGGCTTCCAATTTCTAATCTCTTTTGACGAGGAGATATAAGAAAAAGGATTTGCCGTATCAAGTAAAGGGGTGGCCTTTATTGATGCGGCATCTATCTCTTCTACGAATTGTGTTTTCCCTGGAAATAGGAAATTAGGATACTGACGTTTGAAATTGAAAGCTTTAACTGTATGTTTTTTACTCAGCTCATCGTTTAGAAAAGAATTGAACTGCGATATACCCCCTCTATAGGGGTAAAAACATGATAGTAGAGCAATTCTCAATTGTTTATTTATTTCTATTTTTAATATATTCTTCGTTTAGGCCTTTAAGTACGTCAGCAGTAATATCTAAAGATTTATTCCCTTCAATAACAACATTTGTGGTAGCAGAAGTCGTTAGGATTAGTGAGTACTCGTGGTTTTTATTGTATTCAGCAACATAGGTCTTGATAGCATCCATAACTCTGTTAAGCATTACTCTCTCCTCTTCTGCCATCTCAAGTTGTTTTTGTTGAGACAACTTTTGAAGATCTTGTTGACGTTGCATTAGTCCTGCTTGCATTTCTTCAGCTTTTGAGCGTGTGAGAAGCCCTTTATTGTATTGATTTTCAAATGATTTTGCGTCGTTCTCAAATGCTCTTCCCTTTTTATTTAAATCACTTTCAATGGCACTGAGTTTCCCTTCAAGTTCTGATCTTAAATCATTGAACATATCGTATTGATTTACTAATGTGTCAATTTGTATATACACTATATCTCCAGCACATGCAGATTGTTCAGTAGTCCCTGCGTTGGATGTTTTTGGAGATTTTGATTTATTAGTAAAGAACAAAACGAAAAGAGCTGCTACTGCAACAACAAGTACGATGTTGAGAATTAATGAAAATTTTTTCATGCTATTAAAAAATTAGTTCGAATTAAAAATAATTACAAAGATAGTTAAAAATTATTTACTTCTTTTAAATATAAGCGAATAGTATTTTCCAATCCTAAATATAGAGCGTCGCATACTAATGCGTGACCAATTGATACCTCTTTTATGTAAGGAATTGTGCGAATGAAGTAATTTAAATTGATTAAGTTTAGGTCATGTCCTGCATTTAGCCCTATTCCAAGTTTTTTTGCAGTTTCAGCTGCAATAAAGTATGGTTCAATGGCCCTTTCTTTATTATCTAAATAGTTGGCAGCGTATGCTTCTGTGTAGAGTTCGACTCTATCACATTGAGTGTCTGAGGCATACTTAATCATTTCAGGATTGGGATCTATAAATACTGAAGTTCTAATACCCTCCTTTTTAAAAATGGAACAAATATCTTTTAGAAATTTAGTGTTGTTCTTAGTATCCCACCCAGCGTTGGATGTGAGCACATCGTGGGCATCTGGCACCAATGTCACTTGGGCAGGATGCACTTTGAGTACAAGGTTTACAAATGATTCTATTGGGTTACCCTCAATGTTAAATTCTGTTGTAAGTATAGGTTGGAGTGATGTCACATCTGAGTAACGAATGTGCCTTTCATCAGGCCTTGGATGAACTGTAATGCCTTGAGCACCAAAAGATTCGCAATCTCTTGCTGCCTTTAGTACATCTGGTAGATTACCACCTCTTGAATTTCTAAGAGTTGCGAATTTGTTGATATTTACACTTAATTGTGTCATTTAATGATATTTTTTACAAAAATATGTAATATAACAGAAAAATAACAATCTTTGCATATCATTATTTAATAATTTGATAATGTATATTGCTCTTTTTGGAAGAAAAATAGAACAAAAGTCAATAGATAGGTTGGAGTTGCTTCTTACTTCATTGAGTGAGAGAGGGGTCAAATTGTGTTTTTATAGTGGATTACTTGCGTTACTACATGACGGAAAGGTGAAAAATATACCAGAAGGGGATGTGTTTTCGTCCTACAATGATTTGCCTAAAGATGTGGATTTATTTATGACACTTGGTGGTGATGGGACGTTTCTTACATCGTTATCTATTGTTCGTAATTATGATATACCAATTGTTGGTGTCAATTTTGGCAGATTGGGCTTTTTAACAGCAGTATCGGTCAAAAGTGGCAAGAATGATTGGATTGATTCTCTGGTTGCTGGCAAATTTGAAATAGTTGAAAAATCTATTATTCATTTAAGTTCTCCCTCTATTCCTTCACAGTTTTATCCTTTTTCTCTAAATGAAATTTCAATACAGAGAAAGAGTCCTGCGATGTTGGGAGTTGAGGTGAGGCTGAATTCTCAACAAATTCCCACATATTGGGCAGACGGGTTGTTGGTTGCCACCCCCACTGGTTCTACAGCATATTCACTTAGTGTCGGGGGGCCGATTGTTCTACCCAATTCAAATGTTTTTATCATTGCGCCAATAGCCCCGCACAATCTCAATATAAGACCGATTATTGTCCCAGACGATGCTAATATTGAAATCTCAATAAAAACAGATAGGGATGCTATTTTGGCTGTTGACAATAGATCTGTTTTAATAACTCCTGATAGTCCTATTTATTTGTCAAAGGCCTCCTTCAGATTGAAGGCAGTCACTTTTGGAAACTTAAGTTTTTTTGATGTATTGAGAGACAAACTATTATGGGGAGAAGATAAAAGAAATAATATTTGATATAATTTACACAATATGGTTGAAGATTTGAATATACCTGCTCATATTGCTATCATAATGGATGGCAATGGAAGGTGGGCAAAAGAGAGGGGGCAGGAGAGATTGTTTGGACATAATGCAGGTAGAGACAGCGTACGAGTGTGTACCAAATATGCAGCAGAATTAGGGGTAAAATATTTGAGCCTTTTTGCTTTCTCAGAGGAGAATTGGGGTAGGCCAGGAGAAGAAGTAAGTGGTTTGATGTATCTAATGGCCAAGGCACTTGTTGATGAGAAGGAACTTTTTATTGAGAACGACATTCGATTTAAGGTGATAGGAGACAGATCCCGTCTCTCTGACGAACTTGGAAGCCAAATTCTCTCATTGGAAGAATTAACTATGAGGAATTCAAGGATGACATTGATTGTTTTTTTAAGTTATAGTGGAAAGTGGGATATTATTGAAGCTGCTCAGTTATATGCTAATCAATGTGTGTCAATGACTGTAAATGGAGAGGCATTGGAGCCACTTACTAAAGAGAAATTTGATAAACTTTTGAGCACTGTCTCAATTCCTGATCCTGATTTATTAATAAGAACTAGTGGCGAACAGAGGATAAGCAATTTTATGCTATGGCAATGTGCCTATTCTGAATTCTATTTTACCACAACGCTTTGGCCCGATTTTCGCAAAGAAGATTTACTGACAGCCATTAAAAATTATAGTACTCGTAAACGTAGATTTGGAAAAACTGATGACCAAATCATAAAATAAAATTTATACCTTTGCATCTTGCTTATATATTGTGATTCCAAATGAATTTTAAAATAACTCTTCTTTTAGCTTTTTTGTTTTTGTTGCCACTCACTGTGTTGGCACAAAATGACACTACTAAAACAAAGGACAACGGTATCATCGTTAATTATGATAAACCTCAAAAATATATCGTAGGTGGAATAGAGGTCACGGGTATTAAATATTTAGGAAAAGAGCAAATAATTGCTCTGACTGGTATTCGTATTGGAGATGAGATAACGATACCAAGTGAAAATGTCTCTTCTATTGTGAAAAGGATTTGGATGCAAAGATTTTTTTCAAACGTAGGTTTTTATATAGATTCGTTGTCATCCAATAAAGATACTGCATTTTTTAGATTGGAACTGCAAGAGAGACCGAGGGTATCTAGATGGAGTTTTAGAGGAGTTAAAAATTCCGAGCAGACAGATTTGCAAGAGAGACTTAGCCTAAGGAGAGGAAGCGAATTTTCAGAATATGTAGTACGTTCGAGTACCAACATTATCAAGAACTATTATAAAGAGAAAGGTTTTATCAATGCAAAAATAAATGTCCTTCAAGTAAAAGACACATTGCTCACTAATGCAGTGAGGGTAACATTTGATGTTGATAGGGGGCTGAAAGTTAAAATAAAGAAGATAACATTTGAAGGGAATGATCATGTTAAGGAGGGTAAACTTGTATCTGCAATGAAAAAGACCAGAGATATGAGGTTGCGTAACTTCTTTTCATCTAAAAAGTTTAACGAAAAAGAGTATGAAAATGATAAACACTCCTTGATTCAAGCTTTCAATGAAGCAGGATATAGAGATGCGAAAATAGTAAGAGACTCAATTTACTATGTCGAAGAGGGGCGAATGGGAATCAATTTTAAAATCGATGAGGGGAAAAGATACTATTTCAGAAACATCTCTTGGACGGGAAATTCATTATATGCATCGGAAGATTTAAGTAATGTCTTGAGAATCTCAAAAGGGGATGTTTACGACGTTGTCACAATGGAGAAAAGGCTCAATGGGGACCCAAAGAAGCAAGAAATGGATATCAGTTCACTCTACAGAGATAGAGGTTACCTCTTTTTTAATATTATGCCCATAGAGGTAAATATAGTTGGTGACTCTGTTGACGTTGAGATGAGAATGGTAGAAGGTAAGCCAGCAACATTCAACAATATTATTATCACAGGCAATACCATTACGAATGAGAAAATAGTTAGGAGACAGGTCTTTACAAAACCAGGATATTTATATAATCAATCATATTTGGAAAGATCAATAAGAGAAATTGCATCTATGGGACATTTTGATCCAGAGCAAGCAGGAGATCCTTCTAAAGGATTTTCAGTAATTCCAAATTCATTGAATAATACTGTTGATATTACATATAACGTAGCAGAGAAGCCAAATAGCCAGCTGGAATTATCAGGTGGTTGGGGAGGATATTCGTTTGTAGGTACCGTAGGTGTTAGTTTTAACAATTTCTCAATTAAACGATTATTTAAAAAAGGGGCATGGCGACCTGTTCCACTTGGTGATGCACAAACTTTATCATTGAGATTCCAGACTAATGGTACATATTACACAGCCTTTTCATTCAATTTTATGGAACCGTGGCTATTCGGTAAAAAACCGACCTCTTTCAATCTTTCTGCCTACTATACACGGCAGACAGCTTCAACATATTTCTATCTGAACCCATCAGAGTATATGGAGGTATATGGTGTTTCCGCTGGAATAGGAAGTCGTCTTAAATGGCCTGATAACTATTTCGTATTATATCACGAGTTCAGTTGGCAGACTTATAACATGCATGATTGGAATTATGCATTCTTGTTCAACAACGGAATATCACACAATATAAGTTACAAAATCTCACTTGGAAGAAATTCGACAGATCAACCAATATATCCAAGACAAGGATCTGATTTTTCAGTTTCTTTACAAATCACGCCACCATATTCCCTTTTTAGAGACAAAAACACCGATTATAAATCGATGTCAGACCAAGACAGATATCGTTGGATAGAGTTTCATAAGTGGTCTTTTAAAGGGGCCTTATACACAAAACTTGTTGGAGATCTTGTTTTGATGGCCAGAGCTCAATTCGGGTACCTTGGATATTTTAATAAAGAATTAGGATATTCACCGTTTGAAGGATTTCAAGTTGGGGGTGATGGAATGTCTGGATACAATACGTATGGTGCGGATATTATTTCTATGAGAGGGTATCCTAATTATTCACTTACCCCTACTGTTAATGGAGTCTATTCTGGTCATGTATATGATAAGTTTACATTAGAGTTAAGGTATCCTATTGTTCTCCAACCCTCTTCGACTATTTTTGCCCTTGCATTTGTGGAAGGAGGTAATTGTTGGTATGGTATTGATAAATTTAACCCATTTGAGATTAAAAGAGCAGCTGGTGTTGGTTTGAGGATAATGTTACCTATGATTGGTTTACTTGGAATAGATTGGGGTTGGGGATTTGATCCTATTGGGGATAAAAAAGTTAGTGGTTCTAACTTCCACTTTATTATTGGACAACAATTCTAAAAAATATATTATGAAACGTGTAATTGTTATAATCGCTGCGATATTGCTACCTTTGCTTCCTTTAAGTGCACAAAAAATAGGATTTATGAGCACAGAGACAGTCCTAGCGCAGATACCTGAATATTCAGAAGCTCAAAAAAGTTTAAACAAATTAAGTGAACAATATCAATCACTGTTGAAGCAAGAGAGTGCGAAGGTTGATGCTGCCTATCAATCATATCAGAGAGAGAGGATTCATATGTCTCAAGAGATGATAAAGGCTAAAGAAGCAGAAATAATTAAAATGGAGAGAGAAGTAAAGGAGAGACAAAAAGCGATTTTTGGTGAAGATGGGGTACTTGCAAAAAAATCGGCTGAGCTATTAACCCCAATTAAAAATAGAGTAGATGAAGCAATACAACGACTTGCTCAAGAGTTGGGCTATTCGCTTATTTTAGATGTATCGTCTCTTCAAGGAGTTGTATATAAAAATCTTGGAGATGATTTAAGTATGGATATTATAAAAAGACTAAAATAATTATAAACAATATTAATATGAAAAAATTAGGAACACTTTTAATTCTTTGTTTTGTTTGTTCAATGGTACCAGCAAAAGCTCAAACATTTAAATTTGGACACATTAACCTACAGGAAACTGTATATTTAATGTCTGAAATGGACTCAGCTATTGTTACACTTGAAAAATATAGCAAGGATCTACAAGAAACATTTGTATCAATGCAAAACGAATTTCAGTCGAAGTACAATACTTATCAACAAATGAGCGCAAATTGGACACCAGTAGTTTTGCAAGCAAAAGAGAAAGAATTGCAAGAGATGCAACAAAGACTTCAACAATTTGAACAAAGTGCACAGACCGAATTACAACAAAAACAACAAGAAATATTAGCTCCTATCTACAAAAAAGCAAATGAAGCATTGACTAAGGTGGGCAAAGCTAACGGTTTTACTTATGTTTTTGATATTTCTACAGCTACAATACCATACGTGAACGATGCCGTTAGTATCAATGTCTCAGATATGGTTAAAAAAGAGCTTAATATCCCTTTGGATAAAAAGTTACCAAAAAACACCCAAATAGCTAAATAGTCTAAATTGCTTAAAAAAAGAGTGTCATTGACACTCTTTTTCTTATAAATTGATAGTAAATTTTTAAAAATAATATTTTATTGAAATATTTCTTTATATGAGAAATATGGTTAAATTTGTATTCACTAAATTTTAATGTAATGCAGCACAAAATCGTTGATATACAAGATGTTGTTATCAGGTTCGCCGGAGACTCTGGCGATGGAATGCAGTTGACAGGGACTTTGTTTGCAGATTCATCTGCAATATATGGAAATGAGATTTCCACTTTTCCTGACTATCCTGCGGAAATAAGAGCACCACAGGGTACTGTCTCTGGTGTTTCTGGTTTTCAAGTTCATATTGGGGCAGTGGAGATTAATACTCCTGGTGATTTTTGCGATATTCTTGTCGCTATGAATCCTGCAGCCCTTAAGGCAAATGCAAAATGGGCTAAACCAACGGCAACCATCATTCTTGATGAAGATGCTTTTGATGAGAAAGGAATAAAAAAAGCAGGCTTTAAAAGTGACAATCCAATCACAGAGTTGAAAATTGAAGATAGAAATATTATTTTATCTCCCATTACGACTCTTACCAAGGAGAGTTTGAAAGATAGCGGATTGGATAATAAAGCAATAGTTCGTTGCAAAAATATGTTTACACTTGGAATGTGCTATTTCCTATTTAATAGAGAAATGGATCATACCTTCCAATACCTTGAAAAGAAATTTAAAAAGAAACCACAGCTTATTGAAACCAATAAAAAAGTTCTAAAAGATGGTTTCAACTATGCAAGCAATATACACGCCATTGCAAATACATATACTGTACTTCCTGCAAAACAAGAGAAAGGTATATACCGTAACATTAATGGTAATCAAGCTACAGCATGGGGTTTACTTGCAGCATCTGAAAAGTCTGGTGTCCCATTGTTCTGTGGTTCATATCCAATTACCCCTGCAACTGCAATTCTTGAGGAATTGGCTATTCATAAGAGTTTGGGTGCTAAGACACTACAATGTGAAGATGAAATTGCTGGTATTTGTACAGCTATCGGGGCCGCTTACGCAGGCAATTTTGCAGTTACCACTACTTCAGGACCTGGACTTTCACTCAAATCTGAAGCATTAGGACTTGCAATGATTACTGAGCTCCCACTAGTTTTGATAGACGTACAGAGGAGTGGCCCATCTACAGGTATCCCAACCAAAACAGAACAAACAGACCTTAATCAAGCTCTGTATGGTAGAAACGGAGAATGCCCTATCATGGTTTTGGCAGCACACTCTCCATCAGATTGCTTTGATAAGGCTTTCTATGCTGGTAAATACGCGATGGAACACATGATGCCTGTAATTCTACTCACTGAAGGTTTCCTTGGAAATGGTTCTGAGCCTTGGAAGATTCCATCAATGAGCGAATACCCTGAAATTAAACCACCATTTATCGATTCTTGCGAGGGTAAATTCAAACCATTCGAAAGAGATGAAGTGAGATTTGCCAGAAAATGGGCTCGTCCAGGCACGCGTGGTTTGGAACATAGAGTTGGGGGACTTGAGAAAAATCCAGAAGGGGTTATCTCGTCTGATCCTCTTGTTCACCAAATGATGGTAAATAACAGAGCAGAAAAAGTGGCACGTGTAGCCAATTTTATCCCTGAATTGAAAGTTATCGGTGATGAAAAAGGTGAAGTTTTGATCGTTGGTTGGGGAGGAACGTTTGGACACTTATACACAGCGGTTAAAGAGTTCCATGCAGAGGGAAAAAGTGTTTCTTTAGCTCACTTTGACTATATTAATCCGCTTCCTAAAAATACGGAGAAGGTCTTTTCAAATTTCAAGAAGATAATTGTTTGTGAACTCAATAGTGGTCAATTTGCAGCATATTTGCGCAACGAATATCCTCAATTTCACTATAATCAATTGAATAAGGTCCAAGGTCAACCATTCATCGTTAAAGATGTAGTTGATGCTGTTAATGCAATTTTATAATCAAATTAAGAATTTTTATCATGAAATATACAGCACAAGATTTTAAAAGTAACCAAGAGGTTAGATGGTGTCCTGGATGTGGTGACCACTCTGTACTCGCTGCTCTCCAAAAGTCATTACCAGAGGTGGCTGAGGCTTTAGGATATACAAAAGAAAGATTTGTATTTGTATCAGGTATTGGTTGTTCTTCAAGACTACCATATTATATGGACACATATGGTTTCCATAGCATTCATGGCCGTGCGACAGCTATTTCGACTGGAATGAAGGTTGCAAATCCTACCCTTTCAATTTGGCAAGCAACAGGAGATGGTGATGCATTGGCAATAGGTGGTAACCACTTTATCCATGCAATTCGTAGAAATATAGATATTAATATCGTATTGTTCAACAATAGAATTTATGGACTTACAAAGGGTCAATACTCTCCAACTTCTAAGTTAGGAATGATAACCAAAACATCCCCTTACGGAACAGTGGAGCACCCTTTCAACCCTGGTGCCTTAGTAATGGGTGCACGTGGTACATTCTTTGCCCGTAGTCTCGATTCTGAACTACAACTTAACCAGGAGATACTGACAGCCTCTGCAAAACACGATGGATGTTCAGTAACTGAAATGTTGGTTAACTGTGTGATTTTTAACGATGGAACTCATGCTGAAATCTCTGATCGTGAAAACAGGGCAGATAGAACAATTATTCTCCGTCATGGAGAGCCAATGATCTTTGGTAAAAATAGGGACAAAGGTCTTATCCTTGAGAATATGAAGCTTAAAGTGGTGAAAATTGGTGAAAATGGTATTACAGAAAAAGATATCTTAGTTCACGATGCTCACACACAAAGCGTGGGTATTCATGGTATGCTTATTGATATGAAATATCCAGAATATCCAGTAGCATTAGGTGTAATAAGAGATGTTAAGGATATGACATATGACGATAATGTACGAGATCAGTTACTTGAAGTAAAAGCGAAATCCTCTATCCACAACATGGACGAGTTGCTACGAAGCGGAGCTACTTGGGAGGTTAAATAACGATATATTTTAAATCTTTTTATATAACTTTTTAATAAATAATATAGTATGAAAACAGCAGAAGTAATGGCTAATCTTGAAAAGAAATATGGCCATGAAAAAGAGTACTTACAAGCAGTACGTGAAGTTCTTGAAACAGTTGAGGAAGTTTATAACCAACATCCTGAATTTGAAAAAGCTAAAATTGTTGAAAGAATGGTTGAACCAGATCGTATTTTTACATTTAGAGTTACCTGGGTTGACGACAAAGGTGAAGTTCAATCAAACCTTGGTTACCGTGTTCAATTCAACGGCGCTATAGGACCTTACAAAGGAGGTCTTCGTTTCCATAAAGCAGTTACCCCTTCAATGCTTAAATTCTTAGGCTTTGAACAAACATTTAAAAATGCCCTTACTACACTCCCTATGGGTGGTGGTAAAGGTGGTTCAGATTTCGATCCAGTAGGAAAATCAAATGCTGAAATTATGCGTTTCTGCCAAGCTTTCATGTGGGAACTATGGCAAAATATAGGTCCTGACACTGATATCCCTGCTGGTGACGTAGGAGTTGGTGGCCGTGAAATAGGTTATATGTACGGAATGTACAAAAAACTTGCTCGTGAATATAATACAGGTGTATTAACTGGTAAAGGTGCTACTTGGGGAGGTTCTATCCTTCGTCCTGAAGCTACTGGTTTCGGTGCACTTTATTTCACTCAACACGTATTAGAAACTAACAAAGACACTCTAAAGGGTAAAACTGTAGCTATATCTGGTTTCGGTAATGTAGCTTGGGGTGCAGCTAAAAAGGCTATCGAGTTAGGTGCTAAAGTTATTGCTATTTCTGGTCCTGATGGAGTATGTACTATCCCTGCTGGTTTAACACCAGAGATGAATGAATATATGTTAGAGCTTCGTTCTTCTAACAACAACGTAGTGGCTCCTATGGCTACTAAATTTGCAGGCGTTACATTCGTCCCAGCTAAAAAAGCTTGGTCAGTAAAATGTGATATCGCCCTTCCATGTGCTTTCCAAAACGAACTTAATGGTGACGACGCTAAAGAACTTATTGCAAATGGCGTTAAATATTGCTGCGAAGTTTCTAACATGGGTTGTACTCCTGAAGCTATACACGCTTTCCAAACTGCTAAAGGAGTTGTATTTGCTCCTGGTAAAGCAGTTAATGCTGGTGGTGTAGCTACTTCAGGTCTTGAAATGACTCAAAATGCTGCTCACATTAGTTGGACAGGTGCTGAAGTTGATAAAACTCTTCACCAAATTATGAGCTCAATTCACGAGGCTTGTGTTAAATTTGGAACTAATCCTGATGGCTCAATTAACTATGTTAAAGGGGCTAACGTAGCTGGTTTCATGAAAGTTGCTCAAGCAATGTTAGAACAAGGAATTGTATAATTCCGAGATAAATATAAAAATATTTAAAATTTTTATGCTGTCACTATAAAAGTGACAGCATTTTTTATATATATTTGTAAAGTAAAAAAAAATGTCCTTAATCAAGTCTCTTAACGGAATTACCCCAAAAATAGGAAAAAATTGTTTCATTGCTGATAACGCAGTCATAGTTGGAGATGTCCAAATAGGTGATGATTGCAGTATTTGGTATTCAACAGTACTTAGAGGAGATGTCAATCCAATAAGAATAGGAAACAGGGTAAATATTCAAGATGGTGCTGTTCTTCACACCTTGCATAAAAAATCAATAGTAGAGATAGGGAACGATGTTTCTGTCGGTCACAATGCCATAATACATGGAGCTAAAGTGGGTAATGATGTCCTTGTTGGGATGGGTGCCATCTTAATGGACAATGCGGTGATTTCTGATAATACGATCATTGCAGCTGGCGCAGTGATTTTAAGTAATTCTCAATTGGATAGTGGAGTCTATGCTGGAGTACCAGCAAAAAAGGTCAAAGAGGGCTCTGATGAAATAACTATCTCGGCACATAAAAACGCTCAAGGGTATATGAAATACAAAGAGTGGTTTTTAGATAATGAAAATTACAAATAATTCTGGAACAAAATATTAACTTATATTAACATCAATGAAAAAAATTTTATTATTTGCACTTGCAACATTTGCATTAGTTGCTTGTGACCAACAACCTCAAGGAGGTTACCTAATTAAAGGTAAAATTGCTGGCAATTCTGAAGAGATTAAAGCAGGCCAGGTTATTCTCAAAAATAGAGACAAATCCAATCCAATTTCGGATACAACAGAAATAATTAAAGGAAAATTCTCATTTAAAGGGGTAGTTGAGACTCCAGAGCACTATTCTATAGTAATTAAGGGGCTCAAAGGTGGTATCACCCTTTTTCTTGAAAACGGAAAATATACCATTAATGGTGTAGATTCTACATTCATCTCTTCTAAAATTGATGGGCCAAGCAATCACGAATTGTTCGATCTATTGGATGAAAAAAGAGAAGCATTGGAAAAATCAATAGATGCTGAGATGTTGATAGGACAATATAGTAACCCAACTACTTCTAAAGAGAGGAAAAAGGAAATTATTTCAAGATTTGATAAGATGGATGAAATCTTCAAAGCATTTGAAGATTCTGTAGTTAAAGCAAACGAAATGACATATTTTGGCCTTTTTAAATTTATTGCAAATATTGATGAAATACCTTTTGACCAAGCGGAAACTAAATTGAATGCATTTTTAGGAAATGAAAAATTTAAGGACAACAAGAATTTACAGAAAGCAGTTTCTACTCTTGAAATTCTACGTCAGATACAACCAGGCATGAAAGCACAGGATATTAAAATGAAGAGCCCTGATGGAAAAGATATCTTATTGTCAGATATTTATTCTAAAAATAAAATTACTATGATTGATTTCTGGGCAGGTTGGTGTAGTCCTTGTAGAGAATTTAATCCTGAATTATTAAAGATATATACAGATTATCATAAGAAAGGATTTGAAGTTTATGCTATCTCCTTGGATAAAGAGAGAGACTCTTGGCTTAATGCTATAGATACTGATAAATTACCATGGATTCATGTCTCAGATGTAAATTATTGGACATGTGATGCCACTAAAATATATCATGTAAGATCAATCCCTTCAAATGTATTTGTCGATCAAAATGGAATTATTGTTGCTCGTAAATGGCCTAAGGATAAGATCGTAGCACTTTTAGATCAATATACGAAATAATCGATGATTGGGATATTTGATTCAGGTGTTGGTGGATTGTCAGTGTGGCGAGAGCTTTATCGTCTAATGCCACATTATGATTATGTTTATTTTTCAGATTCTGCTTATTGTCCATATGGAACAAAACCAGTAGAACAGATTATAGATAGAGCTGAAACTATATCAAATTTTCTTATTGAGCAAGGAGCTAAGATAATAGTAGTAGCATGCAATACCGCAACGGCTGCCTCTATATCTTACCTCCGCTCACATTTTCCCATACCATTTGTTGGTATGGAACCTGCAATTAAACCTGCTGCACTTACCTCAAAATCTGGTGTTGTAGGGGTGTTGGCCACTTCAAACACATTAAAAGGCTCTCTTTACCACAATACTCTACAAAAATTTGCTTCTAATGTTAAAGTCATTGAAAAAGTGGGAGAGGGACTTGTTGAACTTGTAGAATCTGGAATTACCGAAGGGGAGAAAGTGGATTCACTTCTTCATTTATATTTAGATGATATGATAAATGAGGGTGCTGATGCAATAGTTCTCGGTTGTACCCATTACCCATTTTTATTAGATTCTATCACTAAAATTGTTGGAAATGAGGTCTTAGTTATCAATCCTGCTCCTGCAATTGCATTACAAACTCAAAGAATAGCTCAAGAAATTAAGTTGCCATTTTCCTCTGGAAGTTGTCGTTTCTACACTTCGGGTGATTTTCAAGAGTTTAAGTTATTCTTAAAGAAAACGATTAATATTAACCTAACATAATACATATTTATGTCAACTCAATTACTATTTTATCTTGTTCCTATTGCTTCAATAATAGCCTTAGGCTTTGCGTATTACTTTTATAAACAAATGCTTAAAGAGAGTGAGGGAACACCAACTATGAAAGAGATAGCACTGCATGTCAGAAAGGGTGCGATGGCTTATATTAAACAACAATACAAGGTTGTATTGATTGTTTTTATAATCTTGGCCATTTTCTTTGCAATACTTGCCTATGGATTTGGAATTCAAAATCCTTGGGTCCCTTTTGCATTCCTCACAGGTGGTTTTTTCTCTGGACTTGCTGGGTTTATTGGTATGAAGACAGCTACCTATGCATCTGCTAGGACTGCAAATGCTGCAAGGCGTTCTCTAAATGATGGTCTAAAACTTGCTTTTCGTTCTGGGGCAGTGATGGGGCTTGTTGTTGTAGGGCTTGGTTTACTTGATATCTCAGTTTGGTATTTGGTCCTTGATTATTTCATCGGTGCCACTGGACCTCAAAAATTAGTTATCATTACCACTACAATGCTTACTTTCGGCATGGGGGCTTCTACTCAAGCATTATTTGCAAGGGTAGGTGGCGGTATCTATACTAAGGCTGCCGACGTTGGAGCTGATCTCGTTGGTAAAGTTGAGGCTGGTATCCCTGAGGATGATCCAAGAAATCCTGCAACTATTGCAGATAATGTTGGTGACAATGTAGGTGATGTCGCTGGTATGGGGGCTGATTTATACGAATCGTATTGTGGGTCAATCCTTGCCACTGCAGCACTTGGTGCTTCTGCCTTTTATGTTGATCCTGAAATTCAAACTAAAGCGGTATTCGCACCTATGATTATTGCTGCTGTTGGTATTATTTTATCTATTATAGGTATCTTTTTAGTAAGGACAAAAGAGGGTGCAGGGATGAAGCAGCTTCTTAAATCCCTCAGTGTGGGGGTCAATGTCAGCGCACTATTGATTGCGATACTCACTTTTGCTATTCTTTATGTATTACAGCTTCCTAATTGGCTTGGAATTTCTTTTTCTGTCGTTGTCGGCCTTTTGGCAGGTATCATTATCGGGCAGTCAACAGAGTACTACACATCACATTCATATAAACCGACTCAAAAGTTGGCAGAGAGCTCTAAAACTGGCCCTGCTACAGTTATCATTTCGGGTGTTGGACTCGGTATGATTTCTACTGCAATACCAGTTATCACTATTGCTGCTGCTATTATCTTGGCATATTTAAGTGCAATAGGATTTGATGTACAAAACATGCTTACTTCTGAAAATCTGGGTCTCGGCCTATATGGTATTGGAATAGCTGCTGTCGGAATGCTTTCAACACTTGGAATTACCTTGGCAACAGATGCTTATGGCCCTATTGCTGACAATGCAGGGGGAAATGCACAGATGAGTGAATTGGAACCTGAGGTGCGCAAAAGAACAGACATTCTTGACGCTCTTGGAAACACTACAGCTGCTACTGGAAAGGGATTTGCAATTGGTTCTGCTGCACTTACTGCACTTGCTCTTTTAGCATCTTATATAGAGGAGATAAAGATTGCGTTGCAACATATTGGACAAACGACAATTGAGATTGCAGGTAGGAGTGTAGAGGTTGCCTCGGCTACTATTCCAGATTTTATGGAATATTATCAAATAAACTTAATGAATCCAAAGGTATTAATAGGTGTATTCATTGGTGCTATGATGTCGTTTTTATTCTGCGGTTTGACCATGAATGCTGTTGGCCGTGCTGCAGAGAAAATGGTGGAAGAGGTACGGCGCCAGTTTAGAGAGATAAAAGGTATCCTTACTAAAGAAGCTACACCTGATTATGCAAAATGTGTTGAAATCTCCACAAAAGGTGCACAAAAAGAGATGTTGTTTCCTTCAATTATTGCTATTATAGTTCCTGTCGTTGTTGGTTTGATTTTTGGAGTTTCAGGTACTGTCGGTCTTTTAGTTGGAGGACTTGGATCAGGCTTCGTACTTGCTATTTTTATGGCAAATTCTGGTGGTGCATGGGACAATGCTAAAAAGTACGTAGAAGAGGGCAATTTTGGTGGTTCTGGCTCAGAGTGTCATAAGGCAACTGTTGTTGGTGATACAGTAGGGGACCCATTTAAAGATACATCAGGCCCATCTCTTAATATCCTAATCAAACTGATGACCATGGTATCTATTGTAACAGCTGGCCTTAATGTAGCATTTACACTGTTGTAGATTTAGCATATTAATAATAAAAAGGTCGCCAATTTGGCGACCTTTATTTTTATATCATAATCAATTGATTAGTTAACTCCTTTACGAGTATCCCACCACATTTGTTTTCCCCAGAAATCATCAACTACTTCTCCAACAAATTGAGCACTATTTGCTCCATTTAATGAGCTTTCATTGATAGGATAAGGGTAACGGAATGGAGGAGTGTTGTGACTTGCATAGCTTGCAGCTCTACCATTAGCAATATGGTGTGATGCAGGAACTCCAGTTCTTCTGTACAATGACCATACTTCCATACCTTGTTTGAATAGTGAAATCCACTCTTGAAGGTATAATTGTTCTAATGTACCATCATATTTAGCAGCTCCATTTAGATATGTGTCAACATCTGCAATTCCATTCTCTTCAAGAGAAGCCATTACTCCATTTTCATACGCTACTTGTTGTGATACCCCAACATTCATACCCAATTTAGCAGCTTCTGCAATGTGGAACCATGTTTCTGCTGCGCGGAAATAAGGGGTAAATCCTGATGCATCATCTCTAAATCTCTCTCCAATTCTTGAAATTTCTAAAATATTAGAGTGTACTTTAGGAGCTCCAATTTCGAAACCTCTGTATTCTCCATCTTTGTTTTTGTGAGCATAAACTGCGAGACGAGGGTCATTTAAACCTTTAAGAATATCTACTAAAATATCAGATACGCTATGGTCATCACGTCCTGTTGAATCTTCAAACCAAGGTTCGCGATATGGTTTAGCTCCAGGCCACATGAAGAAAGCGTTGTCTGCATTATCAGTTAAGACAGGGTATTTAGTAGGATTTGCCATGATCTCTTCGATTGTTGATTTTGCCAAAGCTGCATCAACTTTTGAAATACGTATAGCTAAACGGAGTCTCATTGAGTTGCAGAATTTTTGCCATTTAACTACATCTCCCCCGAACAAGGCATCCCCCGCACCCAATCTATCAGTTGAACCAGAAGCTAAGCCGTCAGCTGCAGTTTTTAGTAAAGTTAGAAGTGCAGGATAAATAGTTTCTTGAGTGTCATATTTAGGAGCCAAATAACCTTCTCCAATTTTATATGCTTCTGTGTATGGAATATCTCTCCAAGTATCTGTTGCGATTTGTATCATAACAGCTTCCCAAATTTGGGCAACACTTAACATATTGGTAAGTACTGGGCCTCCCTCTAATTTACATCTTGCTTGGATGTCTCGAAGATTGCTAACTGTAATATTAATGTAGTGCCATTTGTTTTGAACAACTCCAGTACGGAATACGTATTTTGATTCATCAATGTATTGGATTTTGGCAATGTGTCCACCATATCCTGAAGGCTCATTCATATCGTTCCATGGATCGAATAGGTTCTGAGATGAATAGCGAAGTGAGTACGCAAGAATATTTGTAAGAGGTGCCGAATTCGAGCGGTCTGGGTCAGTGTTTACATCCTCAAAAGAAGCGGTACAACTATATGCAAACACTCCAAACAAGGCAATCAAAAGAAATTTGTAATATTTTGTTTTCATTATTTTATCTTTTTTTAGGTTAGAAAGTTAAACCAACTTTAATACCCATGCTACGAGTAGGCATGTATGAACCAGTTTCCAAACCTACGCCAGAGTTACTACTGCTCTTGCTTGTTTCAGGGTCGATACCGGCTAAGTTAGATGGGTGAAGCCATAAAGTAGCAACATTGTTTGCAATGAACGATACATTGAATCCTTTAACTATGCTATTTTTTGTAAATAGTTTTGAAGGTAGAGCGTATGTAAGGTGAATTTCTCTTAGTTTCAAGAAAGAGCCATCAGCAACTGCATATTCGCGGTTTTGATAAGCATTGTAGAATGCTGGGTTAGCACCAACAACTATGTCGTTAGGGGTTCCGTCTTCTTTAACAAATTTGAAACCAGTGTATGCGTTTTTACCAAAAACAACACCTTCTTCACGTACATTATTAGCTGCAGTCATTTCAAGAACACCTGTATATTGACCCCACATAGATGTTACTGAGAAGAAACTACCTCCGTTTCTATAATCCAACATGAAACCTAATGAAAGATTCTTCCATGCTAATTCTGTGCGGAAACTTGCCAACCAATTAGGAGTAACACTACCTAAATCTTTTAGTTGTCTTTTAGGTAAACCTTTAGAGTTAACTATTACATTACCATTGTCATCGGTAACGTTGCCATAGCCGTAGATAGTTCCCCAAGAGTAGTATTTCTCAACTTTACCATTTTCATCTTTAATAGGAGCTTTAGCATATACATATGTTGACCATTCACTACCGATTTGGTAAGTCTTTAGTTCTTGACCAGTTGTAGGATCAGAGTAGAGTGATTCAATTCTACTTACGTCTTTAGACCAGTTTAGAGTGATATCCCATTTCCAGTTTTTAGTTTCAATAGGTCTTGCATTCAATTGTACCTCTATACCTTTATTTCTAAATTCACCAGCATTTACAAGCATTGTGCTGTAACCTGTTGACCTTGATACTTCTACAGCAAGAATTTGATCAGTTGTAGTCTTTGAGTAAAGGGATACATCAAGACCTAAACGACTCTTGAACATTTGAAGTTCCAAACCAACTTCCCATGTTTGTATAGATTCAGGACGAAGTCCAGAAGGTGGAAATTCGGTAGGTAATAAAAATTGTGATACACCGTTGAATGTAGATGAAACGGCATTGTAATAAGAACCAGTTCTATATGCACTTGTAGCAGAACCGATCTTTGCCCAACCTCCACGTAGCTTCATATAATTAAGAACTGAGCCTTTTAATGCTTCAAATGTTTGAGTAGGAATCCAGCTTAAAGATACACTTGGATAGAAGAAAGGATCCTTAATAGTAGAACTCCAATCGTTACGTGCAGAAGCATCCAAATATAACATTCCTTTGAATCCTAATGATAAGTTGGCATATACAGAATTTGAACGAATATGTGAGTGATCCATAGATGTAGTAGGAGATCCATTTACGTTTGCTATAGTGTATAACTCAGGAACTGTAAGTGCAGAGGCACCTAATACGCTATTCTGATACTTAACATTTCTATAGTTAGCTCCAATAACGGCTGAAATATTGAATACGTCTTCTCCAAAAGTCTTGTTGATCATGGCGAGAACATCGGCATTTAACTCTGAGTTTCTTTGTGAGAATTGCCAAAATCCACCATCAGGATAGTCAGTGTTGTATGCTACTTTTTGGAACATTTCAGAACTATAATAGTCGTAACCAACGCGGCCTTCAAATTTTAACCAATCTGTTGCTTTAATAAATAGAGAAGTTTTTCCGAAGAAACGATCTCTATTCATAGCGTTAGTATTTTTATATACTGTATAGTATGGGTTTTGGTGGTAGTCTGGGTTCCAGTTAAATGGTTTGCCAGTAGTTTCATCAATCTCGTTCCAACGAGCTTTCAATGATTTCATATCAACCTGACGACCAAACCATTCCATAAGTGATTGCATAGGGTTACCAGCCTGATATGCTGTTGAAGGAAGGTTGTCACTCTCGGTATGAGTGTAGTTCATAGTCAAATTGAATGACAAATATTTATTGATGTCAAAATTTGAATTAACTTGAGCAGTGTAACGTTTTTGGTCAGTATTAGGAATTGTCCCTTTTGTATCTCTAAATGATAGAGATGCGCGGGTATTGGTCCTATCTGTCTTAATCAAGGCTGAAACGTTGTGATTCATAGAATACCCAACTTGGAAGAAACTTGATACGTTGTCAGGATGTGATACCCATGGGGTAGCTTGGTGAACTCCGTTTACAACTGGGCTGTCAAACTGAGGAATCATCAAACCTACGTCCAAACGTGGTCCCCAGCTTTCGTCAGCATTTTTATCTGTGCCATCAATACTAAAGCACATATCCTTAACGAAGTCGGCGTATGAACCTGTATATCCACCTGCTTTTTCACTATTGTAGTCCCATTCACTACCATAGTATCCTTGTCCATATTTATTTTGGAATTTAGGAATACCATACATTTGGTCAAATGTAAATGAACCATCATACGAAATAGATACTCCCTCTCTGCTTTTCTTACCAGATTTGGTAGTGATAAGGATTACACCATTACCAGCAAGCATACCGTATAGAGCACCTGCACCACCTTTAAGCACAGAAATTGATTCTATATCTTCGGGGTTAATATCCATAAGTCCTGAACCCATATCAACGTCACCATATACGCGTTGGTCATTGGAGATAGGAATACCATCAACAACAAACAATGGCTCGTTATTTCCAAGTGATGAGTTACCACGAATAACAAAACGAGAAGAAGCACCCACTTGACCACCAGCTGCAGTTACTTGCAATCCAGCTACTTTACCAGAAATTGCATTTGCAACATTGATTTGTCCTGCGCTTGTCAATTCGGCCGATTTAACCTCTTGAACTGCGTGTCCCATGGATTTTTTGTCACGAGCAATACCCAATGCTGAGACCACTACTTCGTCTAAGACATTGGCGTGTGTTAGTGCTACATTGACGATAGCTCGTCCGTTAACTACAACTTCTTGATCTTGATATCCCACAAAAGATACTACAAGAACAGCGTTGCTTGAGCAAGATAGAGAAAAATTACCATCATTGTCAGTAATGAATCCTTCCCCACCTTTAATCAAAACGTAAGCGCCTGGTAAAGGTTGCCCATCATTGGCATCTGTTACCTTACCTGTAACTTGCATAGTCTGTGCCCAAGTAAGAGAACAAACCGTTAACAAGAAAAGGGTTAGAATAGTTTTAATTTTTTTCATTAAAAAAGTTTTTTGGTTAGTAAATTAGTTATTTGTTTTTTTTAAGGCTCATATATATATTATAAAAATACCATCTCGTGATAAAAAAGTATCAGAGATGGAAACAAATCACCACCGTATCACCGAAAAGAAAGGATAGTTAGATAGGTTAGTTTGTTCATAATTAGTAAGTTAGTTTGTTTAGTTATAGTTTTGTATTTTCTCAAATACCATATAAAGGTATAAAAGATTTTATTAAAAACAATTTATTATAATAAATAAGAACTATAGTTACTTTATCATTAAGTGTGTTACATATATTTTGTAAAATTTTGTTACAATTCGACAAAAACACTTACTTTCGTGGTTACAATGCGTAAAATGTATAATTATGAGTAAAAAAATTACATCTTTTCTTTATGTTGTCCTTTTGCTGTCGATTGCCTCTTGTGCAAGTAAGGATAGTTATCAAGTTGCCAACAACGGTGTTAAGGTAAACATGGTTTCACCAGAGGAGTCATCTGTCCAAGGAGTTCTAAGGGTAAAACTAAAAGAAACATCTGCTCAAATGTTTGTAGATGTCATTAATCAAGATGGATTGTTGACCAAATCTGGGGATGCAGTGGCTGATGCAGCCTTTTCTAAAATAGGTGCGACAAAAGTGACGCAGGTATTCCCTACGCCTGAAAGATTTAAAAAAAGACACCACGAGGCGGGCCTCCATTTGTGGTATGATGTCTATTTTGATTCAAAAAACACCCTTACTAAAGCCTCTCATGAGATTGAAGAGATTGAAGGTGTTGATATTATTGAATCTATACCAAAGGAAGTAATATCAAAATATACCATTACTCCATATGTTGAAAGTAACTCATCTGCTGTGAAAAATAACGCTGTTTTTAATGATCCAGGGTTAGACAAACAGTGGCATTACTACAATGACGGCTCTTTAGGAGAAGCCTATATAAATGGGTGTGATATCAACGTTTTGCCAGTGTGGAAGCAGTATTCTACGGGAAGTGATAAAGTGATTGTTTGTGTAGTCGATGGTGGGATAGATCACTCCCATCCAGATATTAACTCAAACATGTGGAAAAATCTTGCCGAGTTCAATGGTCTCCCCAATGTAGATGATGATAAAAATGGATATGTTGATGATATATATGGTGCCGATTTTGTGGCTGGAAATCTCTTCATAACTCCTGACTCTCATGGTACCCATGTGGGGGGGACAATATCGGCAGTAAACAACAATGGAATAGGAGTCTGTGGAGTTGCTGGAGGAGATTATGCCAATGGTGTAGCTGGGGTTAAAGTGATGTCTGCCCAAATATTTATTAATAAAGATAGTGGGAATAGCTCGGCTGCAATAGTTTATGGGGCTGATAATGGTGCGGTTATTTCCCAAAATAGTTGGTCTATGCCTGATGCGACTTCTCTTCCGACATATACGAAGGAGGCGATTGATTATTTTATTAAGAATGCTGGATATGATGAAAACGGAGAACAAGAGGGCCCTATGGCTGGAGGGGTTGTTTTCTTTTCAGCAGGCAATTATAACAAAGAAACAGGAATTCCTGCACAATATGAAAAAGTTGTATCAGTATCAGCTCTCAGTGGAGACTATGTGATGTCTTATTATTCTAATTTTGGTAATTGGGTGAGTATCACAGCTCCTGGTGGAGATTACCGAAAAGGACCTCTAATTTTAAGTTTGGCTCCTGATGGAGAATATGCATATATGCAAGGGACTTCAATGTCGTGTCCGCATATTTCAGGTATTGCAGCTTTGATTCTCTCTAAATATGGGAAAATAGGGTTTACTAATGAAGATTTAAAAAATGCACTTTTATCCTCTTCAAGGAATATAGATAAATATAATGTAGCTTTTACTGGTAGGGTTGGTGGTTTGGTTGATACCTATGGGGCATTTCTATCGTTTATAAAAGGCAATCCCAATCCTGTGAAAGATGTAAAATTAATGACATTCTCAAATGATATTACTGTTGCCTTTACAATCCCAAGTGAGGAGGGGGGAGTAGGTGGAAATAGAATGAAAGAGTTTAATATATATTTTGATACTAAGCCTATTAATTCTCTTTCTCCTATTGTGGTAGTAAAACCTGATCAAGTAGTGACAGGCGAAGTAATTTCTAAAAAGATTAATAGACTTGAATTTGAAAAGAAGTATTATGTAGGAATTGAAACGGTTGATTATGGAAACAATAAATCATCAATGGTATTGTCTGAGATAGTGACAGGACCTAATCATGCACCTATCATAAAACCTAAAACAGAATCTTCTGTCCACATAAAAGCATATCAATCGATTTATCTTGATTTTATTATCACTGAACCAGATGCTCACTCGTTTACGGCGAAGGTGACAGAATCTCCTATTTCAACAATGGTTGAGGCTGGAGATAGTTGGCGCATTGTATTTAATGGTAAAAAAGCTGAAAGTGGACTATCAGGTGCTTTAAACTTGACTGCAACAGATGAATATGGCTTGTTTTCTTCATTTAAGATACCATTTGTTGTAGATCCCAATAACCCACCTGTTGTTATAAAGGATGGAGAAAATATTGTAGTAAATGAGACAAAAAAATTGGATCTCTCTACATTTATCATAGACAAAGATGGAGAGTCATTACAATATTCGATAGAGAGCGATGATAAAGATAACATTTTCAATTATCAGATTAAGGAAAATTCTCTTACTATTATTCCAAAAAAATATGGAGTAGCTAATATTAAAATTGTAGGAAAGGATGCTTTTGACCAAAAAAAATCGATAGCATTTACACTATTGTCAAGAGATGCTTCAAAGGACTATGATATATATCCAAATCCAGTAGTAAGTACTCTTAATATTAGGGTCGGGGAGGTATCTGATTGTAAAATTACAATTTCAAATGCAGTAGGGACTGTTGTTTATTCAGCACAACATGAAATAAATCCTTTTTCTCCTCTACAAATTGATATGAATTCAATGCCTGCTGGAAACTATTCTGTGTCAATAGATAATGGAAAGAGTAATGTAATCAATAATATCGTGAAACTATAATGAAAAATTCAATTTTATACAAGTTTATAATAATATTATCAATCTTGATAATATGTAAAGGGGCATTGAATGCTCAATCAGTTCAATTCTTAAATGTCAATCCTGATCCACGAGGTTTGTCAATGGGAGGTGCCTCATTAGCACTTGATGCAAATGCTTACGCTTCGTTCAATAACACCGCTTCTGTAGCTCTCTCCGAAAACAAATTTGGAATATCTGCTGGATATATGATGTGGCAACCTACCACCATGAAGAATAATTTGTTATCCATTGCTGGATATGGGAAAATAGGAAATAGATTTGGAATATCTGCTCAAGGTCGTTATTTTTCATACCCTTCACAACTTTATTATGATGAAAATGGTAATGAAATTGGCAATTATGCACCAAAAGATATATCAATAGATTTGGGGTTTTCTTTTAAAATAGTATCCAATCTATCAATGGGTATTAATGCAAGGTTTATCAATTCGGCAATAGGATCGTCAGCAAGTGGGAACGCCTTTAGTGCTGATATTTTTCTTATGTATAAAATTAAGAAGTTAAACATTGCCCTTGCAGCGACCAACATCGGCACTAAAATTTCTTATTTAGAGAACAGTAGTTACAATATACCAGCAATGGGGCGTCTTGGGCTCTCGTATGATTTTTCATTATCAGAGAAGCACTCTTTATTGCTATCAGCAGAAGGTGATTATTTACTATATCAAAAAGCATTTGAAGCAGGTGCTGGACTTGAATACTCATTTAATAATTTACTTTTTGTAAGAGCTGGATATCACTATGGTGATAAAACTAAGTCTATACCTTCGTATACCTCTTTGGGAATTGGGGTAAAGGTGGTTGGGATTACAATTAATGCCACATATCTTTTGAGCAAAAAGAGTAATTTAAAAAACACAATGTCATTTTCTCTCGGATATGAATTTTAAAAATGATTAAATTTCACTTTTTTTACTATATTTGTATATTATTCTCAATAACATATTGAAATATATTTGCGCCACTTTTCATTAAAAAGTAATAATTACTACTAAAAACTAACAAAATTATCAATAATTAAACAACAATTTTTTTATTAACTTAAAAATTATCTACATGAAAAAAATCAGACTTTTTATGACAGGTCTGCTTCTTGTACTTACTGCATCAATTTATGGGCAGAATAGACAAGTTAGTGGAACTGTTACTGATGTAAGTACAGGAGGGGCTATCCCCTTCGCTTCTGTGCAAATTAAGGGCACAATGATTGGTACTACTACCGATGAATTAGGTAAATATGTCATCAGTGCACCGACTGATGGCGTTTTGATTTTCAGCTTTGTTGGATACACAACAACTGAAGTATCTATTTTAAATCGCCAAGTAGTGGATGTTCATCTCTCACCAGATGCTATCAATTTGGAGGATGTTCTTGTGGTTGCATATGGAACAGCAAAAAAAGAATCATTTACTGGTTCTGCTGCTGTAGTTAAATCTGAAAAACTTGAAAAAAGGACAGTTTCTAATATTACTAAAGCAGTTGAAGGACTTGCTACTGGTGTGCAAACAACATCTGGTAGTGGACAGCCTGGTGCCGGTTCTTCTGTTATTATTCGTGGCTTCGGTTCTTTGAGCGCATCTAGAGATCCTCTATATGTTGTAGATGGTATCCCATATGATGGATCTATTTCTGCTATTAACCCTAATGACATCGAAAGCATGACTATTCTTAAAGATGCATCTGCTGGTGCTCTTTATGGAGCTCGTGGTGCTAATGGTGTTGTGATGATTACCACTAAGAGAGGATCTGAGGGTACATTGACCGTTACATTGAAGGCTCAGGTTGGGGTTGCTTCAAGGGCAATTCCTCGTTATGAGACACTTGATGCTTATCAATGGACAGAAGATACTTACTACATGTTCAAAAATGAATTTGTTGGTGAAGGGTATTCGTCAACTGTTGCTGGTCAAAAAGCAATGGATGCAATGGTTAGTGGAGCTCAAAGTGTTTTTGGAAACAATGCAAGGTTTAATCCTTTCTCAGTGCCAGCTAATGAGATTATTGATCAAACAACTGGTCGTGTAAATAGTGGAGCTACCCTTAAATGGAGTGAAGATTGGCTTGATGCTGCTACTGCAAAAGCACCTATTCGTCAGGATTATCTTTTGACAGCAAATGGTGGTACCAAAAAAACTCACTATATGTTCTCTTTGGGTTTCTTGAATGAGGATGGTCTTGTAACAGAAACCAATTTCCGCAGATATTCAGGACGTGCTAATATTGATACACAAGTTAAGGATTGGTTAAAAACAGGCTTAAATGTTAACTTCTCTGCAAACTCTTCGAATATGACCGCATCTGGAACAAGTTCTGATAGTAATACTTATTATTCGAATATATTCTATTCTTGTCAGCAAATGGCTCCAATTTATCCTCTTTATGAGAAAGATGCAAATGGAAATACTGTGTATGATGAAAAAGGGAATGCCAAATACGAATGGGGTAAAGATCGTCCTGCAGGTGCAAGTGCAGGGTGGAACCCAATTGCTAACTTAAGAGTCGATAAGTATTTTAACCAACAAGATAACGTCAGTGGAAGAACATTTGTTGACGTTGGTGGCATGGAAACAGGAGCACTTAAAGGTTTAAAATTCAGTGTTAACTTCGGGTTTGACTATAGAAATCAAAAATCAAAATCATATTACAATCCATTCTTTGGTAATGCTGAATCAACAAAAGGTGCTTTGTATATAACAGATGGACGTGTATTTAGTTATACCTTTAACCAACTTTTATCATACAATCGTACTTTTGGTAAACATAAAATTGATGCTCTTGTGGGTCATGAGTACTATAATTACAACTACCAATCTCTAAGTGCCTCAAAGACTGGATTTCCATTCGGAGAAATGTATGAATTAGCAGCTGCAACAACAATTGATGGAGCAAATTCATATCAAAACAATTATGGCATTGAGTCTATTCTTTCAAGGGTGAATTACTCATTTGATGACAGATATTATGTTTCAGGATCTTATCGTCGTGATGGATCTTCAAGGTTCCACGAAGATAGCCGTTGGGGTGATTTCTGGTCAGCAGGAGCAAGCTGGAGGATATCACAAGAGAGTTGGTTGAAAGATACTAGATGGCTTAACAATCTAACATTAAAAGCCTCTTATGGGGTACAAGGTAATGATGCTATCGGTTCTTTATATGCATGGCAATCATTCTACAGTCTTGACTATCCTAACGGAGCTAACCCTGGTGCTGTAGTATCTTCTCTTGAGAGCAAACTACTGAAATGGGAAAAGAACGAAAACCTTAACATTGGTATCGAAGCTGCGTTGTTTGGAAGACTTTATCTAACACTTGAATATTACAATCGTTTTACAAGAGATATGTTGATGAAATACCCTATGGCTCCATCTTTAGGATTTGATGGGTACAATAAAAACATCGGTAATATGAGAAATAGTGGATTTGAACTCTCTATTTCTGGAGATATCATTAAGAAGGATAGATTCCGTTGGAATATGACTTTGATGGCTTCCACTGTTAAGAATACTGTTGTAAGTCTTGCTGACAAGCCTGAAATTATATCAGGTAATTATATTACTAAGGAAGGTGAAACCCTTAACTCTTTCTATCTTGCAGAGTCTGCTGGTGTTGATCCTGCAACAGGTAAAAAGTTGTATTGGGTATGGGATGAAGATAAGGATGGTGTAAAAAGTGAGAAATACATCTCAGATAGCTATACAAAAGCCCTTACTTGTAAATCTATTTCAGGTAGCCGTCTTCCTATCGTATATGGTTCATGGCAAAATGATTTGAGATTAGGAGATTTTGATCTAAACATAATGACAACTTACTCTATAGGAGGGAAAATCTTAGATGGTACTTACTATGGACTTCTATATAGCCAATATTTAGGCACTGCTGCAAGTGTTGATAGACTAAAAGCTTGGAAACAACCAGGTGATATTACCTCTATCCCTAAAATTGAGACAGGAAAGAGTAATGAAATAGCAAGAACAAGTGATGAACTAGTTGATGCCTCTTATTTTGCTATTAAAAATATTACTTTGGGATACAATCTTCCTGGCAGATTAGCTAAAAAAATAGGAATGCACGCTGCAAGAGTTACTCTAACAGGGGATAACTTATTTATTTTTACTGCTCGAAAAGGTTTGGACCCTCAATATAATTTCACTGGAAGTACAGGGTTCGTATATACACCTTCAAGAACTATCTCTATTGGTATAGATTTGAAATTTTAATTAATACTGCATAATAAAATGAAAAAAATATTTATATTATTATCAATCATTGGAGTCCTATCCTTATCAGGTTGTGCCAAGGGTACTCTTAATACGGACCCTACTGATAAGGTCTCTGGAACGACTGTCTTTTCTTCTGCAGACAATGCACTATCGGCAGTCAATGGTATATACAGATTGTTTTATACTGTAGGTTGGGGATCAGGTTGGGAACACGAAAATGGAGGATTCCCTGCTTTCAGACTCGTTTTTGACCTTATGGGTGAAGATCATATTATGGATAATTCTGGATCAGGATGGTTCTGGTATGATTATAACTATGGGGTGTGGGGTGATTACACAAATAAAGCAGGTCGTCAATATAATGTATGGAATTTCTTCTATACTATTATTAGCAATGCAAACTACATTCTTGCTTATGAAAAGAGTGAACTATCAGGTGATAAAAATGTTATTGATTATGTAATGGCACAAGCATATGCAATCAGATCTTTTGCATATATGTGGTTGGTACAGTCTTTCCAACAAAATGATCCATCAAAACCAGGTGTTCCTCTCTACTTTGAGCCAACAGTTGCTGGTTCAGAAGGGGCAGGAAGAGGTACTGTTCAGAATGTTTATGATCAAGCTAATGCAGATATTGATAAAGCAATTGCCCTTTTTGAAGGAAGCAATCAAACTCAGATGCATAAATCTCATATTGATAAATATGTTGCTTATGGTCTAAAAGCAAGACATGCTCTTGTTCAACACGATTATGCTACTGCACTCGAAGCTGCAGAAAAAGCAATGAAAGGTGGTACGATAGCTAAATTTTCAGATATTAGGCATCTTAACAGCGTAGCAGTTAAAAATACCCTCTGGGGACTTGCTATTCAAACAGATCAAGCAATGGGCAATGGAGATTTATTTACCCATATGGATGCTGATTGTGGCTCTACTTATAGTAAGGGTAGGCACATTGTAAGTAACTGGCTCTACAACCAAATTCCTTCTACCGATGCTCGTAAAGCTTGGTGGACTGCTCCAATTCCTGAAGATAATTGGGGAGATCCAGGTACTTCTAAAGGCTCATATAGATCATATTGTCAGACAAAGCATGTATTTATTGATGCAGCAGCGAAGACTGGTGACCACGTACTAATGAGAGTTGAAGAGATGTATTTAACTGCAGCTGAGGCTGCTTGTCACCTAAAACAATATGCTAAAGCAGCACAATATGTATCTGAGGTTGGCAAATTGAGAGACAGTGATTATGCTAAGAGATTGGCTGGTTTTGTTGAATCAAGTGAATATCAGAAAAATACTACTGCTCCTTTAGTTACTTTGATGGACGAGATTTTGTTCCAAAGAAGAGTTGAGTTGTGGAATGAAGTTCCAAGACTTCATGATCTTCAAAGACTTGGTCTTGGATTTAATCGTGATTGGGATGGTACTAATCATACAAAAACCATTAAAAGTGTTAATACTAACCCTGCTTCACCTGCATTTATTTTGTGGATTCCACAAGCTGAGTTTGATGGCAATGCAAATATGGATCCTAATGTGGATCAAAATCCAGATCAAAAATCGTAATCATTTTAAAGTATAATAACATGAAAAAAACATATATTTTATTAATAGTTTGTCTCGGATTTATTTTTACTTCTTGCCAAAAAGAGGGGACAATCTATAAACCTGCTGCAGACCAACCTTGTATCTCATTTCCTTCCGAAATGGCAGTATATGACATGGTAGCTGCAGATGGCAACAAAATCATTGTTGAGATGAATAGAGGTAATATTGACGGAGCTTTATCTGTTCCTGTTACTATCAAAGATGAAACTGGTGGAGTCTTTGTTCCAGAAAAGACAACATTTGACTTTGCTGATGGAGAAGGGAGAGCTTACATCACTTTTAATTACCCTGACATCAATAATTTCTTAGCCGAAGAGTATAAAATCGTTATTTCTGTGACAGATACAAAAATACTATCTCCATCTGGAGTTGGATCCATAACTGTCTCTGCAAAACGTCAATTGACTTGGAACTTATTTAAGTCTGGCACGTATGTATCAGAATTCTTTGGAGATTGGGGTCAAGATCTTCTTGTAGCAGAAGAAGCCCCTTATCTTTTCAAATTCCCTGATTTATATGCTAAAGGCACCTCTTGGGGCTTTAAATTGAATGATGATAAATCAATAATTCCAGACGGTGTACTTACTGAAGAAGGATTGTATGATGCTCCAACTGGTTATAACCATAAAACATACGGACCTGTTTCGACATATACTGATCCATCTGTCAAAAACACATTTTTTGATAAAGAGGGGGGAAAGTCGCAATTTGTTAGATTTTTCTATGTTGATGCTGGTGGATTTGGTTGGTTTGCTGAGTCTTTCACTTTTTAAACTATACGTTTAGATTTTAATATAAGTCTGGTATTTATTACCAGACTTTTTTATTGTGGAATACATGAATAAAATTATAAAAAAAGGGGAAACTGGACAGTTTCCCCTTTTTGATTGTATTATGTAGCTCTGAAAATTAGAGTCCTTGTTCTTCTTTTCTCCTTGCTACCATCTTTTTGTAATCATCCATAGATGCCACTATGAGTCTGTCATATTCTCTTTGACCAGTTCCTGCAGGAATTAGGTGTCCGCATATGACATTTTCTTTTAGCCCTTCGAGATAGTCAACTTTGCCTCTGATGGCAGCATCGCTCAAAACTTTTGTGGTCTCCTGGAACGAAGCAGCTGACATGAAGCTATTGGTACGTAATGCTGCACGAGTGATACCTTGTAATATTTGATTTGAAGTGGCAGGAACAGCATCACGAGCATCTACAAGTTTGAGATCCTGACGTTTGAGTATTGAATTTTCGTCTCGTAGTTTCCTTACGGTAATTATTTGACCTGCTTTCAATTCTTTTGAGTCACCAGCATCAAGAATTACTTTCTTGTCAAATACAGAATCGTTCTCTTCAATAAATTCCCATTTATCAACAAGCTGTTCGGGTAAAAATCTTGTATCACCAGGATCTACTATCTCAACTTTTCTCATCATTTGGCGAACAATGATTTCAAAGTGTTTGTCGTTGATTTTTACACCTTGCATACGATACACCTCTTGAACTTCATTGACTATATATTCTTGGACTTTTATAGGTCCTTGAATGGCTAATATGTCAGTAGGGGAGATAGAACCATCTGAAAGTGGCATACCTGCTCTGATATAGTCATTCTCTTGCACAAGAATCTGTTTTGATAGAGGAACAAGATACTTTTTCTCTTCCCCACTCTTTGAACGAACTACTATCTCGCGATTGCCTCGTTTGATCTTCTCCATGTGTACTTCCCCATTGATTGCAGATACAATTGCAGGATTTGATGGATTCCTTGCCTCAAACAACTCTGTAACTCTTGGGAGACCACCTGTGATATCACCAGATTTTCCAATTGCACGAGGAATTTTTACGATGACATCTCCAGCTTTAACCTCTTGACCATTTTCTACCATGATATGGGCACCGACAGGTAGGTTGTATTGTTTGAGCTCTGTCTCTCCGTTCATGATTTGTATGGTAGGGTTCTTTGATTTATCCCTTGATTCAATAATTACCTTTTCACGGTGTAAAGAGAACTCATCTGTTGCCTCTTCTCTATATGTGGTCCCTTCTACAAGGCTGTCAAAGGCAACTGTTCCACTCATTTCTGTGATTGTTACTGCATTGTATGCGTCCCATTCGCAGATAAGCTCTCCCTTTGTTACGGCAACTCCATTTTTCTTATACAATTTGGCACCATATGGTATATTGTGTTGAGATAAAGTTATCTCTGTATTGGAGTCAATGATGTGCATCTCTGCTGTACGTCCGATAACCACATCGTAACTTCCCTTCTCTGATGTGTATGGTACAGTTCTTAACTCTTCAAATACCAATTTACCATCATATCTCGCTACAATTTCAGATTCGGATGCGGTGCTGGATGCAGTACCACCGACGTGGAATGTACGAAGTGTAAGCTGTGTACCAGGCTCCCCAATGGACTGTGCTGCAATGACACCTACGACTTCCCCTCTTTCTACCATTCTGCCTGTCGCAAGGTTTCTACCATAGCATTTTGCACAAACACCTTTTTTGGATTCGCATGTCAAAACCGACCTGATCTCAACTTGTTCAATTGGAAGGGAGTTGATTGTGGCTGCTATATCTTCATTGATTTCTTCTCCTGCAGAGACAATTAAGTCTCCAGTAAGAGGATTGTAGATGTCGTGAACAGATGTTCTACCAAGAATCCTATCGTAAAGAGATTCTACAATTTCATCTTTGTTTTTAATAGCAGTTGCTATTTGTCCTCTAAGTGTTCCACAATCTTCCTCGTTGATGATCACATCGTGTGATACGTCAACAAGACGACGTGTAAGATATCCTGCGTCAGCTGTTTTTAGAGCTGTATCAGCAAGCCCTTTACGTGCACCGTGTGTTGAAATAAAGTATTCGAGAACTGACAATCCCTCTTTGAAGTTGGAAAGGATAGGGTTTTCAATAATCTCAGCACCTGCAGATCCTGATTTTTGAGGTTTGGCCATAAGTCCACGCATTCCGCATAGCTGTCTAATTTGCTCTTTAGATCCACGGGCACCTGAGTCAAGCATCATATAGATAGGATTAAATCCTTGTTGGTCAGTTTCAATTCTCTTAGTTACCATATTGGTAAGTCGTGAATTGGTATTTGTCCAAACGTCTATAATTTGATTGTATCTTTCGTTGTTTGTTATCAATCCGAAGTTGAAGCTTTGTTGTATGTTTTCTACATCTTTATATCCAGCTTCAACCAATTGTTCTTTCTCTTCAGGAATAATAACATCTGCAAGGTTGAATGATAATCCACCTTTAAATGCCATTTTATATCCGATGCTCTTAATGTCATCAAGGAACTGAGCAGTGCGAGCTACCCCAGCCTTTTTAAGTACTGTCCCAATGATGTCACGAAGTGATTTTTTGGTTAATACTTCATTGATATAACCAACTTCTTCAGGAACAACTTGATTGAAGATTATTCTACCAATTGTGGTATCGTCTTTTAGGAAAGTACCCTTAGAAGGATCCATTGTGTCTTTTGGAAGTCTGATTATGACATTTGCATGTAAATCTACTTTCCCTTCGTTGTATGCGATAATAGCCTCTTCAGGTCCATAGAAACGCATGCCTTCCCCTTTTGCCCCTTTTCGTGGTTTGGTAATGTAATAAAGACCAAGAACCATGTCTTGTGAAGGAACTGTGATAGGAGCTCCGTTTGCAGGGTTAAGAATATTGTGTGACCCTAACATTAGCAATTGGGCTTCTAAAATTGCTGCATTTCCTAACGGAAGGTGAACTGCCATTTGGTCTCCATCGAAGTCTGCGTTGAATGCAGTACATGCCAATGGGTGAAGTTGAATGGCTTTACCCTCTATAAGTTTTGGTTGAAATGCTTGGATACCGAGTCTGTGTAGGGTAGGGGCACGATTGAGTAACACAGGATGCCCTTTCATGACATTTTCAAGAATATCCCATATAACTGCATCTTTGCGATCCACTATTTTTTTAGCAGATTTAACAGTTTTAACAATACCTCTCTCAATCAACTTACGGATGATAAACGGTTTGTATAGCTCTGCTGCCATAAATTTAGGAAGACCACATTCGTGCATCTTTAGTTCTGGGCCAACGACAATTACAGACCGAGCTGAATAGTCCACGCGCTTACCAAGCAAGTTTTGACGGAAACGCCCTTGTTTCCCTTTTAAACTATCAGATAGAGACTTAAGTGTCCTGTTAGCTTCAGTTTTTACTGCATTTGATTTACGTGAATTGTCGAAAAGAGAGTCAACAGCCTCTTGGAGCATACGTTTCTCATTTCTAAGAATTACTTCAGGGGCTTTTATTTCTATTAATCTCTTAAGACGATTATTTCTTATTATAACTCTTCTGTATAGATCATTTAGATCTGATGTTGCAAATCTACCACCATCAAGTGGCACCAATGGCCTCAAGTCTGGAGGAATAACAGGAACGACCTTTAAAATCATCCATTCAGGCTTGTTTGTCTCTTTGGATTCGCGGAAAGCCTCAATTACACTCAACCTTTTAAGAGCTTCTGCTTTTCTTTGTTGAGAGGTTTCTGTTTCTGTTTTGTGACGGAGACTAAATGATAACTCGTCAAGATCTATTCTCTTGAGAAGCTCATAAATAGCTTCAGCCCCCATTCCTGCAATGAATTTTTCAGGATCTTCATCGCTAAGTGTTTGGTTTTCTTTTGGTAAACCTTCAAGAACTGAAAGGTATTCATCCTCTGTTAAGAATGCATTTTCTTCGATGCCTTGTGAAGAAGCAGCTCCTGCCTGTATCACAACGTACCTTTCATAATAAATGATTGATTCCAATTTTTTGGAAGGTATGCCGAGCAAGTATCCAATTTTATTTGGAGTTGAACGGAAGTACCAAATATGTGCTACTGGAACAGTAAGTTTAATGTGTCCCATTCTTTCACGACGTACTTTCTTTTCCGTTACTTCAACTTCACATCTATCGCATACTATACCACGATAGCGAATCCTTTTGTATTTTCCGCAGTGACATTCGTAATCTTTTGATGGTCCGAAAATTCTCTCACAGAATAACCCGTCTCTTTCTGGTTTATATGTACGATAGTTAACAGTCTCTGGCTTGAGTACTTCCCCTGACGATCTTGCTAAAATATCGTCAGGAGAGGCAAGGCCTATTGTTATCTTGCTGAAATTGCTTTTAACCTTAATCTCTTTTTTAAAAGACATATCTTTGATTTTTCAAAATTCTAATACTCAAATTAATCTAATGTAATACTTAGTCCAAGTCCTCTTAACTCGTGAAGAAGTACATTTAGTGATTCAGGAATACCAGGTGCCGGCATAGGGTCACCTTTCACGATAGCCTCGTATGCACGTGACCTTCCAGTTACGTCATCCGATTTGATGGTAAGGATCTCTTGAAGTACATTTGATGCTCCAAATGCTTCGAGTGCCCACACCTCCATTTCTCCAAACCTCTGCCCTCCAAATTGAGCTTTACCTCCAAGTGGCTGTTGTGTAATGAGTGAGTATGGCCCTATAGATCTCGCATGCATCTTATCGTCAACCATGTGACCAAGTTTAATCATATATATGACCCCAACAGTTGCTGGTTGGTCAAATTGCTCACCTGTACCACCATCTCTTAAGAATGTTTTACCATATCGTGGGAGACTTGCTTTATCTGTGTATTTACAAATATCGTCAAGAGATGCTCCATCGAAAATAGGTGTACTGAACTTAAGTCCTAATTCCTTGCCTGCCCAACCAAGTACGGTTTCATAAATTTGCCCTAAGTTCATACGAGAAGGAACACCTAAAGGGTTAAGAACGATGTCAACTATTGAACCATCTTCGAGGAATGGCATATCTTCATCTCTTACCACTTTGGCTACGATACCTTTGTTACCATGTCGCCCTGCCATTTTATCACCAACTCTGATTTTCCTTTTTTTGGCAACATACACTTTGGCTAATTGAACTATACCTGAGGGTAGTTCGTCTCCGATGGTGAGGTTGTATTTGATGCGTTTAAGCTCCGCATCATATTCTTTAAAGGCTATTAAGTAATTGTTAACCAATTTCTTAATTTGGCTATTTGTAGTTTTATCGCTTGTCCATTTTGTTGGATTGATATCTTCGTAATTGATCTTAAGAAGAGCATCGCGAGTGAATTTATCCCCTTTGGAAATAATATCTGCACCATAAAGGTCTGATACACCATTGCTTTGTTTATCTTTGGTGAGAATCATCAACTTATCGATGAATCTTTCAAGAAGTAATTCTGCTTTCTTGTTGAATTCATCTTCTGCCTTCTGTACCTCTATTTTTGTTGTAGGTTTGATGCGTTTGCTTCCCTCTTTTGCTACCCTTTCGAATAGGCGTTTGCCGATGATAGTTCCAGAGAGGGATGGCGATGCCTTTAAAGATGCGTCTTTTACGTCTCCAGCTTTATCTCCAAAAATAGCCCTAAGGAGCTTCTCTTCAGGAGATGGATCGCTTTCACCTTTAGGGGTGATTTTCCCAATAAGTATATCGCCAGGCTCAATATCAGCTCCGACTCTTATGATACCATTCTCATCCAAATCTTTTGTTGCCTCTTCACTAACATTTGGTATATCTGATGTAAGAGTTTCCATACCACGCTTGGTATCCCTTACTTCCATAATGTATTCATCTACGTGTATTGATGTGAAAAGGTCTTCCCTGACGATCCTTTCAGATAGAACGATGGCATCCTCGAAGTTGTACCCTTTCCATGGCATGAATGCAACTTTGAGGTTTCTACCAAGTGCCAATTCTCCTTTTTCAGTTCCGTATCCTTCGGTGAGAACTTGTCCAGCTTCTACCTTCATACCCTTTCTGACGATAGGTTTAAGGTGAATTGATGTACTTTGATTGGTCTTTCTGTAGAGGGGTAGTTTGTATATCGTCACTTCAGGGTCAAAACTTACAAATCTTTCAGCCTCTGTTTGTTCGTATTTGATGTGTATTTCTCTTGCATCAACATATACTATTTCTCCTCTTTTTTCAGCCACAATCTGTGTCCTTGAGTCTCTAACTACAGCTCCTTCCAAACCAGTCCCAACAATAGGAGCTTCTGCTCTTACAAGAGGAACTGCCTGACGCATCATGTTTGAACCCATCAATGCACGGTTGGCATCATCATGTTCAAGGAAAGGAATGAGGGAGGCAGCTATTGATGCAATTTGATTTGGGGCAACGTCCATATAGTGAACTTGTTCTTTGCCGACTACAGGGTAGTCTGCCTCGTATCGACATTTGATTCTTTCGTCAAGCATCACTCCGTCGTCGCTGAGAGTTGCATTGGCTTGAGCAACCATTTTGTCTTCTTCCTCTTCGGCACTCATATAAACATAGCCGTTTGCACTCATGTCAACTTTGCCTTCTTCAACTTTTCTGTATGGTGTCTCGATGAATCCAAGATCGTTGATTTTGGCATAAACGCACAACGAAGAGATAAGTCCGATATTTGGACCTTCAGGTGTCTCAATAGGGCACAAACGCCCATAGTGTGTATAGTGTACGTCACGTACCTCGAAGCCTGCTCTATCTCTTGAAAGACCTCCTGGCCCTAACGCTGATAAACGACGTTTATTCGTCATTTCAGCAAGAGGATTGGTTTGATCCATAAATTGAGATAACTGGCTCGTCCCGAAGAAAGAGTTTATTACAGATGAAAGTGTTTTAGCATTGATGAGGTCTGTTGGAACGAATACTTCATTGTCCCTAACATTCATCCTTTCACGAATAGTGCGTGCCATTCTTGTCAGACCCACACTAAATTGGTTAGCAAGTTGCTCTCCAACTGTTCTAATACGTCTGTTACTCAAGTGGTCAATATCATCAACAGTAGCTTTTGAATTAATTAGTTGGATTAAGTATCTGATGATGGCTATAATGTCTGCTCTTGTTAAAACTCTAATGTCAGCTGGGGTATCCAAGTTTAACTTGCGGTTGAGACGATAGCGTCCAACTTCCCCCAAGTCGTATCTTTTGTCTGAGAAGAATAATTTGTCTATTACATCTCTTGCAGTCGCATCATCAGGTGGTTCAGAATTTCTTAACTGCCTATATATGTATGAAACTGCTTCTTTTTCAGAGTTGCATAGGTCTTTATGCAACGTGTTGTGAATGATTGCAAAATCACTACTATTAGCATCCTCTTTGTGTACTAATATTGTACTTACTCCAGAGTCTATAATAGCGTCAATGTGTTGTTCTTCAAGAACTACTTCTCTATCAACAACAACATCCAATCTTTCAATGTTTAATACTTCACCGGTATCTTCGTCAACGTAGTCAGCATTTGATGTTTTTATCACTCTTGCTGCTAATCGTGCCCCAATGTTTTTTGTTAAGTTTGCCCTTGTTACTTTAATTTCATTGGCGAGACCGAATATGTCGAGTATTTCTTTATCACTCTCATATCCTATTGCCCTAAGAAGTGTAGTAACAGGTAATTTTTTCTTTCGATCGATATATGCGTACATCACATTGTTGATGTCTGTTGCAAATTCGATCCATGAGCCTTTGAATGGAATTATTCTTGCTGAATATAACTTTGTTCCATTTGCGTGGAGGCTTTGTCCAAAGAACACCCCTGGAGAACGGTGTAATTGAGATACAACAATTCTCTCAGAACCATTTATAAGAAATGTTCCCCTTGGAGTCATATATGGGATAGTCCCCAAATAAACATCTTGGATAGAGGTGTCAAAATCTTCGTGTTCCGGATCTGTGCAATATAGTTTTAATTTTGCCTTTAGAGGAACACTATAGGTCAATCCTCTGTCAAGGCACTCTTCGATAGAGTAGCGTGGAGGATCTATAAAGTAATCGACAAATTCGAGTACAAAATTGTTTCGAGTATCAGAGATAGGAAAAATCTCTTGAAAGACTTTAAATAATCCCTCGTTTCTACGATTTTCTGCCGTAGTGTCGAGTTGAAAAAAGTCTTTAAAAGATTTCAGTTGAACTTCTAAGAAATCCGGATACTCAAGAAGTGTTTTTGAGGTCGCGAATGTAATCCGCTGATTATTAATTTTTTGCGACATTTTATTTGGATTGGTTGAAAATAAACTTTAAATACGACAAAAAGGTTTAGAGTCCGAGACTCTAAACCTGAAAGTATTCCCACTATCGGGATTGAGTATGTTTATTTAATTTCAACTTCTCCGCCAGCTTCTTCTAATGCTGCTTTAAGTTGATCAGCTTCTGCTTTTGATACTTTTTCTTTAACTGGAGCAGGAACTTTGTCAACTAAATCTTTAGCTTCTTTAAGTCCAAGACCTGTAAGTTCTTTAACTGCTTTTACAATTTGTAACTTAGCTTGGCCAGCTGATGTTAAAACTACATCGAATTGAGTTTGTTCTGCTGGAGCTGCTGCACCGCCTGCTGCAGGAGCTGCAACAACAGCAGCAGCTGCTGCTGGTTCAATTCCGTATTCATCTTTAAGAACTTGAGCTAATTCTTGTACTTCTTTAACAGTAAGATTAACTAATTCTTCTGCAAATTTCTTGATATCTGCCATGGTTTTAAAATATTTAATTGTTTCTAAATTATTGATTTTTTTCTGATAGGGTCTTTACTACTCCTGCAATCGTGCCACCTGATGAGGCTGTCAGAGCCGAAATAACATTCTTAGCAGGTGATTGAAGAAGTGAAATAATATCTCCGATAAGTTCTTCGCGTGACTTAATATTAACAAGTGTTTCTAATTGATCAGCACCAATATATGCACATTCTTGAACGTATGCACCTTTTAGTACTGGTTTTCCTGCTTTAGCACCAAATTCTTTGATGATTTTGGCAGGGGTATTAGGAGCAATTGTAAACATTATCGCTGATGAACCGGCAAGTGTCGTGCTAATAGATTGAATATCACTGTTTTCAATTCTCTCTAAAGCTTTTTTAAATAGAGTGTTTTTGACAACCAAAAGTTTAACTTCTTTTTCAAAACAAAGACGGCGTAGTGCAGATGTGTTTTCTGCGTTTAACCCTGCTATGTCAGTTACATAGAAATTAGGAGTTGATTCCAGTTGAGCTGCAAATTTCTCAATAATTTGTTCTTTTTCCTCTTTTCTCATAATTCTTATTAATTATTCAGCAGCACTGATGGTTTTACTGTCAACACACACTCCAGGACTCATTGTTGAAGAGAGATATACACTCTTAACGTATGTTCCTTTTAATGATTGCGGTTTGAGCTTAATAATAGTATTGAAGAGTTCAGTTACATTGTCAGCGAGTTGTTCTGCACCGAATGACACTTTCCCTACTGTGGTATGGATAATTCCTGTTTTGTCAACCTTGAAATCAATTTTACCTGCTTTAACCTCTTTAACAGCGTTGGCAACTTCCATTGTAACTGTTCCTGTTTTAGGGTTAGGCATAAGACCTCTTGGTCCTAAGATACGTCCGATAGGACCTATTTTAGCCATGACAGAAGGAGTACATATGATTACATCTATGTCAGTCCATCCACCTTTTATTTTTTCAATATAATCTTCTAACCCAACATGATCAGCACCAGCTTCGCGGGCTTCAGCCTCTTTGTCAGGTGTACATAATACTAGTACGCGAGTTACTTTACCTGTTCCGTGTGGAAGAGTCACAACGCCACGTACCATTTGATTAGCTTTACGAGGGTCAACCCCAAGACGCACTGCAATGTCAACTGAAGCATCAAATTTGGTATAAGTTGTTTCTTTTACCAAAGAGCATGCTTCTGCTAATTTGTATTGCTTGTTAGAGTCAACTTTCTCAACAGCTATTTTACGATTTTTTGTCAATTTAGTCATAGCGTGTGATTATTTTACATCGGCAGGAAATGTTCCTTCTACTTTAATACCCATACTTCTCGCAGTACCAGCTACCATTTTCATTGCTGAAGCGATAGTGAATGCGTTCATATCAGGCATCTTGTCAACTGCGATAGCCTTTACTTGTTCCCAAGTGATTGTTGCTACCTTTTTACGGTTTGGTTCTGCTGATCCAGTAGATATTTTAGCAGCTTCCTTAAGTTGTACAGCTACTGGTGGTTGCTTAACCTCAAATGTAAAAGATTTATCACTATAAACAGTGATAATGACAGGTAACACTTTTCCGGCTTTATCTTGGGTTCTTGCATTGAATTGTTTGCAGAAATCCATAATATTCACACCCTTCGAACCCAATGCAGGTCCTACTGGGGGAGATGGATTGGCAGCACCACCTTTAATCTGCAACTTAATAAATGCGGCAATTTCTTTAGCCATAATGTTGTTTGATTTATTCTTTAACTACTTGAACAAAATTTAATTCTAAGAGGGTCTTTCTTCCAAAAATCATGACCATTACTTTAAGCTTTTTCTTGTCTTGGAGAATCTCTTCTATATTACCTCTAAATCCGTTGAATGGACCATCGGTAATTTGGACTGCTTCGCCAACAATGAAAGGTGTGATGTTCTCCTCTTCTTGTTCGAGAAGCTCATCAACGCGTCCCAATATTCTATTGACTTCTGAATCTCTAAGTGGAACTGGTTGCTTATCAAGTTTGCTTTTACCTTGTCTTTCAGTAAGGAAGCCAGATACATGTGGAATGTTCCTGATAAGGTGTTGTAGCTCTCCTGTCAAATTGGCTTCAATAAGTATATAGCCTGGAAAGAAAATTCTCTCCATACTAACTTTTTTACCATTCTTGACAGAATAGATCTTCTCTGTTGGAATTAGCACTTGGGATACTTCTCCTTGAAGACCAAGTCTCTTGACTTCATTTTCGATATACTCCTTGGCTTTTTTTTCTTTTCCACCAGCAGCTCTAACTACATACCATTTTTTGGAAGTGTCACTCATAATAACTTACATAAATAAATCATAAATGAATGTCATCAAATGCCTAAATACGAAATCCATAGCGAATACTACGACTGCGAAAATCGCTGAGGCTACCATTACAACTAGAGCAGAGCTTTGAAGCTGTGCCCATGTGGGCCACGTTACTTTTTTGGTAAGTTCTGTGTAAGACTCTTTAAAATACAATGATATTTTGCTCATTTTTAATTATTTGTCGATAATAGTGAGTGGAAGCTCCCATTCTTATCGTTGTTAACACTCAACCCGTAACGGCTGTTTGTTTGCAGGAGCAGAGCGATTCGAACGCCCATCAACGGTTTTGGAGACCGCTATTCTACCCTTGAACTATGCTCCTAAAAAAGGGCTTTATCGCAAGCCCTTTTATTTATTTGGGGTATTAATTAGTCTAAAATCTTAGTTACCTGACCTGAACCAACTGTACGTCCACCTTCACGAATTGCGAAACGAAGACCTTCGTTGATAGCTACTGGGTAGATAAGATCTACTGTAATTGATACGTTATCACCAGGCATTACCATTTCTGTTCCTGCAGGAAGTTCAATTTCTCCTGTGATATCAAGGGTACGAATGAAGAACTGAGGGCGATATTTGTTGTGGAAAGGAGTGTGACGACCACCTTCATCTTTCTTCAATACGTAGATAGATGCTTGGAATCTCTTATGAGGAGTGATTGTACCAGGACGTGCAATAACTTGACCTCTTTTAATTTCTTTTTTATCAACACCACGAAGTAGAAGTCCTACGTTATCCCCAGCTTCACCTTCATCAAGAATCTTACGGAACATTTCAACACCTGTAACTACTGATTTTTTAGGTTCTTCACCAAGACCAATGATCTGAACTTCATCACCAGTGTGAATTACACCTGTTTCAATACGACCAGTAGCAACTGTACCACGACCTGTGATTGAGAAAATATCTTCAACAGGCATTAGGAAAGGCTTTTCGTTGTCCCTTTTTGGCACTGGAATATATTCGTCAACAGCATTCATTAGATCCATTACTTTTTCTTCCCATTTTGGATCTCCGTTAAGAGCTCCAAGAGCAGAACCTTGGATAATAGGTGCGTTGTCTCCATCAAATTCATAGAAACTCAAAAGTTCACGAACTTCCATTTCAACTAGTTCAACCATTTCAGGATCATCAACGATGTCAACTTTGTTCAAGAATACTACAATTCTTGGAACGTTTACCTGACGAGCTAAAAGGATGTGCTCACGAGTTTGAGGCATAGGACCATCAGTAGCAGCAACTACAAGGATGGCACCGTCCATTTGAGCAGCACCTGTAACCATGTTTTTAACATAGTCAGCGTGACCAGGACAGTCAACGTGTGCGTAGTGACGATTAGCTGTTTGGTACTCAACGTGAGATGTGTTGATAGTAATACCACGTTCTTTTTCTTCAGGAGCATTGTCAATAGAGTCAAATGAACGAAGTTCAGAAAGACCTTTCTTTGCTAATACGGTGGTAATAGCAGCGGTCAAAGTAGTTTTGCCGTGGTCAACGTGGCCAATAGTACCAATGTTAACGTGCGGTTTGTCCCTTTTGAAAGTTTCTTTTGCCATAATACAAAAAATTTAATTATTATTAACGAATATTTTCAATTTTATAGAGCCGGTGATGAGAATTGAACTCATGACCTCTTCCTTACCAAGGAAGCGCTCTACCCCTGAGCTACACTGGCTTTCTTAGAGCGGAAGACGAGGTTCGAACCCGCGACCCTCAGCTTGGAAGGCTGATGCTC
>CAZSLC010000010.1:0-66946 GCA_964607675.1 uncultured Muribaculaceae bacterium
CCTATATAATCGGTTTGACGGCCACACTTGGTATATTCAAATTCTACTTAACAGGCTTTATGGTATATCTGAAGAGGTTGGTATGAATTCAGTTAATGAAGTCATCACGGAAATTGTTTCAGAATCAACCTACGCTTACGAGAATCTATTGGCTGCTTACTCATCTGGAAATGTCAAACTACTCAAGGCCATTGCTAAGGCAGAATGTGTGAAAGAGATAAATTCAGGAGCATTTATCGGTCAGTATAACCTAAGGGCTGCAAGTAGTGTCAACTACTCATTAAAAAAGTTACTGAGTAATGATTTGTATTATACAGTTCAAATATTAATAATGTAAAAAGAGGGCAACTAAATTACTTTTTAGTCACCCTCTTTTTTTGGTGGGAGCTATAGGAATCGAACCTATGACCCTCTGCTTGTAAGGCAGATGCTCTAAACCAACTGAGCTAAGCTCCCTTTGTTTTTGAGAGTGCAAATATAGATGTTTTTTTTGTACCTGCAAATTTTATTGATTTTTTTTTATCAAAATCAACGTTAAATTTGTTTTCCTCTAAAAGCACCATCACTAATAAGTAATACAGGTATTGTTACTCCGTATATCGTTTTAACTAAAATATTTTCTTGTTTTACTTGAACACAATATTCTGCTCTACTAGAATTTTCAAAATAAGATGACCAAACGTACGAGCCAACAGGGGCCTTGTCATATTTACCTAATTCTATATCTGGATCTATTGGGCTAACATTCGGGTGGGCTCTCAATACTATCGGTAAATCTTTAATTGCTGGCTTTTGTACAGGGATACCTCTTAAAAATCTATTGTATTCATAAATGTAATATTTATAATATCTGCCATAATAATACATGTAGCCATTTCCATTGGAAAAGGGCTCTTTATAGTTATATCTGAGCTCTTCCATTATATTTATTATTGTGTTTACATTGATTGTTAAAGTATCACTATATAATACGTTGTTCTCCCCTTTAATTGTTCCAATAGCATGAAATATTCCAAGAGAATCTTTTGCTTTTATGGTATTGTCCTCGTGCAATTCAAATGCTTTTTGATAATCATCTTCTAAGATTCTAATAGTGTATTTGCAATTTTTGAATGTGTTAAATACAATTTTATTAGAATCACTCCCTTTGATAAATGGTTGATATCTTGATGGTATTCTGTTTTTGATATCGTAAGTGATGTAGAGAGTGTCGTGATCTCCATTAATGGATTTTACATTGGTATGCTCAATCACCCCTTTTGTCGCATTTGGAATATCCTTGAAGCCAAGATATATATTTCCCCCACCAATTTGTTCTCCACCCCTTACGACAATTTTATTTTTATCTATTATTTCCAAACATTTAGGATCTCCATTGTACTCTATTTCAATAGGATGGTTTGATAATTCGGGAGGATATATGGAATATGTAATGGTATCATTAAATCCTTGAAAAGTAGTTAACGATGTTTTATTAGGGATAATGCTCCACAAGGATAGGTCTGTATCAAAGAGTTGAGATTCATCAATTCTCCAATCGTTTTCATCCCTTCCATCATCTATCGGGATGATTGTGATATTGTATGTCTTATTTCTCTTAACATTAAAATTAGAAAATATATCATTGCCTAAAAATAATTTGTACTTTATGATGCCCGAGGATGTTATCGAAGTGTATTTTGCTTGAACTTCAAGGTATGAACACGTTTTCTCTTTTAATTCACTATTTGGCAGTTTTGATTTTGGATTGGTATTATCTGACAATGTGCCTTGAATATTTTCGTATTGATAGAGAGAAATAGGGGTGGTGTCTATCCTCTTGAGCTTTTCATCATCACAGCAATCTCCATCCATAAAATAGGCAGGATCTGAGAGTGTATTATCACTAAATATAGAGATCTTTTTCGGGCTGTTTTTCAATTGTATTTTTGTGATTTTATAAAACACCCCTTCAGAGAGTTTGGTCGTATCAAGCTGTACGTTGATTTTAGAGTAACACCTCTGTAAAATGATATCAATGCTCCCATTCTCTTGAGCATTATTTACTACAGCAGTGCCGCTCATCAATGCACTGCTGTTAATTGCAATCTCATTGGGGGTATCAATCTCATGTGCTATTTCAATAATATCTTTTTTGGTCGAACATTTTATCTCTTTCCCACAATTTGCAATTGCGTAGAACTCATATCTCTCACCCCTCCATAATTCTGTTTTAAGTGAAGAGGGGAGACCATTATAATAATTCTGATATATGACTTGTCCAATCTCGTTTGTAATGTACAAATTAAGTGATTCAATTCTATTTTCCTCTATTGATATAGATTTGGTCTCTTCAATTAATGATTTGAATGATATCTCTATGACAATACTATTTAGATCTTGATTAACCATATTGTCCTTGCCACAAGATATAGTTGACATGATGATGCACAATATACTTAATATACATAATGGTCTCCACCCCCTCATACTTATATCCATTGATTAAAATTCGACATTCATATCTTCACTTTCATCCCAATCGGCAATAGACATACTTATGTTAATGCTTCCCTTCTCTAAGGTCTCATTTGGAGACAAGGAACCAGGGCGTAAAATAGTTGCGTTTATTCTGTACCATTGGTTGTTGAGTATTCCTGGTAATGCAATTGGATAGTAATATTTAATACCATCTAAGGTGCATTCGATTACTAACTTTGTATATTTGTTTGACGCATCTTCAGTCGTTGTGCTATTTCCGTAACAATACAGTTGAATAGGGGAGTTCATGGCATCAACACCTTCTCCGATGGGGTTTGTAATTGATTTATAAATAATATCGTTGGTGAATTTGTCAAGGTCACTTTGATTAATACCTCCTAAATTGTAAAAGGTAGATGGAGATTTTTCGCCGTTATGATAATATTTTTCCCCTATTGCATTAATTAAATAGACAGATGCATTCTCAAGTTTTTTACCAGCAAAGGGGCTTTGAGAAAATGATGTTTTAATTGACAATAGCTCCACTCTTGCCACTATCCTTTTGAGGATTATTGTTATTGGTATATTAGAAGTGGCTGATGTGAAATTTGCAAGAGAATTTCCAACTAAAACAAAATCCTCTTCGTTTTCTTTCTCAAGGGATGTTATCTCTTTTTGGAAAAGGGATAAATTGGTTGTGCCACTCCAATTAGAACGATGGGAATTTGCTAAAATGTAAATTTTCTTTGGCCCAACAGTAGATGTAATTCCAATATTTTGTAACGATGTGATCTCATTTTTTAGAATTTTAGAATAACTCTCTAATTTACCATAGTTTTGGACCCCTTCTTCATTGTAGAAAATAAAAATCTCTAATGTGTTAATTGTGTTGTCCATTTCGGACTGTGTCCCACTCCCTTTGGTTACGAGAGACAAAGAAAGAGTGCTCTTCACTTCTTCTCGCTCACTGGGAGTTTCTTTTTGACATCCATACCCCAAAAATAAGGTTATAAACATCGCAAAATAAATTCCTTTTTTCATTTCTCTTTGCTTTATTTGTTGATTGTTGATTAATAAAGCATCCTCTTTTTTTCTCCCCCTTCGGAATCCCCTCCAATAATTCCATTCTCCAACGCAAAAGAGGATGCTGATTGTCTGGTGCAAAAATATAATATGATAATTTTAAATCTTACCTTTCAAGTAAAAAGCTTTAAAATGAGATATTTATAAAAATTTATATTTTTTTAAAATAAAAAAAATGTCTGATTAATAAATAATTAGTATTAATTTCGCCCCCATAAGTTGTTATTACTTATCAATTATATAATTATGAAACTTGACAATTTTCTTCAATTGTTCGTGGTAAAAGAGAATAAATTTTACCCTTTTTACACCAATCTTGCCGAAACTATCAACTCTGCTTCATTATTACTACTGAAAATGTTTGATGTAGATAATAAAAGTGAAAGAGAAGGGCTTTTAAAAGCTATTAAAAAGTATGAGACGGAGGGAGATGTTATTACAAAAACTATTTTCGAGGAGTTATACACCTCTTTTGTCACCCCTTTTGACAGAGAAGATATGAATAAACTTGCTTCTGAAATGGATACATTTATGGATTTGATTTATGATAGTTCTAAAAGGATAGTTCTCTTTAACCCTAAATCATTGGATAACAATTTAAAGGAGATTGCAGAGTATATTCGTAAGGATAGTGAAGAATTGTTAGCTATTGTTAATGTATTAAGCAATCTGAGAAACCAAATTGATTTTGCAAAAGCTAAATGCAATGTGATAAAGGATATTGAACATAGTGTTGATGAAATTTATGACAACTATATGAGCCATATTTTTTCTAATGAGAAAGATCCTATTGAACTGATAAAGAACAAAAGTATAGTTCAGGTGCTTGAAGATACTACTGATAGTGCGAAAACAATCGCAGATGTTATTAGAACTTTGATTGTTAAAATGGCTTAATATGCTTGCTGTTGTTTTAATTGCCGTATTTATTGCTTTGCTGTTTGATTTTCTAAATGGAATGAATGATGCAGCAAACTCTATTGCTACTATTGTATCTACTAAGGTACTATCTCCCAATATGGCTGTCCTTTGGGCAGCATTTTGGAATTTTGCCGCAGTCTTTATATTTGGTGTTACTGTGGCCAATACTATGGGAAGAGGTATTGTTGATCCAGGGTGTATCAATGAATATGTTATTCTTTCGGCCCTTATTGGTTCTGTTATTTGGGTGTGGATTTGTACCCATTTTGGTCTACCTATTTCAGTTTCACATGCATTGATAGGGGGACTTATTGGACCTGTATGGTTCTCTTTTGGGACAAGCCACCTTATTGGAACTGGGATTGCTAAAATTGCATTGTTTATTGTTCTATCCCCATTGCTTGGACTGGTACTGGGTTTTATAATGATTTGTGTCTCTATGTTGATTTTTAAAAAATCAACCCCAATGAAAGTAGATGGCCTATTTAAAAAATTCCAATTATTTTCTTCTGCTATTTTTTCTCTTGGACATGGGGCAAATGATGCTCAAAAGACAATGGGTATAATTGCTATCTTACTTGCAAGTGTTGCTGGCTCAAGCGATTTTGTTGCAAACTATTTATTTGATCCTTCAAAGGGTTTCCATATTCCTCCATGGTTGATTTTTACTTGCTACTCTGTGATTGCACTTGGTACTATTTCTGGGGGACGCACTGTTATCAAAACTTTAGGTGATGGATTGGCAAAACTTAAACCTCTTCAAGGATTTTGTGCTGAGACAGCAGGTGCACTTACTTTGATTTTTACGGCAGTATTGGGGATTCCTGTGAGTACAACACATACAATAACCGGCGCCATTATTGGCACCGGTATATCTAAAGGTATTGCTTCTGTAAAATGGGCTACTGCAAAAAATATTGTAGGGGCTTGGATTTTTACTATTCCTGCAACAATTATTATCTCTGGTTTGATATATCTCCTAATTGGATTATTTATCTAAACTGTTTTTTAAAACTTCGTTGCTTCGTTTGATAAACTCGTTAAGTTCTTTCCCTTTAAGCATGTTGTTAGCTAAGAGGGCAAGGTCTATGACTTGTTTTACTAAGATGTTGTTGTGGGCAAATTTCCCCATAAGTTCTTCCCTTTGCCCCCTGATAGATGAGATTTCTTTGTTAAGATTCTCCTTTTTATCCTTCTCTTCAGTGGTAATCTCTTCTGGTTTTTTCTCTTTAGTCTCTTTGTTTATTGTATCAAGATCTTGCTGAAGAGGGTTGAGCTTTGATTCTAATTGATTGCACTCTTGCTGCGTCTCCTTTTCTTTTGAAGAGAGAATTTGTTTGATCAGAGGATTTTCAATATTGACAGAGATAGAGTATGATTCGGGCATTTCTCCATAAAAATTCATCCCACCACCTAATGCTGACATCTCTCTGTATCTGCGCATGAATTCGTTTTGTGTAATTAGAATAGGGGAGTTATTTTCTCCTAAATATTCTCCTTTTACATAATAATTGTTTCCTTGGGGAAGGACTGCTTTAAATAGTGAAGAGATATCTTCTTGTTGCAATGATTCTATTTCAGGGTGATTTGTCTCACCTTTTTCAATCAACTTATCTATTGATTCGGAATCTACACGTGCAAATACAGTATCCTTAAATTTGCTTTCAAGAAGGTTAATGAAATGTGCATCAAGTTGACAGTCAAATAATAATACATCATATCCTTTGTTTTTTGCCACTTCGATGTATGGGTATTGTTCTATTAGATTGGTGGCGTATAGATATACCAATTTACCATCTTTATTTTTTTGGTTGTTCTCTACCGCTTTGTTGTAATCTTCGTATGAGAAAAATTTTCCATCGCTATTTTTGAATAATGAAAATTTTTCTGCTCTTTCATAAAATTTTTCATCTGTCAACATACCGTATTCGATGAAGAGCTTTAGATTGTCCCATTTTTCCTCATATTTTGCCCTTTCATTTTTGTATATCTCTTCCAATCTGTCAGATACCTTTTTGGTTATGTATGTAGATATTTTTTTAACATTGGAATCTGATTGAAGATAACTTCTTGATACATTTAATGGTATGTCTGGAGAGTCTATTACACCATGAAGTAGAGTTAAAAAATCTGGAACGATATTTTCAACAGAATCTGTTACAAACATTTGGTTACAGAATAGTTGGATTTTATTTTTTGTAATTTCAATTTTGTCCTTGATTTTTGGAAAATATAGCACTCCTGTTAAATTGAAAGGATAATCAACATTTAGGTGGATGTAAAATAGAGGATCTTCTTGCATAGGGTAAAGTTCTCTATAGAAATTTACATAGTCCTCTTCTTTCAAATCAGTCGGCTTTTTTGTCCAGATAGGGGTGGTATTGTTGATTACTTTATTCTCTTTTCCAAATGAGATGGGAATAGGCATGAATTTGCAGTACTTGCTAAGAAGGGTTGATATGCGAGCTTCTTCTGCAAATTCTGATGAGTCGTCATCCAAATACAACACTATATCTGTTCCTCTCTCCTTTTTCTTGCTTTCTGTCATTGAAAACTCTGGATCTCCTTTACATTCCCACTTTACTCCTTGAGCCCCTTCTCTCCACGATAACGAGTTTATGGTTACTTTTTTGGAAACCATGAATGATGAGTAGAAACCTAACCCAAAGTGACCTATTATAGAACCTATTTGATCTTTATATTTTTCTAGAAATTCTCCTGCGCTTGAAAATGCAATTTGATTGATGTATTTATCTATCTCCTCTGAGGTCATACCAATTCCTCTATCTGAAATAGTGAGGGTCTTTTTTTCGGTATCAATGGCGATTTTAATTGTTAGATCTCCAAGATCTTCTTTGAATTCGCCAGAACTTGCTAGTGCTTTTAGTTTTTGAGTTGCGTCAACTGCATTTGCAACTAATTCTCTTAAAAAGATTTCATGGTCTGAATAAAGAAACTTTTTAATAACCGGAAATATGTTCTCGGTTGTTACTCCAATTTTACCTTTTTGCATAGTAATATATGTTTTAATTTATTGACTTTTGATTGTGAATAAACAAAACATATACCATATTCTATTTGCTGACAATTTGGCACTACTTTTCTAAGAATTTCAAAATAGAGTCTATTAAAGAGTTAATTTCGTTTTGACTTTTTAATGTTTCAATGGGAAAACCAAGAGATATAGATGAGTAATCTTTCCCTTTGTAGGCTACTCCTGCAGAAATATTATTGTCTCCATATCGGAATATCGTACATGCATTTTCTCCTACAGGTACAAGGCCATCAGGAGATTCGATGTGATATGTTTTATCGTTAGGGGTGTTGTAGAATGATAGATTATCATCGTATTTAAATCCTAATGGGTTTTCAACACATTTTACGACCCCTTCTGATGAGGCATAGTGTGTCATCCATTTGTATTTTAGAGTGTTCATCGCGAACAATTTACTTTGATAAATAGGATCCTTTTGCATCTCGATATATGCAACCTCTTTTTTTAGCGACATGAGTTTTCTTATAAGTGTGTCGGCAGATGAAAGATTTGAATCAATATTTTTTGTTATTGAAATAGATAGATCATCACTGTTTTGACTATTATATAGCTCTGAAAGGGCACTTAATTGTTCTGTTAGTTGAACAATTGATTTTTTCATCATCTCAATTTCCTCCTGTTTCCCCCTCTTCGGAGTCTCTTTGTATATTCTATCCCAAATATCTGTAGCTATATAAGAACCTGATATCAAGATTTTTCCCCCTTTGCGGCAATATTCTGAGATGTTTTTTTGAAGTTCAGTTGGAAAAACTTCGAATGACTCTTTTGAAGCACCTTCTCTCCCCATTCTGTATTTCACTTGTTTTCCCATTATAAAATCCACAATAGGGTATTGGAGCATATTGACCCTTCCAGAAGTAATGGCATCTCTGCTACATGAAACAAAATTGTATCCAGCATTGAAGATGGCTTTGCCGTGAACTAAAGGGTAATCGAAGGTGTTGCCGGAGATAACTTTATCTTCAAAATTTGAATATGAAGCTCCAAATCCAGGGGCATCATCGTCCATCCATGGAATGTGGCGTCTATATTCGTGTTGTTCCCCTATGAATGAGTAGTCATTTAGATATGGAACTCCACCGTCTAATCTATTGTCAAACCCTGCCATAGTTGAATCGGAAGTGGCAAATGATGCGGGTGCAGATACCCTGTCGAAACCATTGACAATTAGCACATTTCGAGAGTCGGGAGAGTTGTACCCCACCGTGAGTATTTCACTTGGGAAGCCAGCCCCTCCATCATTTATTGGAACAATTTTATAACTATAGATTTTACCTTTATTTATTGTGAGCTGACATTCAGTCCCTTTTTCTATGATAGTGCCATTGTCAAATCCACTTTCGTCATCAATATTGTCCATTGTCCTTGTGTACAAAATGTATTTGGTAGGGGATGCAGTAGATTCGAGGGTGTCAGTTGTTGGTTTCCATGATAGTTTGATAGTGGCAGTGCCATTTTTGGCCTTTATTATTTCCGCAGCAAATGAGTTAACAGGTAGAGGTTGAACGACATAGTCAAATCCATCCTTTTGAGATAAAAAGTGTAAAATACCTTTGTAAATGGCTCTGCTTACTACAAATCTGAATCTTGGGTCTAAGCCATATCTCATATCTGCAAAGTTTTGGTGAGATAGCAATTCAAGAAGCATTGATGGAACCACAGGCATCCTTGATTCGTTGTATGATTTGTCCCAAAGTCCCCTTCTTGTCCAATTTGGTTCGTATGTGAGGCGAATGTCATCTACTATTTGGGTCTGAATTAGATCGGCAAGTTCACGAGAAATTATTCTTTTATCACCATTTGGAAAGATATCCTTATCTTCTGAAAATCTCGTATATATGGCCAGTGACCCTATTATTGAATCATTGATGGTGGTCCCAGCATCGGTATGGAATGCCATGGAAAGGTCAATTGGTACATTTTTGCCTTTTTGAGCAGGGTTGAAAGAAGAGCCTCCACATAGAGTGTTAACCCATTTTCCTCTTGACATATAATCATCGTTGTAGTCATTTTGATTTTCATTCGGAGAATAAACATCGAGGTCATACCCAGCCCATTGGAGCCAATATCTCGCCCCTTCGGTGAAACGAGGGTAGCCACTTATTTGAGGGGTAAAGCAGGATGGATCAATTTTGGTAGTGGCAGCTGCCTTACTTTGAATTGCACTTTGTTGATTATTCAGAGGATCTGGATGTGGAGAACGAGCTATATTGCCCATTCCTCCTCCAAATTTCACCCCGTCTGCTATTGCAACTGAGCCTGGCACATATTTTCTACCATATGGAGAGGTGTTCAACATCGATACCCCTTGGGTTTGGTCCCCTTTGTTAAATCCGAAGGTGCCTAAATAAACCCAGGTACCACCTCCCATAGTTTGGTCAACGACAAAATGGGTATCTCCACCATTGTGATGTACTATATATTCAACGGCAGAGGAGCTTAATTCGATGGTTTGATAGGAGATATATACCGCATAGTTGCCACTTTGTTCCACCATTGGGGACCATTGGGCAACAGAGGCATTTTTTGAGTTGTTTCTCTTTCCTGCAATCATTTTTACCATCCTCGATGTCCCCATCTGGAATGGATTTTCTCCACTTAGGTAGTTGTTTTTTGGATTGGCAAATCCCTTTATTTGTGAGTTTGTCCACTCAGCACCACCTCTTCCAAGGAGTTCAGAATATTTGCCTCTTAATTCTGAGGCATTGAGGTCGTTGTCAACGATAATTTCAATTCTTTGGCAGTCTCTTTCACGAGGAATTGCTACGCATGCGCCTGCATTTTCCAACATAGGGATCAAAAATGGCACCACATAGCTCTGGGTGTATAGGTCTTCAACAGTTTGAAATATTCTGGCCCTTTGCCATTCCCAACGCATTAACTTTTGTTCGTAGTAGAAACCATGGCTTTGCCAAAGTGCTATATGTCTGTTTTGCAATCCATTGGTGATCTCGTATGGGATGGAAATATTTTCCACCCATTTGGATTGAGAAATTTCTCTTTTATTGGTGTTCTTTTTGTTAGAATAATATTTTGAGGAGAGTTCTTCAATGGGTGTTTTACAAGAGAGAGCTTCTATGGTGTAATTTTTAAAATTAACTGGTATAAGTGCCTTGCAAATATTGTATATTGCCATTATATCGTTGTCTCTGATTGGGTATTCAGATAGTGAATTGGAAAAATTAATTCTGATTTTATCGTTGGGATAAACATAAAATGTATCAATTTTAATAACACCGCCAACAGATGCGTGAGTGTGAATGTATTTTTGAACGGAGTCAGCAATTGGTGAAAAATCAGATGTTGTTAAATTGTGTTTTTGTTGTCCAAGTAATAATGATGGAATCAGAACGAATAATGAAATAGTAAGTGACCTCATATGTTAGATTTTTGATTCTACAAAAATAGAAATATATTTGCATGTAAACGAAAATTTAACATTTATGAATTGCAAACTATCTCTCGCCAACATCCCAACAAAGATTTCGAAGTTGGAAAAACTATCTAAAGAATTAAATACGAATCTCTTCATTAAAAGGGATGATCAAACGGGATCTGAACTTTCAGGTAATAAGGTTAGAAAGTTGGAGTATTCTCTATTTGAGGCTAAGCAAAGAGGGGCAAACCTTCTAATTACTTGTGGTGGTATTCAATCAAATCATTGCAGAGCAACAGTCTCTGCAGCTGCTCTCCTTGGGATGAAATCTGCTGTTTTATTACGTATTTCTGAAAAACCTGATGTGGAAGGGAATTATTTCCTTGACAAGCTGCTTGGTGCGGATGTGTTTTTTTGTAATAAGGAAGAATATAGTAACCAAAGGGATCAAATAATGGAGAAGATAGCAAATGATTACTCTGCTAAAGGATATGTTCCCTATATTGTTCCAGAGGGTGCTTCAAATGGAGTTGGATCTTTAGGCTATTATTATGCAATGAAGGAGATCGTAGAGCAAGAGAAAGAAATGGGGGTTGTATTTGACACCATTGTTGTTGCCACTGGTTCAGGTGGAACTGCTGCTGGACTCAATGTTGCAAATAAGATCCTCTCACTTAACAAAAGGGTAATTGGGATGTGTGTATGTGATGATAATGAATATTTTCAAAAGCGTATTGCGAATATGTCCAATGTGTGTCTGGATTATCTTGAAAAGTATGGTGAAATTTCTGAACAGAGACGTAAAACGATCCTTTTTACCCCTTCTGAAATAGAAATGGAAGATAAGTATGTTGGTATTGGATATGCTCTTTCAAGAGCAGAGGAGCTTGAGTTTATCAAAAAAGTAGCAAGGCTTGAGGGTGTTGTTCTTGATCCAGTCTACACTGGAAAAGCAATGTATGGAGTATGGAATGAATTACAAAATGGGGGCTCGCTTATAAATTCAAAAAATATTTTATTTATTCATACTGGGGGACTTTTTGGATTGTTCCCTGTTAGTAAAAAATTTGAATGGTAATTTTTGTTTTATGATAAAAATGATAATTGTTCCAACTATTATCCCGACCAAATCGGCCATGAGGTCCATAATATCACCAGTTCTGGATTTAAGAAAGAGCCATTGAGAAATTTCAGTGAATGCGGATAGCGTTAACCCAATAATAAACGTTATAACTATTGGCCATTTAGGCGATTTTTTCTTCAATACGAGATTGATCCAAAATAAAATAGGAAATGGTAAAAACATTAGGAAGTGGACATATTTATCATATTCAATTCCCAAAAACGAATCATTCATATTGATATTTGGAGTCGATATTGTTAAAAAACACAGGGAGATAACTGTGATTAAATATACAATTAAGATGACTCTTGCAACTATTATTATTATCTTATTCATTCGGCAAATGTACAACAGAATTTATTTATGAATGGAGTTTTTTTTTACCTTTGTGGAATATGAGGAAATATATGAAGAGAATTTTTCCATTTTTTTTCTGTTTAGTGTTCTCAATTTTTGCTACAGCGCAAATAAGAGATACTTCTTCTGTCGGTTTTTTTACTACTAAATATTCTGATAACTGGTTTGTTTCATTTGGGGGTGGTGCTAACTTATATCTTGGCACACAAGATGCGGAATATCTCTCTACATATAGTTTTGCCCCCTCTGGAGAATTTAATTTTGGAAAATGGTTTACTCCAAGTGTTGGATTTCGAGTCCAAATAAATGGAGGTCAAGGATATGGTTGGAGTACTTCAGATACTCCATATTCCCATTATGAATCAGGAATAGGTTTGTATATGGAAAAGTTTACATATGGGAGTAGTCATGTAGATATATTATGGAACGTGCTTGATATGGGGGATAATTATAGATATTCAAAACTATTCCGATTGATTCCATTTGTAGGTGCTGGTGCAGCCATGACAATGCCACATTTTGCTTTGGACTCTGCTGAAGTTGCTATTGCTGCTAGTGCTGGTTTTATTTTCAATTTCAGGATAACGGAAGGCTTCTCTATCTATTCCGAGTTGCGTTCTGTTTTTAGTGATGGAAGACTTGATAAGGTGTATGGTGAAGCTATTGTCCCAAAAATTGAAATGATGACATCAATTTCAGTTGGAGTACAAATAGAAATTTCTCCAGCAAAATTTGTTAGGAAAAATCAAATGGAGTCTGACTATAGATACAATGAAAAAATATTAAAACAAGATATTGTACTTCTTAAATCTAAACTGAAAAAGACAGAGGAGGAGAGAAATGTTCAAAATGCATTGAACATTAAACTCCTTAAGCGGCTTGAAGAGCTAAACAAGTGATTTAGCGTCCTTCACAAATGTCTCTAACCCTTTGTCTGTCAATGGGTGATTGATAAGTCCTAAAATAGCTTTCAAGGGGCATGTTGCCACATCGGCACCAGCTTCTAAGCATTGAATGATGTGTTGTGTATTTCTTATTGAAGCGGCAAGTACCTGTGTACCATATCCATAATATCTATATACATCAACAATATTGGCTACGAGAGCTATACCATCGCTTGAAATATCATCAAGTCTTCCTACAAATGGAGAAACATATGTGGCCCCTGCCTTTGCGGCGAGAAGTGCTTGCCCAATAGAGAATACAAGGGTACAATTTGTCTTTACCCCTTTTGAAGAGAAATACTTGACTGCTTTAATGCCATTTAGTGTGCAAGGCAATTTAACTGTGATTTGATTATCAATTTTTGATAGCTCTGTTCCCTCAGCGATCATCCCTTCATAGTCAGTTGCAAACACTTCCGCACTTACATCTCCATCAACTATATTGCATATTTGTTTGTAGTGAATCATTACATTTTCATGCCCTTTTATCCCCTCCTTTGCCATTAAAGAGGGATTTGTAGTCACTCCGTCAAGTATCCCAAGACTTTGAGCTTCAGATATTTGCTCTAAGTTTGCTGTGTCAAGAAAAAATTTCATTATTTATTGTGTATTATTAGTTATTTTAATAGAGATTTAGGTTTCGTGAGGTGAGTCCATGATAAAAGAAAAAATGTATTTAAAAAAGACTCAGGATAAACAATGTTATGTTTCCATCTATTAGCAAAGAAACGTTTTGTTCTAAAAACTATTGATTTAATTGGATTCTTTTGCTCAGTTGGTCTGTATGTGGGTAAAGATGGATACATTATTTCTTTTAAAATTATATCTGCAAGTTTTGTATCTTCTTTATATTGAGCAATAATAGCACTATCCATTCCAAATTTAGTAACTAAAATGGTATTAATTGCATTAGTAAAGTTAAGTAAATTATACTCTTTTAAGATTGAATATAGGTAATCAAAGTTAATATTTTGCGCTTCGTGTGTTAAAAATAATCCCCAATCTATGATGTTTTTTAATCCAATCTCAGCAGCTGCGAAGTGGGAAGACATATGCCTAATAATATAGATAGCATTTAGATTTTGATTAGGCGTTGGAATCATTTCTCCATGAATATCTATATAGTATGGCCCTTTTTTAGCTAATTCTTTTAAAAGCAAGTTCAATTTCTTATTTGATTTATGAGAGTAAACTTGTAAAAAATCAAAGTGGTTTTCAACTAATACTTTGTTGATGTGACAAGTAGTGTGATAATGTCCATGGTATTTGATTTTAGCTCCGAGCTCTTTTTTGAATAGAGTGTCAACATATTTCGATTGATTATCTGTAAAAATATCAATGTCGCAAAGGGTTCTATGACTTGGAGTGGGGTAATATGAAGCAAGTCCTGCCCCCTTTAAAAGGAGATAATGAATATCATGGTTTTTAAAAAAGATATTGAGTTGGTTAACTAATTTTTCATTATTTATATATTCTTCTTCGATCTCTTCGACAATAGCACACCACGCTACATATATCGAAGGGGAAGGCCTAAATTTTGAAGGGAGCTTATTTATAGCGTCTAATGCAATCCCAGCGACTCCCTGAGGTAAAGATACTTGAAGCATCTCGTGCCACTGACTATCTGTAAGTGTGGGAGGTAAAGAAGGGGTGTTCTTACTATCAAATAGTTCACTTGCAATAAGTTCTATTAAAATATCTTTTATCATTGTATAGCTCTGTTCTTGTGGCTGCAAAAGTAATTCATTTTAATCTTTTATCTATAAAAAACATTATATTTGCAATAAGTTTTTTATAATGTTTAGTAGATTATCTAATTATATAACCACCCACTACATCAGTAGATTTTGGGTGCTTTTTATAGATGTTCTTAGTTCATCTCTCTCTTCTATTGCTATTTATTGGACTATTAATTTTCTTACAAGCAATAAAATAGATCTCAAATACTATTTATATATTGGGGTTTTTTCTGCCATTGTATCAACAATACTTTCATTGCTTTTTAAAACGCACTATGGTATAATACGTCATACTACAATGAGAGAAATGTGGCGTATTCTAAATACATCTTTCTTGAAAGGTATCACAATGTTTTTTGCAATTTACCTTTCATCAATAGATGAACAGATGCATTATATCCCATTAAAAATACTTGTGGCAGAGTTAGCAGACGTGGTTCTTACCCTTTTTGTACTTTTGATAATAAGAGTTTTATTATCTAATCTCTATATATTAATTATTAAAAATATTAAAGTAGAAGATACCCATAGAACTCTAATATATGGTGACGATAATGAGGCTGTATCTACATTGGGGATGATAGATAATTCTAATGGCAATATATATCAGTGTATCGGGTTTATTACTTTTGCTAATTCGAAATCTAAAAAGAGGTTGTGCGGTTTTCCTGTATTTGAAGTTTCTAATGAGAGAATTTTTCAAAAAGTTACGGTATTATCAAATATTGATTCAATTATTTTTCCATCATTTGATTCCCTTAGAAATGAAAAGGATAGAATTGTAGAATATTGTACTAGGAGAAAAATTAATGTATTAATAAAGCCACGACTCAACAATGTAATAGACTCGTCAAATATGCTCCTACCAATCAGAGAAATTAAAATTGAGGATTTATTAGGAAGAGATGAAGTCGAAATAAATATGGGTAGTATTAAGTCCTTTCTAAACAATAAGATTATTCTTGTTACTGGAGCTGCTGGATCTATTGGAGGGGAGTTGTGCAGGCAGCTTACTGCTCTCAATTTTAAAAAATTGATTATGCTTGATGTTGCAGAAACCCCACTTCATAATATGCAACTCGAATTTAATAAATTCTATAACGGGTTACCTATAGAATTTATTATTGCAGATGTGAGATCTTCTAAAAAAATGGAAAGTGTTTTTGCCAATTATAAACCTAATGTTGTGTTTCATGCTGCTGCTTATAAACATGTCCCTCTAATGGAATCCTTCCCTTGTGAATCTATTGGAGTCAATGTATTCGGAACTAAAAATATAGCGGACCTTTCGGTAAAATATCAGGTGGAAAAATTTGTTATGATTTCTACAGACAAAGCAGTTAATCCTGCAAATGTTATGGGAGCTTCAAAACGTATAGCAGAGATTTATGTACAATCTTTAGGAAAACATATATCTGAAAATAGCAACTATAAAGAAACAACAACAAAATTTATAACTACAAGGTTTGGGAATGTTCTTGGCTCTAACGGATCTGTTATTCCATATTTTAGAGATCAGATAGCTTCAGGTGGGCCAGTTACAGTTACTGACCCTGAGATTGTTAGATATTTTATGACTATCCCAGAGGCCACAAAATTGGTGATGGAGGCAGCCACAATGGGCAAAGGTGATGAGATTTTTGTATTTGATATGGGTAAACCAGTAAAAATTCTTGATTTGGCAAAGAAGATGATTCATCTTGCAGGCTTAGAAATAGATAAGGATATACAAATTAAAATTATTGGGCTCAGACCTGGAGAAAAATTGTATGAAGAATTATTAAATAATGGAGAGAACACAATAGAAACTCTCCATAAAAAAATCTTTTTAGCAAAGGTAAAAGGTTGTAGATTTGGAGATATTGTCGGATTATTAGAGGAACTTAAAATCGCCTCTGATAGTAATGATTCGGAAAAAACAGTCTCTGTTATGAAAAAGATTGTCCCTGAATTTATAAGTTGTAATTCTAAATATGAAAAATTAGATAAACAATATGATTAATCCTAAATTTTCAATTATTATACCATGTTATAATTCTCAGAAAACTATTGCAAATAGTATCGATTCTGTCATTTCGCAGAATTATACCAATTTCGATATAATTGTTGTTAATGATGGCTCTATAGATAACACTAAAGATATCATACTATCTTATTGTGATAGATTTCCTAATGTTACCCTTATCAGTAAAGGAAATAGTGGAGTTTCAACAGCTCGAAACAGAGGTTTAGATGCAGCGACTGGGGATTATATTTTTTTTATGGATAGTGATGATGCATTAGATCCATATATGCTAAAAAAGATTGCAAAAACTATCGAAAGAAATGATTGTGATTTAGTGCTATTTGGACATAAAATTGTTTCTAAAGAGGGGAAAATAATAAAAAAGAATCCGATAAAAACAGATGTAAAGAATCCTTTACTATCTTTTTTAGATGGTAAAATTAGTATAAATATATGGTCATTGGTTGCTAAAAAAGAGTGTTATTTTTCTGATTCAATCATTAGATTTAATCCAAACATTTACTTATATGAGGATTTGGAGGTAATAGTTCAGTTATTAAACAATTCTAAAAAAATATTTTATTTAAAAGACTTGTTGTATAGTTATTTAGAGAATTCATCGTATTTGCTAAGTGAAAAAGAGTACACTGAAAAAAAATTCTCTTCAATATTAGCTTGGTCGAATATATTCTCTTATGTGAAAGAAAATGATTTCTCTTCAAAGATTTTGAATTCGACCTACAATAGATTAGTGTATTCATATATCAAACAAAGGAAATTATATTTAGATGGAGATTATTTTACAGATTCATTAGATCAATTGTTTGAAAAATATGAATATTTAATAAAAAAGTATCCCCCTTTTCATTTTACAAAATTTTTTGTTCGTAATGTTGTTAATATATTGCTGTACAAAACTTCAAACGATAAATTTTAAAATTATTATTAATTTCATACTTTTGTTATGAAATCAGAAATCACTTATTGTATTATGTCTCAAAAAATTAAAATATTAATTCTTATAGTATCATTTTTAAGTTTTTCATTTCTATCTTATAGCCAAAATGGCACGGCAAATGAGATCAAAATGGCAAAAGAAATGGCAAAAAAACAAGGCTACAGCGAGAAAGAGATAGAAAAAATGTTTACTACTTCGAAAAAGGGGGAGGAGATAAAACAAAACGATGCAGAACTTGAATTGATGAGGAGTGTTACAAAAGACGGGGTAGTTGCTATGAGAATGGACACTACTTTATTTAAGAAAATGGCTCATCTTGATTCTTTAAAAAAGGTAGAAGCTAATAAAATTAAAATATATGGACATGAGATGTTTGAATCGACATATCTCAATTTCATTCCAAGTTTAAATATTCCTACGCCATCCAATTATGTTTTGGCACCTGGAGATGAAGTAGTCCTTGATATATGGGGCGCTTCATATCTTCATCTCACCGAGACTATTTCTCCTGAAGGGAGTATTAATATTCCTGAAATAGGACCTGTATATTTGATAGGATATACGATTCAAAAAGCACAAAATCACCTCAAATCGTACTTGTCAAAATATTATTCTGGTCTTGAAAAAAGTGAAAACACGTATATCAGATTGGCTCTTGGGAAAATTAGAACAATTACAATAAATGTTGTCGGAGATGTAAAAAAGCCTGGGACTTATACATTACCATCACTATCAACGATTTTGTCTGGGTTATATCTGGCTGGAGGACCTACAGACGTTGGAACATTAAGAAATATCAAATTGTATAGAGGCAATAAGTTAGTTACTACTTTTGACCTTTATTCTTTCTTTTTTGAGGGAAATGTCAATTCAAGCGTAAGACTTGAAGATAATGATGTATTAATAGTTGGCGAATATGTCAATTTAGTGAAAATTGTTGGAGCCATTAAACGTCCGATGGTATATGAAATTAATAAAAACGAAACTGTGGAGGATTTACTTAAATACTCTGGGGGTTTTAAAGGTGAAGCAAATAGCACAATTATTCATATTAATAGAGTAGTTGGTACTCAGATGGAAAGTCATGATGTCCCTTCAGAAAATTTTTCAAGTTTTGTAATCAATGATGGAGACTCTGTAACAGTGATGTCAAATAGATTAGAATACAAAAACGAAGTTCACCTCTCAGGAGCAGTTGTAAATGCTGGATCATATTCTATATCAGATTCTATCGGCACTTTATCAAAATTATTAAAAGTGGCAGGTGGTATTAGAGAAGATGCATACCTCGATAGAGGATATATACAAAGATTGGCAGAGAATAAAGACACCTTAGGAATCAATTTTGTAGTTAGAGATATTTTAGATGGAACGAATGATGTTCTGTTGTCGAGCGGAGACAGCATTAAAATTTTCCCATCTCAGGAATTAGTAGATTATCAATACATAATTACAACAGGCGAGCTAAATAAACCCGACACACTTTCTTTCATGAAAGGAATGACCATTGGGGATGCTATTTTATTGTCGAAAGGTTTTAAAACAGGTGCTTCGCGTTCAAATATCGATGTTGCAAGGAGAATCGTCCGTGATATAAATCAAACCACATTGGATACAATATCAATTGTATATAACTTGGATTTCATTAATAATAAAAATGATATAAATTTCGAATTATCTCCTTTTGATATCATTTTGGTCAGAAATATGCCTCAATTTAAAGAACAACAGACAATTACTATAAGTGGAGAGGTATTATTTCCAGGTGAATATGTTGTTGAAAAGAATATAGTTAGACTATCAGATATTGTTAATAAAGCTGGAGGAATTAATTCTGATGCTTATTCCAAAGGGGCAGTTCTAATTAGAAAATTTTCAGACGAAGAGTATTCTAGATTGAAGTTGGCCATAAAAATCTCTAAAAAACAAGCAGGGACTGATTCAACATTGATTGAAGATATTGATAGAAATGAGGGTTATAGAGTAGGAATTGATTTTGACGAGGCACTCTCAAAGCCTGGATCTTATTCAGATGTTATATTAAAAACAGGAGATAAGATTTTAATTCCAAAAATGAATAATACTGTAAAAATATCAGGTGCTGTTCTATTTAAAAATGTGGTCTCATATAATCCTTCATTATCCCCAAAGGATTATGTTAACTTAGCAGGCGGGTATATGAAACATGCAATGAAAAGACACACGTACATCGTCTATATGAATGGAAAAGTATCTAAAAAAGGTACTTCTAATTTTATAGTTGAACCTGGTTGTGAAATTGTTGTTCCGATGAAAGATATTGACGGCAAAAATAGAGTTTCAGCTGCCGAAGTAGCCTCTATAGCTTCTTCTACAGCTTCTGTTGCTACAATGGTTGTAAGTATTGTATCATTGCTTAAAAAGTAGAAATATGAGTAATAAGGAGATAGATATCATTGCATTGTTTAGAAGATTATGGACTAAAAAGAGATTTATATTTATATTTATTTTATCTACTCTTTTTGTTGGGATTATTGTTGCCTTTTCTTCTCCTAAAATATTTAAATCTACTTGTGTTTTTGTAACACAAAGTTATTCCAAGTCTGCATCAAATTCATTGTCATCGTTTGCAGCCTTTGCTGGTATTAACTTAGGCGATATGGGATCCTCTCAGAATTTGTCCCCTAAGGTATATCCTATTATTTTTAAAAACATTAATTTTCAAAAAGATATGATGAATACTAACATTACCATTTCTGGTATTGATCATCCTGTTACTTTATTTGATTACTTTACAGATAAAAAATATTCTAAATTTAATATTATAGATTTTGTTAGAAAATATACCATTGGATTACCAGGACAAATTATAGGATTATTTAAAAAAGATGGCAAAGGAGTTGACACTTCCATCAATAAAATCAATGATCCATCACTTACATATGTTTCATCACAAGAAAAAGCATTTATTTCTAAGTTGAATAGTGCGTTAAAAATGGAACTTAATGATAAAGAAGGATATATTACAATTGAAGTTGAAATGCCAGAGGCAATAGCTGCTGCGCAAGTAGCAAAAGCATCATTTGACCTTCTGCAAAAATATGTGACCTCTTTTAAGATACAAAAAGCACAAGATAATTTGAAATATGTGGATGAAAGATATTTAGAGGCAAAAGATAATTTCGAAAATAAACAAATTGAGTATGCCAAATTCAAAGATTCAAATAGGATAATTTCGAGTGCAGTTGCCTCTATACAAGAAGAAAAACTAAAATCTGAATACGAGTTGTCAAATGCCATTTTTGAAGAACTTGCAAGACAAAAATTGCAGGTTAGTCTTAAAGTAAAAGAAGACACCCCTATTTTGACCCCTGTTGAGCCACCAATTGTTCCAAATAGTAGTAGTAAACCAAGAAAAAGTTTAATTATTATTTCGTTTTTACTTCTTGGAATAGTGCTTTCATCAGGCACTGTATTGGTTCTTGATGCCTTGAAAAATGAAAACATTAAATCATTAAGTGATTGGTAATTAATTATGAATTTATTATTAACTGGAGCAAGTGGTTTTTTAGGATGCAACATACTTCCAATACTTGAAAAACAATATTCTGTCTATCCTTTTAATCATATTCAGTTAAGTAATTTGACTCATCTAAATCGTCACTATAATATAGTTCTTCATTTGGCTGGTTTAGCTCATGTTAAATCAAAAGGACAATTTGCTTTAAATAAATTCTTAGATAATAATTATTACTCTACTTATTTTCTTTGCTATCTCTTAGAACACAATTTACCTGAACAGTTCGTTTATATAAGTTCTGCTTCAGTATATGGGTTGTCTGAAGGTGAAGATATCAATGAAGAGAGCCCATTGTTAGGAAATACACCATATGCATTAAGTAAGATAATAACTGAACAATTTTTAATCAAATGGTCCTATGATAGGGGGGTTAAATTAGTTATTCTTCGTCCACCATTAATTGTTGGCAAAAATCCAAAAGGGAATCTAAAATCCATGATTGATGGTATTAACAATTATAGATATTTATCTATTGGAGGAGGTAAAGCTCGTAAGAGTATGCTAATGGCCGATGATATTGGTCGGATTATCCCATTATTAGATAACAAAGAGGGAATCTATAATCTTTGCGATACCTATTCTCCTTCTTTTCGAGAGATGGAAACTCTTATTTCACATCAACTTGGTAGAGTTGTTCCAAAATCTATCCCTTTGTTTTTATCTAATTTGTTAATTGGCAAAGAGAAAAGTAACAAAATGGCTAAAACTTTAACTTTTTCAAATGAAAAAGCTCGTAAGCAACTTGGATGGACGCCATTATCAGTTCTTGATAATTTTAAAATATAATGGATATAATTGAATTTTTTCTTTACCTATTATTGGGAGTAATATTATACTTTTTTGAATTTTATTACATAAAATTTGCAAAAAAAAATAATATATTAGATATTCCTAATGACAGGAGTTCACATACATCCCCAATAGTTAGAGGTGGAGGAATAATTATATATCTATCATCAATTATCTATTTTTTTATCTCAGGATTCCATTTCCCTTGGTTTATGCTTGGTTTGACAATTATATTTTTCATTAGTTTTGTGGATGATATAAAACCATTTTTTTTTCATGTCAAATTACCTGTCCATTTTATAGTTATTGCTCTATTATTATACCAATACGGACTTTTTTATTCAAGGTGGCAATATGCTGTAATAGCACTATTCGGATGTGTCGGGATAATTAATGCATTCAATTTTATGGATGGTATAAATGGTATTACTTGTGGGTATAGTTTTATTACACTTTCTACACTTCTATATATCAATAACTATGTATTTCGTTTCGTCGATCCAGTGTTTATCTATATTTCTATTGTTCCTATTTTAATCCTTGCCATTTTTAATTTTAGAAAAAATGCAAAATGTTTTATTGGGGATGTGGGTTCAATGAGTATTGCCTATATCATCTTATTTTTATTGGGGATATTGATATTATATTCAAGAGAGTTTACATATATCTTATTTCTCGCAGTATATGGCGTAGATACAATTTTGACAATATATCATAGAATAATGTTGAAAGAGAACATATTGTTACCACATAGAAAACATGCATATCAGATAATGGCTAATGAATTAAAAATTCCGCATGTATATGTCTCTCTAATATATATGGGAATTCAACTAATTATAAATATTGGCTTATTTATATTCTTTGAATACAAGTATATTTATTTAATTTTAGTATTTGTCATTTTATCTCTGATCTATATTATTTTTATGAAAAAGTATTTCAAACTTCATATAAATATGAATTCTCAAGTAAATAAGTAAATGAAAGTATCTATTATTACTGCAACATATAATTGTGAAAATACTATAACTACAACGATTAACTCAGTATTGTCCCAAACATATGACAATATAGAGTATATTATCATTGATGGAGGTTCCAAAGATTCAACATTAGATATTATCAGTAATTACAAAGATTCTTTTAAAAATGGTAAAATCATTACAATAATAAGCGAAAGAGATAGTGGGGTATATGATGCTATGAATAAGGGGATTAACCTATCGAGCGGGGATATTATTGCTTTTATCAATTCTGACGATTATTATGTCAGTGACAACATTATCGAGGAAATGATCTCTATTTTTTCATCAGATGAACGAATTGATGGGGTATATGCTAATATATACTATGTGAAAAGATATGATACTGAACATATATCTAGGAGATGGATAACTGGTACAAGGAGTTCTTTTATTGATGGTTGGCACCCTGCCCATCCAGCGTTTTTTGTGAAAAAAAATATTTATGATAAATATGGCCGATTTAATTTACAGTACAAATTGGCTGCAGACTTTGAATTGATGCTTAGATTTATAGAAGTACACCATATAAATATCAAATATTATCCACATTTTATCATAAAGATGCGAGAGGGTGGAATGACAAATAATTCAATTAGAAACATTATAAAGCAGAATATAGAGTGTATCAAGGCTTTTAGAAATAATGGTATCAAAATTAATATGATTACATACCCAGTTAAAAGGATATATTCTAAAGTGCTACAGTTTCTAAATTGATATCTGCTTTTATTTTATCTATAATAGCCTTAACTACCTTATCAATTTGTCCACCTCTACTATAGTCTGCTGGACATACATAATTGACTCTATCCTCCCATAGAAGTTTTTCAACCTTTTCTTTTTGGTTTGTTGATGGATTATATACAGCGATTGAGTGTCCACCAAATTGCTTAACTAATTTCATGCAAGGGATATCAGTGGCACCATCTCCAAAGTATATCATCCTTGCAAATGGTATTGGCCGTTTATACTCTGGCAAATATTCATTTACTTTTCTGTGATCTCTAATACTATGAACGCCTTTGTTTATCTTGAATAAAAACTGAGTTTTGGCTGTATAGTCTACGGCGACAGCGGGCCATACAGCAGTACCGTTTTCATATAGAAATGAACAAGCAAATACTTTTTTAAATTCATGATATATGCTTGTCCCTTCAATCATCTCTATCAACCCAGAAGAGTTAATATAATGAACAATATCCACCCCCTGTTGGTTGCCATATTCATTTATTAAGGAGAACCACTCTTTGACCCCATTGAAAAGCTGAACCATCCCTCCGAACTTTTGGAAAGATTCTCTTCGTAGCTCTACCCCTGAAATTTTAGCCTCGTCTATCATCAGTTTCATATAACATAGTATTTCACTTGCGTCTTGACTTTCAGATAGTTGTGAGCTTTTTTCCCAGAAGCCTTTAGGCTCTTTCCCAATTGCTTGAATGAATCCAAATTCTTGCATATTGGCTGGAGACAATGTCCCATCGAAATCATAAATTAAGGCCACGGTTGGTTTTGTGTTATTATTCATATATTAAATGCTTATATATACAAAGATAAATTTTAATTTTGTATAGCATTCAATTAATATTTTTTTGAATATGAAACGACTTATTTTATATTTTTCATTCTCTTTTTTTGTTATGATTAGTAGTTTTGCCTATTCGCAAAATCCTTATTTTTGCACAAAAGAAGGGACTTCTATAGAATATATAAGAAAAAATAGTAATGGTAGCATTAAATGGTATCATATCATGGACATTAAAGAGGTTAAGGATAATGAAGATGGATCATTAAATATAATTTGCACATCTACATTCTTAAAAAAGAATAAGAAGCCAAAATACAAATCACCTATAGTAGTCGAAGTCACAATTATTGATTCAAATGTTATTATAGATCTTTCACAAAGTGTTGTAAGTATGCTCCAAAGTGTCATTGGAAATAGTTTATCAATTCAATCCAAAGGCAATAAAACAGTTCTACCTGCTTTGCTTAACCTTGGAGATACCCTTGAAAATGCTTATTCCGAAGTTGCCGTATTAGGTTCTAAAATGGTTGTTAGTGTAACCAATAGAAAAGTTGTTGCAATTGAAAAATTACAAACTTCAATTGGCGTTTTTGATTCAATTGTTATACAGGAAGAAAAAGATGAAAATGGACTTGGTAGAAATAGACAAACTACTTCAAAAACTTGGTATTCTCACAATATTGGGATGCTCAGACATGATACATATGATAGAAATGGCATTTTATTAACTAGCGAAGTAATTACTAAACTTAATTAATCGTATTATAATTTTTTTTAATTATATTTGGGTTTACCAATAGTGTTTTGAATAATTAACTAAACTAATAATGAAAAAATTATCTCTCTCTATTATTGTTACACTATCAATAATTGCTTTGTTAGTGTTGATATATCGTCTGTCAAATTCTGCTCCGAGTGAAGGTATTCCACTCAATGCCTCTACAATAATGATAATTGATGATGGTGGATGTCTCTCATGCCACACCTATGAACCCACTTTCCCATTCTACTCTGAATGGCCTATTGTTGGGAAGATCATTCACAAAGATATTAAAGAGGCACAAAAACAAATTGACCTTACAGGGGTGTATCAATTTATTTTGGAAAATAAACCTTCAGGAGAAGTTGCTCTTGCAAAAATTGAAAAAGCAATAACTGATGGATCAATGCCTCCCTTAAGATACTCAATGGTACATTGGGGATCCTCTATCACCAATAAAAAGAGAGACATTATTCTCAATTGGGTATCACAACATAGAACTGAAAAATATCCAAATCCATTAGCTACCAATGAATTTAAAAACGAACCTATATCACCTATTGATGATAAAATAGAAACAGATAGTAATAAAGTGGTACTCGGAGAGTTGCTATTTCATGACACAAGACTTTCATTGGATAATACAGTCTCCTGTGCAGATTGTCATGATCTATCCACTGCTGGTGTCGATAATGAAGGGTTCAGCGAAGGGGTAGGAGGTAAGTTAGGAGGAATAAATGCTCCAACCGTATTTAACTCTGTTTATAATTTTGTTCAATTCTGGGATGGAAGAGCCTCTACTCTTGCTTTACAAGCAGCTGGGCCTCCATTGAATCCTGTTGAGATGGCATCTAACTCGTTCGATGAAATAATAGCCAAGCTAAACAAAGACAAAGAATTTTTAACAAAATTTTTAAAAGTGTATCCAGATGGCCTCTCTGAAGCTAATATTACAAATGCAATTGAAGAGTTTGAAAAAACTCTTTTAACTCCTAATTCACCTTTTGATAGATATCTTAAAGGGGATAAAAACGCAATATCAGCTCAACAGGTTAAAGGTTATGAATTATTTAAACATTATGAGTGTGCTACTTGTCATACTGGTTCAATTCTAGGTGGACAATCTTACGAATTTTTAGGACTTAGTAAAGATTATTTTGATGACAGGGGTATGGAACTTACTATTGAAGACAATGGACGATTTAAGGAGACTTCTTTGGAAAGAGATAAACATCGCTTTAAAGTTCCAGGTTTGAGAAATGTTGCTTTGACTTGGCCATATTTTCATGACGCTTCGCAACCTACCCTTGAAGATGCGGTTAGGGCTATGGGAAAATATCAGATTGGAGTTGAATTTTCAAAAGAAGATATTGATTTAATGGTTTCATTTATGAATTCATTAACAGGTGAATATAAAGGTAAGGTCCTCGAAAATAAAAACACAAATGATATGGGACAGAATAATAAATTTGCTAAAATAAAGTAAAAGTGATATGATTAATATTAGTTATGATAATAGAATTTGCACTTTAATAATATGCAATTCCGACTCTTTAAACACTCTTGGTAGTGACTTGTGTAACGACATGATTTCTGCTATCCATAACGCATATAAAAAAGAGTGTGTGGGGATAGTGATCAAAGCCAAATGTTCCTCAAGAGGAGTTTGGAGTGCTGGTCACAACATTAATGAAATTTCAACACAAGGTGATGATCCTCTTTCACATTCCAATCCGATGGAAATCCTCTTGAGAACTATTCAAGATATACCTATACCTGTGATTGCATATGTTAGTGGTAGTGTTTGGGGAGGTGCTTGTGATTTATGCCTCTCTTGTGATATGATTGTTGCAGTTGAGACTGCTACTTTTGCCATCACCCCTGCAAAGATTGGTATTCCTTACAATGCTTCAGGTATAATGCATTTCATCAATCAATTAGGAATAAACAAAGCACGTGAAATGTTCTTTACAGCACAACCCATTACAGCAAGAGAGGCAGAGAATGTAGGACTGCTCAATCACGTGGCACCCTCTGATGAATTAGAAAAATTGACAGAAGATAGAATTTTAAACCCCCTAAGGAGAAATTCTATTTTATCTATTAGTGCTATAAAAAGACAATTCAGACTTCTATCAAGGGCAGCATCAAGTCTCTCTCCTGAAAATTTTGAAATGATTAATTCATGGAGAGAAAGGGTGTATAGAAGTACTGACTTTAAAGAGGGTATCAACTCTTTCCTTGAAAAAAGACAACCCAATTACAAAGGGAAGGCCCAAGATCTTGATTAGAGCCTGAGAACTATCTATATAACTATTTAAAATATTATTATCATATGAAACAAACTATCACAAAATTGATATTGATAACAGTGTTCTCAATATCAATTATTTCTCTCTCCTCATGCAATAATAAGGAGAAATCTCCAATGGAGTCAAAGGTTGCTGAATTTGCCCCTTTTGAACTCACATCTGACCTTGCGACAAGTCTCAACGACAATGAAAAAGAATTAGTTAAAATATTCTTTGAAGTAGGAAAAATTGCCGATGATTTATTCTGGAAACAGACATTCGGAGATAAATCGCAATTAGACAAGACAACTGATCCATTTGCGAAAGAGTTTGCATTAATTAACTATGGCCCATGGGATCGTCTTGATGACAATAAACCTTTTATTGAAGGATATGGTGAAAAATCTGACATGTGTAACTACTATCCTAAAGATATCACATTAGAAGAATTTAACTCTTTTGAAGATCTCAACAAAGCTTCATGGTACACCCTCATCCGCAGAGGCGAAGATGGAAAATTGAAAACTGTTTGGTATCATCAAGAATATGGAGCAGAAATTGAAAAAATCTGTACCCTTCTTGAGAAGGCTGTGCGTCTTGCTGAAGACGAAGGGATGAAAAGTTATCTTGCAAAGAGAATAGATGCCTTTAAAACTGACGAATATTTGGCCAGTGATCTAGCTTGGATGGATATGAAAGAGAGCAGAATAGACTTTATCGTTGGGCCTATCGAAAGTTATGATGATAAATTCCAAGAGACCAAAACCTCATACGAGTCATTTATCTTGCTCAAAGATGAAGATAGAAGCAAAGATCTTGCAAAATTTGTGGCATTTTTACCTGAACTACAAAAACAACTTCCGTGCGATCCAAAATATAAAACTTTTGTACCAGGTACATCTTCAGACCTAAATGTATATGATGCAGTCTTTTACGCAGGTGATTGCAATGCAGGCAGCAAAACAATTGCTATTAACCTACCCAATGATGAGAGGGTACACTCTTTAAAGGGGACCCGTCGTCTTCAATTAAGAAATTCAATGAGAGCAAAATTTGATAAAATACTCTTACCAATTGGCAATCTTATCATAGATAAATCACAACAACAAAATCTCAATTTTGATGCATTTTTCTGGAATGTAACATTCCATGAAGTAGCTCATGGACTTGGAGTTAAGGAGACAATCAATGGAAAAGGCAATGTAGATGCTGCAATGGGAACTGAAAAAACATCTTGGGAAGAGGCAAAAGCAGATATTCTAGGACTTTTCATGGTAACCAAACTTATTGAAAAAGGGGAAATTACAAATGTTACAATTGAAGAGGCAATAACTACTTATATTGCTGGCATTCTTCGTTCTGTAAGATTTGGAGCAGCATCATCACATGGTAAAGCAAATATGATGTGCTTTAACTATATGGAAAAAGAGGGGGCATTTACCCGTAATTCAGAGGGAAAATATGTGATTGATTACAATAAATCAAAAAGTGCAATGGAGAGATGGGCCAATATTATTATCACTACCCAAGGTGATGGTAACTTCGATTTTGCAAAGCAATTTAGATTAGAAAATGGTGGAATCAGTGAGTCATTGCAGAAAGATTTGGACCTTATCAATAATGCTGGAATACCTAAGGATATTAAATTTATTCAAGGTCCAGATATTCTATTTAAATAAACAATATGAAAAGCAACATATCAATATTTTTATCACTATTTATATTGTTGTCATTGACATCATGTCAAAACACAGGTAAAGAGATGCCCAAAGTGGCAATAGTAGGAATAGGGGTCGAATGTAGCACCTTTTCACCAGCTCGCACCACCCTTGAAATGTTTCGTCCTCGCTACGGAGAGGCAATAATCGAATCATATCCATTTTTTAAAGAGGATACGACCCTTATCCATCAAGCTGAGTGGGTGCCTACTATGGTTGCATGGGCCACACCAGGTGGAATGGTCACCAAAGAGTGTTATGACTCCCTTCTCAACAGATCACTTCGTCTTTTAAAGGAGAACATGCCTTATGATGGAATATTTCTCGATATTCATGGAGCAATGAGTGTGGAGGGGGTAGATGACCCAGAGGGAGACTACATTATTAAAATTAGAGAATTAGTTGGAGACAAAGTGCTCATTTCTACCTCAATGGATCCCCACGGATGTGTCTCTCAAAGATTGGCGCAAAACACTGACTTAATAACTTCCTACAGAATGTCCCCTCATGAGGATAGATATATCTCAAGAAAGAGGGCTGTGGACAACCTTTTAGATCGTCTTCATTCTGGTGCTGGGAAACCAAAATATAAGGCATGGGTGAAGGTGCCGATTCTTCTACCAGGAGAGAAGACCTCTACCAGAGTAGAACCAGGTAAATCGCTATATGAATCTGTTGTTCCCATCGAACAAATGGAGGGAGTTACAGATGCTGCCATTTGGATGTCGTATCCTTGGGCAGATGAACCCAGAAATCACGCTGTAGTAATGGTGGTAGGGGATAATAAGAAGAATGTGGAAAGAGGGGCTAAAAAGCTGTCAGAACAATTTTGGTCTGTACGTAATGAATTTGAATTTGTAGCTCCCACGGCAACCCTTCCAGAAGTATTTGAAAATAGTATCCATAGCACCAAACGTCCATATTTTATAAGTGATATGGGAGATAATCCCACAGCAGGTGGTGCAGGAGATGTAACATGGACGCTGCAGTGGCTTCTTCAACATGAAAATAAAATTCCAAATGGTAAAAGGTTGATTTATGCCTCAATTCCAGGCCCATCCCTTGTTGCTGCTGCCAAAAAAGTAGGAGTAGGGGGCAAAGTGGATGGAGAAGTTGGAGCAATAGTTGATAATAGGTATGCTCCACCAGTGGAGATTGACGGAGTAGTAGAAAAAATAATAGATGATCCTTCAAATTCACAAGTAGTGGTAAGAGTAGGGAAAATTGAAGTTATAGTGACAGATCTCCGCACCCCTTTCCATTATGAAAGGGATTTTGATCTACTTGATTTAAAACCCAGAGAAGCGGATATTATAGTTGTTAAACTTGGTTACCTTACAGAAGAACTATATGATATGAGAGGGGATTGGATGATGGCACATACAAGAGGGGGAGTTGATCAAGAATTAACACAACTTCCTTACAAAAGGTTGATAAGACCTATTTTCCCTTTGGATGAAAATATGGAAGATCCCCCTTTGATCGTAGAATTTATGTAATATTAAAAAGAATATGAAGCAAACAATAATTGACCTATTTGAAACTTCCGTAAATAAATATGGAGATTCTACATTTCTATTAGAAAAGATTTCAGATCAATTTGAACCTACTTCCTTTAATCAACTTAAAAACGAAGTTTATAAGTTCGGTGCAGGGCTATGCAGTATAGGGGTATCACGCAAAGATAATATTGCAATTCTATCTGAAGGGAGAAACGATTGGATTATCTCTGAGTTAGGATTGTTGTACGTAGGGGCAGTCAGCATCCCTCTCTCTATTAAGTTGGAACAAAGCATAGATCTTCTTTTCAGATTGAACCATGCAGAAGTGAAATATATTATAGTTTCAGGAAGGCAACTACCCAAAATAAGAATAATAAAAAAAGAAGTGCCATCATTGATATCTGTCATTGTCTTAGACGAAGTAGGAACATTAGAAGATAAAGAAATTCTATATTCAGATGTTAAGAATTTAGGCGTTGAGTTTATGAAAGAGTCCAAAGAGGTGCTTTTGGATAGGGGAAAGAATGTGCAGAACGACGATCTTGCCACGATCACCTACACCTCTGGCACTACGGCTGATCCTAAAGGGGTGATGTTAACTCACCGCAATTATACTGCAAATGTTGAACAGGCACTTGGCTTGATAAATGTTGAAAAGGGGAAAAGAATGTTGATTATTCTTCCGCTTGACCATTGTTTTGCTCATGTCGTTGGATTCTATGCTATGATGCACAATGGAGCAATAGTAGCAACAGTGCCACCAGGAAAGACTCAAATCGAGGCGTTAAAAAACATTCCAATGTCGATACAGTGTGTGAAGCCCCATATTTTACTTTCAGTCCCCGCGTTGGCTAAAAATTTTAAGAAAAACATTGAACAGTCAGTAGTTAAATCGGGTAAATTGGCAACATCACTTTTTAATTTTGGACTAAGAGTATCAATTAAATACAACAAAGAGGGTTGGAATAAAGGAACAGGAGGGACATGGATATATAAACCAATTGTTTCACTTTTTTCCAATACTATCTTTAAAAAAGTAAGATCTGCCATGGGTGGTGAATTAGAATTTTTCATCGGTGGAGGGGCTCTATTAGACATTGAACTTCAAAAGTTCTATTATGCATTGGGGATACCTATGTTTCAAGGCTATGGTCTCTCTGAGGCAACTCCTGTTATCTCAACAAATACACAATATGCGCACAGACTAGGTTCTTCTGGTATTTTGGTTAAACCTATGGAAATAAAAATTGTTGACAAAGATGGAGTTGAAAAACCAATTGGAAAAACAGGTGAAATTGTTATAAAAGGTGAGAATGTGATGGCTGGATATTGGAAAAATACAAAATCTACCGAAGAAACAGTTGTAGATGGGTGGCTTTATACAGGGGATATGGGATATATCCATGAATCTGGATATTTATATGTGTTGGGGAGATTTAAAAGTCTTCTAATAGCCTCTGATGGAGAAAAATATGCACCAGAGGGGATTGAAGAGACTTTGGTTGAGAAACTGCCATATATCCAAAATGTGATGTTGTACAACAACCAATCTCCATATACCATTTGCATACTTGATATTGATAAAAATAAGCTACCAAAAGGGAGACAAGGGTTAGAAAAGATTAAAAAAGACCTTGACAAATTTAGAACAGGTGGAGAATTTGAAGGGGCTTTCCCTGAAAGATGGCTCCCTACTACATTTATTATTGCAGATGAACCCTTTACCGAGCAAAATCGAATGATCAATAGTACTATGAAAATGGTACGTAACAAAGTTGAAAAATATTACAAAGATAGGATAGATCTTGCATTTACTCCTGCTGGCAAAGAGATTGACAATGATGCAAATATAAAAGCTATAGAATAAAAACAAAAAATAATTAAATGATAGAATGATGAAAAAAATAATAAAGACACTCTTTATTTTCTTACTAATAATAACTCCTTTCTCTTCATTTGCCCAAGATGATGCCACAAAGCTCACAATGGCGATTATGAAAGGGGACGTAACCCAGGTAAAAGAGTTGCTTGCATCTGGAGTGAGTGCTGACATTCGCACATCAGGGAGGGTATATGCTCTTCAAACTGCGGTACAGTTCGACAACTTTGAAATCGCAAAGATATTGATTGAAAACGGAGCAAATGTCAATAGAACAGATGCTTATAAACGTCCGATAATCTTTGCCGCTTTGAATGCTAAAATGATGAAATTGCTCATTGACAGCGGAGCAGATATTAACGCAATACATATGGGTTTGACCCCTTTAGAAAGCTTTTCTCAAAGGTTAGTAACCACCGAATCAGATAAATCTAAAACAATAGCTGCAATTAAAAAACAAGGATTTAAAGGGGCAATGTACGAGAATGCTATAAATGCTGCTAAAAAACAGTGGCTCACCAAACAAAATATAATAGATGTAGTCAATTTGTATGATCAATATGGTTACAACCCTGTAGCACTACGTGGCAGAAAAGAGAAAGAGAGTGCCTTGTATCGAGCTGCTATATCAGGCAATTTTGAATTTGTTCAGGCAGTTATTGATCTTAATAAATATGAATTTAACGAATATATTGCCCCTCATAAAACCACTATTCTATCAATTCTGACAAGTAATACGACAAGAAGTGATGCTGAATATGATCTTCTAGTTACTTCGCTTATTAAACATGGAGCAGAAGTTGATCAAATGGTTGATTCACCCAAAAGAGATGAACTTATCACCCCACTTATGTTGGCCGCACAAGATAATAATCTTAAAAAGTGTAGTACACTGGTTAATAATGGAGCATCTGTTACTGTTAAGAATCAGAATGGTAGAGCTCCTATTATGTTTACACTTTCATTGTCAGTATTAAAACTATTAGAGAGTAAGGGCGGAGATATTTTTACACGTGATAATTGGAATCAAACACTATTATTTTGGAAGGATCAAACAGATATTCAATCTTATCTCATTTCTAAAGGAATTAAAATTGATGATGAGGACAAAGATGGCGAAACAGCCTTGTTTACAGTTGATAAGCCACAAGCGGTAGAGTTCTTACTCTCTAAAGGGGCCAATGTCAACCATATAAACAAAAGTGGAGAATCTATTGTTCAAATTGATGCAAGAAACCTTCAAACTGCAATGAGACATGACTATGACCGACAAGATGAATTTGTTGCCAAATTCAAGGTGCTTGCTAAATACAAAATAGATAAAGAGAGAGTGGCAAAGGCACTTGAATTTTTGAACTCATCTGGCTATGAATTTGAAAAAGCAAAAAAAGTATTAGAGTTATATATTAAATAACACTCATTAAGTTTCTAAACTATGTTTGATTTCACTCAATTTAATCCGTGGTCACTTTTTGTAGATTTAGGTTTTATTTTTATTTTACTCTTGATAGGCAAATTTATTAGGGTAAAAGTTAAATTTGTACAAAGACTATTTATTCCTCCAAGTTTAATAGCAGGATTGTTGGGGCTTATTTTGGGTCCAAATGGTGTAGGTATCATCCCGTTTTCAGATAATTTAGGCACCTACTCAGCAATACTCATTGCCCTTGTCTTCGGGGCTTTACCATTCTCTTCCCCTAATATTCCGATGAAGGATATTGCTAAAAGGGTAGGGCCTGTGTGGGCATATGCACAATTGGGAATGTTACTCCAGTGGGCATTAATCGGTCTTTTTGGAATTTTCTGTCTGAAACTGATATGGCCAGAATTAAATGATGCATTCGGTATTATGCTTTCTGCTGGTTTTTATGGGGGCCATGGCACAGCTGCTGCACTTGGAAGTGCTTTTGACAATCTTGGGTGGAGTGATGCACAGAGCCTTGGAATGACCACTGCAACAGTTGGTGTAGTATGTGCCATTGTAGGGGGGTTGATTATGATTAAATGGGGGGCAAAACACCATCACACCTCTTTTATCACAGATTTTAATGACCTCCCACAAGAGTATCGTACTGGACTCCTTCCGGAGGATAAAAGAGATCCAATTGGAATATCAACAACCTCTTCAATTTCAATAGATTCTCTCACTTTTCATCTTGCACTTGTCTTTGCTGTGGCGTTTTTAGGATATTTGGCGAGTCAAGGGGTAAAAATGATATACCCAAAATTAGAGTTACCTGTATTTAGTTGTGCATTCATATTTGGTCTAATTCTAAAAAGAGTATTTGACACTGTAAAAGTATCTCGTTATGTTTGCCCTATTACAACACAAAGACTGAGTAGCACATTTACCGATCTCTTAGTTGCATGTGGAGTAGCATCAATCAAATTGGGGGTAATTGTAAAGTATGCTCTACCGCTAATAGTTTTGATTGTAGCTGGAATCATCTTAGTATGGTTTATTACCTTTTATTTTGGAAAAAAACTCAGTAAAACATATTGGTTCGAACGCAGTATATTTGCTTGGGGGTGGTGGACAGGGACAATGGCAATGGGAATTGCCCTTTTAAGAATAGTAGATCCTAAGTCTGCGAGTAAAGCAATGGATGACTATGCTTTAGCCTATCTTCCTATTGCACCAGTTGAAATTTTATTAATTACACTCGTTCCAGTCATGTTTATGAATGGTATGGGAATATGGCTCCTCTTATCTTGCTTAGCGATATCAATAATAATCATTTTCTTAGCCATCAAAGCAGGATGGTGGCAAAAGAAAAATTAAAGTAAATTTAAATTATGTTTTGTAAAAATTGCGGAAAAGAAATTAGCGATCAATCCACATTTTGTGAAAATTGTGGTACACCAGTTAATATTGTCAACGATATTGTTGATAATTCAAGTCCTAAAAATTGGTTGTTAGCCCTTTTACTTAGCATCTTCTTTGGTTCACTTGGAATACACAGATTCTATGTAGGGAAAATAGGGACTGGTATTTTAATGCTCATCACACTTGGGGGATGTGGTATTTGGACACTTATAGACATTATTATTATTATTTGTGGTAATTTCACCGATAATGATGGTAAAGTGCTTCAGAATAGATAGACTTTATTTTGTATTTTACACTATTTTATTTTTCCCAGTACTACTATTTATAATTCCGTCGGAAGATATATATAATGGGAATACGATATGTCTATTCAAAACCATCTTGGGAGTAGAGTGTTGGGGATGTGGTATGACGAGAGCATTTTTCGCATCAATACATGGAAATATGTCACTTGCAATTAACTACAATCCTCTGATTATAATTGTAATACCATTTATCATCTCATTTTGGTTTATACTCTTAATTAGGATTAAAAATTCAATTTTTAACCCATTTAAAAATAATTTTGTAATTATATAAAATAATTAAAATGAAAGTTGAACAAAAAAATTGCCCACCCAATTCGGTTTTAGCATTGGTCTTGATGATAATATCTTTCTATATTCCATTTGGTGGCTTTATTCTTTCAATAATTGCACTAGTGCTATCTAACAATTCACTAAAAGCTTATAATGAAAACCCTGGAATGTATCGCTCAAAAATGATTCCAGAGGCAACAAGGGTGATGTCAATAATCGGTATCTGTTTTAATATTGCTTTGACAGTAGCCCTAATTGTGATAATATCATTAGGTGTATTTAGTTCAATTATACCTTTCCTAAGTGATTTAGACTTGGATGTATGCTATCTGTTGATGCAATAGCTTAAAATGATAGTTTTTCAATCCCATTTATCATTTTCATTGCCCCCTCAAGGATGATAATTGGGGTTGCGTTGTTGCACATATAACAGGGGGTAGTTACAACTTTGTTTTTTACATCGACAACTGCATCGCTCGCACTTGATTCTTTTACTATTGCACCAAATTTATCTTCAACCTCTTTACAGAGAGGAGTGTTAGGACCAAGAGTAATAGTTATGTTTCTATCTTTGAGTATCTTCGCTATCAATATTGGAGAGATACACATAGCTCCAATGGCCTTGTTGCTATTATAGAAAGCGAGAACTATGTTTTTAATTGCTGGTAAAATAGTGAAAGAAAGACCATCAAAGGCAAATGTAAATAGATTTTTTGCCGCACCAAATCCACCTGGGAAAATGACTGCATCATAATCATTTGCCTCCAGTTTACTTAATGGGAGCACATTGCCCCTTGCAATACGCGCTGATTCGATAAGTACATTCCTTGATTGTTCCATCTCTTTGTCAGTGATATGGTCAATTACGTGTTTTTGCACAATATCTGGAGCGAATATCTGGTATTTGCCTCCATAGTGCCCAATAGCCATTAGTGCTGATACTGACTCATGAATCTCCGATCCATCTTTGGGTCCACACCCTGAAAGAATGACTGCATAATTTTTTCCCATAATACTATCTTTAAATTATATATCTTCGTAAATATAATATATTTGTTTAACTTATTAAAAAGGTTATTCAATTTGCTTCTCTTCTTGAACTTGTTGCCGAAATATCCTTTTTGCATTTAGTTTCGGATACTCTTTAGAATTTGCGATTTGATATCCAAAATCGAAGAAGAGCTCTACCTCTTGGAGAAGTCCGCTATAATCATCACTCGAAGAGCATTGATCAGTCGGTTTGTGATAAATTGTCCTCCAATACTCTTCAATTTTCTTTGCTGACCACTCTTTACCATATTTTTCGCTATCATTCCACCCCTTTGCAAACATTGCTGGCACCCCCTTTAGTACAAATGGAAAATGATCGGAACGATAGAACATTCCGTTGGAAGCATCGGGATCAGGCATCACATACCTACCGTGCCGATTAGCCACCTCAGCCATCAAATCATCTAAGGAGGAGTATCCGAAACCAGTAATGGTCACATCATTGTTTTTACCCCATAAAGGATATACATCTAAATTGATTACTGCGGCTATACTATCAGTAGGGAAAAGGGGATTTTCTACATAATATGTCGAGCCCCAAAGACCTGACTCCTCGCAGGAGGGGATGAGAAATACCACATTTCTCCTCGGAGCTGATTTGAGTGCTTTGTAACACTTTGCAATTTCCAAAGCCCAAGCCACAGCGACAGCATTATCACTTGCTCCGTTGATAATAGTGTCTCCGTCAATTGGTTTTCCAATACCCAAATGGTCCCAGTGCCCAACATATACTATGCTCTCTTTAGTGGGTTTCTCAGCCTCAATAAAACCAATTACATTTGGGGTTTCATCCCTTGTAAATGTGTTTTTCATTGATACGGTAGCACTTGATTTTAGATCAAATGGTTTGAAATCAGGAGATTTAGCCTGAGAAACGAGTTCGTCCAAGTCATAACCATTTTTTGAGAAAAAATCACGCGCAATGGTGTTGGAAATCCACCCCTCAAGTGGACAGTAGTATGCATCCTTGTCCCTCTCGGCAAGGTAGAGTTTGCTCCTGGCAGAGGCATTTACTACGCTCCAAGAATATCCTGCTCCCAAATCATCATGGATGATTAAAACCCCTTTGACCCCTTGTTTTGCCCCCTCCATTAGCTTATACTTCCATCTTCCATAAAATGTCATCACATTTCCCTCAAAATAATCATTGTTCTCACTGCCGAGTCCAGGATCATTAACAATGACAACGGCAATTTTTTCATTTTTATTTTCAATTCCAGCATAGTCATCTTTCCCATATTCAGGTGCTACTATTCCATAACCAGCAAAGAACATTGGGGCATCGTCAATGTTTATTTCCTCTTCAAATCTTTTAGAAAATGCTGTAAAGTCCCTATATCTCTCCAGTTTCATTTTGCCCTTTGGAGTATTTATTATCATATTCTTAGAGCACTCTGTCTTGGACAATACCATTTCAAAATATTGATAATAACTACTATCTGAATATGGCTTTAAGCCAATTTTACTCATTTTAGAGGATATATATTTGACACTTTTCTCTGCCCCTTCTGTAAATGGTTTCCTCCCAGCCATGCTATCTGCAGCGAGAGCCATGGTGTTCTCTCTTAAAGATTCAATTGAGGCTGTTTTAACAGCCCTTTCAACAATATTTGAAGTATTACAAGAGATTAGAGCAATGATATAAAATGAAATTAAAAATATTTTTTTCATAAATTTTTATTATTACAATCCCCAAAGATACTATTTTTGAATAATGTAATATATTTGTATAAAAAGGATTATTCAATGAAAAAGATACTAATCATAATTGCAGTAGCGGTTGTCGGTGTTTTAGGCTATTTTTATTTAATTAGAAATAGTTCCAAAATAGAAAAAGGGGTTTCATACACACTTGCACAACAAAGAAAAGAAAATATTGATAATGTAGAATATAGAATTGATTTTTATGTTCCTGAAAACAAACAAGATACGGTAAAGGGAGAGATCACAGTCTCATTTGATGTAATCAAGAGAAGTGATATTGTTTTAGACTATGTATTTGGAGATAATATTAAATCAGTTTCATTGCCTTATATATTTGAAAATGAACATATTATAATCAATAAAACACAAGTAAAGAAAGGACGCAACGAGGTGACAATATCATTTAACGCTGCAGATCAATCACTTAATCGAAGAGAAGATTTCCTTTATACACTACTTGTCCCAGATCGTTCGAGAACACTATTTCCATGTTTCGACCAACCCAATATAAAAGCTAAATATCAACTTTCACTCTCAATCCCTAAAGACTGGAAGGGAATTAGTAATAGTGCGGTAGTTGCAAATGATGTAGTAACAAATGAGAATAGTATGAAAATATTACGCTTTGCTCAAACAGAACCTCTTAGTACATACCTATTCTCTTTTGTAGCAGGTGATTTACAAAAGGAGACACGCACTAAAAATAATCGATCTATTTCCCTATATCATAAAGAATCTGATCCTAAAAAAATAGCTCAATGTGATCATGTGATTGGACAAATATTCTCATCTATTGAGTGGCTTGAAAATTATACTGGAATTAAATATCCATTTTCAAAATATGACCTTATAGTCTTGCCTGGATTTCAATATGGGGGAATGGAGCATACTGGAGCTACTCTTTATAACGATAGAAAAATCTTTCTTAATGAGAACCCTACATTAAATGAACAACTTAGTAGGACACAATTAATTGCACATGAGACTGCTCATATGTGGTTCGGAGATTTAGTTACCATGGATTGGTTCAGTGATGTATGGACCAAAGAGGTATTTGCCAATTATTTTGCATCTCAAATTATTAAACCTCTTTTTCCTGAAATTAACCATGATCTATCATTTATGATGAGCTATTTCCCGGGTTCATACTCTGAAGATCGAACAGAAGGGACAAACCCTATCCAACAACAGCTTGTCAATCTTAATCAAGCAGGATTGGTATATGGCAATATCATATATCAAAAGAGCCCGATAGTAATGAATATGTTGATTGACAAAGTGGGAGAGGAGTTGTTTCAAAGGGGAATAAGAGAATATCTTACTCGCTATTCTTATGGAAATGCTACTTGGGATGATCTCATTACTATCCTTGATGATCTTTGTGATGAAGACTTAAGGAGTTGGAGCAATTGCTGGGTTCATGAAAAAGGGATGCCAGAGATTGAAATGTCACGCATGGCAGACTCACTTAAGATACAACAATTGGCAAACATTAAAGGGCAAAACATCCTATTTAAAATAGATGACACGACTGTAAATGTATATTTATCGGAAAGAGATCTTACCATACCAATTAAAAAAGGGGCAAAAAATATTATTCCCAATTGTAACGGAAAGAGTTATGGGTACTTCAATTGGGGGGAGAAAGATATGATAAATACTGTAAAAACTCTCAATTCTGTTTTAGACCCCATTTTACGTGGTTCTATATTGATAATGATACATGAAGCGGTAATTAGGGGCGATATTGATGCCAGTACATTTATAAATGAAATGTCCAATTATTTAGATAATGAGAAAAATCAACTTCTCTATTCTCTTGCAATTTCATACGTAACAGAGTGCTATTTACAATTTGAAACAGTCCCTAACGAACACCTTGAGTCTATTTTATGGAACATATTTCAAAATGACAATGACTCATCTCGCAGAATCATTGCGTTACGAGCCTATGTAGGGATAATGGATTCCAAAAATGCGCTATCTAATATAAACCATCTATATCTTGATGAGAAACAATTAGAAAACAAAAAGATATCTATGAGAGATCAAATATCTATATGCTATGAACTTTCACTTCACCATCCAGAAAAGGCAGAGGAACTCCTTTCGATTCAAAGGGGGAGAATAAAAGATCCGAATCTTCTAAAAGAATTTGAATTTGTTTCACCAGCAGTGAGTCCATCTCTCTCCAAGAGAGATTCAGTGTTTCATTCTCTGCTTTTAGCAGAGAATAGGGAGATAGAACCATGGGCAGGAAGATCATTGTCATTGTTAAATCACCGTCTCAGAGAGGTTGATTCGAGAAAGTATATAATGGAAGGATTATCAGAGGTTCAAGAGGTGCAACAAACAGGGGATATATTCTTTCCAAAGAGTTGGGCCTCATCACTGTTAAGAAATCATCTTCCACAAGTAGTAAAAGACTCTGTCAATCTCTTTTTTATGGATAAACCCAATTATCCCAAAATGCTGAAAAATAAAATATTAATGAATGTAATTAATTGAATCTATCTCACTAATTGATGAGATCAGATTCTATATGACATGGTATCGTGGCCCAAAAAGTAGATCCTTTCCCTTCCACCGAATCTACCCCAATTTTCCCTCCAGCACGATCGGTGATGGATTTACATATAGACATTCCAAGACCAGTCCCTTGGGTAAATTCGTCAGCCTTGTAAAATCTATCAAACAATTTTGCAATATGCTCTTTAGCGATTCCCTTCCCTGTGTCAGATACGTATATTTTAATCTCATTTTTTCTAATGGACAATCCCATTGTAATTTTCCCTGCTTGAGTAAATTTAATAGCATTTGTTAAAAAATTGGTATATAGTTGCAGAAGTCGATTTTTATCCCAATCTATTATATATTTTTGATCAGGAAAATCTTTGATAAATTTAATCTTAGAAGTGTCAATTTTGTTTTCAAAGGAGATATACAAATCATTCAAGAAAGAATTAATCTCAAAAGGACTAATGACTATTTTGTTAGATTCAGCTTTTGAAAACAGAAGTAAATCATTAATCAATTTGAGTAAAAGGTCGCTATTGGTTTTAATGATGTGGACAAATTGCTCCCTCCCTTCAATGTTCTCTTTACTCGATAATAGTTCAGAAAATCCCAATATTGCATTGAGTGGTGTTCTTATCTCATGGCTCATATTGGCAAGGAAAGTGGTTTTCAACAAATCAGCCTCCTTTGCTTTATCAAGAGCTACCGATAATTGGTGTCCTGTTGATTTTAGTTTTGAATTGAACCTTCTTTCTTTTATATAAGATATTGTTAAAACTGAAATAATGATGGCAAGAGCAACTATCAACCATATCGTGGTAAATCTTTTATTTGCTGCAACTTTAAGTTGCAAATCTCTTTTTTCAAGCTCCTTAGAGATCAAATTGTTAGATATCGCCAATTCGTTAAGATGGAAAGTAGTGATATCCATTCTCAACGAGTCTGAAAGGTCAATGTGCTTCTTATAGTCTTGAGTAGCATTTTTATAATCCCCAGCTAACACTTTGACATCTGCACGATCCTTTAAAATACGGATAGCCTCTTTTTTTGTATTAATCTTATTGAAATAGTCTATTAGCTCATTATATGCTGATATAGATTTAGCATAATCCCCGGTTTCACAATAATATATCGCTTTCGATTCCAAATAGAAATCTGTTTGCATTATCTTTGAATTGTGTTGTTGTTCGCACTTGTAGAGTTCCTTCTTTGCTTTCTCAACATCTTTCAATCTACTATATGCTATTAGACGGCCGCAGGTATTGACAAATCTAAATGAATCATTTGAACTATTTGGGCTCCTTTTCTCCATGACAGAAACAAGAGAATCTGATAAATTAGAAATTCTAATCATCTCGTGATAATCTTTCATTGAGTCCATAACAAATATCAAATTGTAACAGATAGCATTGGACATATTAAAAATATCCTCGTTTTTCAAAAAATAGTTTAATGCATCTTTATAATATTTCAACGCCTCATAGCTCATATCCATATAAGAATAGACATCTCCGAGAGACATTTTACTTATTGCAATACCAAACCCAGATCCTTCATTTTTAGCCTCCTCTTGCATATTGTGTGCACCTGCAACAGCCCTGTCAAAATATCCTGAAACACTATAATTATTAATAAGGTAACTCCATAGATAATAATAATTTTGTTCTAATTTGTACTCTTTACACATAACCTTAAGCTCTTTATCTAATATCTCAAGAGAATCTGTTTGACCTAAAACATAATGTCGAAAAAATTTTAAAGAGCGTACAGAGGCCTTATCCTCAGGAGTACCATTGACAACATCTTTTTCCAAATTTGTCCATAATTCATAAAAAGAGTCATTGGCAATATTTAATTTACACTTTTCGATACGAGAAGATAATTCTTTATCCTTGTGTGTGCCATAAATATCAGTCGTTTGTATGAGAAAAATGATAGAAAGAAGTATAAGTAGATTTTTCATATAGTTCAGTTAATTAGGGGCAAAGATAGTACATCCATCAAAATAAATAAATAAAATAAAGGCTGCAAAAATTTGCAACCCTTATTTTAACCTAAACTTAACCTATGAAAAAACTATTCTGATTAATAGTTGTACAATAAGCGTGCCAAAGATTGTTCTTATTGTTTATTGTATATAATTTTATCTATCACTTTAACAAAGTCAATTTTGCTCATAGCCCCTTGAATCATGTGTGGCTCACCTTCTTTAGGGATAAATAAAATTGAAGGGATAGAACGGATACCGAAAGTAGTAGATAACTCCATCTCTTTTTCAGTATTTACTTTATATATATCTATTTTGCCTTCATACTCCTTTGCCAACTCTTCTAAAATTGGTGCCACCATTTTACATGGGCCGCACCAACTGGCATAAAAGTCAACTATTGCCGGTTTATCTCCAAGAAATTTCCATTCATTTGGATTTGTTTCATAATTCATCACTTTTTCTAAAAAGTCTCCTTTTGTCAATTCAATTGTTTTCATACTCTCTGTTGTTTTACCTTTATTACTCTCCACACCATTAACGCAAGAAAAAAGCGCCACAAGTGAAGCTGTAAATATTAAAAATTTTTTAAACATAATTATTATCTTTATTCAATTATTTCCTTTGGAATATAATACAAATATAATGCCATGCTTTTCGTGAGCAATATTTTCCATTAGAAATTTGTTTTAAAAGAAAATAAATTTATTTTTGTAAAAAATTAATAATTCTATTATGAAATATTTAATCATAGGAGGAGTGGCTGGAGGTGCAACTGCAGCTGCGCGAATTCGGAGAATAGACGAATTTGGAGAAATAATATTGTTTGAAAAGGGGAAATATATCTCCTACGCTAATTGTGGCTTACCATATTATATAGGTGGTACAATCTCAGACCGAGGGAAATTATTTGTACAGACCCCTTCTTCCTTTGGAGGAAGATTCAATGTAGATGTGAGGATAGAGAGCGAAGTGGTAGAGATTGATAGCGAAGAAAAGAGAGTGACAGTGAGGAAGATAGATGGTACGCAATACATTGAAAGTTATGACAAATTATTGCTCTCACCTGGAGCCTCACCAGTGAAACCACCACTAAGAGGAATTGAGGGTAGTGGCATTTTTACCCTACGCAATGTAGATGATACCGACAATATTAAAAATTATATGAACACCCATAAGGTGGAGAGGGCTGTAGTTGTGGGGGCTGGTTTTATCGGTCTTGAAATGGCAGAAAATCTACATAATGCAGGAGCTGCTGTCTCTGTGGTTGAAATGGGTAATCAAGTGATGGCACCAGTTGATTATTCTATTGCCTCTCATGTTCATCACCACTTACTTCAAAAAGGTGTCTCTCTCTACCTTGAAAATGGGGTAACAAGTTTTGAAAACACAAATAGAGGCATCATCGTTCAATTGAGTAATGGTGAATCACTTGAAGCCGACATTGTTATTTTATCTATAGGGGTGCGTCCAGAGACTAAACTTGCTTCAATGGCAGGGATAAAAATTGGAGAAGCAGGGGGTATTTGGGTAAATGAGTGGCTTGAAACCTCGGTGAAGGATATCTATGCGGTTGGTGATGCCATAGAATATCCTCACCCTTTAACGGGGAAGCCTTATCTCAACTATTTGGCCAATCCTGCCAATCGTCAAGGACGTATTGTTGCAGACAACATGGTTTTTGGGAATACCATTAAATATGAAGGTGCCATTGCAACCTCGATTGCAAAAGTATTTGATATGACAGTTGCTTCTACAGGCCTCGCTGCCAAAAGGCTGAAACAGATGGGAATACAATACAGAAGTTCCACTTCTCACTCTGCATCACATGCTGGGTATTATCCATCAGCTCTCCAACTTACAATAAAGCTTACATACAATCCAGAAAATGGCAAATTATATGGTGCACAATGTGTTGGATATGAAGGGGTAGATAAAAGGATAGATCAGATTGCAGTTCTCATTAAGAAAGGAGGGACCATATACGATCTCATGCAAATTGAACATTGTTACGCACCCCCTTTCTCATCTGCCAAAGATCCAATTGCAATAGCAGGATATGTAGCAAACAATGTGATTAATGGGACAATGCCAATAGTATCATGGAGAGATATTGATAGTGCAGATACAGACAAAGTATTTTTATTGGATGTGCGTACCAAAGATGAGTTTGCATTTGGATCAATTAAGAGAGCTGTAAATATTCCACTTGATGATTTAAGAAGTAGACTATCAGAAATACCACAAGATAAAGAGATATACGTTTTTTGCGCAATAGGTCTAAGGGGTTATTTAGCACTTAAAATATTAACTGCACATGGATTTAAAAATGTCAAGAATCTTACTGGAGGGTATAAAACATATTCTACAGCCACGGCTCCAATAATAAACAATAAAAATACTAAAATAGAGGAACCATCAATCAATTTAGATACACAAAGCATAGACAAAAAAATGAAAACAATAAAAGTGGATGCATGCGGATTGCAATGTCCTGGTCCTGTAATGAAAGTTAAACAGACAATGGACACTCTTTCAGAAGGAGAAAGGATAGAAATTGTAGCTACAGATGAGGGGTTTGCTAGGGATGCAGAAGCCTGGTGCCGCACCACAGGCAATCAGTTCATTTCTAAAGTAGAAGAGAAGGGGAAATATACAGTAGTTATTGAGAAAGGAGGTGCTAAAGAGTGTCATTTAGTATCATCATGTGATGGGAAATCCAAAACTCTGATAATGTTTAGTGATGACCTTGACAAATCTTTAGCTACATTTGTCCTTGCAAATGGGGCCGCAGCCACAGGGCACAAAACTACCATTTTCTTTACATTTTGGGGATTAAACACTATCAAGAAAGTAAAGAAGCCAAAAGTAAAAAAAGACATTTTTGGAAAGATGTTCGGTATGATGTTGCCTTCCAGCTCTTTGAAACTTCATTTGTCCAAGATGAGCATGTTTGGTATAGGAGATAGGATGATGAGACATATAATGAAAATTAAAAAAATAGACTCTTTGGAGACATTAAGACAACAAGCCTTAGATAATGGAGTGGAGTTTATCGCATGTCAAATGTCGATGGATGTAATGGGGGTAAAACGTGAAGAGCTCCTTGACCAGGTAACAGTAGGCGGTGTCGCTACCTATATGGAACGTGCTGAAAATGCTAATGTTAACTTATTTATATAACATGAGTAATTTATGTAAAATAAGAGATATTCAGAGAAGTGTCATAGCCTTTGAGCAAGATTTTATCAAATGTTATGGCATTTGTCTTAATGAAGGTATGGCACTTTGCTCAATAAATAACTCTCCAGATAAGGAGTTAACATCTGGTGAGTTAAGTGAATTTTTAAGTTTGAGTGCCTCAAATACTTCCAAAATCATATCATCAATGGAAAATAAAAAACTTTTAAAACGAACACTCGGCCAAAAAGATAAGAGACAGATGTATTTTTCATTAACTAATCAAGGTAAGGAGATGCTTTCCAATATTATCTCTGATGATATTCCAATTCCTGAATTGCTAAATAAATTAATTGATTAAATATAAATATCTTGCAACGTAACAATAGAATCATTATGAGAATTAAACTAATATTAATAGTCATCCTATCATCGTTATTTCTAACCTCATGCAATGGGACAAAGGATGATGAATATACTGAGAAAGAGAGACAATTATTAAAATTGGGATTAGTAGATATTCAGAAACAAAGTGAATCTATAGATGTACATCTGGTATATGCCACCCCTTTTAATTTTATGGGAAAGCAACTTTATAAAGACATGACACATGCATTTATGCTCCCAAAAAGTGCTCAAATGTTATTAGAGGCTGAAAAAAACTTAAAGAAAGAGCGTCCCGATCTCTCATTCAGAATATATGATGCAGCGCGGCCTATATCAATTCAACACGATATGTGGAATATGGTGGTAGGTACTGACATGGAAGATTTTGTTGCAAACCCAACTAAAGGTCGAGGTATGCACAACTATGGTATTGCCATTGATCTAACACTTATTGATTGCACAGGAAACCCACTTCCAATGGGTTCGGAATATGACTATTTTGGGGATGAAGCGAGAACTAATATTGAAACTGAACTTCTCGCTACGGGTCGCATCACCCAAAGAGAACTTGAAAATCGTCTCCTTCTGAGAAAAGTGATGACTGAAAGTGGGTTTTTAGTTTACCATGCAGAGTGGTGGCATTTCAACTCAATGGATGTTTCACAAATCGAAGGAATTAATGTAATACCATAAATATTTTATATAAAACATATTTGTTATGTCAAAAATTAGTAAATCAATTGCACTTGCATATCATCATAATGATAGACCTGGTAAGATAGAAGTGGTACCTACCAAGCCTTACTCTTCTCAACACGATTTATCGTTGGCATATTCACCAGGAGTAGCCTTTCCATGCTTAGAAATAGAGAAGAATACTCAAGATGCCTATGAATACACAAATAAGGGCAATTTAGTGGCCGTAATATCTAATGGTACTGCGGTACTTGGTTTGGGAAATATTGGGGCAGAGGCAGGTAAGCCTGTTATGGAAGGTAAAGCTCTCTTGTTTAAAATCTTTGCTGGGCTTGACGGATTCGATATAGAAGTTGATGAAAAAGATCCAGAAAAATTTATTCAGGTAGTAAAAGCGATATCTCCTACTTTTGGAGGGATTAACCTTGAAGATATTAAGGCACCTGAGTGTTTTGAGATAGAGAGGAGGCTTAAAAATGAATGTAACATTCCTGTTATGCACGATGATCAGCATGGGACAGCTATTATTTCTTCAGCAGGACTACTAAATGCCCTTGAACTTCAAAGAAAAAAAATAGATGAGATAAAACTGGTAGTTAACGGAGCTGGTGCTGCTGCAATTGCCTGCACCTCTTTATATATTTCCTTAGGGGTAAAGAGGGAGAATGTCGTTATTTGCGATAGCAAGGGGGTCATCTCCACTGCTCGCAAGGATCTTAACGAACAGAAGAGAGGATTTGCTACCAATAGAAAGATAGAGACTTTGGCAGAGGCTATGAAAGGTGCAGATGTCTTTTTAGGACTTTCTGTCAAAGATGTGCTTACTAAAGAGATGCTCCAATCGATGGCAGAGAGACCTATTGTGTTTGCACTGGCCAATCCTGATCCTGAAATTGAGTACCACCAAGCAATGTCTTCAAGAGATGATCTTATTTTTGCCACTGGTAGATCTGATTATCCAAATCAAATAAACAATGTCCTTGGTTTCCCTTATATTTTCAGAGGTGCGCTCGATGTTAGGGCCACTGCAATTAATGAAGAGATGAAATTGGCTGCGGTGAAGGCAATTGCCCAGTTAGCAAAACAACCTGTTCCATCTGTTGTTAACAGCGCATATGGAATAGATGAATTACATTTTAGCACTGATTATATATTACCTAAACCATTGGATCCAAGGCTATTGACCGCTGTTGCACCTGCAGTTGCCAAGGCAGCTATAGAATCTGGAGTGGCACAAAAATCAATTACAAATTGGATTGAATACGAGGAACATCTCCACAAAATGATGGGATATGACAATAAATTGGTACGCAGATTTATGGAAGCTGCAAGATGTCAACCAATGAGGGTTGCATTTGGGGAGGCAAATACTGATAATATGCTTTTGGCTGCTGTACATGCTAAGAATGAAGGGGTATGCATACCTGTCTTATTGGGTAATCAGGATAGAATTAAAGCGAGAGCTGATAGGTTGAATATATCAATTGAAGGGATAGAGATAGTAAATCCCCGTTTAGATTCTGAAATGGAACGACGTGAGCGTTACGCAACGGAACTCACTAAAAAGAATGCAAGAAAGGGATACACCTTTTCAGAGAGTTATGAGTTGATGTTTGACAGAAATTGGTTTGGTATGATGATGGTTGAAGTTGGTGATGCAGATGCTTTTATAGCTGGTAACTATTCAAATAACTGTGCTATCTCAGCAATTGCCAAAGAGGTGGTGGGTGTGAAAGATGGGGTAGATACATTTATCACAGTGCATATAATAAATACCAAAAAAGGGGTCAAATTTCTTGCGGATACATCTATCAATGAAGATATGACAGTGAATAAACTTGTTGATATCACAAAATTATCTGATGGTTTAGTTAAATATTTCTCATTTGACCCAGTAATAGCTATGGTCTCATACAGCAATTTTGGTTCTAACATAGATGTCCCCAATTCAAGTGCATCTATAGTACATGAAGCTGTTGCAAGATTACACAGAGAGAATCCAGAAATATGTGTAGATGGCGAGATGCAGATTACTCTGGCACTTGACAAAGCAAGTAGAGATAGAAATTATCCATTTAATACACTTAAAAATAAAGATGTCAATACAATAATATTCCCATCGCTTGATGCTGCTTCTGCATCATATAGGATGATGCTCCAAATGGGAATTGGTGAGGCCATTGGCCCTATTCAAGTGGGACTTAATAAACCTATTCACTTCACCTCTGTAGAGGCTCCAGTGCGTGAAATAGTCAACCTTGTAACGATAGCTTCATTGGACGCTGCAGTATCAATGAGGGCAAACAATTGCAAATTAGAAAGATAACATAATATATTATCAGAAGAAACATATCATTATTAATTAAATAAAACATGAAACGACTTACAATAATATTATCTTTTTTCCTATTATTGATTAGTGTCTCACTTCAAGCTCAAACAGGAAAAATAACTAAAGAATTACCAACTCCAGGAGATTTTGCAACAGGGATCTGCTCCGATGGCAAACACTTATGGGTGGCAGATAGAGAGAAAGATTTAATCTACTGTATAAACCCCAACAATGGAAAGGTGATAAAAAGTATAGAATCTCCTGCTTATTGGCCCACAGGCCTTACTTGGGATGGAAAATATCTTTGGTGTGCCGATCAGCGTGGTAGGACTGATATTGCTGAGGATAGGGATGGTATGATATTTATGATAGATCCTCAAGATGGTACTATTTTAAAAACTCTTCAAGCTCCTGCCAATTCTCCCAAAGGTCTGGCATGGGATGGAAAATATTTATGGATGACCGATGATCGAAAAGACAAGGTGATTCAGTTCAATCCATCTGATGGGACCACCATCAATTCTTTTAAATCTCCAGCAAAAGATCCTTCAGGTATCTCCTTTGATGGAAAATACCTCTGGATTGCAGATAGTGGCACAGATGAAATATATATGGTGAATCCTGAAAATGGGTGGGTTATCATAATAATGGATGCCCCTGGTAAAAGCATTCATGGAATAACAGTTCAAGGGGAGAGGCTCTGGGCAGCAGATTACTATGACAACAAATTGTATGAAGTAATAATTAAGGATAAAACCCCTTATATAAGGAAAGACAAACAGACACATAAGATTACCTATAGACATAGTATAACATGTTTCGGTCCTGGAAAAATAAAATCATTTGATCTCCATTTTGCACTCCCAGAAAATAGGTCTAATCAAGACATAAAAGGGGAAATACAATATAGTATCAAACCAACTAATTATGAAAAAGACCAATGGGGACAGACAACGGCTTATTTTAATTTTAAGGACATAAAGCCAGGAGAAAAAATAAATTTAGATATGGTTGTAAATGCCGATACATACAATGTTAGGTATTTCATATATCCCGAATTTGTTGGATCATTGGAAGATATACCTTCTGAGATATCAGACAAATATCTTGCAGATGATGAAAAATATCAAATACACAGCGATATAATACAAAATACTGTTAAAAAGGTATTGGGGGATGAAAAAAATCCATATATGATTGTTAGAAGACTTCATCAGTTTTTGATAGCTCACCTCTATTACAATATGGATGGTGCGTGGGATACAGCACCTACCGTCATCAAGAATGGACATGGTTCATGTTCGGAATACACTTTTGCATTTATTGCACTCTGTCGTGCAGCAGGGCTTCCTGCCAGATATGTCGGTTCTGTGTGGAATCGTCCAGTGGAAGCATTTCTCGATGAAGTATATCATAGATGGATAGAGGTATATCTTCCAGGATATGGATGGATTCCTACAGATCCTACTCACGGAGACAGAGATCTACCTCGCGATCAGGCATTCCCTATTGGATTAGTAAGAAATTATGCACTCATCACAACTCAATCTGGAGGTGGATCATCAACAATGGAATGGAACTATAATAGTAACAGTACATATGTCACTGAACCAAAGACCAATTTAAATATTATTCATTTTGCCGATTGGGAATTGATAGAAGAGAAGACTAAATAGCAAGGTGCTATCTACTGAATCAATCCATAAAAATATTCATACACGCCACTTGTCAATCCTAAAGCCACTACTGAGGTCAAGCAAACAATAAGGGTAATCCTTAATGAAGAGTTTGATTTAAAATAGGGGATAGGGTTGTCATTTGGGGTGATAAACATGGCCTTCACTATCAATAAGTAATAGTAAAGAGAGATTACTGTGTTGATCAAAGCGATAAATACAGTTATGTAAAAACCACTATGGAAGGCAGATGCAAAGACGAAAAATTTGCTAAAGAAACCTGCAAAAGGTGGTATCCCTGCCAAAGAGAACAAAGCTAAAGTCATGATGATAGAGAGTTTAGGATTGGTCTTATACAATCCGTTATAAGCATCTCTATCCACCCTTCCCATTCCTCCTGAATTGTGCTCAATCGCATTTATAACTCCAAATATAGCCATATTAGCCACCATGTAGACCAATATATAATAAACCAAAGAGGCAAAGCCCTCTGAAGAGCCAGAAAGCACTGCAAGCATAATGTAACCAGCTTGTGAAATAGAACTAAAAGCCATAAATCGTTTGAGGTCAGATGACTGTCTTATTGCAAAGAGGTTAGCAATTGTAATTGTTACAACTATCACTAAACATAACATTTCACTCCACAAATCAATCATATTAGAGAACACATTGACTAATATGCTCATCAGAGCAAAAGAGGCGGCACCTTTGGAAATTACAGATAAAAATGCAGTGACAGGGGTAGGGGCTCCTTGATAGGTATCGGCAGTCCATAAATGGAAAGGGACAAGACTAATCTTAAAGGCAAGCCCAGTGAAAATGAAAACTAAAGAAAGAATTTGTAGAGGGGAACCATTAATGCCACTAACCAAATCTCCAAAATATAGTGTGCCCACCGTCCCATACAACATAGAAATGCCATAAAGGAACAATCCGCTTGAGAAAAGTGCGGTTAAAATAAATTTAGCACCAGCCTCTGCGCTATTGTTTTTATATTTATCAAATGCCACAAGGCATGCTACAGGAATCGTAGCAAGTTCAAGTCCCATAAAGAAGAGTAAAAAGTGTCCCGCACTAATCATAAAATAGATACCAATAAGGGTACTCGCTGTTAAAATAAAAAACTCCCCTTTTTTGTGTTCAGCCCCCTCTTGATCCAGCCAAGGGCTCGACTGCATAAAAACCATAATTGTCCCAAAGGTTAGGATACTTTTCATTACTGATGCCAAAGGTGTCGAATGGTACATACCTCCAAAAAGGGTTAACTCCTCAGGGATAATATTAAGTACCAAATGAATAGCTAAGAGAATACAAGCGGTAGGTTTAAGTAGATACCTATATTTGGTAGGGATAATTAAATCAGAAATAAATATTAATAGGAACACAGCAATCAAAGAGAGTTCCTGGTGCATTTGCAATATCGATGATACTTCCATAATATTAGCTAATAAAAGAGTTTAAAATAGGTTCTACACTATTACTAATTAAATCACTTATCCAATATGGGGCAATCCCTAAACCAATAATACAGGCTACAAGGCATATTACTGTTAACCTCTCATCCCAAGTGGCATCGTTCAATTTAAGATATTCAGGGTTTTCCACTTTGCCATAAATGATTCTTCCAACCACTCTGAGGATATATACAGCTGTTATGACAATGCTCGTAGTGGCAATGATGGTACATATTCTAAAAAATAAACCACTATTCTCAAAGGCACCAACAAAGATGGTCATCTCTGCAACAAAGCCACTGAGACCAGGAAGTCCCAAATTAGCTAAACCAGCTATTACATAGCCAACAGCCAAAAAAGGCATCACCTTCATTAAACCTCTCAACTGAGAAATTTCCCTTGTGTGAGTCCTCCCATAAATCATCCCAATCAATGCGAAGAAAAGTGCAGTCATCAACCCATGGCTTAACATCTGAAGAATGGCACCTGTGCATGAAACCTTCGTAAGCATCAATATGGCAAAAAGGACCAACCCGCAGTGAGAAACTGAGGAATATGCATTAATGTATTTCAAGTCAGTCTGTACCACAGCACTGAAAGCACCATAGACAACAGAAATTGTTGTTAGAATTAGAAACACCTCCCTCCACATCTCCAATCCCTCTGGTAGCAAATAAATAGCCACCCTAAAGCAACCATATCCTCCGAGTTTCATTAAGACACCAGCATGAAGCATACTTACAGCAGTAGGGGCGCAGGCATGTCCGTCGGGGCTCCATGTGTGAAATGGAAACAAGGCTCCTAAAATGCCAAATCCGAGGAAAACAATAGGAAAGAATATTTGTTGAATCCCACTCGGAATATGTTCCTTAACAATTTCAAGAATATTCATGGTAGATGCACCTGCCCCATAATAAATCCCAAGAATACCAATTAGAATCAAAGCAGATCCACCCATAAGCATTAGGGTCAATTTCATTGCAGCATATTCTTTTTTACCACTTCCCCAGACACCAATCAACAGAAACATAGGAATCAGGGCAACCTCATAAAACATAAACATAGTAAAGAGATCAGTGGAGATGAAAAAACCAAAAACTCCAGTAGAAAGGAGAGTGAACCATATAAAATACTCTTTAGTGAGTGGCTTAAGATGCCATGAGGCAAAAGTGCCAGTAAATACAATAATAGAACTTAGAAGCAGCATCGCAAGTGATATACCATCCACCCCAACAGAGAAACATATATTGAGAGGAGCATACCACGATACACTTGCGGTATAAAGCATAGCGTCAGTAGCTCCTCCATTTCTTAAACCGATATAATCAATTATTAGATAAACAGATAGAGCTATTAGAAGGGAAGCTCCTGTAACCATTACCCCACGAATGGCAGGTATAGATTTAAACACCCCTATTAAAGCCAACATCAGAAGTGGAATGAGAACATATAATATTAAAATATTCATAGCCTACAGATTAAAAAATAAGTATTAATGTTAATACCACAGCACCTACCAAAAACCATATAGCATAGTGTTGAACTTGCCCACTCTGCATATTCTTGATAAGATTGGAAATGGCAGCTGTTCCAGAAGCCAAAGAATTAAGAAATCCATCAACAATATGTCTGTCAAACCATGCAATTGGCCTACTAACACAATTAAAAATGATTTTTTTAGTAATGAAGTTCCAAATATTATCAATATAGAATCTGTTGTAAGCAGCTCTATGAAGAGTGCTAAAATTAGTAGCCAACTTTTCAGCAATAGGTTGTTTAGCTCCAGCATATATCCAAGTAGCAATGCCAATAGCGATTATTGCGACACTAATACTTGTAATGGCTATGATAGGATCTAAGTGGATGTGATATGCAAGTCCGTCGCTGCTTATAAATTCTCCAAAAGGGATAAATCCAGAAACACAAGTGATGAGGGCTAACACTAAGATTGGGATAATCATAGAGAGGGGAGCCTCATGGGGATTTCCATCCTTAAGATTACCTTTCCACTCACCATTCCAAAAAATGCAATAATAGAGTCTGAACATATAAAAGGCTGTCATAGCGGCAATGGCCGTCATAGTCCATCCCATTATAGGGCTGAAATCAAAGGCAGCTGTTAATATCTCATCTTTTGAGAAGAAGCCAGAAAAAGGGTAAATCCCTGAAATAGCCAAACATGCAATAAGAAAAGTAATATGTGTAACTGGCATATACTTTCTAAGTCCCCCCATAGCATTCATCTCGTTAGAGTGTACGGCATGGATAATACATCCTGCCCCCAAAAAGAGAGAGGCTTTAAACATAGCGTGAGTAAAAAGATGGAACATACTTGCCATATAGCCTAAACCGCCATTATGTGCATCCATTGATGTACATACACCCAACCCAACCATCATAAAACCAATTTGTGAAATGGTAGAAAACGCCAATACCCTCTTAATATCACTTTGTACACATGCGACACATGCTGCATAAAAAGCGGTAAATGCTCCAATATATGCTATCCAATGTAATATCTCAGGGGCATATCCTATATAGAGTGGAAACATACGTGCTACAAGATAGACCCCAGCAACAACCATTGTAGCGGCGTGTATCAAAGCACTGACAGGAGTAGGCCCCTCCATGGCATCAGGAAGCCAAATATGTAAGGGGAACATCGCACTTTTTCCAGCACCACCTATAAACATCAATCCAAGGGCAAGCGGTATCATAGCTCCTGCACCAACGAGCATAGCATCAGATGGGGTAAATGAAAAAGTTTTAGTATAATATCCATATATCAGGATACCTATAAGAAATCCGAGATCTGCAAAACGAGTGACAATAAATGCCTTTTTACTTGCGGCAATAGCTTCATTTTTAGTGTAATAAAAACCAATTAGTAGATAAGAACTAACACCTACCAATTCCCAAAACAGATACATCTGAAAAATATTGGTAGCCACTACAAGTCCCAACATTGAGAGTGTAAAAAGGCTCAGAAATGCATAATATCTTTGAAATCCTTTCTCCCCTTTCATATATCCGAAAGAGTATATGTGGACCATCAAAGAGACAGTAGAAATCACGACAAGCATCATTACAGAAATAGGATCCAATAATATCCCCATATCTATATGAAGAGTGGTATTAAATGGAAGCCATTCAAAATTATATGGGATTAATGATTGATAGATGCCATCAGCATTTCTCCCTGCGCTAAAATAATTATATGCCGTGATGTATGATAAGATGGTTACAACACTAAGAATAGCAGTACCAATGATGCCTGCCAACTTATTTTTCATTTTCATCCCCAGCAAAGCCAATATCGCAAAGCTGACCAATGGAAGAAGAAGTATTAAAATAGTGTATTCCATAAACTCAATTAGTGTTTCATTTTATCCAAATTCTTTACTTGGATATTATTTATGTTTCGGTATATGTTGATGATGATGGCAATAGCAACAGCAGTTTCAGCAGCACTTACTCCTATTGAGAAAAGGGCAAAAAAGAAACCTTCAAGTTGTTCTGGGAATAAATATCGGTTAAATACAGCAAAATTAATATCTACAGAATTTAATATTAATTCAACACTGATAAGCATAGCCAACAAATTGCGGCGAGTAAAAAAGCCATAAATGCCAATAAACATCATTATAGTGCTTATCGCTAAGAAATATTCCATTTTAATCATAACTTCTATCTTTTACGTGCGATCATGATACCTCCTACAATGCATGTAAGAAGCAATATACTAATTAGTTCAAAAGGGAGTAGATATTGATATTTACCTATTCCCATAAGGGTTTGTCCAATGGTTTTTACCTCTAATTCCCCTGGTACAAATACCCCCTCAATAAATTTGTGTTTGAGCATAAAAAAGAGACAAATGGCCAAACCTGCAAGTGTGGAGAGAAATCCAGCAAGGAATTTGCCCCCTTTGAGTTTCTCTGTTCTATCTCCTTTTCCAGATGTAAGGAGGATGCTAAAGACATATAAAACTGTAATGCCACCTGCATATATCAACAACTGCACTGCACCTAAAAAAGAGTAGTTTAATTGAAAATAAATACCTGCAGTAGCAAATAGCACAAAGAGCAGATATGTAGCCGCTCTCAAAATTCGCCTTGTGGTAACCGCCAAAATAGAACTTACTACAATGAAGAGGGCAAGGATTATAAAGACTATTAGTTGAAGTGTCATATTATTCTATTTTACTATTCTTATTTAAAACTAATTTCAATTTATCTCTATCAAATACTGCATTTTCAAACTCCGTACTAAAGCTAATGGCATCATGGGGACATGCATTAACGCATAACTGACAGAACATACATGCTCCCAAATCATATTCATACCTCACCAATACCTTTTTTTTGTTTCCTGTTTGAGGATCCTCAAGCACTTGACTGACAACTCTTATTGTCTCATTGGGACAGGCCATCTGGCACAATCCACATGCCACGCATTTATTGTTTCCATTTTCATCCGAAGGCATGCATAAGCAACCTCTGAATCGAGGAGATATCTTTAAAGTCTCTCTGTTTTCAGGGTAACATTCAGTCACTTTTTTGGTAAAGAATTCTCTCCATGTAACTGTCAATCCAGTTAATAGACTCCTTATCCCTTTAAATAAACCACATATATATGTACTATTCTCTTTCATACTAAAAATGCCATTCAAATACAACTATAATTACCATTATCAACAAATTAAGGAGTCCAATAGGAACTAAATATTTCCATTCCAAAGTGAGAATCTGATCAACTCTAAGCCTTGGAAAAGTCCATTTAATCCACATTAAAAGCCAAACGATAAAAAATGCTTTTGCAAAGAACCATATAAAACCAGGAATATAGTCCATCACCATATTGAAGCTCTCTAAACCTGGAATGTGTAAAGGCATCCATCCCCCTAAATAGAGTGTAGTCGCTACACTTGCGATTATGAAAAGGTTAACGAACTCTGCCACATAGAAAAGCCCGAAGTGCATTCCAGAATATTCGGTATGATAACCAGCAGTTAATTCACTTTCAGCCTCAGGAAGGTCGAATGGGCCTCTGTTGACCTCTGCATTTCCAGCTATCAAGTAGATGATAAAAGAGATAAACATTGGGATATGACCTTTGAAAATGAACCATCCATCTGCCTGTCTTTCTACTATTTCAGAAAGCTGCATAGTATCGGTAAAAACTACAACAGTAAGGATGCACAGACCTATAGAGAGTTCATAACTAATCATTTGTGCCCCACTTCTCATCGCCCCAATAAGTGAAAATTTGTTGTTTGAGCTCCATCCTGCAAGAAGAATCCCTACCACTCCAATACTCGATGCAGCCATAAGGAAAAAAATTCCTACATTAAAGTCCAGTACCTCCAAGCCTCGGTTTATAGGGATACAACTGAATGCTGTAATACTTGCTAAAATAACTATATATGGGGCTAAATTGTAAAGAAATTTATCAGAATGTTTAATAGATATGATCTCCTTAATAAGCATCTTAACAACATCTGCAAAGACCTGAATAGTCCCTCCAGGGCCAACTCTATTAGGTCCTAGTCTGCATTGAAATGCCGCACACACTTTCCTCTCCATAAAAATCATTACTATGGCAATTAAAGCGTATGCTACCATAATACATAGACCAATAACAATAAATTCTAAAAACAGAGCCAGTCCTTCAGGCATAATAGAAGTGAGAAGATTATGAATCCATTCTGTAACTATCGTAAAATCGAACATACTATTTTTCTGTGATTAATTATAATATTCTATTTTATTATATTGACTTAACGGTCAATATCTGGAACGACGTAGTCCACTGTACCACCGATGGCAATTAAGTCTGCAATTTTTGAACCTTTGCACATTGTCTCCATGGCGGCGACTAAAGGGAGACCTGTGGCCCTAAATTTCATCCTGTAAGGGAATTTATCTCCATGGCTCTCGATAAAAACTCCGAACTCACCGCGACTTCCCTCTACAGCACTGTAATACGAACCTTCAGGAATTTTAATAATTGGTTTCATCTTCTGTTTATACTCCCCCTCAGGGATGTTATCAATGAGTTGTTCAATGATATTTAGGCTCTCTACTATCTCTTCCATCCTAAGCATATACCGAGCAAAGGCATCCCCCTCTTGGCGCACCACCTCACGGAAATTGACCTCTCCGTAGGCACCATATGGATGTCTCTTCCTCACATCACATCTCCAACCACTTGCACGGCCAGTTCCCCCTGTTGCACCAAATGAAATGGCATCCTCTTTTGTTAAAATCCCGACACCCTGAAGCCTCCCTCTGGCTATGATATTTCCAGTAAATAGGCGGTGATATTCCTTATCGAGGAGTGGCCGCAAATAGCAGATAAACTCTTTCACTTTCTGCACAAAATCAAGGGCGATATCTTCTTGAACACCACCAATTACATTGTAGTTCTGAATCAATCTTCCACCTGTTGTTGCCTCGAAGATATCGAGTATTTTCTCTCTATCCCTAAATCCATAGAAAAAAGCAGTTAGTGCCCCCATATCCATGCAAAGGCATGAGAAAAAGAGGAGGTGAGAGTCAATACGTTGAAGCTCGTCCATGATAGTACGGATATATTGTACCCTTGAACTCACTTCAATTCCCATGGCATTTTCAATGCACATACACAGGGCATGGCGGTTTTGGTGGGCACCCAGATAGTCAAGACGATCCGTGAGTGCCAAAGTCTGTGGATAAGTGAGGGTTTCGCACATTTTCTCAATTCCACGATGAATGTAGCCGCAGTGAACATCCAACTTTTTGATGATTTCTCCCTCAAGTGACACTCTGAATCGGAGAACTCCGTGGGTTGCTGGGTGCTGAGGACCAATGTTTATTATATATTCATCATCGTCAAAAATAATTTTAGTGTTTTCTTTGATAGAACCATCATCTTGGATGGTATATCTTCGAGTGGAATCGGGGGTCTCTTCATTCTCCATATTCAGAGGATTGAGAGCCACGTCGTACCCCTTACGTAGTGGGTATCCTTTCCATTCATCTCTTAAAAAGAGGCGACGCATATCTTTATGACCAATGAATTGAATTCCAAAAAAATCATATACCTCCCTCTCATTGAACTCAGCACCTTTCCAAATGTCACTAACAGTGGGGATATGAGGATTATCAATATTATTAGTAGAGGTTTTAATCACTACATTCTCTCCATTAGAGGTATTTTCAATATGATACACCACCCCTAATCCTCCCTCATCACCCCAATCCATTCCTGTTAAAGAGCGCAAAAAATCATAGCCGTTATCCCTCAATTTGATCATTTCAGCTTTGAAATTGCCTAAAGGAATATATAGTATCTCGTTTTTATTACTCTTGTTCATAATTATTATCCCTTTTATTAATACCACCTAAAAATTTTTCAACTTTTACTTTTCTCTGAAGTTGGATCATTCCATACAGAAGTGCTTCAGGACGGGGAGGACAGCCTGGTATATAGACATCTACAGGGAGAATTTTATCTACTCCCTGAAGGACATGATAAGATTTTTTAAATGGTCCTCCACATGTGGCACAAGATCCAACAGCAACAACATATTTAGGATCGGCCATCTGATCATACAACCGCTTGAGAACTGGGGCCATCTTGTGAGTAATAGTCCCTGCGACCATTATCATATCGGCCTGTCGTGGACTTGCTCGGGCCACCTCGAAGCCAAATCTTGCGAAATCATATCGCGCCGCTCCGATGGCCATAAATTCTATTCCACAACAACTGGTAGCAAATGTAAGGGGCCATAAAGAATTGCTCCTGCCCCAATTGATTAGATCATCAAGACATCCAACTATTACATTGGTCCCATTTTTATTGAGTTCCCTTACCATCTCTTCGAGATAGTCATTGTTTTTAAAATCATCGTAAGGGATTGATTTTATCTTAGGCTTTTTTATTTCCATTCAAGTGCACCTTTTTTCCAAGCGTAAGCAAGGCCTAATACCAAAATTAATAAAAAGAAAACGATGCTAAAAAGACCGAATACCCCAAGTTCATGGGCAACAACGGCCCATGGAAACAGAAAGATGGTCTCAACATCAAACATCAAGAAAAGGATGGCATATAGGTAATAACCCACTTTAAATTGCATCCAAGAAGTACCCTGGGTAGGAATTCCACACTCATACGCTTCACCTTTTTGTGGATTGTAGGATCGCGGAGAGATGAGATTGGCCACCCCCAATGCGAGTGCAACAAGCGCTATTGCCGTAGCAATAACAACAATTAATAATGTAAAATACATACGAAATATGAATTTGAACGCAAGTTAGACAATATTACAATACTAAACTCTTTTATGATATAATTATTTTACTTGAGTTGAATAAGTGCCGAGAAAATTGTATTTTTGTTACCAAATTTTTCAATCATGGGAGAGTTTAGTGTGCAAATAAATTATTTTTGGCAGCAAACCATGACTCAAGAAATTACTGCAGAATCGGCAATAATAAAGCTGCTAATCAGTATGATTTTAGGTACTATAATCGGTATTGAAAGACAAACACGTCGTCGAAGTGCAGGGATGAGGACATTTGCCCTTATTTGTATGGGAGCAACTGCTGCTATGTTGCTATCAATATGGATTCCACAGACTTATACCAATTTCCAAAATGGAGATCCAGGGCGTATTGCTGCTCAAATATTGACAGGCATTGGCTTTTTAGGTGCTGGTGCTATCATTCAGAGTCGCGGCACAGTACGCGGGTTGACCACAGCAGCGGCAATATGGACCTCTGCCATCACTGGAATGTGTGTCGGAGCTGGGATGTATTGGCTCTCTATCGCTATGACAGGGTGCACCTTAATAGTTCTTATTTTGTTTGATAGGTTAGAAGAGAAGCGCACACTTTCTGGCGAGATGAAATCACTGGTGATAACATTCTCCTCCCTCAATGTCGATGTGGAATCAATCAAACAGATATTAAACAAATACAAATTGTTTTTAATAGACATATCTGTTGATAAGGATTATGAACAAAGTATCTCCAAATACTCTTTCAAATTGCACATGAACACTACAAAATCTTATGAGAACCTTATGGAAGAGTTGCATGCATTGGGGAATGTGAAAAATATTTCTATGCTTTATTAGATTAACTATTAATTAAATATAAACTATGAAAAAGATTATTGTTTCATTGGTAGCGTTGTTGACGCTTATGAGTTGCGGCTCAGAAGATGGAGACAAATATCAGATATCTGATATTTCAGGTGAGTGGGTTACAGATGGTTATAGAAACGAAGTGATTAAATCACAGTCTCCAAAGGCGGCAACAGGAGTGCTCAATGGCTATACTGGCATTTGCATCTCTGATGTAAAAGATAGTGCGTTTGTCCTCATCATTATCAACAATCACGAAGGTATCACTGGGTTAATCTCACCTTCTAAAAGGGGACGTGACTCGAAATCTTTTAAATTTATCAACGATGAAGGATCTCCTATAGATATGGAGATATCCCTTGAGGATATGGACAATGGCAATAAGGTTGTAAGAGTAATAGAATATGGTGAAAATGATGTTGTGACGTCAACCAGCTCATTTGAAAGGGTAGCAGATTTCAAAGACATAAATGACCCATGCGGTCTCACTGCCATCCAAGTACTTCTGGAGGACAAATGGTGCGTCATCGACTCTGATGAGAAAAAAATTGCAGATATAAAAATCGATGAATATGGAAATATTGAGGGGTGGGAGATGTTCACCATTATTAGAGTAAATACCGATTTTGTGATAGGTGGAGAAGATCAAGTGCGTCTTTCTACAGAAAACACTAGAGAAGCATTGCCACTCAGAGCAGATTTTCAAGGTGATAGAATATTACTATATGATTCAGATAGTTTGACTTATTCATTGATAAGAGACAATGTTGGTAATTAATTGTATAATTGATAAACTTAAATAATATAAAATATGAAAATATTAAATGCCTTTTTATTATCGTTATCCCTGACAATATGTGCATGCACTGGTGCAAATAGTGCTTATAATAAGACAGATAGAGGGACGGAGTGGAAATGGGACAATGGTACCATCGTAATAAAAACACCAGAACGTCCTGCTGGACAGGAGAGTGTTCTTCAATTGACAACCCCTAAATTGGAGGTGGTACGTGTAGGCTTCGTAGGGCTTGGAATGAGAGGTCCTGGAGCAGTTGAAAGATTTACTTATATACCAGGTACACAAGTAGTTGCCCTTTGCGATTATGAATTAGAACGTGCCGAACAATCTCAAGAAATTCTTAAGAAAGCATCATTCCCAAAAGCAGCACTTTATAGTGGAGAAAAAGGGTATGAAGAGCTTTGCAAGAGAGATGACATAGATTTAGTCTATATTGCAGCAGACTGGCTCCACCATTTTCCTGTTGCAAAATGTGCCCTCGAAAATGGGAAGAATGTTGCAATTGAAGTCCCCTCTGCAATGAATCTTCAAGAGTGCTGGGACTTAATCAACCTTAGTGAAACTACAAGAAAACATTGTATGATTCTTGAGAATTGTTGCTATGATTGGTTTGAAATGAATACTTTATATATGGCTCAGAATGGTCTATTCGGAGAGGTGCTTCGCGCCCAAGGGGCCTACATACACAATCTTACTCCATTCTGGGATCATTATTGGAAAAATGGAGAATCGGATAAATTGGGATGGCGTCTGGATTATAACATGAAACATCGTGGAGATGTATATGCTACTCACGGACTCGGTCCAGTTGCGCAAGCCATGAATATCCACAGAGGAGATAGGATGAAAACCCTTGTAGCCATGGATACAAAATCTGTCATTGGAAAAGAGCTTGTAGAGGAGAGGATTGGTCAAAGATGTGAAGAGTTTCTCAATGGAGACCATACAACTACATTGATTCGCACTGAAAATGGTAAAGTGATTGAGATACAGCACAATGTGATGACACCACAGCCATACAATCGTCTCTATCAACTAACAGGAACTAAAGGATTTGCAAATAAATACCCAGTTGCAGGGTATGCCATAGATGCAAAACAATTGACTGCATCAGGAGTTCAGCCCAAAATTGACAATTTAAATTCTCATAGTTTCCTTCCAAAAGAAGAAATGAACGCATTGATTGAGAAATTTCAACACCCAATCTTGAAAAAATATGGTGCAATGGCTAAAGAAGTGGGTGGACACGGAGGAATGGATTTCATCATGGACAGCCGGCTCGTTTATTGTTTACAAAACGGCCTTCCACTCGATATGGATGTTTATGATCTTGCAGAGTGGTGCTCATTGGCAGAGCTTGGTGAGATATCAATGGACAATGGTTGCGCAGCAGTTGCTTTCCCAGATTTTACAAGAGGGGAATGGAATAAACTAAGTGCATTCAATCACGCTTACGCTACCCCTGAAGAGGAGCAGGAAAGTATGGACAAAGCCATAACTTTCACTGCTAATCTCAAAGAAAAAGGGGCTATAGAATGGAACAAAACCAAATAACTATTTTAGAACTTTTTAATCAGATATTCCACTGCTTTATCAAATTGGCGGTCAACTCCAGAAGCGAAGGATGCGTTGTCATAAAGTACTTCTACATCCACATCTACCCCTTTAGACTCTAATATTGTTTTATCTTTGGTAAAGAGTGCTGCTCCTGCTGAATAAACACTCATTTGAGAATTTTCAAATTGTCCCCCTGCAAATAGTTTTTGATTCCAGATCATTCCTTGTCCACCCCATGTTCTTTCCCCCATTACACAGATATCTTTGAAAAACTCCTTGCAAAATAGGGTAGTCGATTCAGAGCAACTTACAGAGTGTAAATCAACAAGAACAACTATAGGTTTTTCATTATAATTTTTGTCCCCTTTTCCAATAACAGAACCTGGAATTAATGGCATATAATCGAGACGAGACATTGACTTTTTTAATCTTGTGTGGCAGAATGTTATTTTTTCATCCTTTTGTACAAATGGATTGAAAAGAAGTGAAATATCTGAAACAGAACCACCTCCATTGTGCCTAAGGTCTATTATAATCCCTTTTGTCTGATCAGATTTAGCCATCTCTTGAAAATTTGTAATTACCTTATGCACTTTTAAAGAATCTTTCTCTGACAACAAAGTAGTTAGTTTGAAATCTGACAAGTGAAAGCATGCAATGTCTTTGTAATTGAAAGAAGAGGCCAAGAAAGTGGTTTGTAAAGTATTAGCATCAATGGTTTCATAATTCTCAAATTTTTTAATATCTTTCATTTTTGATATTAAATTTAAAATAAATTGTTTTTGGAAATTATCATTGAAAGGGTGATAATATGGCCTTTTCTTATTTTGAATATCAGATGGTGATATTTGAGAAATAGTAGAATCAACTTGTTTTAGAGTTAATGAATAGTGGTAGTCAATTAGGGGAGAGACTATCTCTTTGAAGAGTGCTACCGCCTTTATATCGTCTTCCTTGTTGTTAGTAAGTCCTTCGAAACGAGGTTTATAGTCTCTGTATATCCTATCCCAGTTAAGTGTATCGATATCCCAAAAAACATAATTATGATTCATCCCATTCCAATATACTTCAAACACATCTGACCAATATTTATCATCGGAAACAAATATCACATCACTAGGATTTGTAATATTAGGACTCACTTTTCTACATGACACACATGCAATTATAAGTATTGATAGTGTTATATATTTTATAATTGTTTTCATATTATTTAAATTTATACATTATTCCTAATTGAATTTGAGCTGTTGAGTTATATCTTGGATATTGATTGATCATATAATATTTTTGAAGATCGCTAAGTCCATAAAGATATCTTGCCTCCACAAATGCACCGATTGAGTGAGAAAATTGATATTTTAGACCAAGACTAATTAATAAACCATATTCAAAACGATTGTCTCTTTGAGAATCAAATTGATAAGCCTCATCATAATAATAGATATATTCATCAACTTGAGTTAAGGCACTCCCTTTAAGATGGCTTGACATCCAAGCCCCTAAATAAATGCCGGCATTAGTAAATCCTCGTAATTTTTTACCCCCAAAACTAAAATTAGCCATTATGGGGAGTTGAAAATAAGAATTAACCACCCTTTCGTTTTCATAAACGGTAGAAGGGCCGTAAGCACTACCATATCTTTCAATATTATAGTTCTTTTCAATATAAGATAATTCTGTTCCAAGGCCAAACCAATCATTAAAATGGTAATAGATAGGGATGGCTGCACTAAAAGAACCCTGAGGAATGTACTCTCGGTTATAAAAATAACCAGAACTTGTGGATAATGTATTATAAACATATCCACCTGATATACCTAATTCCCATTGAGCAGATACTTTACTACTACATAAGATAAGTACACCTAAAAGTAAAAATTTAATTATTTTCATTGGCTTTAATATTTTGTTGACACAAATTTAACTACTCAAAACAACAACTACATCATTTTCCATGAGGACAAAATGAGGACATTTAAAATATAATACATAAA
>CAZSLC010000011.1:0-64516 GCA_964607675.1 uncultured Muribaculaceae bacterium
AGGGACACAAGGATTTTCAGTCCTTTGCTCTACCAACTGAGCTATGGCACCATTTGGGTTTGGGACTGCAAAAATAGGTTTATTTTTTATATCAGCAAAATTTTCTTTAATTTATCTTAACTTTGTCTCTCGAATGAAGAGTGTAAAAAGATATGCAAAGGTGATTATTCCTCTGAAAATCAGCGGAAGTATTACATATTCTATACCTGATAATCTCTTGGATAAAATAAAAATTGGAAGCCGTGTTACTGTCACCCTCGTCAATAAAAAGTACACTGCAGTAGTGGAAGAAATCTCCGATAATCCCAATTATGATCCTAAAAGAATAAAGGACATTGTAGAGATGGATCCACAACCAACTATTTCACCTGAACATATTATTTTCTGGAGGCAACTCTCCACGTACTACCTATGCACAATCGGAGATGTATTCAAGGCAGCCTGCCCAAAGACACTCACACTATCCGAAAAACAGCTACATGCATCTGAACCAAAAGGAGAACATCGCCCCATCGCTCCAATGTCCGAACCATCCATGGAACAAGAGGATGAATTTGGTGGTCTTAACACCAATATTGAGAAGCCTATCAATCCAATGAGGGAACTCACTGCTGAACAAGAGGTGGCATTTAAAGAGATAAAAACCCATTTCTCTAACAACAAGACGACACTGCTTACAGGGGAGAATGGTTCAGGAAAAATGGAGATAGCTCTCCATCTGATAGCAGAGTGCCTCAACAAAGGGGAAAACGCCCTTCTCCTTGTCCCCACCATCAACGAATCAAAGAGGGTAGTAAAAAGGCTTGAAAAGTGTTTTGGCGAAAGCCTGATAGTCTATAATTCCAATCAGACCATTGCAAAGCGCAAACAAGCAGTTGCAACCCTCTCTGCACAGAACTCAAATCAGGGTAGAATTGCGCCTAAGGTCATTTTAGGACTACGATCCTCACTATTTCTACCCATCAGCCACCTCGGTCTGATAGTGGTGACCAACGAGCATAATCCATTTTACAAACAAGAAGAACCTGCCCCAAGATTCAATGCACGCGATGCAGCCTCAATGTTAGCTAAAATAATAAATACCAAGTTTTTAATCACATCCCCCACCCCATCATTTGAAAGCATTACCAATGTAGAAAGTGGCAAATACAAAAAAGTCATCATCAATAAAAGGGTGCTGTCGCAGAATATAGAGACCATATTAACCGATTTAAAGAAGGAGAGATTCTCAAAAGGAAATAAAATATTCTCTGGAATAGCTATTCAATCCGTTAATAGAGCAATCGAATCTGGGGAGAAAATACTCATATTTTCAGGTAAATACCCATTCTTCACCAAAGAAGAGATTGTTGCAGAATTGACGAACCGCATCACAATTCGAGATGAGAAAAAAAATAAAATTTCAAATGCAATACTTTTAAGGGAGAGTGCTGAAATCGAGCAAGAAGAGATAAAAAGACTCTCTGTCATCGTCATCATCAAAGGGGAAGCTCTCCTTAGCACCAAAAGTTTTAGAAGCGACGAAAGGGGTATTCAACTTTTCAATTCGATAAAAAGCCTAATTACCAACCCTTCGGGAAAAATGATAATACAAACTTTTCATCCTGAGAATCAAGTATTCCAAGCATTAACTGGACAATCTATTGATAAAATGCTTCAAGAAAGAAAGGATTTCCAATATCCTCCCTTTTCAAAGGCTATTACTATTTCAATTAGAGACAAATACACACAGAGATTGCTACGAACAACAAACGACGTGGAAAAGATAATTAAGAACATTCACATTGACAATGTAATGGGACCTACAGACAACACTCCAATAGATTTTAAAGGCACATATTGCCAAATGTTTCAACTTATGCTTCCTAAAAGCAAGGAAACAGAAAAGATCAAACAACGTCTAAAAAGTGAGATAGATCTACTCGAAAGAGATATAATAATAGATGTTGACCCTATCTAAAGTCCTCACCTACAATTACACTAAGAGACTTGGGAAGTACCTCAAGATAAAGAGGAGTAGTCCCAACGATCTCTCCGTCCACCTCAACCATATCCTCCACATCAGAGACAATATCTATTCTCCTTCCCCTTGTAGAAATAACATATTTTTTAATAGAGAGAATATCTCCCGAGAACAATTTTTTAAACTCCTTTAATATTACAAAAATTGAACATTTTTTAATAACAGTCAAATCTACCAACCCATCGTTAATGACTGCATTCGGTGTTTGGATCATTCCACCACCACTATATTTCCCATTTCCAAAAGCTACAGAAAACACTTTTCCTTCAAAAAAGGTAGCTCCGTCAACTATAATTTTATATTGTTTTGCCTTATGATTGAACAGAGCCCTTGCCCCCCCCCGTAGATATACATTGTCTCCCCTCACCCCGTTCTCTTTTAATATGTTACAATATAAGCTGACCATTGCATCAAATCCAACTCCTGCAATGTTAGCCATAAACCTTGTTTTCTGCACCTTTGACTCAGATATATGAAATCTAACAATATCTTGAACACTTCTTTTACCCTCTGCAATTGCTTTGATTGAGGAGTCGTAGTCTTTTGTTATCCCGAAACTCTTTATTAAATCATTGCCAGATCCTCCTGGAATAATTGCAAGTGTGATTTCACAAGGGTCTTTATATTTTTGAGTAAAAATACCATTGACTATTTCATTCATAGTCCCATCTCCTCCAATTGAAATAATATTAACATACCCATTTCTAATTGAATTGATTGTTAGCTCTATAGAATGATATCTGTGCGTTGTAAAAGCCACATCGTATGAGATACCAGCACCAATCAATTTATTAGAAATGACAGGCCAGTCACTCAACATTTTTCCCCCTCCTGCTTTTGGATTAGCAATAACCATCCATTTTGATTGCACCATAAGAATAAAAATGAATACAAAACTAACATATTTATCGTTTAGAGAAAAAGATTTTGTAAATTTGCCCACTAACAATATCAACATTGAACACATAATCGTATGGGTAAAGTTATTGCAATAGCAAACCAAAAAGGTGGCGTTGGGAAAACAACAACAGCAATTAATCTTGCAGCATCTCTTTCTGTCCTTGAAAAGAAGACACTTCTGATAGATGCCGACCCACAAGCAAATACCACTTCTGGACTCAATTTTGACCCCGATTCTAACTCAAAAAAAACATTGTACGAGGTTTTAATTGGAGAGCGAGATCTTAAAGACATTATTCTTAGCACAGAGATAAAAGGTCTTAAGCTTATTCCATCTCACATCAATCTTGTTGGTGCCGAAATAGAGATGCTCAATCTTGAAGATAGAGAATCTGTAATGAAGAATGAACTTCATACCATCGTTAATGATTTTGATTACATAATTATTGACTGCTCTCCCTCTCTTGGATTAATCACCATAAACTCATTGACAGCTGCCGATTCAGTAATAATACCAGTTCAATGTGAGTTCTTTGCCCTTGAGGGTCTTGGCAAATTGCTAAATACCATCAAATTGGTCCAAAACAGACTCAATAAATCATTAAAAATAGAGGGTTTCCTCCTTACTATGTTTGATGGAAGACTAAGACTCGCCAACCAAGTTGTCGAAGAAGTTAGGCATCATTTTGGAGAGATGGTGTTCAACACAATAATTCAGAGGAATGTTAGATTAAGCGAAGCTCCTTCTCATGGAAAGCCTGTGATACTATACGATGCCATTTCCGTAGGAAGTAACAACTATCTAAACCTTGCTAAAGAAATTATCAATAAGAAAGGATAAAATATGGCAAAAAAGTTAGCTCTTGGAAAAGGATTAAGTGCTTTAATATCTGATGCTGTAGGGGAAAACATATCTCACTCAGCTGATTTTTCTTCTTCACAAGAGGGCTATACATCTATAACAGATATTCCTATTGACAGGGTAGTAACTAACCCCTACCAACCGAGAGCGACATTTGACGAAGAGGCCCTTGAAGATTTATCAGAGTCTATTAAAACTCTTGGCCTAATTCAGCCAATTACAGTAAGAAGAGTTGGAAATAATTTTCAAATAATTAGTGGAGAAAGAAGGTTCCGAGCATCTCAGATGGCAGGTTTGAAATATATACCTGCATATATCAGAGAAGCAGATGACCAGGGGATGTTAGAGATGGCCATTGTTGAGAACATACAGAGACAAGATCTTGACGCAATAGAAATTGCTATCAGTTTTAAAAGATTAATAGACGAATGCAATCTCACTCAAGAGGGTATGGCAGACAGAGTTGGAAAAAAAAGGGCAACTGTCACAAATTATCTCAGACTACTTAAATTGCCAGCTCATGTGCAAGCCGCTATAAGGCATAAATTGATATCTATGGGGCATGCAAAAGCCCTTCTATCAATTGAAGATGAACAACTGCAACTACAATTGTGTGAGTCAATCATCACCAAAGACTTATCCGTAAGACAATTAGAATCTAAAATCAAAGATGCCTGCAACGATAAACCATCTTTACAAAAAAACGACAAAAAAGAGATTACTCAATCACTTTCTGATGTTTCCAACATATTGGGCAAATTTTTCAATAACAAGGTAAACATTAAACGCAACAGCAAAGGTAGAGGGAGTATCACTCTCAACTTCTCAAATGATTACGAGATAGAACTCTTCTTAAAAGCTCTTAAGAATATTAATTCATAACATTTTTAGTAAGTGTACCGCAAAATATTATTAACCATTTTTTCAATTGCAATATGCATCCAATCTTCAGCACAATTTGGTGGTGTAGGGGGCTTTGGCGGTATTGGCAACAATCAAAATGGTCAAACTCAAGAGGCGGTGAACGACTCAATTCCTGCTGCAAAGTTATTTTCATTTAAACAATATTTCAATGCTCTCTCTCATCGTGATACTATGAAAGTATCTTGGATGTTCTTTGGTTCTTTGGTGCTTCCTGGCACTGCTCAAATATATAATAAAGACTATTGGAAACTTCCTATCCTTTACGCTGGAGTTGGAGGGATGATTTACGGCGGTTGGCAAAGTAATATCAACTACCAAAAGACTGGAAATGACCGCTATGCCCTAAATAGAGATCTTTTTTACATGGGTGCTGCATTTATATATTGGGGTTCACTAATGGATGGTGTAGTATCTTATAAGTCCAAACAGAATCATGATCCTGGTAGAGCAGCACTATTCTCAGCACTTCTTCCAGGGCTGGGGCAAGCCTATAACGGTGACTATTGGAAGATTCCCATTTTCTATGGAGCATTGGCAACATCTGGATACCTGTGGGGCTACAACAATAAACAGTATTGCAGGTATCGTGATTTATACAATGTTGTGACATCACCAAACAATACATACGAAGGGACAGAATCAGAAAGCACCATAAAATACTATAGAGATTACTACAGGAGATTTAGGGACTACTCAGTTCTTGCCACATTTGTCCTATATGTTTTACAAATAATAGATGCAGATGTCTTCGCAACCATGGGCGATTTTGAAGTAACCAATGACCTGACACTTGGTATTAAACCTGGAATAATTGAGCCAGTAAATACCCCAAATATTAACTCTTACGCATCTACATACAATAGTTCGGCTGTAGGTGTGAAACTAAAATTAACTTTTAAATAAAATGAAACGATTCCTTATTTGCACCCTTACACTATTTGTAATTTTCACATCCATTGAAGGACAAGAGAAAAAAAACACTTTCTCGTCTCTCTTCAAAAGTAAAGAGACAAAGAAGGAGTTGAGAAAGCAACGCGACTCTTTATTGTTATTAGTTGATTCACTTAAATTTGAAGTTGAAAATTTACAAATTGCTTCAGATTCTCCAGCAATAGCAATGGAAGAGGATACATTGAACATCAGCACTACAGAAGAAATAGAGTTATCTATCATAGAGAGAGACTCCCTATTAAATGAATGGTATGAACAAAAGAGACTTCCCTTGATAAATGATCGTTTCGTCGAACTTGACACCTGTGAATTAACCTCCAACATACCCGATTCACTTATCCTTGAACGTCTTAGAAAGATGAATTCATTTATCTCTTTGCCATACAACAAGTCGATAAGAAATCAGATTATATACTACACACAAAGGATTCCATCAAGTGTAGAGAAAATGATAGGGCTTTCATATGTTTACATGCCTATTTTTGAAGAAATATTTGATCAATACGACCTGCCAAAGGAACTTAAGGCCATGGCTATTATTGAATCATTTCTTAATCCAGTTGCTGTTTCACGGGCAAGGGCAAGGGGAATGTGGCAATTTATGTACACTACAGCCTTAAGATACAATCTCACCATCAACTCTTATGTTGACGAGAGGTATGATCCTATCAAATCAGCACATGCTGCTGCACAATATCTAAGCGACTCCTACAAAATTTTCGGAGATTGGCCATTGGCTATCGCCTCATATAATTGCGGCGCAGGTAATGTTTTAAAGGCTATCAGACGCTCAGGTGGTGGTAAAGATTTTTGGGATATTTATGATTATCTACCAAGAGAAACGAGGGGATATGTTCCATCATTTGTGGCGGCTTTATATACTATCACCTACTACAAAGAGCATGGGCTCAACCCCGTACCAGCTACATTGCCCATCCATCTGGACACACTTAAAATTAATAAGATGCTCCATTTCGAGCAAATTTCACATTTTACTGGGCTAAGAGTTGAAGAGATAAAAGTGTTAAACCCACAATACCTACATGATATAATTCCTGGTGTAGAGAAAGAGTATATATTGAGACTTCCCCTATCTGTAGTCCCTTCATTTATAGATCACGAAGAAGAGATATACGAATACAATGATTCACTCTATTTCAACTCAACCACCCTTAAAAAAATCAAAGAAACGGGATCTACATCGTCAGATAGAATCGTACACAAAGTTAAGAAAGGAGAGACCCTGGGACATATTGCAATACGTTACGGAGTATCTGTCAGCTCCATCAAACGATGGAACAATATAGGGAATACCATAAGAATCAATCAAAGATTGGTGATATACACCAGAGGTAAGGGGCCAACTCAGTCATCATCAAATAGCTCAAGTAAAGTCACAACCACCAATTCTAAGGGATATGTAATATATACGGTAAAAAGAGGTGACAACCTTTGGGAAATTGCAAAGAATTTCCCTGGAGTTAGTGCCAACAACATTATGGAACTCAATGGTATGACTTCAAGTTCAAAGATTTTACCAGGAATGAAATTGAAAATTAAAAAGTCAAATTAAATTCTAATTTAAAATTCAATATATTCTTTACTCTATCAAATAGTTTTATATATGAGACCTTAAAATAGAGCCCCATCCAATGGCAAGGTTTATATTTAAAATTGGAATACACCGAAAGGCCTCTTCCATACATTGCAGGCACTGCAAAAGATTTGGGAAGGTCTTTTTCGTAAGTATATATTCTATCATCCCAATTGTCAATATGAAATGCACTTGTCCTAATTGAAGCACCGAATTTATTATTTTTATTAATAAAATTGAAATCAAGATAACAAAGAGCCCCAATTGTAAATTTATTCTCAACAGACTTCGAACAATTGACCTCCCCTCTTGCAGAAATGGTAAAGAGTTCACTAAGATTTGTTGTATAATGAACTCTTAATCCACCTTTATTGATATTTTCATAATCTCTATAGTAATATGACAATCTGCCATATATACTACTTATACTATTTATTGAGTATTCTACTTGGCCACTCGCTTTAATTACAAAAGACTGAGAATCAATCCCAAATCTCTTCCATGGATAATAAATAAAATCACCAACCATTGAGATTGATAATGACCTTGAAGGGTTCCATAACCCATTTAGCACAACTCCATACTCATTGGATATTCTTGAGGAAGAGGAGTATCCACCTGAATGTAACCCAATATATCGTTTAGAATAGTACCTCGGAAGAATAGAGAGTTCGAAGGCTGAAGAGGGAGAATAAACTCCCCCCGCAAGAAGTGCAACACCTCCCCCTCTATCTAAGGCAAATTCCCCGAAGAGGCGGTATTTACCTCCAAAGAAAAAAACTGCATCTAAAGAGACATTTCCCCACCATCCCTCAAATTGGTGAAATTGGTTGTAGTCCCGCACTTCGATCCCATTTTTCTTATCAAACCTGTAAACAGCCACCGTAGCCCCTATTTTAGCCCCTTCCATTCTATATGAACAATTGCCACCAACAAGATATTCCACCAATTTTTTTCTTGTTGCAATGGTTGAGATGGTGTTGTGCAAACCTCCAGAGGGGAGGGAGGTATAATAATCACCCTCGATCTTTGCATCTCGACATCGCCTTGATGCAAAGAGTGAAAATTTCCAACTCCTTCCAATCTCCGTGGTGAGCCCAACCCCTCTGAAATAATTTGACTCATCTGTTGATGAATAGGGAATAATTGCAGACTCTTTTCGATAAATGGCAGAAGGGGCACCGTGGGAAGAGAGGGAGAATGAGTTCCATAGTACCAATCCTTGTCCAAACCTAACCGAGAAATCTCCCAGAACAAGATTCTTTATCAATATTGATTTCGATATTCTGATATCGGAGAATGCAATATGCGCAGAGCTGAAATCTGGGTAAAAAGGCTCGCCAGAGTCGTTTTCCATGGTAATGCCAAGTTTGATTTTGTCCCCATATCCAAATTTGTATTTTACTAAAAAATAATAGGGCACACCATATTTATACTCCTCATGCAGCCTATGCTTTGACCTGAATATCAATTCGTTTGAGATATAATCCCTCTTCGATGATGCAATATTTTTACTTTTATAAAATGTAATAAAAGGGAGAATTTCCTTCACAACATTGTCATTAAACCCATCTACCAACGAAAGTTCCCCCTCTGAGAGAATCTCTCCATACTCTTTTCTATACTCCAAGAGGCTGACAATTTGAAATGGAGATAATAATCCAAAATTCTCCAATTGAGATTGTGATGCTTTGTTGATATTTATCTGATGTTCCAGAAGATATTCAAAGTATGCCATCATTGACTCCATATCTCCCCCCCCTTCTGCACACTTTTGCTCAATTCGAAGGATAAACGAATCAGGCAATTTTTGCCCATAAGTTGCGATATGTGCTGAGCCAATCCAAAAAACTATAAATATGGATACAAATATCCAATTAAATTTAATCCCCTCTAATCTCCCCCTCATATCATTAAATTAAATATTAGTCTATTTTAAATTTGTATTTTATCTCCTTAAGCTCTTTATTGGCTTTAACTATTTTGCCTGCCAATTCTGATTTGAATTTTATCATTTTTCTCATCAATTCAGGATCACCCACTGCCATAATTTGGAGAGCAAGAATTGCTGCGTTTTTTGCCCCATCAAGGGCGACAGTGGCCACAGGTATTCCAGATGGCATTTGAAGAATCGATAGAACCGAATCCCACCCATCCATCGAATTAGAAGATTTAATTGGAACTCCAATCACAGGGAGAGGGGTAAGTGCAGCTATAATACCAGGGAGATGTGCAGCACCTCCAGCTCCTGCAATAATAACCTTGATTCCTCTATCATAGGCTCCTTTAGCAAAATCCACCACTTGCTCAGGGACGCGGTGAGCAGATAAAGCATTCACCTCAAAAGGGATCTCCATTTCATTTAGAAAGTCAGCAGCCTGTTTTAGAATCGGCATATCCGATGTACTACCCATAATAATTGAAACCTTTGGTATCATAACTTTACGATTTTATATATTTAACAAAATTAATGCTTAATTTTGCACCAGCAAAAAAAACATCAACATGAAATGTATCAAACTTCACGACAAATATTTTAAGCCCTTTATAACTAATCAAGATATCGAAAAGGCCATTAAAGCTGTTGCTGATAATCTAAATCACGACTATGCAGAGACAGACGACGATCCTCCAGTATTATTGAGTGTCTTAAATGGTTCGTTTATGTTCACAGCCTCTCTCGTTAAATACCTCAAATTTCAAGCTGTAATAGCTTTCATAAAGGTGTCCTCATATTGTGGCACAAAATCAAATGGAAAAGTAAAACAGATCATTGGGTTAAAAGACGATCTTAAAGGTAAGAGGGTAGTCATAGTCGAGGATATTGTTGAATCGGGGAATACCATTTGCGAACTCCATAGACTTCTTAATGAGGCTGGGGTGCGGGATATTAAAATTTGCACTCTTCTATTCAAACCAGACTCCTATAAAAAAGAGCACAATATTGACTATCCTGCCATAAAGATTCCAAATGACTTTATAGTGGGATTTGGACTTGACTACAACGAGTTGGGGAGACAATATGAAGATTTATACATAATTGACGAATAACTAACATTTTAATAATAATACAATGAAATACTATATTTTATTTGGCCCTCCTGGAGCAGGAAAAGGTACACAAGCAAAATTGATTGTTGACAAATATCAATATCTTCACCTTTCAACTGGAGACCTTCTACGTGCGGAAATCAAGAGTGGAAGTCCACTTGGAGAAAAAGTATCAGGCATAATGGCCAAGGGTGAATTAGTTCCAGATGCTTTAGTTGTTGATATTATCAAAAATAAAATTCAAAACAACCAAGATGCAAAAGGATTTCTTCTGGATGGATTTCCTCGCACAATCGCTCAAGCTGAAGCACTTGACTCAATGCTAAAGGCAATTGGGGCTGGTGTTGATGCTGTCATATCCATTCATCTTGAAGATTCGCTCATTTTCGACAGGATCCTTCACAGAGCTCAAATTGAAGGGAGAAAAGATGATACAGATAAAGCAACGATACAAAATCGTATAGATACATACCACGAAAAAACAGAACCACTTATCGGATACTATAAGAAGGGCAATAAATACTTCGAAGTTGAAGGCAATGGAACAATAGATTCTGTATTTAACCAATTGTGCAAATTATTATAGATGAGCAACTCGAACTTTATTGATTATGTTCGCCTCTTCTGCGCCTCAGGCAATGGAGGAAAGGGTTCTATGCACCTTAGAAGAGAAAAATATATCCCAAAAGGGGGACCTGATGGAGGAGATGGAGGGAGAGGTGGGCACATCATACTTCGAGGCAACTCTCAATACTGGACACTCATTCACCTCAAATACAGAAAGCATGTTAAGGCAGAACATGGGGGAGACGGCAGCGGCAGTCTATGTAAAGGGGCAAATGGGAAAGATGTCATACTTGATGTACCACTGGGCACTGTAGCCAAAGATGCAGAGAGTGGAGAGGTGTTATTTGAAATAATAGAAGAAGGTGAGGAACGAATCCTTGTAAAAGGGGGAAGAGGGGGACTCGGAAATGCAAATTTCAAGAGTCCAACTAACCAAACCCCTAGATATGCTCAGCCAGGGGAAGAAGGAATTGAAGGGTGGTTTATCCTTGAACTGAAATTGTTAGCAGATGTTGGATTGGTAGGCTTCCCCAATGCAGGAAAGTCGACACTCCTATCTGTTGTTTCTGCAGCAAAACCAAAAATTGCAGATTATGCATTCACTACCCTTGAACCCAATCTTGGCATTGTCAATTACTACGATGATAAGTCCTTCGTGATGGCAGATATCCCTGGTATCATTGAAGGTGCGCATGAGGGGAAAGGTCTTGGAATCAGGTTTTTAAAGCATATAGAGAGGAACTCTATGCTTTTATTTATCGTCCCTTCAGACTCAAAGGATATAAATCAGGAGTATAAGATACTTCTGAAGGAGTTAAAAGAGTACAATCCAGATCTTCTCGATAAAGATAAGGTTTTGGCCATATCCAAATCAGACATGCTTGATGAAGAGTTAAAAAAAGAGATAAAAAAACATCTTCCACGCAAAGTTGAAACAATTTTCTTCTCCTCAATGACTGGTGAGAACATTCAACAGTTGAAAGATATACTTTGGAAAAAACTACACGAATAGATGAATTTAATATTAGATCTCGATCGAGCTTTACTTATCGCCATAAATGGGTGGAATTCTCCATTTCTTGATAAGTTAATGATTTTACTCTCTTCGATTCCTATTTGGATTCCACTATATGTTGCTATTGCCACATTTTTCTTTTTCCCTAAATACTATGGAAAAAAGAGTTTTATACACACCAACAACTATGATAATATTATCCCCTTCTGGGTAATAGGTCTGATGGGCATTGCAGCAATAGGAATCTGTTTCGGTCTATGCGACCAAGTATCTGTGATAATAAAAAATAGTGTTGAAAGATTTCGTCCATCCCACGAATTGGACCTTTATGGAGTGGTAAGACTGATAAACCAACCTGGAAGTCTATACGGATTTGTCTCAAGTCATGCCGCCAATACTTTTGGTCTTGCCATTTTGTCATCTCTTATTGTCAAAAGAACTCCTTATACTATAGGTATTATTTTGTGGGCTGCTATTGTAAGTTACAGTAGAGTCTATCTTGCAGCACATTATCCCCTCGATGTAATATGCGGAGCCGCCTTGGGTATAGTTATTGCAGTACTCATTTATCAGTTGTGGATAATGGCTATCCGCGAAATGTTTAATTATTTTCATAGAAAGAGATGTTCTGTTTCATAGATAATACAATTGACCCATATTTTAATCTTGCGGCTGAAGAGTACCTATTGAAGCACTATACTGAGCCGATATTTAGACTTTGGAGAAACTCTCCAAGTGTTATAATAGGAAAACATCAAAACGCTCTCGCAGAGATTAATAATGACTATATAAGGGAGCATAATATCCCTGTAGTTAGGAGATTGAGCGGTGGAGGAGCTGTTTACCATGATTTGGGCAATATCAATTTTACATTTATTGACTCCAAACCTGAAGAGTCATCTTACGATATGTTTAAAAGATTTACCACCCCTATCATAAATGCCTTAAAGATTATAGGTATCAATGCCGAGCTCAGTGGAAGAAACGATTTACTTATTGATGGTAAGAAATTTTCAGGTAATGCAATAGTCACCCATAAGGGAAGGGTCCTACAACACGGCACGCTTCTCTTTTCATCAACAAAAGACAATATAGTAGAAGCGTTGAAAGCCCACCCTGAAAAGCTAAAGAGCAAAGGTGTAACTTCTTATCTCTCAAGGATAACCAATGTTTCCGACCACCTTCCTGAGAGTGTCAAAGAGAATATGACACCTGAAAGTTTTATGGAATTTCTAAAAGGATACATCTTAAGCACCTCCTCTGATTATATTTTAAGAACATACTCCTCACAAGACCTCGAAGAGATAGAAAAACTAAAAAAAGAGAAATACTCCACTTATGAATGGAACTATTCACAAGTAGCAAACTATGACTTTACCAACAAACATAAATTCAAAGCTGGATTGATTGAGGTTAATCTCAATGTCAAACAGGGGTTAATAACGGGATGTAAGTTCTACGGCGACTATTTTAATTTCAAACCCTCCGAAGAGATAGAAAACGCTATCATCGGGGTAAAGCATGAAATTAATTCCATTATAGGCGTTCTAAAAAGCTACGACATGCAACAATATTTCGGAGATGGGATAACCGATCAAGATATAGCTTCATTAATGATATAAAAAAGATTCGGGTTACTTCCCGAATCTTTTTTCTTTGACTTTTACCAACTGATCCTTTAAGACATCCGCACAATCATTTACACAATCCTCAAAAGTAGAAGAGCTTTTTTCCACTACTAAATCATCTCCTGGTATAGCTAAGATAACTTTTACATTTTTGTTGTTGTTTTTGCTATCAGGTTCTACAGAAAGCACAACTTCAGCTTTGATAATGTTATCGAAGAATTTGGTCAATTTGCCAATTTTCTTGTCAATAAAATCTAAAAGCTTTTGATCAGCATTAAACTTAATCGATTGAACTCTTATTTCCATTTTTACCTCCTGTTTTAGCTCTTGGATGAGCGGTTAAATATACTTTTTTTAGTTGTTCGAAAGAGTTATGGGTATAAACTTGTGTCGCAGCGAGCGATGAGTGTCCTAATATCTCCTTAATACTACTAAGGTCAGCCCCATTATTTAAAAGGTGTGTGGCAAGTGTGTGTCTCAACACGTGCGGTGACTTCTTACCTGAAAAACCATCAAAAGAACTAAGCTCCTCTCTCACTACATTATTAACAAAGCGTGGATACATTTTTTTACCATTGTCCATTAAGAAAAAGTATCCTTCATAATTGTCCTTAAACTCTTCCTTATTTCTTTTCAAATATAATAAAATATCTTCACAAACAGAAATGGGAACAGGTATTTCTCTTAATTTATCACCTTTTCCTACAATTCTAAAAATATTTCTTGACTTGTCGAAATCTGAAATTTTTAAATTTATCAACTCTCCCCGCCTCATCCCTGTTGAGTAAAGTATAGTGATAATCATTTTATTGCGGTGGAAATGATAAGGTTGGCTCTCCATATCAATGTTATCCTCCGCATGAAAATACTCCATTATGGAACTCTGCGAATAGAACGAAGGGAGTCTGTGAGATTCTTTAGGTCTATATATCTTTTTTACTGGATTGGATGCAAGTATAGATTGTTTCACTAAAAAATTTGAAAAACTACTTATGGCAGATAGTTTTAGGTTAATCGTCCTTGGGGAGATCCCTTTATCGAGAGCTTGGGCAATAAATCCTCTTATATTTGAAGGGATAAGCAAATCGACTAATTCTTCTTGATTGTAATTATACAAATCCTCTTCTTTCGAGTGAGGCAAGAAATAGAGATAAAAATCGCATATTGCCTCTTTATAAAGTTGATATGTGCGTTCGGAATATCTTTTCTGAACTCTTAAATATGTGAGAAATTGATTAATCAAAACTAATATCTTACTATTGCAAATTTACAAAAAATATTTACCTTTGCGCCTCAAGAATAAAAGGAGGTGATAAAAATATGATTATTGTACCAGTAAAAGAGGGTGAAAACATTGAAAAAGCTCTTAAAAAATTCAAACGTAAATTCGAAAAAACTGGCATAGTTCGCGAACTACGTGATAGAAAGACATTTGAAAAACCTTCCATCAGAAAAAGAGATCAGCTTAAAAAAGCTATCTATGTACAACATCTCCAAATTATGGATGAATAATTGAGTTTCTCAATATATAGACCTGCCAACAAATAAATTGGCAGGTTTTTTATTTTAAAGAATTACGCTAAATTTGTAAGATTAAATTCATTAAAAATGACCGACTTTCAAAAATCAATAATTGAAGGGATACCTGACACCCTTCCATCTTTAAAAGAATACGATAAAAGTATTAATCACGCCCCTAAAAGAAAGGATATTCTCTCTCCAGAAGAGAAAAAACTCGCTTTGAAAAACGCTTTGAGGTATTTTCCACCTAAGCATCACGCTACCCTAATCCCAGAATTCAAAAAAGAATTGGAGGAACATGGTCGTATTTATATGTACAGACTTCGCCCTGATTACAAAATAACGGCAAGATCAATTGATGAATTTCCTGCTAAATGCAAACAAGCGGCAGCTATAATGCTCATGATCTCCAACAATTTGGACCATGCTGTAGCCCAACATCCCGACGAACTCATCATCTATGGTGGCAACGGAGCTATTTTTCAAAATTGGGCACAATACCGACTCACTATGCAGTATCTTTCCCAAATGACAGAGGAACAGACATTGGTGCTATATTCTGGCCACCCAATGGGACTTTTCCCCTCTCACAAGGATGCCCCAAGGGTGGTGGTTACCAATGGAATGGTGATTCCCAATTATTCAAGCAAAGACCATTGGGAGAAATTTAATGCCCTCGGAGTTTCACAATATGGGCAGATGACTGCTGGGTCATTTATGTATATAGGGCCACAAGGCATTGTCCACGGCACTACTATTACTGTCCTAAATGCCGCAAGGATGCACTCTGCCCCTGGAGATGAGAAGAGTGGTAAAATATTTGTTAGTTCTGGCCTCGGAGGTATGTCTGGAGCACAACCTAAGGCAGCCGTCATTGCTGGGGTAGTTGGTATTATTGCAGAGATCAATCCTAAGGCGGTGCACACCAGATATTCACAGGGTTGGGTAGATGAAGTATTTGAAGATGTTGACCTCCTCATCGATCGTGCATTAGTAGCAAAAGGCAACAATGAAAGTGTATCTCTTGCATACCAAGGTAATATTGTCGATCTGTGGGAAAGGCTTGCAGAGAGGGAGGTAAAAATAGATTTGGGTTCTGATCAAACATCTCTTCACAATCCTTGGGCTGGTGGCTACTACCCTGTAGGACAAAGTTTTGATGAATCCAACAGAATGATGGCAGAAGAACCTGACAAATTTAAGGAGATGGTTCAAACTTCGCTTCGCAGACAAGTTGATGCAATCAATAAGCTCACTGCCAAAGGGATGTATTTCTTCGATTATGGCAACGCATTTTTACTTGAGGCATCAAGGGCTGGTGCAGATATCATGAAAGATGGTACCAGATTTAGATATCCATCTTATGTACAAGATATTATGGGACCTCTCTTCTTCGATTACGGATTTGGTCCATACAGATGGGTATGCACCTCTTCAGACCCCAAAGATCTTGCAAAAACCGATCAAATTGCGGCACAAGTCCTCGAAGAGATTTTAAAAGTGGCACCTAAGGAGATATCATCTCAATTGGCTGACAATATTCATTGGATCAAAGAGGCAGGAAAGAATAAACTTGTTGTTGGCTCCCAAGCCCGTATCCTTTATGCTGATGCAGAGGGAAGGACAAAGATTGCCCTTGCAATGAATGAAGCCATTCGTAAAGGAGAAATCACAGCCCCTATAGTTCTTGGCAGGGATCACCATGATGTTTCTGGCACCGACTCACCATATAGAGAAACCTCAAACATATATGACGGCTCATCATTTACGGCAGATATGGCAGTACAAAATGTCATTGGAGACTCATTCCGTGGGGCTACATGGGTATCCATTCACAATGGCGGTGGTGTAGGTTGGGGAGAAGTAATCAATGGCGGATTCGGAATGGTCATTGACGGGAGCAAGGAGGCTGACAGAAGAATAAAATGCATGCTTCATTGGGATGTAAACAACGGTATAGCCCGTAGAAGTTGGGCTCGCAACGAAGGTGCTATCTTCGCAATAAAGAGAGAGATGGAGCGTACTCCAAATTTAAAAGTGACTATCCCTAATTTTGTTGACGACAATCTCCTATAGATTCTAACAAAATCGCTAATCTCATAGTTAGTTGGACAAATAATGACTATCTTTGCGGCGCTTTTATAAAACACATATATCTAAAAATCATAAATATGGCAGAAAAATTATTTACTGAATTCCCACCAGTTTCAAAAGAGGCGTGGGAAGAGGTAATCGTTAAGGACCTTAAAGGTGCTGATTACGAGAAAAAACTCGTATGGAGGACTCACGAAGGCTTCTCAGTACGCCCATACTATCGTGCTGAAGACCTATCTAACCTTCACTTTCTAAATGTTAACCCTGGTTGTTTTCCATTCGTCAGAGGTACAAAATCAGACAATAATTGGAATATTCACCACTCTATCTGCTGCTGCGACGGCAATGCTGCTAAAGCCAATAAAATAGCTTTGGACGCCATCAGCAAAGGAGTTACATCTGTTGGTTTTTACATTGACGGATGCAAAGGATTAGGTGAAAAGGATATTGAAACTCTATTAAAAGGTATAGCTATTGATAAGACCCCTGTCTATTTTTGTGGCTGCTGTCTGACAAATCTCAATACTTTAAAGAGTTTTATAAAATATGCAGACAAATCTGGAGCAGATAAAGACGAAGTTCGTACAGCATTTGATTTTAATCCCCTTGGTGCCCTCACTTCAAAAGGATATTTCTGTGATGAAGAATCATTCAAACATCTTAAAGAGTGTTTTGACATAGCCAAAGATTATAAAAACATCAAACTTATCTGTGTTGATGCCATTGCATTCAACAATGCAGGCGCATCTTTGACTCAAGAACTTGCTTTTGCTCTTGCTCAAGGAAGTGAATATATCTCTCAATTGTCTGAGCTTGGCGTTGAAATTGGCGTTATTGCAAAGAGAATCAAATTTTCATTCGCAGTGGGGAGCAACTACTTTATGGAAATTGCCAAATTCCGCGCTGCACGTATGTTGTGGGCCAATATTGTTGAGACCTATGGCACAGAAAGAAATTGTGCAAAAAAAATGGATATCCACGCTACAACAAGCGAATGGAACCAAACTGTCTATGATGCATATGTAAATATGCTTCGCGCTACAACAGAGGCTATGAGTGCCGCCATTGCAGGGGTCAATTCTCTCGAAGTACTCCCTTACGACTTTGCATTCCACACACCTACTGAATTTTCAAATCGTATAGCACGCAATGTCCAATTGGTTTTGAAAGAGGAAGCTCATTTCAATAAAGTAGTTGACCCTGCTGCAGGATCTTACTATGTTGAGAATCTCACCAATTCTATTGCCGAGTCTGCTTGGACACTTTTCCGCACTGTTGAAGAGTGTGGTGGCTACATTGCTAAATTTAAAGAAGGATTTGTTCAATCTCAAATCAAGGCAGTTTCTCAAAAGAAAGATTCTAATATCGCTACCAGAAGAGAGACCCTTCTTGGAACAAATCAATTCCCCAATTTCCTTGAGAAAGCAGATGATTGCATCACTAAAGAGATTGTATCAAGAGATATTCCTACCCTTATGGGAATGGTTCTCCCTACAGATAATCACGCAAAGATCGCCGAACCTCTCGAATCATATCGTGGTGCCGAGGCATTCGAAGCTCTTCGTTTGGCTACCGATAGAAGCAATATTGATCCTAAAGCATTTATGTTGACATTTGGCAACTTGGCTATGTGCCGTGCGAGGGCTCAATTCTCATCTAACTTCTTTGCTGTGGCTGGGATAAAAGTTATTGATAACAACCGCTTCGACACCATTGAAGATGGCGTTAAGGCTGCTCTTGAGGCAAAAGCACAAATAGTTGTTGCTTGCTCATCTGATGATGAATATGCTGAGGCTGTCCCTGAAATTGCTAAACTCCTTGGAGATAAAGCAATAGTTGTTGTTGCAGGTGCTCCTGCTTGTCAAGCTGAGCTTGAAGAAAAAGGTATTAAAAACTTCATTAGCGTTAAGAGTAATGTCCTTGAGACCCTCAAAGGTTATCAAAGAGAGCTCGGAATTAAAGCTATTTAATTATTCACTTGAAAAAAAGATTAGATATGCGTCCTAATTTTAAAGACATAAAATATAGTGGAGCTGCTGCTACATGTACACAGGCTCCTAAACAAGATAATTGGTTAACTCCCGAGCAAATTGAAGTAAAAGGCATTTATACTCAGGAAGATCTCAAAGGGATGGAACACCTAAACTATGCTGCTGGTGTTGCTCCATTTTTACGTGGTCCTTATAGCACAATGTATGTTCAAAGACCATGGACTATTCGTCAATATGCAGGTTTCTCAACTGCTGAAGAGTCCAATGCATTTTACCGCAGAAACCTTGCTGCTGGTCAAAAAGGACTTTCTGTAGCATTTGACCTTGCAACACACCGTGGATACGACGCTGACCATCCTCGCGTAGTTGGTGATGTTGGAAAGGCAGGGGTCTCTATATGCAGTGTTGAAGATATGAAAGTATTGTTCGACCAGATACCTCTAAACAAAATGTCTGTCTCTATGACAATGAATGGTGCAGTTCTCCCTATACTTGCATTCTACATCGTTGCAGGTCTTGAACAAGGTGCCAAACTTGAAGAGATGGCTGGAACCATTCAAAATGATATTCTAAAGGAGTTCATGGTTCGTAATACTTATATCTACCCACCTGAATTCTCCATGAAAATTATTGGTGATATTTTCGAATTTACCTCTAAATATATGCCTAAATTCAACTCTATCTCTATTTCTGGTTATCACATGCAAGAAGCTGGTGCAACCAATGATATAGAGATGGCTTACACACTTGCCGATGGTTTGGAATATCTTCGTACTGGTGTTAAGGCTGGTATTGATGTGGATGCTTTCGCACCTCGTCTTTCATTCTTCTGGGCTATCGGTATGAATCACTTCATGGAGATTGCGAAGATGCGTGCTGCACGTATGTTGTGGGCTAAACTCGTTAAGCAATTTAACCCTAAGAATCCTAAGTCTCTCTCTTTGAGAACTCACTGTCAAACCTCTGGTTGGTCATTGACTGAACAGGATCCATTTAACAACGTAGCAAGAACTTGTATTGAAGCTATGGGTGCAGCTCTTGGTCACACTCAATCACTTCACACCAATGCACTTGACGAAGCAATTGCCCTTCCAACAGATTTCTCTGCACGTATTGCACGTAATACACAGATTTATATCCAAGAAGAGACTAATGTATGCCGTTCTATTGACCCATGGGCAGGCTCTTACTACATTGAAAGCTTAACTAAGGATATCGCTGAAAAAGCTTGGAAACATATTCAAGAAGTTGAAGAGCTTGGTGGTATGGCTAAGGCTATTGAAACAGGCATTCCTAAGCTTCGTATCGAAGAGGCTGCTGCTCGTAAACAAGCTCGTATCGACTCTTACAATGATAAGATCATCGGACTTAACGAATACAGACTTGACAAGGAAGATCCTATTGAAATTCTTGATGTTGACAACACTAAAGTACGCGAATCTCAAGTTAAGAGACTTCAAGAACTTCGTGCTAAACGTGACAATAATAAAGTTAAAGAGTGTTTGGCAGCTATTACAAAAGCCGTTGAAACTAAAAAAGGCAATCTCCTCGAATTGGCAGTTGAAGCTGCTAAGAATCGTGCCACCCTTGGCGAAATTTCAGATGCTTGCGAAGTAGTTGTTGGAAGATATAAAGCAGTAATACGTATGAATACAGGTGTTTACTCTTCTGAAGTTAAGAATGACAATAACTTCGAAAAAGCTAAAAAGATGGTTGCAGACTTCGCAAAGAAAGAGGGTCGTCAACCTCGTATCATGATTGCCAAACTTGGTCAAGATGGTCACGACCGTGGAGCTAAAGTGGTAGCAACAGGTTATGCAGACTGCGGTTTTGACGTGGATATGGGACCTTTGTTCCAAACCCCTGCTGAAGCTGCTAAACAGGCTGTTGAAAATGACGTTCACGTAGTAGGTGTATCTTCACTTGCAGCAGGTCACAAAACCCTTGTTCCACAAATTGTAAATGAGCTTAAAAAGCTTGGTAGAGAGGATATTTTAGTAATTGTGGGTGGTGTTATCCCAGCACAAGACTACGATGCTCTTTACAAAGCTGGTGCAGCTGCAATTTTTGGCCCTGGGACACAAGTGTCTGTTGCCGCAATCAAGATTATTGAGCTTTTAAATATGAGATAACACTCTATTTAAAGACAATTAGTTCTAAATAAATCACGGGTGAGACTGCTGTTTCACCCGTGATTTTTATTATGTAAAATGATTTTAATCGAAGACGAATTCAAATTCATCTATGTAGAGGGTACTCCCCTCCCCTCCTGTGAAATAATCTGCATATTTGCTTGCTGTCGCCACGACAACACAATGCTTTGGTTTGCGACTATCTCTATAAACTAATTCAATTGAAAACTCTTTGTACCCCTTTGTATCTTTGTCATTGACAAGTTCCCCATAGGCGATAACACCAGAATCTGTGTTTGGGTCAATGAAATTTTTCTTACTTGTATCTACAATATAGGGTGTTTCCCAGTCTGTCAGCATAACAAAAATACGACATATATCTGACTGACCTGCCAAACTTGTATATGGTTCCTTCGTCTTGTTGATTAGCTGTGGAATATAACTGTAATGACCTTTTAAGTATTTTGGGCGAGAAGTATATGGGCGGCCAAAACTGATTTTTGCATTTGTACCACTTCTCTCAACAAAAAAACCAGAATAAACATTGCCACCTGCAAGAATGCCAAGTACCGAGGCAGAGGTCAACTTTGCAGCTTTCTTGCCAGAGCCACTAACTGCGACAACTGTTTCCTCAGGTGAAGTTGGATTCGTCTCTGTAAGTGTGTTGGCACCGATATTTCCACTATCCCAGATATAATTGGATGAGGATAAATCTTTGTCAGGGAACCAGTTTTTTCCACTTTTAAACCAATCGTCAAAGCTCATATTTGGTAACTGAGCATCTAACTCTGTAGTAAAACTTTTCACCTCTCCACTATTGCCACCTGCAGTAGCCTTATAGTTGTACTCAACACCTGGGGTAAGAGGGGACAAAGAGGTTGAAAATGACGAGCCGTCGATAGTAATTTTGGAAAAGGGAACTTCTACCCACTCACTGTCAGTTGCTTTTTTATAGAGAAAGGTGGGACTTCCCATCGATGCCACATACGTTCCATAGATAGTAGCATGTTTGGCCCACGCATCGGCATGGTTTGTCTCCAAAGATGGAGTGGTCTGAACTATCTGAACTTTCCACAACTCTATTTTACCATTATACAACACCGAAAAAGAGACAACTCTTGTAAAGTCATGAACAGTAGAAGGATCGGGACTTATGACACTGTTAATAGGGCCCAATTTGATCTCCTTGATAACAATATTTTTCAATGATTGCGCATTAGATACTTTTATTAGGGCTGTTTTAGAGTCAATATCAAAGAGTGTCTCTCCAACTTGATTCTCTACCTTTATGTATCTTTCTACTTTTTGTGTAGCTTTAATGGTCCAAACATAATCTTGATACGTTGTAAGGGTATATTGAAAATCTTTTGAAAGATCAATGTGAGACGAAAGCTCTGGTGATACCTTTGCATTGTTCGAAACTTCCATCCGTAACAATCTTACATTGCTAAGAATCACAGTGTCCTCGACCTCGATTGAAACTGTCCTATATTTTGAGTCAATAACAGACTCTCCCTTTTGACCAGCGACCTCAAATGCAGTAATGTCACCATGAACGATTGGATATGGAATATCGTTTTTAATACACGAATTGAGTAATGACACAAAAAATAAAAAGATTATTAGATACTTTTTCATTTGACCTTCTTATTATCCGACTTATTTCCCAAAACATATGGGATAACAAATGAAACCCCAATATTTATTGAAAAGAGATCTATTTTAAAATCTGCTGAGCTTGTCTCATAACTCCCCTCTATCACTTGGTTTGTAAGTTGAGTAACTTTCTTATAATTGAGTCCCATGATACCAACTGAGACCTCAACAGCCAAATCATTTGTAACGAAAGCAATCAAACCAGGGACTACACCAATGCCTAATTCAAATATATTTTGAAACGTACCTACAAGCTCCTCCCCTTTACCTGAAATTAGCTTGCTCTGTCCAGCTCCAGCAGTAAGTGCTATCTCATTGAAAAACCCAAATCTCATACTATTTCCCAATGAAATATAATTTCTAAATGTCAATGCCCCATAATATGTATGGGCAAGATTGTAAAAATCCTTTATCTCAAGTCCAAGATCTTCATTGATATTTAATGAGGCATTATCCAGTTTTATAAGGCTTCTTTTATAGACAAATTTAGCCCCAGCAGCAAGGTTGTCACCAAAGAAAAAAGAGATATATGGACTTGCTTTCAATGAAAATCCACTTGCATTTAAATCTTCAAGAACTAAAAACTTATAATCAAAGAACTTGTAGTCTTTGTACGATATCGTACCTCCAAATTCGAGACTCCCTTTAGGAATAAAAACTGGAGCATTTTTTATATCTATCCCTCTATCAAATTTTTGACCATATGATGTTATTGAAATCGAGGTGATAAAAATAACAAAAACTAAAATTCTATGAAATTGTTTTATCATTCAAAAGAAAATTGAAATTCGTCAACATAAAGTTTACTACCAACACCTCCTGTAAAGAAATCAGCATATTTACTTGCTGTCGCAACCACAACACAATGTTTTGGTTTTTTATCATTTCTATATACTAAATTGATGGTAAACTCTTTGTATCCATTTGTATTAGATTCTTCAACAAGTTCTCCGTAAGCAATAATACCTGGTTCTGTTTCTGGGTTGATAAAGTTCTTCTTGCCAGTATCAACTACGTATGGAGAATCCCAATCTGTTAACATTACAAATATATGACATTTATCCATTTGTCCTGCCAAATTGGTATATGGATCCTTTGTTTTATCAATAGCTACAGGGGCATAATTGTAATATCCTTTCAGTGCAGTTGGCCTTGATGTATAAGGACGGCCAAAACTAATTTTTGCATTTGTACCTGACCTCTCAACGAAGTAACCCGAATAAACATTTCCACCAGCCAACACCCCTAATACTGAAGAAGATACCAATTTTGCAGCCTTCTTCCCTGATCCCGAAACAGCCAATAGATTCTCCTCAGGGGCAGTCGGGTTAATCTCCGACAATGTATTTGCACCAGCATTTCCACTATCCCATATAAAATTTGCAGCAGTTAAATCAGCGTCAGGGTACCAATTTTTGCCACTCTTGAACCAGTTGTCAAAGCTCATATTGGGAAGCTGGGCAACTGTCTCCGTGGTGAAAGAGATGATGTTGGAGTTCTCTGCAGCACTTATTGCTCTGCACTGATACTGCGTATTAGGTTCGAGAGAGGTGATTTTAAATGAATATTTCACTCCATCTTCAGTGTATGAACCACTCGTTTTGGTCCATGCTGCATCTGAGCTCTTTTTGTACTCAAACCCAATTCCTTCTGGGCGCGTCACGGTATTCCACTGAGCTGTTACATAGGCAAACTTAGCCCATGGATCCACGGAGAGTGTACTTACTTCAACATCAGGGATAACTTTGATTGTAAATGGAACTCTAACATATTGTGACTGATTGTCAATAATATCTATATTGAAAAGATACTCTCCCAATGGTAATTTGGACAACAAGGTTTTGAAATCTACAACAACTCTATTGTTCCCAATCTTAAAATCTGACCAAGAAATACCAGCATTGTTGATTGTCATCTTTAAATAATCAGATATCTCCTCAATATTGAACGAATATGGGATACCCGAACCAAGTAACACTTGTGAATTGTGGGAGATAGAGAGTTTTCTTATCCCTGCTTGCGAATTAATATTTAAAGCTCCAAATAAAGCACTCTGATATGGCACAGTCAATGGCGAGGCAATATCGAACCCTTCACCCTCAACTGTAGGGGCAGGTTTCTTTGACAAAGAGATGGTGCATGAATACTCTTTGTAATTAGTTGAAGGATCGTATGAGATATTGATTTGTGAACCTCCTGTGTTGCTACTTCCACTCTCATCAACGTTAAAGTTAAGTATATAGTGCTCTCTTGGGTTCACAGGGGATATGAGGTTTGACACCTTATATGTGACACCATTTTTGTTTGTTAGTGACACTTCCCAGTTGATTGTTCCTGAACATTTGAAATAACCAGATTTATTGATTGTGCCAAGCTCTTCACTGTATATTAGGTTTCCAAGCTCATTATTATTGGTGATAACAGCGACAATTTTAGGAAATGCTTTCTTTACTGCTTCGGAAAATTTAAGGGAGACCTTGACATTGGAAAGGGTACATACAATTGAGGATGATACCTGCTTGCCAGCTACAATGGTCACAGTGTCTTTTCCAGAGTAAAAAGGTTTGTCAAATCCAGCTTCAACACTTTCGCCATTTGATGCCGTAATGATATATTTGCCTACTTTCAACTTGAGAGGTTGTGTCTCAAATTCATGATGATCATTGGTTTTCTTAACGATAACGCCTGAGGCAGAATCTGCTATAGAAACTGCAAAAATAGGATCTACAACTTCTTCAGATTTTACCACAATATTTTCCCCCTCTTGCTGCCCAAAGCTCAACGAAAGATACCCCTCATCATAATCAAGCGGTGGTCTTTCTACCTTATTGCATGAAAATAAAGCAGCAATTAAAAAAGAAAAAATGATATATTTATATATTGATAACTTCATAATGATAGAAATTAGGCCACCCTTTTAATTGTGATTGTCTTAGAGAGAACATTGCCATTTGCATCTTTTACAGCGATAACAAATTGATGGGTTTGTTGCTCGACAGGAATATTTGATTCAATCAAAGCCATGAAACCACCTATTGAAAATGAATATGATGTTTTTCCTGCGACAGGGCCATTGGCCAATAGACCCAACCCATTTACAAATTCTGCCTCAGCTGCACTCAGATTAGCCATATCGAATGAAGCGGGCAAAGACATATTAGATAACATTGTTTCGAGATACACAGAGTTTATTGTTACTTTTAGTTCTGAAATACCAGCAGCGGCACCTATTGCAACATCTATGACTGCAGTTTGAGATTGTGCATCTGTAATTGTCAAAGGTGCATCAATACCAGGGGCGGTGACGGTGATAGGATCCTCTGCAGGTGGGGTCACTGGGTTATCTCCACCATCTCCACCATCTCCACCTCCATCAACAGGACCTTCGTCCCAACCACCTATTATCACATCGTGCTGTCTGTTATTGAGGGTGTAATCAACTGTTATTCCCGATTCCCCTATATTGATTTCTCCTGTCTCTTTTGCATCTATTTTCAATACGTGGTGATCTTTTGCTGCCACCTCTACTATCTGGAATTGATGATTTACGACAGAGCCACCGAGTTTTCTTGTTCCTTGTACAAATACTGTCATCGGAGCTACTTTGAAATAGCCTGAAAGCTCTCCAACTACTGCAGCCTTATCATAAACTAAAAAGCCATAATCGGTAGAAACAGTAATTGTGAAATCATCATTTAACTCTCTGATAAATCTTTCGGTACAAAGTATTGTAACTTTCATATTTTTCAGTGTACATACGAGATCCAAATCTACCATTGAGCCCGACTCTATTTTAAAGGCTTGATTACCAGCATAGAGTGGTTGACTAAAAGCGGCATCTTTATTACCTGGCGAGTTGGCAGATATTGTATAATTGCCTGGGTCAAGAACTAATACTGAGGGCATACTTGAAAATTTGTCCCAACTCTCTACCTCAACACCAGCATTGTCTTTAAGTGAGACTGCAAAATCTTTGACATTCACTACGTCTTCTGATTTTGTAGCAGTGAATTCTCCATCCGAATGAATATTTAGTGTTAGCTCACCACTCTCTTTTGTAACAATCTCTTTATTGCAAGCGGTGAGGACAACTCCTAATAGAGCAAAGGTTAATAGTAACTTCTTCATATAGTTGTAATTCTTTATTATCAATTTATTATTTTTCATATAACATAGTAATGTCATCAATTGTCAAAATGCTACCAGCATATACTTTATAATCACCAGCTGGGATGGTAACTGTTTTTTTAGAACATTTAGGACTACCAGAACAAGATAAAAACTCAATCTGAATAGATGTAGCCGTCAATGAGGTGTTTGAGTATGTGAGATTAACCTCCCCTTTGGTATAAGATGACACTGTCGCTCCATTAGTGAGGGATCCAGTAGCTATAACAGTACTACCATTCAATACCTTCACCGTTGCAGAAAAACTCTCACCTTCATTAGGGGCATATTTGTAATAAAACTCCATTTTTGTAGGACGGGAAGTAAATGAATGCCCCGTACCTGAGACAGAACCATCATCAGCCGTTGTCCCAATAAATAATTTACCAACTGTACTACCAGAACCAACTATCTCAGAATTAGCATTATTAACAGCAATACTCATCACCTGTGCCGCTTTCGAGCCGCTTCTTGAAGATGAAGTGTAGCTTGTGGTAGGGAAACATTTATAGTTAGGGTACGCCACAGTGATAGAGGTAGGCATAGTAGCTATATTGTTGGAGTCCCACCATTGATCAGCTGTCCATGGTTGATAGAAAGGTTGATTGTACTTGCTGAGTCCCCCTTTTGCTGTTCTTGTCCCTGAGGTCCAATCCTCAAATCCGCCGTTCCCAACCTGCATCTGATTCTCAGTTTTAAACTGCATATTAGAGGAAATTCCATAATTGTATGTGCCCCTCACATAATATGTAGTATTTGATGAGAGACCAGTGATATTAAATAGTGCGTTTTTGCCCGATACCGAACTCGTATATTGAGGGACACTCCAAGATAACCCATCTACAGATACTTCTGGCTTCAATAAAGATGGATTTCCCTTAACAACGGATAGTGTAACATCGGCCGATTTAGCCCACACAGAAGATGAAACAACATCAGAAATTGCAATTTGTCCCTTTTCTACATTTATATAAACTGTATCCTTTTTCACTTGGTCATAAATATCGGTAACAATAATTTCAAATGTATTGGATGCCTTTTCTGGGGTTGTATATTTAAAATTCTTTATAATGTTTTTAAAATTGAGGCTTGCCATCTTAGCATTTTTCAACTCTTGTGTCCAGGCAAATCCAGAATTAGTCAATAAGGAAGCATCAGCACTACTTACATTTAATAAATCATATTCAGCAGCCCATCCCTGATCAGTTAGATAAGGAGAGGTAACTTTCATGATACACCCTTTTATCCCAGCAGGAGAGGCAATCGACAAAGAAGCTGATGATGGATCAACCCCCTCCACTTCTGTCAAAATGCCTGTTGTCTGATCAAACCCTTGAAGGACAAATGATGGCGGATCCTTTGGAAGCATGTAAGATGGTAAATCTATTGTTACATTTTTATCATCCGTTGACGTATTTATCGTGATAGTTAGTGTCACAGTCACTGTTGGGGCCTCTTTTGTATCGACATTGAAGGTCATAAAATCTGCAGCATCAACAGCTATTGGAGCTGAAGTGAAAAGATGCTCTTTGTTATCTAACTTTGATTTGGCATAGACCACCACTACAACATCTCCTTTTTGGACATAACCTGACTCGGTGGTATTCGATAGAAATTTGAGTGAATCAGAGTATGATTTATTCTTTACACTCACCCAATAGTCTGTATAATCACTCTTTATGTTGGCACCATAGCTAATAGCTACTTTAGCGTTGCCCTGCTTGCACACTACAGAAACCTCTTTAGTAGTCTGAGGATCAACAGTAAACTTTTTCTCACCTTTGAAGAAAAAAGAAGAAAAACCTGCTTTGGTAGAATCTCCATAAGTAGCTCTTATTGAATACTCACCTGCATTCATGGCCACTTTCTTTCCACTTATTTCAGAATAATTATTCCATCTTTTGAAAATTACATTTTTTGAATTGATTAACTCAACCTTAAATGTACTAACATCGAGAGTCGGGACTTCTGCTTTAGTTTTTAAATCAGTTTTTTCTGTTGAAAGAGAAAATTCTATTTCAGACTCGTCTAAAGGGTTAGTGTTCGTCCTTTTCTCGCAAGATGTTATTGACAAAATCGCTATAAGAGAAATAAATAGGGTCCTTTTATTCATAAGTCTAATCTCTAATTATTAAATAAATAAGTTACAAATATAGCTAAAAAAAATATTTCTCCTCATTTTTGTAAAAAAGTCACATTTTATGAGTAATCTTACTACTTTTGCAGATTATGGATAAAATAACTGTAAAATACGACGAGAGTGCATTCGAAACCTTAAAATGGAACGATCATATCAGACAAAGGTCTGGGATGTACATTGGCAATACAGGAGATGGCAGTTCTCCTGATGATGGCATATATGTTTTAATCAAAGAGGTCATAGACAACTCTATTGATGAATATGCAGCTGGATATGGGAAGGTAATAGATATTAAAATAGAGGACCACACAGTAACTATCCGAGACTACGGGAGAGGTATCCCACTTGAGAAGGTGATTGACGCTGCAAGTAAGATGATGACAGGGGCAAAATTTGACAGCAAAGTATTTCAAAAAAGTGTAGGGCTCAATGGTGTTGGTCTTAAAGCAGTAAACGCTACTTCTTCATATTTTTTCATCGAATCATATCGAGACGGGGAGTATTCAAATGCCTCATTCTCTAAGGGTGAAATACTATCAAATGAGAAAGGGGCTACTAAAGAGCCTAATGGCACTTTTACCAAATATATAGCAGATGATGAGGTTTTTGCTGGTTACCAATACAACATGGAGTTTATTGTTGACATGGTCAAAAAATACTCATATCTTAATACTGGACTCACACTAAGAATTAATGGCTCTGAGTATAAATCTGAAAATGGTCTCCTCGATTTAGTCAATGAAAACATGGGCGAAGAATCACTTTATCCACCCATCCACTTGACTGGAAAGGACATAGAGATAGTTCTCACACATGGAACTAACAATGGGGAAAATATTGCATCATTTGTTAACGGCCAGAATACAACCCAAGGGGGGACACACCTCTCTGCATATAGAGAAGCCATTGTAAAAGTTATAAAGGAATTTTATAAAAAAGACTATGAACCATCCGATATCAGACAATCTATTGTAGGTGCTATAAGTATAAGAGTTGTATCTCCTGAATTTGGTAATCAGACAAAAACAAAATTAAATTCAAAGGATATTTCAAATGGAGTCTCCCTTAGAAGTTACATTATGGACTTTATTGGGGAAGAACTCGACAATTATCTCCATAAAAATCTATCTACCTCAGAGATAATTCAGAAGAAAATTCAAGAGTCTGAGAGGGAGAGGAAAGCAATTTCCAACATTCAAAAAGGGACAAAAGAAAAAATAAAAAAAGCAAGTCTGTGCAATAAAAAATTGAGAGACTGCAGAGTCCACTATATAGACTCTAAAAACCCACTCTCCAACGACTCCTCACTATTTATCACAGAGGGTGATTCAGCAAGTGGTTCAATCACAAAAATCAGAAATGTCAACACCCAGGCAGTATTCAGTCTTAAAGGTAAACCTCTAAATTGTTATCAGAAAGGTAATAAAGAGGTATATAGCAACGAAGAGTTTATCCTTCTGAAAGCAGCTTTAAACATTGATGAAGACTTTGACAATCTCAGATACAATAAGGTAATAATTGCGACAGATGCCGATGTTGATGGGATGCACATTAGATTACTACTCCTTACATTCTTTTTAAAATACTACCCAGAACTCATTAGGAACAACCATTTATTTATTTTGCAAACTCCCCTTTTTAGAGTTAGAAACAAAAAAACGACATTGTATTGCTACAATGAAGAGGAGAAAGAGTCGGCAATCAAGGAGTTGGGCAAAGGTCATGAGATAACAAGGTTTAAAGGGTTAGGGGAAATTTCACATGATGAATTCAGAGTATTTATTGGAGAGAATATGAGACTTGACCAAGTAAAAATTGCTCAAGATGATAATATTCCAAATATCCTTGAGTTTTACATGGGTAAAAATACTTTCCAAAGACAAAACTTTATTAGAGACAATCTTCGCTCCGATTTAATTATAGAAAACGCATGAATGCCAAATTAGCACATTTCATACTCAAATCATTGGGGTGGAAGGCGATGGAACCACCTGTTCCAGAGCCCAAATGTATCATTCTTGGAGTTCCACACACTTCTGTATGGGACTTTGTGATATCCTATTTGTACTACTCTTCCGTAGGGGGAAAAGCATACGTCATGATAAAAAAAGGGTTCTTCAAATGGCCGCTGGGGCCAATTTTAAGAAGATGCGGAGCTATACCAGTAGAACGCACAGTGCACGCTGGAGCCAGCCTTGTCAGGCAGATTATCACCGCTTTTGAAAAACATGAACAACTCCACCTTGCAATAGCACCTGAGGGGACAAGAAAGCCAGTTACCAAATGGAAGGCTGGTTTTCATGCCATTGCAAAAGGGGCAGGAGTTCCAGTGTATCTTGGATATTTTGACTGGAAAACTAAAACAGTAGGAAGGGGGGTAAAGTTTGAGATCACAGATGATGCTCAAAGCGATTTAAAAAGAATCAGACAATGGTACAAAGATAAGGGGGTAGTTGGCTTACATCCTGACAATTTTGCAACTGGCAACGACTTGGTATAAAGTTTGAGAACAATTAACGATATGGAAAATATATATCACAAATCTCTCAGAGCATTATTTGAATACTCGACATCAAAATATCCCAACAATAAAGCTTTGTATTTTATTAACGGCCCAGGATATACGTATAACGAATTTGCTATCAAAACAAGAGAAATTTCCGATATACTATCAAAATACGGAATAAAAAAAGGGGATAAAGTTGGCTTAATATCTCAAAATATGCCCAATTGGGCAGTCGCTTTTTTTAGCATCTCCGCATTTGGAAAGATAGCAATTCCGATGTTGCCTGATTTTTCAGAAAGCGACATCAAACATATATTGAAACACTCCGAGAGTAAAGCACTCTTTGTATCTGAAAAGTTATATCCAAAAATTAAAGAAAAGGCAATAGACAGATTGTCTCTTATCATCAAGCTCGATGATTTTTCGATTATAAAAGGTGAAATGGTCGAAGAACCAGAACCAACACTTTCACCAGATCAAATAAAAAGTGAAGATTTGGCCTCAATAATATACACCTCTGGCACTACTGGAAGTTCTAAAGGGGTGATGCTTACACATAAAAATTTTTGTGCCAATTTATATGCTGCCCAAAATCTTAGGCCGAGCTACGAATGGGATGTATGGCTTTCACTCCTTCCTCTATCTCATACTTTGGAAAACAGCCTCTCCCTGATCCTTCCTATGCAAGCTGGAGCTTCTGTTTATTACTTAACTAAGGCCCCAACACCAACAATACTGATGAAAGCATTTGCAGAAGTTCACCCGACATCCATCCTATCAGTCCCCCTCATAATTGAAAAAGTATATAAGAGTTCCATATTGCCACAACTTAATAAAAGCTTTATAACAAGAACACTGTATAAAATTGGTCCCACAAGAAAAATTTTACACAAAGTTGCAGGAAAAAAATTGATGCAAAAATTTGGTGGAGCTATTAGGTTCTTTGGAATAGGAGGTGCAAAGTTAAATAGGGATGTCGAGCGTTTCCTATACGAGTCCAAATTTCCATATGCAATTGGCTATGGTCTCACCGAAACCTCTCCTCTACTCGCAGGGGCAATACCATCAATGGTAAGAATGGGATCTACTGGCCCCGCAGTGTATGGAGTTCAGTTAAAATTGATAGACATAGATCCAAGCACTGGAATAGGGGAAATAGTTGCCAAAGGAGATAACGTGATGATGGGTTATTACAAAAATATTGAGGCTACAGAGGAGGCATTTACCCCTGATGGGTGGTTCAAAACAAAAGACCTCGGAATCTTCGATAAGGATGGATGGCTCTACATCAAAGGAAGGACAAACAACACCATCATAGGGCCGAGTGGAGAAAACATCTACCCTGAAGAGATAGAGAGTGTCATCAACAGCCACGATTTGGTGAGTGAGTCAATAGTAACCGAAGAGAGGGGAAAATTGAAAGCTTTAGTACATTTTAACTCTGAAAAGCTTGCGGCATTTCTCGCTACAAAAGATGAGTTAACAAAAACAGCTCAAGAAAAAATTGAAAATCTCAAAAAAGAGATAATGGATTATGTCAACGAAAAAGTAAGCAAATTTTCAAAAATCAGCGATGTTACAGAGCACGAAGAGGAATTTGAAAAGACCGCTACTCAAAAGATAAAACGCTACCTATACAGCAAAACTAACACTGCCGTTAATAAGGGAAAAGAGGCGATTAAAAAGTAATATCCAACCTCCCCACATATATCCCTTTTTCTGCAGCTTGCATAACAGGAATTTCCTTTCCATTTTTATTTTTATATATCTTAGCCTCTTTGAGGTTGGTATGAGAGTGTCCCCCTATAATCATATCTATATTTTCCGACTCCTCAGCCAACCTTATATCTGAAACGCCCTTTCCACTTCTGCTATATCCGATATGAGTCAATGCTATGACAATATCACACTTCTCCTCTATTTTTAGCTTACGGGCCACTTCATTAGCTACCTCAATAGCGTCTCTATATACCAATCCATTTTGAGAACTTTTTGAAACGTATGTTTTTAAGTTTGCCAAAAGTCCAAATATGCCTATTTTCTTTCCACATTTATTAACTATAGTATATGGCTTTACATAGGGAGCCAAAGGTGTATTAGAAAAATCATAATTAGCACAAACAGTCTGAAAACGAGCTTTAGAAAGTCTCCTCGCCAAATCTTCTTGTCCATTGTCAAACTCATGGTTGCCTAGGCAAACGACTTCGTACCCCATGGCATTCATTAGATCAATCTCCATATCGCCGTGGTTAACAGTATAATATGGCGTACCTTGGTTAAAATCTCCTGCATCTAATAAAAGGACATTGTCGTTCTCTTTTTTTACATTTTCAATATATACAGCTCTTCTAAGAACTCCCCCATTTCCTGAGAAATCTCCTGAACGGACAGTCTCTATCTGTGAATGTGTATCATTGGTGTGGAGTATTACCAGTTTCTGGCCACTTGCCGAAACAGTGATTAACAAACTAAATAATAAAGCAATCACTTTCATATTTTCCATTCTTTTCATAACCTAACCCCTTTATAAAATTGTAATACGATTATCTGTCGTATTATTAAAAATATACTTATTCTTGCTCTTTGCTTTAATGTAATCAACCACAGCATCCCTTAAAACAATCTCTGTATCCAAGATTTTAAGAGCATGTTTACCAATGGACAGAGAATCTCCACCAGTAATTAAAAAATCTATTGTGGCAAGTTTATAGATAAAGTCATCATCCAACGGTTCGCCCCCTATCATACACGATTCTATCTTTTTATCCTTGACTACTAATTCAATCCCCCCCAGTGCCTCAAAATGCCATCCTATAAATCTCTCTATCAATTTTCTAATATCTTTCCCTTTGATATCTACGATCACCACTTTATTGTCAAATGGAAAAGTAGAAAAGACATCGTATATCCTTATATCTCCCTTTGGAAGATTGCTTCTGATTCCGCCGAAATTGGTCAGAGAAATCATTCTGTCATTTTTACCAATATATGGTAGAGCAGCTGAATAGATAACATCTGTTGCAAGATTTGAGAGTCCACTTTGTGGTTTCTTGCTTGAGAGCTCTTCAGAGGCATATCCAATTATCTCCATAAGCGGTTCGATTGAAGGATAATACTTATTTATAATGGCTAAAACTTCCTTTCCCTGAAGGTCACTATCATATTGAGAAGACATTTGCACCCTTTGCCAACTATATTGATACCCATGAGAACAAGAGGATAATAATATAAGGAAAATAAATGCTAAAAAAAGAGGGTAAAATTTTTTCATAATCTACATTAATATTTAATCCACTTCATTAAGTCTTTCCAAGTCACCTTCTTACCGTACATCAATATTCCAACCCTGTATATTTTGCCAGAGAGAAATACTATTACAAGGAAAGTGGCAAGTAGCAAGCCAATAGACAATAACAACTCCCAGAGGGGAACGCCACCTTCAAATGGGATACGTGCCAACATCACCATTGGTGAAGTAAATGGAATCATAGAGGCCCAGAACGAGAGTGAACTGTCTGGATGCTGGAAAGTATGAATCATTATAAATAAGCCTAAAATCATCGGCATCGTAATAGGCATAATAAGTTGTTGTGTATCAGCTTCATTGTCAACAGCAGATCCCACAGCTGCAAACATAGCAGAATACAAAAGGTATCCAAGGACAAAATAAATCAAGAAACAACCTAAAATATAAGGGAAATTAATATTTGCAATCGCCGCAAAAATTCCATTTATAGGGGAATTAGATATGGCTCCCATTTGTCCTGCAATTATCTCAGGGGGAACTGCTCCACTACTGAGAAAATCTCCACCTGCTATCAATTGGAAACCGAGTATAAACGCAACAGTCAACACAATCCAAATGAGGAACTGCGTGATTGCTACACATGCCACACCAGCTATCTTACCGATCATCAAATCAAAAGGTTTGATTGAAGAGACAATTACTTCAACTATTCTACTTGACTTTTCATCAATTACGCTCCTCATCACCATATTCCCAAACATTATGACAAAAATATAGATAAAGAAACTCAGGACATAAGAGATCCCCATGCTTAACTCAACCATACTCTTCTTCTCCACACCCTCTTTGTCAATAGTATATGTGTCAAGATTAATTGACGTATTGACATCATTCATTATCAAATCAAGATTCTCTATATCATAAGTGGAAAGTTTATAGGCTTCTATAGCCTTTTCAGCTTTAGACTCTATATCTGACTTGATTCCCATAGTCAGTTGTTTGTCAGAGAAAGCAGAAACTTTTACATTGTTTTTATCATCCATCTTAGAGATGAGAACCACAGCATCAACACCCAATGAGGAGAAATGTTTCTTTAGAGAATCTATATCTGCACCATTGTTGGCTTGATATGCAATAGATTTTGTGTTACTCAAATCTCTTGAAACGACACCTGATTCATCTACTATCATCACTTTTTTAATATCTTCTTCACCTTTGTTCATCATTATCAGAGAGGGGACGATAACCAATGCTGCAAAAAAGATAGGGCCTAAGATGGTGGTAATAATAAAAGATTTTTTCTTAACTCTGATCGAAAATTCACGACCGACTACAATATTTATTTTTTTAAAATCCATCTTATTTTCCTCCTTGAACTAATTTAATAAAAATATCATTCATACTTGGAATGAGCTCCCTGTATGAGAGTATATTATCTGTACAATTTAAAATATCTTGAAGAACAGCCTTAGAAGAACAACCTTGCTCAACATTGATGACCGCTCTTCTATTTCCTTTATACTCGTCATCCGAAATCAGATTCATAATGTTCGAATGTGAAAAGTCAGAAGGGGCATCTGAAGCGTAGATAAGCTCTATCTGATTATCTCCATGTTCTTTTCTGATTTTTTCAACTTCACCTGTAACTACCAGTTTAGACTTATTAATAAGTGCAATACTATCACACATCTCCTCAACAGACTCCATATTGTGAGTAGAAAGAATAATAGTGGTTCCACTCTCTTTCATCTTGATTATCTCATTCCTTATAAGCTGAACATTGATGGGATCAAAGCCAGAAAAAGGTTCATCAAGGATTAAAAGTGAAGGGTTATGCAATACAGTGGTGATAAATTGGACCTTTTGAGCCATCCCTTTCGACAACTCTTCAACTTTTTTATTCCACCACATTTCTATCCCAAATTTCAAAAACCATTTTTTCAGCTCCACTACCGCTTGAGCTCTGCTCATACCTTTTAAACGGGCTAAATAGATGGCCTGTTCTCCCACCTTCATTTTTTTATAGAGCCCCCTCTCTTCTGGCAAATATCCAATAAAAGAGATATCTGATGGAACTATTTTCTTTCCATTGAAAAGTACCTCTCCAGAGTCAGGAATCGTTATTTGGTTCATTATTCTAATTAGAGTTGTCTTTCCTGCCCCATTAGGGCCAAGCAGACCAAAGACAGTTCCTTTTGGAACATTTATTGAGACCGAGTTTAAAGCAGTAAAATTCCCAAACTTCTTCACAATCTCCTTACAAACAATTGTATCCATGTATTAAAAATTATCGTGCAAAAGTAATAAAAAAAATCATTTAACATACCTTTCAACTTGTACTCCTTGCTTTGAAGTCAAAATTCCATTTTCGACAAGAACTTCAACGGATAATTCACTTTTTTTTACCAGTTTTCTCATCCTCTCTATCCCTTTTGCAGCATAATATCCAATATATGGATGACTAACCAATGTATCAATAGGGGTACTAAATAGGTCAAGTCTTTGAACATGAGTAGTATCAACAATTAACTTATCTGCAAATTTAGAATATCTCTCATAATCAATCCCATTGATCTCCATCAACTGTTCGGCATCAACATATTTTCCAAGTTTTTCTCGATATTCTATTATCTTTTTAGCATAATACGGACCTATCCCATAGAGTGTTACAAGCTGTGAACTATCAGCACTATTGAGATCCACTTTAGGAGTCTGATATTCGCTGTAACTACTACTATTAGATGAATTATGTTGAGAGGAGAATGATTTTGTGGGTTTGCTCGATGTTGAAGATGTTGATGATGTTGATGATGTTGAAGATTTTATTGAGGGGAAATATTGTGGACGGTTTTGCGTTCGCCTCTCTTTTGTCCGAATTTCAACGTACACTGTATCCCTCACTATAACCAATTGTGGTTCAAATAGAACTCCGTTCCTTCGAAGAATTGCCACTGCAAAAAATACAAATTGAATCAGCAGCAGCGTAAAAATTAAAATTATGATACCTTTCGAAAAATATTCAGATATCTCTTTTTTTCTCTTTCCCTGCATAGTCTCCCCCCTCTAAAATTATTACTATTTCACCTTTAGGCTCATTTATTTCAAACCAATCACGCACCTCCCTCAATGTGCCCCTGCGAGTCTCCTCGTGGAGTTTGCTAATCTCCCTCGATACGGAAACCCTCCTATCCTCCCCAAAGGTACCAATCATCTGGGTAAGAGTTTTCACAAGGCGAAATGGTGATTCATAAAAGATCATCGTCCTCCCCTCAGATGCAAGTTCTGCAAATTTAGTTTGCCTCCCCTTTTTAATGGGGAGAAATCCTTCAAAAACAAATCTGTCGCAGGGTAGAGCAGAGTCCACCAAAGCAGGGACAAATGCGGTAGCACCTGGCAGGGTTTCAACTTCTATTTCATGTTCAGCACAGCAACGAGACAATAGAAATCCAGGATCAGAAATACCAGGGGTGCCAGCATCAGAGATCAGAGCAACATTTTTCCCAGATAATATCTTTTCGCAAATGGCAGCAGAGCTCTTATGCTCATTGAATTTATGATGCGACTCCATATGGGTAGATATTTCATATTTTTTCAGCAAGAAAGAACTCGTCCTGGTATCTTCAGCTAAAATAAGATCGACCTCTTTTAATACACGTATCGCCCTTAAAGTGATGTCCTCAAGGTTCCCAATAGGGGTAGGTACTATATACAATTTTGCCATATTATTTTCTAAACTTCCTCCTCATTGCCATATAAAAGCCATGAACAGCAGAAGAGTTTTCATCCCAATCCCCAAACGAGGAGTGCAGATAATCTATTGCATTAGCAAATGAATCGAGTGTATTGATATGATTGACAGCCAATTCAAATAGTTTATCCTCATCGTCGAACAACTCTCTTATAAAATAAATTTTATCATTTATTGAAAAAGCATCTCTCAAATCTAATACTTTCTCACCTACTGGATCATCATATATGACACTTTTATCATATTCTCTCGCTTCATCTATTTCTTCATTTCTCACTTCTTCACTTTTTCTTTTATCCATAACCACATTCTCATTTATCTCCTCATTTATCTCCTCATTTATCTCCTCATTTATCTTATCATTTATCTTATCACTTATCTTCTCACTTATCTTCTCACTTTTTTGTGCTCTTTCCTCTACTATTTTCTCCCCCATCTGAGCAACTATCTGCGCAATTCTTTCAGTAACTTTTTTTTCCACCCTCTCCTCTTCATTTTTCATAGAATTGTATAGTGCATCGTTTTGTTTCGATTTAAGTGCCTCAATTTCATTTCTCTGGGCAGTTAACTCCTCTGTAACCAAAACAGTCAATAGCTCTAATATTGATTTTATCTCTGAAATTCTATCATCCATATGTAGTTTTTATTAACTTTGTCTATACTTAAGTCTCTACAAAATTACTCAAATGTTTTTAGAAAACGCAAAAAAACCTGGTTGGATTGAAGTTATCTGTGGATCTATGTTCTCTGGTAAAACCGAGGAACTCATAAGAAGACTCAGGAGAGCAAAATTCGCCAATTTAAAAGTTGAAATTTTCAAACCAGTAATAGATATCAGATATTCTGAAAATGAGGTTGTATCACACGACTCTAAATCAATATTATCAACCCCTGTTGACTCTTCATCAAGCATCCTTCTTTTAGCTACTGATGTGGATGTGGTGGGGATAGATGAAGCTCAATTTTTCGATGATGGCATCATAGACGTATGCCAACAATTAGCAGCCAATGGTGTGAGGGTCATTGTAGCTGGTCTCGACATGGATTATCTTGGTAAGCCATTCGGTCCAATGCCATATCTTATGGCTGTGGCTGAACATGTTACAAAAGTACATGCAATTTGCGTAAGATGTGGCGATCCAGCTCATCATTCACATAGATTATCTGCAAGTGACCAATTAGTTGTACTTGGGGAAAAAGACACTTATGAGCCTATTTGTCGCCATTGTTTCAATAAATTGATGAAAAAAAACAATAAATAAGTGGGGCATTGACTATTACTAAACTATTTTACTAAGATTAGTAACAGTCAGTAATTTGCCATCCGAATCATAAACTTCTTGTTTGACAACCCCTATCCCAAGGGAATACCATGTAATGATTTTGTTTACCATAGTACGTCCTATCCTTCTCTGCCGCTGCCACTCTGTCAATTTATAACAATTAATGGTACCACATAAAGTATTAAGCTCCTCAATAGCAACTACTTTTCTATCGTACATATAGATATTAGCTGTAAAATTTTTGATATGTAGTTTCAACTCGCTATTGCCAATGGAACCTCCAATAGAGAGAGAAGAGGGTATCGAACTCACATCACCCTTAATCATTATGGACTCAATATTAAATGCCATTTTGAAATCATCAATACTCGCTGAAGTGACACCATCCTTAGAGAGAGCAGTGATGACAACAGACTTCCCTTTAAACATAGGTTCATCTTTAGAATCAAAATAATTGTACTTGAATACAATTTCTCCATTTTTAAAATCTCCAATAGAGGAGACAATCTTCTGACAAAAGGTATAGATTAAATCTCCATTCTCGTCATAAGTGGAGTAGAACAACTCAGCTCCGTCTTCCCTTTTAACGAAGTCACTCTGTCCATTCGATATAAATGGGATAATAATAAAAAAAGTGAACAATAAGACCCTTTTCATTGAACATTAACCTTTGTTACTAACAATTTATCAATACGTGCTCCATCCATATCTATTATTTCAAATCTGAAATTGTACCACAACACGCTCTCCCCCGTTGATGGAATATGTTCTAATAATTCAATAACTAAGCCACTAATAGTGTTATAATCATTTTCTGAATATAAATCTTCTATTTCAAAATGCGAAAGAAAATCATAAAAAGGGCATTGACCATCTACAAGCCAACCCTCTCCGTCATGTCTTTGAATGATATAAGGCTCTTCTTCTTCATCCGTAATAGCACCGACAAGTCCCTCAAGTATATCCTTGTGAGTCACTATTCCCTGACAAACACCAAATTCATCGCATATAAGGCCATAGCCAACTTGTTTTCCTTTCATTTGCTCAAGGACCTTATAAACATCCATATTTTCATGGAAATACTGAATAGGTTTAACTATTTGCATTATATTGAATCCATCTTGGTCCAGTTTACCAAAAAGATCCTTCAAAAATACGACACCGACCAACTCATCAAGACTACCTTTTCCAACAGGATAGACTTCAAAAAGATTCTCTTGTACAATTTTATTGATTTGCTCATTGGACATTTCAACATCAATCCACACAATCTCATTTCGACTGGTCATTATTGTCTCAATCTTTCTATCCCCTAAAGAAAACACTCTCTCAACTATGTCTTGTTCAACATCTTGCACCTCACCATCTTCATTACCCTCTGCTATCATCGATTTGATCTCCTCTTCAGTGACCTTAGAATCTTCATTTTTTATACCGAAAAGTTTGACAATCCCCTGTGTTGATTTGGCCAATAGCCATACAAAAGGGGAGGCGACAAGTGAAAGAAAAAGCATTGGGCCTGATGCCACTTTAGCTATCTTTTCAGGACTTCCCATACCAATTCTCTTAGGGACTAATTCGCCAAAAATAATGGTTACTATTGTGACAACTATTACAATGATAGTCTGTGCTAATGGATGTGATACAGTTTGACTTACCCCAATGGATGAGAGAAAAAGAGAAAAGTCATCTGCAAGTGTTGCTCCAGAATAGATACCTGTCAATATACCTATAAGGGTGATACCTATTTGAATTGTTGATAAAAACTTATTGGGATCTCGTATCAATTTTAATGCTGTCCCAGCTGTTTTGCTCCCTTTCTTGGCATCGGCCGCCAAACTTGATTTTCTAGCATTGACTAAAGATATCTCTGCCATGGCAAAAATGCCATTTAGAAGAATAAGGAGGATAATGATTAGTATTTCCATAATAACTCTTGATAAGCAAAATTAAGCATTTTTATTGTTAGATTGCAAATAGGTTTGAAAAAGGACAGATAATACTATCATCGCAACCCCCACATAGAATGATAGATTCAACTCATTTGCCTCCCCAAAGAGTGTAAAAGCAAGAATAACACTATAAACTGGCTCAAGGTTAAAAGTCAAATTAACTGTGAAAGAGGATAAATCCTTAAGGGCATCAATTTGAAAAATATATGGTACAATGGTACAGATAGATGCAAGAATGAACATCCACCCCATATCAACAGAGGTTGGGATAAGGGCACTTGCTGGCATAATAAGGAGATAAAAGGGCATCAAAGCAGACAAGGTGATAAAACCAGAGAACATCTCATAGAATAGCACATTGGTAGTTGTCGTTATTCCCCTCCAGTTTTTATTGAAAATTGTAAATAAAGCGGCAAGAATAGCAGAGATGATTCCATATAAGATACCAAGTCTGTACCTCGAATCAAAAGAGAAAATAAGGGCTACTCCAAATAGGGCAATAGCACTTAATACCACCTCTCGAAATGAAAATCTCTTTTTAGAAATAATAGGATTGAGAATGGCAGAAAAAAAACCAACGGTAGAAAAGCAAATGACACCGATAGAAATATTTGATTTTATGATACTGCCGTAGAAAAACACCCAGTGCAGTGCTATCATTGCCCCGATAAAAAACAATTTTTTAAAATCGTGAAATTGTATCTTCTTGAAAGATTTTGAAAAAAGGAGAATGAGAATCAGCACGATAGAGGCAATCATCATTCTATACCATACGAAAGCAAACTCATCCAGATGAATGAGTTTGCCGAATATGCCTGTAAATCCCGCAAGGAGTACAGCAATGTGTAGCTTTATGAGTGATGTTTTCACACTTGCTCTTGTGTCAATTTATACAATTTCACGGAGTTATCAATTGTCTTTTCTTTCGCTTCATTGCCATATTTATCAACGTCAAAGACATTCTTAGGACTGTGAGTAATACATAATGCTCCATTTACACAACCTCCCTCACAAGCCATTCCCTCAAAGAAATTTTCAGTTGCCTTCCCCATTTTAAGTCTCAAGAGAGCCTTTTTGCACTCATCTATACCACTCATATATATAGGAGAGACACCAGTTATCCCCATAGCCGTCCCAACATCAGAAATACCTTTGGTAATTCCACCCGATTTTGCAAATATTCTACCATAATAAGAGGCATTATCGAGGAGAGAATCTTCCATCTTAGTAGTGTCTATTCCCCTCGCATCAACGAATGCCTGCAACTCCTCAAATGACATGACTGAATCAATCACCCCATTGGTCTTTGCCATTTTATACTCCATCTTTTTAGAGCTGCATGGCCCTATAAAGACTATTTTAGCATTGGGATCAGAATGTCTTATCAACATAGCTGTCTCTATCATTGGAGATGGGGAATGAGAGATGTATTGAACCAACTCAGGGAAATATTTTTCTATATACATCACAAATGAGGGGCAACAAGAGGTGGTCATGAGTTTCTTCTCATTCCACTCTTGTGCTTCGTGATATAGTGTAATATCAGCCCCCAATGCCGCCTCAACTACCTGATGGAAACCGAGTTTCTTAATGGCAGTTACCACCTGAGTAACCCTTCCATACGCACACTGACTCACAATAGCTGGAGCTATGATGGCGTAAACTTTATATTTAGTATTATCTTCCGATTTCTTTAAGATATCGATAATATCGAGTACTAAAGATTTGTCAGTGATAGCACCAAAAGGACATTTATAAATACAAGCTCCACAAGAGATACATTTATCGTTATTGATAACTGCTTTCTTTTGATCATTCATAGATATTGCTTTCACTTTGCAACTTTGGATACAAGGACGATGTTGCTGAATAATAGCTCCATAAGGACACACTTGGGTACACTTACCACACTCAATACATTTGCTTTTATCTACCACTGATTTATTTTCAACAATAGAAATTGCCCCCTTAGGACATACCTCCTGGCAACTATGCATTATACATCCACGGCAAGCAGGTGTCACGTATATCCCGTCAATAGGGCACTCGTCACATGCTATATCAATCACTTCAACCGAATTGGGATTTTCTTTGTGTCCACCCATCGCCATAGTGATTCTCTCTTGAACTATTGCTCTTTCTTTGTAAACACAACATCTTAATTCAGAACGGGGACCAGGACTAATCAATTTCGGAATTTCATTGTATGCTGTGTCCATTCCTCCATCGTAGGCACGCCTTATTACCTCTTTTAAAACTTTGTACTTTAATAATTGAACATTTGTATCAAAAATTCTCATAACCTAATTATAAAATATATTTACTTTTTTTCCTATTATTCTTAGAATACTCGCAAGACGTTCTACCAGCTTAAGTTTCATTGTAGTATCAATCGGCAATCCTTGGTGAGCAATATTTACACTCCTACCCACAAAAAATGTAACCTCTGATGCCTCTTCGAGTAGAATCTGCGCCAATAGCGACGCCCCATCTTGCTTTGTAAATGATTTGGGGGTTAGATCATCCGCCAATATGTATTTTTCACACAGCTCAATAAGACGTCTCAATGTGATAACTCCTTCAGTTGTAAGGTCTATTCCCTCGATAAACCCTATTGGAGGGACATCTTTATCTGGAAAATCAAAACTTGTTCTAAGGTTTTTATTGAGATAACGGGCCACAATCTGAGAACTAGTACCTCCACAAACCACCTTCTTTGTATCCCCATCCATAAACTGTGCAACATATTGGTCGTCTTTGTTTTTGTCAACAGGGGGTCCCACCATTATATTTACCTTTACACTTTTCCTCAATTTGACTGCTGCAACTGTTGTGTCATCTCCTGGTTTATCCAAATATAAATCGTTGCAAGCTGATGCCAACATACATGAGGCACTTCTTGCAGACATATTTCTCTTTATATTGATATTTAGATGTTCCAAAATCTCCTTACGTTGCCACCCAAAGTTAAGAATCATCCCAACACCAGCGTGTATAGTCCCATCCGACATAATAAATGCCATGTCGCCCTCATTGAGTTTTAATTTTGATTCATAAACCTTTTTTCCATATATCTCATGAAGATTTCTCTCAAAATCAACACATTTGCCATCATGATAATAGATAGCTTGAGGATTGTCAAATTCGAAAAGGACACCCTCTCCATCTTTGTTGATATGAATCACTGAAAATGTTGAATATGCGACCTCTCTCACCTTGCAAATAGGAAGTGTTTGAATCATCGTCTCAATACACTCCACTATGTCAATATCATTGGAGACCATTGTACATAATATCTTAGATGTAAGGGTTGACAGAATATTTGCTTTTACTCCACTGCCCAAACCATCTGCAAGGACCAAAGTCGTCCAATCTCCATTGATATGACACTCGACATTGTCACCACAGAGCTCTTCGCCATATTTATTCAGCGATGTATATCCGTACTCAACGCATAGCTCCATCACTCTCCTCCTTGTTCGTTTTCTTGAAGTGTTTTTTTCAATTTCAATAAAGCAACTTTCGTTTCAGCTGTAGTTTCTCCAAGCAACGACGCTATCTCTTGAGCTACACGCATTTGCTTCTTAATTACTTCATCTGTTGTGCTCAATGTTTCCATCCTCATCTTTGAGAGACTGTCACCATATTTAACACTATCTGTAACATCCTTCATGATTCCAAATAGGGCATGATTATTACTCAAAAGATTGATTGAAAGATCTACATATTTTTTTGTTTCAGGTATATACATTCCTTCTTGTTCGATATGCCTCTTTTCACTCATTGCTATGAGAAAATCTGATGGATTAAAGAAATCGACAGCAGGAAGTCCCTTCAAATTGACAGCTGTAATACCAAGAAGCTCTTTCGCTTTATTGTTGATATCTATAACATTTAAATCATTGTCTAATACAATAATCCCTTCAGGACTATTGTGAATGATCTCATAGGACATTGTTTCAGCCTTTTCTCTCATAAATGGAAGACATATATCCCAATCTGCATAACCATTTATCACGGCCCAAGCTTTTTCTCTACAAGTAGAATAACCACAAGCACCACAATTGAGCTCATCTTCTGGTTTAAATTTGCCTATCTTATGAAGGAGGGCTGTGATCTCAGCTTCAGTCCCTGGTACACTTTTGGCCCTCAATCTTGGATAACTGGCCCTTAAGTCAACATCGTATTTAAAATCTGTTGGTTCAGGAGGCAGGGTGGATATATCTTTCTTGACATATTTTCGCAAATCCATAGTGGCTTTGATGCTGTCCCCTTTCTTGGTGAGACTGCAAGGTCCATTGACACAAGCATCCCTACAAACATTCATTTCAAGAAAAACTCCCGACAAAGTATCGATGTTCTTTAATACATGAAGGCATCTTCCAGGACCATCCACAGCCATATATTCATATCCTTTAGGTAGAGTATCAAAAGATTTGATGATACCATGACTGATGGGATATGATTTTGAAAGATTTGCAAACTTCTTCTTGTTATTTACCTTTAACTTGGAAATCTCATCAAGGATAATTCCTTTTTCCTCGAACATTATGCTAAGGTCCTCAAAGGTAAGGACACCATCAATCAAAGAACTTTCGCGTGCCTCACGCTTTTTAGCTAAACAAGGACCAACAAAAATAATTTTTGCGTTAGGGTATTCCTTTTTTAAGATTTTGGCATGCGCAATCATGGGGGAGTCAACTGGTGCAAGATATTGGAGTGCTTTGGGGTAATACTCTTGAATCATTCTGCACAGAGCTGGACAAGCAGAGGTGATAAAATTGGGATACTCTCCCGATTCGAGGAGCTTTTTATACTCCTTTGTCACCGCATTGGCACCCACGGCCGTCTCCTCTGCATCTGCAAATCCGAGTTTTCCAAGTGCTATTCTGAAAATTGAGAAGTCATCAATACCAAAACTTGAGACAAAAGATGGAGCAACACTTGCAAATACCATATCACTCTCCTTCAAGATTTTTTTGATATTGTCCATCTCACTATGCACTATTTTCGCATTTTGAGGACATACAATGGTGCAAGTACCACACAAAATACACCTTTCAGGTATAATTTTAGCTTGATGGTCCTTAACCTCAATTGACTTTACAGGACACTCTCTCAAGCACTTATAACAATCTTTACATCGAGCAGGTTTAAACTCGAGATATTCAGTTATCATTATATTATGTAAATATTATTTATTCAATAAAGGATATATTTCTTTAAGGAATTTATCCTCTGCATTTTCTTTATTCACATTGTGAACAAAAATATCATTCCCTTGATTATCAGCCTCCTCACCTTTCACAGTAACCCCTTCAGCACAGAAACCAAGACAAAAACTTGCTTGTAAATCCACTAAATCTTCAACATCATATTTTTTTAAGAGCTTTTTCATCTCCTCAATAACATCATAAGATCCTTTAAGATGGCAAGAGCTGCCGACACATACTTTTACTACCATAGTTTGCATTTATTATTATTATCTCATTGATTCTACTTCTGAAATTGTCATCGGTACATACTTACCGAGTCTGCGCTTCCCTTGAGGGGTTATCAAATAATCTTCTTCATTGCGAATCCCTCCGAAGCCTTTAAACTTCTCAATTTCTGAATAATTGAGAAATTGTTCAAATCTCCCCTCTCCCCTCCACATATCAATTAGCTCTGGGATAAAATAGATACCTGGTTCTATAGTGAGGACAAATCCTGGTTCCAATTCTCTTCCAAGACGCAACGACTTCAAACCGAAAAGGGTACTTTTCGGAGCACCATCATATCCAACCCACACTTCCCCAAGATTTTCCATATCATGCACATCCATCCCCATCATATGACCAAGGCCACACGGGAAAAACATGGCATGTGCCCCTGCATTAGCAGCCTCTACTGGATCCCCTTTCATGAGGCCAATAGACTTCATCCCCTCTACTATAGTTGCCGCCGCCTTCAGGTGGACATCACGGAATGGAATGCCAGGTCGTAGCGATTCGACAGCCTCCATATGTGCTTTAAGTGCAATATCATATATAACTCTTTGTTGAGCTGTAAATTTCTTTCCAACAGGGCAGGTAGAAGAAAGGTCCCCTGAATAGTGCATTTTATTTTCAGCACCAGCATCTAAAAGAAGCATCTGACCATCTTTAACCACATTGCCATGATAGTGGTTGTGGAGTGTCTGACCGTTGATAGTGGCAATGACAGGAAAAGAGAGCTGTCCCCCATCCCTAAGAGCTATCTCTGTCACCAACGCTGCTATCTCTGACTCCTTCATCCCAGGGCGAAGGTGTTGCATCATTGCGATATGCATGTTTGCAGAGGTATCAACCGCCTCTTCTATCTGTTCTATTTCTTCTTGTGATTTATAACTTCTTTGGTTAACTACGGCTTTAATAAAGTCAACAGATGCCTCTGCAGCTTGAGTTTGAGGATGTATCCTAAGAAGTTCTTGTAGTGTTAGGCGATGTTCATCTCTATATGGTGGAAGGAAATGGACCTTTCTCCCAGCACAGAGGGCTCTATTTAGATAATCTTGCAACTTTGAAAGGGGTTCAGTGTGAGAAACTCCAATCAACTCACTTTTTTGTTTCAAAGTGGGTTGGGTTCCCATCCACACAATATCATCAATTGTAAGTTCATTGCCAAAAATAACCTCCTTCCCCTCATCAATATCTATGATTGCTGCAATAGAGGGAAAATCGAGACCAAAAAAGTATAAAAAAGTGGAATCTTGTCTGAAATGATATGTATTGTCTTGATAATTCATACCACTGTCATTATTACCTAAAAATAGTAAAATGCCACTGTCCACCCCTTTTGTAAGGAGTTTTCTTCTATTGATATATGTCTCTTTAGTAAACATGATTGAAATATTTTGCAAAAGTATAATTAAAAAACCAATTATCTGATATAATGTGGCATCTCATCTGGAATGACAATTGAAAACTCGACAAGGCCACAAATTACCCCCTCTTTTCTCCACGGAGTTTGGTAGATAATCTTCTTCATCCCGTTTTTTGAGATGGTATAAGAATTGGACTCTCCTGTCGCTAAGAGGTGTTGTATTTTATCCCAAGAGGAAGCTTTATGACAATCAACAAGATTTTTGCCAATCAAATCACCATGAGAGGCAAAAGTAGCTTTTGATTTATCATTCATATATAATATTGTCCCTTCTGTATCACATACAGTTATGGCACAATTCAATTCCTTAACCCATTCAAACATAGTCATATTTATTATCTTCCTCCTGAAGGAAGGTGTTCTTTCCAATATTTTTCCATAGTCCTATATAGATGCAAAGTGGTATTTTCTCTTTCATATATACCATGAGAACGCATGGGATAAGAGAACATAGAGAACAACTTGTTATCTTTCACCAATTCATTGACAAGCCATTCACAACTTTGGTAATGGACATTGTCATCACCTGTCCCATGAATTAAGAGAAGATTGCCTTTGAGGTTTGCAGCAAAATTGATGGGAGATCCTCTGAAATATCCATCTTTATTGGTAGAAGGGAGCCCCATATATCTCTCTTGGTATATTGTATCATAGAGAAGTTGACTTGAGACAAAGGCAACAGCTATACCAGTATTGTATATTTCTGGATATTTAAACATTGCATGGAGAGTAGAAGATCCACCTCCACTCCATCCCCACACACCGATTCTGTCTCTATCGACAAATGAATATGTATCACATATCTTAACAACAGCCTTCGAATGGTCTTCAGGGGCTACAATGCCAACTTTACCATATATCGATTTCCTCCACTCTCTTCCCCTTGGGTTGTTAGTACCTCTTGGATCTACACTCATTACGATATAGCCTTGCTGTGCCATATATTGAGACCATAGATCTGATCTGGACCACACATTTTGCACTGTTGACGACCATGGTTCGCCATAGACATAGAATATAACTGGGTACTTTTTGGATGCGTCAAAATGTTTCGGTTTAATCATCCATCCATCTAATTCTATTCCCTCACCAATTGGAACTCTGAAATATTCTTTGTTGCTTAAGGAGAGGTTATCATATTTAGTTTTCAACTCGCTATTGTCCTCCAGAACCCTCAACAATTTATGGTCAGGGAGAGAAATCATATCATATACCTTTGGTGTATGTGAATTTGAAAAAGAGTGAAGAGCATATTTAGCATTATTAGAGAGTTGATACCCGTGGTGCCCCTCAACTCCATATGGTGTAACTCTTTCTGCATTAGATTTGCCATTTAATTTACTGCGGTATAAATAATTCTCAACAGCACTTTCTGGAGAGGCCATATAATAAACATAACCCCCTTTCGCATCAATACAGACAATGGAGATAACATCAAAATTGCCTTTTGTTATGAGTGTTTCACTTTTGCCGTCTCTTGAGACTTTATATAAATGTCTCCACCCATCTTTTTCGCTTGTCCAAGTAAAATATTTTTCATTTTCAAGCCACACTATATTGTCGTGAATATCGAGAAAAGCATCATCTTTATCAGTAATGATGTTATTGACACTCATATCGATTACATTGCACAAATAGACCTGATTTGTATTTTGTAACCTATTGAGTTGCTGAATCATCACCTCGTCGGAATTGGGTATAAATTCCATTCTTGCAAGGTAGTTATTGCGTGGGTCTCCAGGGATATCAAACCATTTTGTCCCCTTCTCGTTAATATCTATCACCCCTATACGTGCAGCCGAATTAAGAGTTCCCACTTTGGGGTATGGAAACGGAAGAACTTGAGAGTATATGGAATCAAGGTTATTTATCATGTTGAAAACACCTGTTCCCTCAGTATCAAACTGCCAATATGCAATTCGTTTTCCATCAGGACTCCATCTGAAACCATCTTTTTGGTGAAGTTCCTCTTCATATACCCAATCAAAGTTGCCATTGATGATTACATCGCTTCCATCGAAAGTGAGTTGCTTAATTTGAAAATCAGTAAGATCTTCAACATAAATATTATTTTTATATACGAAAGCTACTTTATCTGATTTGGATGAAAATTTGGCAAACATCAACTCAGAGGGATCGAGAGAGGCCCCTATTTGATGAAGTGCTCTACTCTTGAGATCAAGCACCCAATAATCTCCCTTAGTGTTTACTCGCCAAACACGTTTGGAATTTGTGAAAATCAATAGTTTTGTAAAATCATCAGACCAAAAATAGTTTTCAATCATCAATGGTTTTTGCCCCTCAGAAGGAATCAAACTGTTAGCAGAGACAAGAATTTCTTTTGTGCCACTTTTGGCATCATATTTCACTATATCTGTCCCTTTAGTTTGGGGATTTCTTTCAATAACTGTGTAAGATTTATTATCGTTCATCCAACGTATTGAATTAACACCTTTTGCCGAATAAACACCACTCGAGAAAATATCCTCAAGCGTCAAAATATCCTGCCCAGAAATAGCTCCTGAAAAGGATATAGTGAATAAGATCACAGGGATTAATGAATAATATATTTTTCTCATTTTATTATATTTAATATCCGCCAAAGGTATGAATAAAAGGGGGAATTAATCTAATTTATTTTACAACTATGATATCTTCCAACTTGGTAGTGTAAGATGGTGAGACATGATTTCTATTTGAGAAAAAATTCATATCATTTGACGAGGCTAAAGAGATAGCTCCACACTTGTTCAATCTATTAATTTCATCAATAGTTTTCATCAATTTTGAATGTTTTTCATGATCTATCGAGTCAAAGATAACACCTTGCATCTGGTTAGAGCTACTTATCTGAGAAAGGATGATCCCTCCCCTTTTATAGGCATACCCACTTCTAAAAATGGAATTAAGGAGCACTATAGCCTTACTTGCTATCTCAATGGTACTATCTGTTGCCACCTCAAATATATGAATGGCCGATTCAAATTGTTGGGACATCTCCTTTTTAAATGGATTGGTCTGAATGAAAACTCGAATCTGCGAAGTAAGTCCATATTGTCTCCTCAATTTGGCAGCGGCAATTGAGGCAAATGACGAGATTGCACTCCGTAGTTCGTCAAAGGAGGTTATTTCTTGAGAAAATGATCTCGAAACACATATTGTCTCTTTATCTTGGGGAGAAAACTCAATCTGATAGGCAGGCTCCCCCTTGAGTTCCATCCAAATCCTCTGTCCAACCACCCCCATTTCTCCCTTTATCCAATTTGAAGGGAGGGAGAGAAAATCGGCGGCAGTGAGGATGTTTTTTTTGCGAAGCAGTGCACCGAAGCGGCGACCAATTCCCCACACATCCTCAATGGGAAATTTATGAAGTACCTTATCAATATCTCCCCCCCTATACATTAAGCAGCACCCCTCTAACTTAGGATATTTCTTACAGAGTTTCGAGGCTATTTTTGCCAATGTTTTGGTAGGGGCAATCCCTATACTGACAGGTATCCCTGTATTGCGCCGTATAATCTTTGAGAGGGATCTGCCATATTGTTCCAAATCATCAAGTTGGAATAAGGAAAAATCGAGAAATGCCTCATCAATGGAATAAACCTCAACCACAGGGACATACTGCCTCAAAGTGCTCATAACCCTGTTGGACATATCGCAATAGAGCTGATAATTACTGGAAAACACCTTGACATTCTCCCTTTTTACCAACTCTTCAATTTGAAAAAGGGGGACTCCCATTTTTATACCGAGGGACTTTGATTCATTGCTTCTTGCAACCACACAGCCATCATTGTTGCTCAGCACCACAATAGGCTTTCCCTCCAAATCTGGACGGAACACCCTCTCGCAGGAGGCAAAAAAGTTGTTACAATCACATAGACCTATCATTTCATCTCCTTAATAAGATATCTTACAACCCCCCATACTCTAAAGTCATTCTCCGCAGAGACATCAATTGGCTTAAATTTCAGATTGGCGGGAACAAGTTGAGCATGATCCCCACAAAGACGAAATCTTTTGAGGGTGAACTCTCCGTCGAGAAAACAAACAGCAATGCATCCATCGTAAGGTTCTACACTCTTGTCTATCACAAGGAGGTCTCCATCATTGATTCCATCATCAATCATGCTATCCCCTTTTACCCTTGCATAAAAGGTTGAAGAGGGATTTTTAATCAATTCTCTATTAAGATCTAATGGTAAATTGACGAAATCCTCGGCTGGTGAAGGAAAACCTGCACAAATAACTAAAAAATCTTGTTTCATTGATACAAATATATTATTACTTTTGCGAAAAAGGGCATAACTATGAAATTCAAAAATATTCTCGTCGTTCTATTTTTCTGTTTTACATCCATAAATACCTCATTTTAAGAAGATTCGATTAGCAATATAAACACTCGCTTTGAATATAAGAGAATATTAGTAAAAGGGAATAACTCTCTTCCACCCCTAATCTTTCTCGACAATCTTGGAAGGAACAACGGCTTTGGCATTGAGATTTTTAATGAAATAAGTAGGGTTTTAGGACTTAAATATGAGGTCAAGTTGACTGAAAACACCTATATAGAACTCGAAACACAGCTGACTAACAACGAATTAGATGCATATTTTGCAATAATTCCAAATGAAGAAAAAGAAAGAGAATTCATCATCCCTATCAAATATATATATTTTGACATAGTGTGCCGAAAAGGGTTAGGTATTGAGAGTATTGAGGATTTAAATGGAAAAGAGGTGGTAATCATGGGGGGGAGCAGATGTGATAAAATATTGAGAGAGAATAACATTAATTGCTCAATATTTTATTACAAGACGATAGAAGAGGGGATAAAGGCTATCAATCAAGGGAGACACGACGCTGTCCTTTGCCCAAATATGATGGGCAAGTACTTATTGTCAGAAATAAACGAAAGCAAGAATCTTATAACTAAACAAACCCACACAGAACCTTATATAGCCGCCATAATAGTCAAAGACCAAGATCTTTACACTCATATGTCAAATACCATGAACCTTCTTAAAAAAAGTGGAAAGTATGAGGAGATATATTATAAATGGTTTGGCGAATATGAACAGATGTATCCAGACAAAAGTTTACAACATACCATTTATATATTTACAGGGTTATTAATATTGTTACTCTCATTTTTCCTAATTCTAATTAAGAAAAGGTCAGACATCATTCACAATAAATACCTTGGTATGGTAAGGAGTGTAGAAAAGGATTACCTTGAGCTGAATACTATATACTCTAACGTATCAGCTGGTATCGAGGTGTATGATAAAGATGGATTTTTGATCAACTGCAACGATAGAGCAATAGAAATATTTGGAATAACCAACAAAGAGATTCTTTTGTCTAAAAGACTCAACATATTAGATGATATTTATTACAAATCTACCATCAAATCTTTAGATGATCTAATGGTAGTACATCAAATCACTATTGAAATTGGCAATAAAGAAATTGAGGAGGAGAATCAAGATTTTCTGAAAAGAATAGATAGTCGCATAGTCACCGCCATTTTCAGTCCTATGTTTAATTCAAAGGGTGAAATTGAAGGGTTTATAATAACTACCACTGACGAGACACATGAACACAAATTGAATAAAAAGTATTTATCTCTATTAAAAGAAAACCAGACTTTGTTAGAGACCGTCCCCTTAGGCATTGTTTCATACAACCTCAATGGGGATGTCAATTATAGAAATTCTCACCTGTCAAGAATTTTTAATATTGACCCAGAAAAATACGATTCCAAAGATTGGAATTTATTTACACATCCCCATTTTTGTCAAGACAAATATAAAAATGAGATTCTCAACTGCACAGAGACTATTACAGGGACATTCAACGTTGACAACTCCAATCCAAGATATCTAAAAAGGTATTCTGATATATTGTACAACCGAACAATACAATATTTCATATCTCCTCTAAAAGATGATCATGGAGATGATATTGGATGGGTAGGTGCATATTCTGACATAACTGACATTAAAAATCAGATGGATGAAATAGCAAGGAACAAAGAGTTGCTGGAGCTTGCCCTAAAGAGTGGTAACATTTCATCATGGAGATACACCCCTAATGATAAACAATTCACATCCATTCAAGAACACACAGAAACTTACTCATCTGTAGCTCAATACAATAGCTCTTCAAAACAACTTGATGAACAATATACGTTACAGAGAGATGCCATGATTGATAATATTCTCAGTGGTAAACAGTATAAAGATTCAAAAATCTTAAAATTCACTAATCCAGACACGAAAGAGACAATATATCTTGACACTCACATAGTTGCTGAAACACGCAATGGAAAAACCATAGGGATTATTGGCATTCAAGCTAATATAACAAAAGACTATTCTTACCGCTTAGCAATAGAAGAGATAAACTTGAAAAACAAATTGGCTATTCGCACGGGTGGACTCGCTCAATGGGACTATGACACTGAGACTCATATTTTTTACACAAAACGTGAATCTCTCAAATCAAATACCCTCAATCAATATACTAAGGATGAATTGATCTCTAAATCACACCCTAAGGATCTTGAAAAAGTAATTGCATTTTTTGAAAAAATGGATAGCGGTGCTGATGAGAATATTTTTTGTGAAGCAAGAATACTGAATACAGATACCAATAAGTGGAGGTACTATATTGCATCGGGGAGTCCATTTGTCAAATCTACAAATGGGAAGGTGGTTCAATACACAGGATTTAGAAAAGACAACACCACATTTGAGAATCTCAACAATGAGATTTTAAAAACCAATGAAATAATGAGAAATGTATTTGACAATCTTCCATGTACCCTTTTTATAAAAAACATTTCAGATGATTTTAAATATATTATCGGGAATAAACAATTGTGTGAAGTTACTGGCCTAAAGAGTGAAAATATAATAGGATTTAACGATTATCAATTGTTTCCAGACAAAGCCAAGGACTTCAGGGAGGATGATATAAAGGCAATTAAGAGAGGATCCATTATTTCTTTCCATGAAACAGTGAGCTGGAACAACCATCCAAGAATATTAAAGACTGCCAAATTTCCTTTAACACTATCAGATGGTGGTCAATTGCTGGTAGGCTTGGCACTTGATGTAACTGAACTAGTTGAAAAAAATATTGAGCTTCAAAAGGAGAAGGAGAAGGCTGAGTGCTCAGATAAACTAAAATCTGCATTTTTAGCAAACATGTCTCACGAGATCAGAACGCCACTCAACTCTATCGTTGGTTTTTCTACTTTACTTGTTGAGAGTGAAGACAAAGAAGAAAAGAAATGTTTCAAAGATATAATCACAAACAACAGCAACCTCCTCCTTAGAGTTATTAACGATATTCTCGATCTCTCAAAAATCGAATCAGGATCCATAGATTTTAATAAAGAATTAATAGATTTCAGTAAAGTTTTCGATAGTTGCTTTAGGAGTTTTGTTGAAAAAGGGAAAGAAAAGGGGCTCAACATGATAATTGACAACCCATACGATGAGTGCATTGTACTTACTGATCAAAACAGAGTATCTCAAATATTACACAACTTTATCTCTAATGCACTAAAGCACACATCTAATGGATTCATCAAAATAGGATATAGCTATGAGGAGAAGGGACTTATGATATATGTAGAGGACTCTGGAAGAGGTATTCCAGATGATAAAAAGAATTTAATATTTAATAGATTTGAAAAATTAGATGATTTCTCACAAGGCACTGGACTTGGACTCTCTATTTCAAAAGCCATCATTGATTCTATTGGCGGAAAAATAGGATTTGAATCAGAAGTGGGTAAAGGGAGTACATTCTGGGCCTGGATCCCTTGTGAAAAGGAGAATTAATAGATTTAACACATTTACAATGAAATATACAATCAAAACAATTATTACTATATTATCGTTAATTCTGTGTATAGAAGCATCTTATGCACAAGAGGATTTTTCTGATAGAAAATTAATTGTTCGAGGATGTTCAGACTACCCACCTTATGAATACATAAATGGTAATGGTGAAAATACTGGATTCAATATTGAATTAATCGAAGCCATCATGCGTGAAGCAGGGTTTGACTATGAAATAGTTCTCAAACCGTGGTTAGAAATACGGAAGGAGTTAGAAGAGGGGGAGGTAGATCTATTAATGGGAATGTACTTCACGCATCAGAGAGACACAAAGTTTCATTTTGGCATTCCACACAACTACAATTTTCCTTGCTTAATTAGTAAAAAAGGGGATACATATAACGATATCAATTCAATCAAAGGTAAAAGAATATTAATTCAAAAGGGAGATGAAGCATTAAGAGATTATCTATCAAAGAGAGGTCTTAATGAAGGAATAATCGAATCTTTCAATATAGAAACTGTGATAAGTGCCCTGATAAATGGTACTGGGGATGTTGCTATTTTTGATAAAATGGTAGCAAGACATTTCATGATATCAAAAGATATATCTAATATTGAAATTAACAATGTGAACCTTCCAATTCTCGAATATTGCTATGTTTCAAACAACTTACATTTAATTGAGCAATTGAACCACGCATTTTTAAAAGTAAAGAGCAAAGGAGTATATGATAACATCTATAACAAGTGGTTTAAATATAATAAAAAGGAGAAATACTTAAACTATCTATATTTTGTTGTCATTTTACTTTTGGTATTAGCTTTGATTTTCGTGCTATTCAGTATGGAGCTAAATAAAAGAGTTAAAATTGCAAAGAAAAAAGCAGAAGAAAATGGTGAAAGATATAAGACAATATTTGAAAATACAATTGTAGGATTGAGGTATTACTCCTCAGATGGTGTCTTAGTGGATCTTAATACAGCTGAAATAAATATTTTCGGAATAAAAGATAAAAAGGTCTTTTTAGAACAAAAGCTCAACATATTTGAAAATCCATACTTAACAGAGATAATCAATAAAGACAATCCACAACCTTATCACGGAGTTATCGAATTTGATTTTAAGACATTGCAATATCATCCATACCACGACATCACCACGGTTAGAAAAATCTTATTTATTGATACACGAATAGTACCTATTAGAGATTCAAATGGAGAGATTACAGCTTACATAAGAACATCAGTCGATGTCACAGAGAGAGAGAAGAGGGAGATGGAAATGAGCCTCTTCAATCAAAGGGTGAAAGAGATCAATCGCAGAACTGAATATGCCATTAAAGCTGCAAATATCATATTTTGGGAATATGATGTAGTTAATAATGTATTCAATGCCATTAATGATCCTATTAACAACTACAATTCCAATATTCCAATCTCCGAAGGTGATTATTACCGCACCTGCAACCCTGACGACAGAGTAAGACTGATTCCTTCTATCGAATTAATGAAAAATGGAATCAATAAATCATTTAACATAAATATAAGGTTTAAAACCAATTACGACAGTGAATGGAGACATTGCACAGTATCAGGGACCCCATTTGACACAACAGATGATGGTGAAGTGATAAGATATGTCGGTACTAGGAAAGACAATAATGAAATCATAAAGCTCAATGAAGAAATTGCAAAATATGGAGAAAAGATGAAGCACATCATCAAATCGAGCAATATCACAACATGGGACTATGATTTTAGAACTAAAGTAATTAGTATAGATTCTAATATCGATTTCTTCCCTAAAAAAGCTGCATTCGAAGAGTATATCAAACACCTTCCAATAGAGGAGCAGGATGATTTCTCTAATGTTATAAAGGATTTGGTTGCTGGGAAAATACAGTCATTCTCTCATAGACGCACCATATACCCTAAGATAGATGACCACTCAATAGTCCTACATACAATTATAAGCGGTATTGCGGTTAAAAATGAATTCGGCATCACTACTGGATGCTCAGGATTGTTAAGAGATGTCACCGAATTGATAGAGATTCAAAAGAGACTTGAGAAAGAGAAACAAAATGCTGAAAATGCAGATAAGCTCAAATCTGTGTTCCTCGCAAACATGTCTCACGAGATACGTACCCCGTTAAATGCCATCGTCGGATTTTCAAGACTTTTACAATCATCTCAAGAGGGTGAAGAGAAGGGAGAATTTGTAAAAATAATTGAAACTAATAATGATATTCTGATTAACTTAATAAATGACATACTGGATCTCTCTAAAATCGAATCAGGCATCCTTGAACTCTCCTATGAAAAATTTGATATAATAGAAATTCTAAAAGATGTTGAAGTGACGATGCTCCATAAAAACACTAACCCTGATTTAAATATTAAGTTTTCATATACAGATATAGAATTAATTGTGAATCTTGATAGGCAAAGGGTTAGTCAGATTATCAATAATTTTGTCAGCAATGCACTAAAATATACCCCAAAAGGTGAGATTCACATTTGGTATGAAAAGGTGGATAACGGAATTAAGATATATTCAAAAGATACGGGTATCGGAATTGCCGAAGAGAACCTTCCTTTTGTCTTTAGCCGTTTTGAGAAATTAGATAAATTTGCACAAGGGACAGGTCTTGGACTTGCAATATCCAGGGCACTTTGTGATGCAATGGGTGGCAAAATAGGGGTTGAAAGCAAATTAAATGTGGGCTCTACATTTTGGTGTTGGCTTCCGATCAACTAAAAGACACTTATCTCTGTTAAGGTAGTGAGGAGTTCGAGCATTTTCATGCCCCATACGGAATTTCCTTTTTTATTAAGTCTCGGAGACCATACTGCTACTGAGTAATGGTTGGGGCATATAGCAGCTATTCCACCTCCCACTCCACTCTTGGCAGGGAGCCCTACCAGATATGAAAATTCCCCTGCCTCATCATACAATCCACAAGTTTGCATTATGGCATTGATTCTTTTTACTTGCGAAGAGGTAAGGTTTATCTCCCCTATGCTAAAAGATTTTTTATGATTGGCAAAATTATTAAATGCCATTGCCAATTCGGTACAACTCATCTCAATAGAGCATTGATAAAAATAAAAGTTTAAAAGTCTCTCAATATCAGAGTCAATATTTCCATAATATTTTAACATATTAGAGATGGCGGCATTGAGATAACCTGTTTTAAATTCCGATTTTGCGACAGAGAGATTATAATTGACTGTGTCCACTCCGCACAATCCTCGTACAAAGTCGAGGTACTCTTTTTCTGGATCTTTTAAAACAGAGAGAAGCATGTCAGAAATAACTAAAGCTCCTGAATTAATTAATGGATTTCGTGGGCGACCTTTTTCCATCTCAAGCTGTATCACAGAGTTAAATGGCATACCTGAAGGTTCAACCCCTACCCTTTTCCATATATTCTCTCCGTAGAAACTTATCCCCATGGCCAATGAGAAAACTTTTGATATACTTTGTATTGAGAACCTCACCTGAGAATCACCAAGAGAATATTTTTTTCCATTAGTGGTGACAATGGATATTCCATACTGATTGGGGTCAACTTTTTTCAACTCTGGTATATAAGATGCCTGCTCTCCCAAAGAGATTAAAGAGTTTGATTCCTCATATATTTTTGTCAATATCTTGTTGTAGTCCATATTTGAAATATAAAGCATAAATGTATTGTATGTTTTTATATTTTGCAAAAAAGGTGTAAAATTGCATATCATTTATATTATTAATATGATAGATAAACAAGAGTATAGGCTTTTAGAAGAGGCTGAAAAATCTAAGTTAATATCGCAAGGTTGTGCTTTTAAAGAGGGTTGTATTGTCTCTGTAGTTGATGACTTCAACCCAAGATATGTACATCAAGTTACATTTTCAGGAAGGGTGCAATTGGGCTCGTTTAAAGGCTACTTTAATCAGCCTGGTGGCATTAAGAAACATTCAGGGGTATATAAAGCAACTCTCCACAATGTGTCTGTTGGGAACGATACACTTATAGAAAACATCAATAACTATCTTGCTAACTATACAATAGGCGAGGGTTGTTACATCGAAAATGTAGATGTGATATTGGTTGACAGAGTTACTAATTTTGGAAATGGGGAATTTGTATCAGTGATGAATGAGACTGGTGGAAGGGAACTTCCTATGCACGACAATTTATCAGCTCACGAGGCATATCTTTTAGCACTATACCGTCACCGTCCTTTGTTTGTTGACAAGATGTACTCATTTGTCGAAGATTACACCAGATCTATTTGTTCTGATATAGGGTATATTGGTGACCATGTGACTATAGTCGATACTGGATACATTAAGAATGTCAGAATTGGCGATTATGCACTCATTGAGGGGGCTGGTCGCCTCAAAAACGGATCAATTAATAGTGAAGAGTGTTCACCTGTGAGGATTGGATATGGTGTCATTGCAGACGACTTCATCATTTGTGACGGGAGTAAGGTCGAAGATGGCACTATGCTAACCAAGTGTTTTGTGGGGCAATCTTGCATTATGGGGCACACCTACTCTGCATCCAATAGCCTCTTTTTCTCCAATTGTAACGAAGAAAATGGGGAGGCGTCTGCAATATTTGCTGGACCATTTACTGTTACGCATCACAAATCCACTTTACTTATTTCAGGGATGTTCTCTTTCATGAATGCGGGATCAGGTTCAAATCAGAGCAACCATTTTTATAAATTGGGACCTATCCACCAAGGGATATTGGAGAGAGGCTCTAAAACCACCTCCGATTCTTATATTTTATGGCCTTCCCATATTGGGCCATTTACCTTGATTATGGGGAGGCACACTAAAAACTCCGATATCAGTGATTTTCCATTTTCCTATCTGATTGAGGATGGGAGGAATTCATATTTAGTCCCAGCCATCAACCTCCGAAGTGTGGGAACCATTCGTGATGCTAAAAAGTGGCCTCGGAGGGACAATAGAAAAGGGAGCAAACTCCTTGACAATATCAATTTCAACCTATTGAGTCCTTATACCGTCAGCAAAATGATGAAAGGGTGTGAAATACTTCGGGAGCTTCTTCGCACATCAGGGGAAAATTCCGAAAATTATAGTTTTCAAAGCCTTAGGATTAAAAATTCTGCTCTAAAGAGGGGGATTGACCTATACAATATTGCAATAAAGAAATTTCTCGGCAATTCGCTTATATCCGCCCTTGAAAAGAGCGACTGCTCCTCTATTGAGACGATTCGAAGAGATTTGCTGAAAGTTCACCATTCAGGAGGGGGGGAATGGAGGGATCTTGCGGGACTATTCGTCCCCACATCGGAGATAGATCGTCTGATTGAAGATATCGAAAATGGATCCATATGCAACCTTAGCGACATATATAAAAGATTTAAAACGCTCCATAAGGATTATTATGAGATGGAATGGCGTTGGGCCATGGAACAGATTGAGTCATATTATGGAATAAAAATAGATCATATCACTATTGAGCAGATCACATCAATAATACTTGGATGGAGGGATGCGGTCCTAACACTGGATGACATGCTGTATGAGGATGCTAAAAAGGAATTTAGACTCACACTGTTTCATGAGACTGACAAATCAGAAAAATGTTTTGAGACAAATGATTTTGTTATGGCTGTGAAAGAACATAAGAGGGTTAAAAGTGCACTTTGTGATACTATTTTGAAAAAGATCATATGAGTAACAATAAATTGGGAACTGGATTGACACTTGCAGTGCTCTCTTCCGCTACGTTTGGATTAGTACCTCTTTTTTCTATCAACTTACTACACAATGGGATTGCTCCTAACTCCTTGGTTTTCTACAGAATGGCATTCGGTTCTGCTATCATGCTATTTTTTCTATTGATACGAAGGGTCAATCTGAAGATCTCATTTAAAGAGATGATGACAGTATTCCTCCTCTCCTGTCTCTATGCAGCTACTTCTATTTTTCTCACATCGTCTTATAGATTGGTCCCCAGTGGTATCGCTACGGTTATTCACTTCCTATATCCTGTCGTTGTAGCCCTCACCCTCGCCATTTTCTTTAAAGAGAGGCTGTCGTTGGCACTGCTGATAGCCATTGGGCTTGCCATTTCTGGAGTCTATCTCCTATGCGGAGGAAATAATACTTCCGATATCTCTACAAAAGGGGTTTTAATGGTACTTATAACTGTTTTCACATACGGGATTTACATCGTTGCAGTCAATAAAACCAGATGCCGCAATGTTGAGGGAGGGGTGCTAACATTTTATGTACTGCTCTTCTCATCGTTGATTCTGTTGATATATAACTTGGTGGTTGAAAGGGGGCATTTCGACCCAATCACAGGGATCAACTCATGGAGTAATCTTCTTCTGCTGGCACTTATCCCTACGGTACTTTCCAATTTCTTCCTAATCCTTGCCATTAAGCATGTGGGGTCAAATATAACAGCCATCCTTGGCTGCATGGAACCATTGACGGCTGTAATAGTTGGCATTTCAGTATTTCATGAAAAATTGGGATTCGTCCAAATCATCGGAGGGGGAGTCATCCTCGCTGCAGTAATAATTGTTCTCCGCTACTGTTCTAATAATACTGCGAAATAACGGTAGAGAACTCTTTCTCCCCTGCTCCTTGATTCCCATCATTTTGAAAATCAGGGCTATATTTTCCCTCTGGGAGGTCATCTAAAGTGTAAATATTGCAATTTCTTGCCACCTTAATCTCATTGGTGAGGGCAGTCACCGCAGCATCAACTATAAGGCCTAAAAGGCCATTATTGCCACTTGAAAGATTTAAAGTAATATCCCCTATTCTGTTAAAAAGGACAGCATCGGTGACGGTAGATTTCAATATATATTCTACCTTAACTTGTATTTCAGCTGCTATAGAGGCTTTTCTCCATTCGTGGATAATTGTAAAAAGTACAGCATCAACTCCAAAGAGCTTACCTGCTTGCTTCATCGAATTGTCAAGGAACAACTCTGAATCATAGGCACTCTCCTCTTTGAGAATCTCCATAGCAAGAAGTGGAGGCATAACATAATATCCTTTTTGAGTTAATGGAATAGACATCGTATTGTAAAACAACTCCTTAGCCTCAACTTTAGTGGTTCTGTTAATCGGAGGCATCAAGAGAATCGATTTAGGTGACTCATCATAAAGGGTAGAATAGACTTCAGATTTAGTTGCCATATTTGAAATACCACAACTTGATAAGAGCACAAGTGAAACAACAAACACAAATATGCTACTTAATTTATTCATATTTTTATTCATAATGTATTATTCAAATCTTTTCAATATCCTTTCAATAAATGGCTTAGACTCAGGATATAAATTAATCTCCATCTCTAAAAATTCTTTTCCTTTTTTGTTCTCACCACTTTTGATCAGTAAGTAGCCATAGTCAGCATAGACCCCAGGAGGGACCACCTTTCTCCCCCCCGAAGGATTATTAATCAAATTGTCATAAACAGCTATCAATGCCTCTTTACTGGCCTGATCTCCTGCTTTGATATAGTTATACACAGCATCATCATAGCTACCCCAATTGTATAAAACTTGCTGCGTGGAGCAAGAAGATACCAAGAATGCAATGAAGAAGAGAGCTATTGGTAATAGTTTTTTCATTTTATATTTATTTAAAAAAAATTAATTCTATTAATTCTGTTTAGTTACGTATAGTTATGGTTAATTACGTATAGGTACGGTTAATTAGGTTTGTTTACGCATAGGTATGGTTAATTACGATTAATTACGATTAATTACGATTAATTACGATTAATTACGATTAATTACGATTAAT
>CAZSLC010000011.1:64616-66407 GCA_964607675.1 uncultured Muribaculaceae bacterium
TTACGATTAATTACGATTAATTACGATTAATTACGATTAATTACGATTAATTACGGTTAATTACGTTTAGTCAATGTTTAATCTCTATTTTATAACGATCTTTCTAGTTTCTTGCGATCCTAAAAAAGCATTTTGTTGAGAAACTAATTCAGACCCCTTATAAACTTTAATATTGTGCTTACCTGGTGCGATTTTGATTTTTTCTGCATTTTTTTCCTTTTTTATCTTCTCAACCCTTTGGAGAGGATAAGAATCTCCATCAATTTCCACTGTGACAATATTTTTCAAAACATCGCCTGAGGAAACGACCATCACATAGGAGGCATCTTCAATCGCAGAAGAACGAGTTACGTATGTGTTTTTGCAAGATATCAACAAGATTCCAAAACAGATAACGAGTAAAAATTTTTTCATATATTAAGATTTTTAAAAATATTATTTAACCAATTCTTATTATTTCAATTATAAAAAATATAATATTTATTTAAAAAATACTTGATGTTTATAAAATGATAATTAATGGTTTTATGAGAATCATTTAATTATCATTATTAAGTATTTTGTGGATATTGTTACTTAGTAGTAATATAGTATTTTGAAAAATTACTATTATCAATGGCCCCAGAGGAGAGTTTAGCCAATGAAACCTCTTCTTGAGGATTAGATCCTATGGTTTGAGAAATAGTAAGTGTAGCAACCTCTTTGCCTGGAAGTTCTATATTCATACCTGTTTGAGGGTTTTTAACTATTTTACCTTTTTCAATCACAGCAAATACAGTACCTGTAGTTATCCCTTGAGAAGCTCCTCCAGAAATAATATATGTTCCCTCATCTTCATCAAGGATATAAGCCTTCCAAGGGGCATCCATACATTTGTTGATGATGTTTTCAACAGTTTTGTTTATAGCTGCAGATATTGCTTTATCTGAGAGAGTAGCGTCAAAATCTGCTGTTTGGCCAAATCCAAGCACTTTACTATCCTGGGTAACTGCCTCACCTTTAGCTTCCTCACTATAAATAATGATACCTGTTGAGACATCCACCAGTCTTACAGAAACTGTCACCTCAACTGTTTGAGATTTTGAACTTGAGAACACCTTTTGGTTACCAACAGTTTTCCTCCCATACTCTGTAATAGAACCGATAATCAAATAATCGGCACCAATATTTTGAGAAGAAGATCCTGTTGTATTAAGTTCTTTGACAATTTTGTCAAAATCCTGTCTTTCAATGAGCATAAACTTATTACTTGCTGCGAGCTTTGTAGATAAGATATCTGCAGCTTGCTTCCCCATAGGGTCATTATCCTTGTCATAAAAGACGCTCTTTGCATATTGAGTTTCGTTAGAAAAACGCCCGATAGCCACTTTCCTTTTGAGAGTCATTTCACCCTGGGCAAAAACACTTAATGTAAAAACGAAGAGAATTGATGTTAATAAAACTTTTTTCATATTATCCTTATTTTAAAAATATATTTGATCAATGCGTTGTAATGTGTAAATATAGTTTATTTATCGCTAATGAAACAATTAACTATCATAAAAAATCAAAATAGAAACGACAATAATCGCTATTATGCGACAATACTATAAATCAATAGAGTGATATATAACATAGCCATAATTACCACCATTACAACAAAATTTGTACACATTTTTTGTCGATTTCAAAAATATTTATACCTTTGCAGCCCCAATAGGGAATTGGAGAGATGGCAGAGTGGTCGATTGCGGCGGTCTTGAAAACCGTTGACGTGAGAGCGTCCGGGGGTTCGAATCCCTCTCTCTCCGC
>CAZSLC010000012.1:0-54115 GCA_964607675.1 uncultured Muribaculaceae bacterium
TTGAGAGACTTCTGAGCCTAATGAAACTGCTTACTTCCAATGTAAACTACACCATAGAGGATTTGGCAGAGAGGCTCAATATGTCAGACAGAAGTGTCTATCGGTACATAAGCACATTCAAGGATGCTGGATTTATCGTTGTTAAAAATGGAGATTGCTTCTCCCTCAGTGTTGAAAGCAAATATTTCAAGGACATCTCCCAACTTGTCCATTTCACCGAGGAGGAGGCCTACATCTTCAACAGCCTCCTCGACTGTATTGATGGCAACAATGTGCTCAAGGAGAACCTCCGCAGGAAATTGGCATCTATCTACAACTATTCCAATATCGCCGATTGTGTAGTATCAAAGAAGAGTTCTTCGATAGTTCACTCCCTCCTTGAGGCAATGCAGGGGCACAAGCAGGCCCGATTGATCAATTATTACTCCTCTCACAATGACACCATCAACGACAGGGAGATTGAGCCATTTGGCTTCACTACCAACTACAATCATGTGTGGTGCTTCGACCTTAAGGATGGGCAGAACAAACTCTTCAAGACCCTCAGGATTGGCTCGGTAGAGGTATCAGAGAAAGAATGGCAGCATGAAGCTGAGCACAAAGAGGGCTACATCGACATTTTCAGAATGAGTGGGTACGAGCAGCACAATGTCAAACTTCTCCTCGGGGTGATGTCATACAACCTCCTCCTCGAAGAGTACCCCCTTGCCAAAAGAGATCTCAAATCAGTTGGTGAGAACAGATGGCTTCTCGACACCATGGTGACCTCTTTCTATGGAATAGGGAGGTTCTACCTCGGATTGGCCGACAATATCACCATTATCGACAGCCCTGGCTTCAAAGAGCATATTTTTAAATTTGTAAAACATAATTTTAAAAAAAATTAATAAATGAATATCTTTTTTAAATTTCTTACCACCTCCTTAATATCAATTATATTGAGCATCCCATCATACACACAGGATAAAATGAAAATAGAATATGTCAATCCATTAATAGGAACCAATGGCATGGGACATGTGTTCCCAGGTGCATGCACCCCATTTGGCTCAGTCCAACTAAGCCCAGATACAGAGATGATCCCACACAATATTGACGGAGTATATCAAAAAGAAACCTACTCCTACTGCGCTGGTTATCAATATTCTGATAAAACCATTTTGGGATTTAGCCACAGGCACCTAAGTGGGACAGGACACTCCGATTTGGGAGATATCCTGATGATGCCCACAACGGGTGAAATACACTTGACTCCTGGCACTGCCGATAGACCACAAGAGGGCTATCGATCTCGATTTAGGCACGAGACGGAGAGGGCAACTCCTGGCTATTACGAAGTGATGCTCGATGATTATGCCATAAAAGCACAACTCACCGCCACTCCCCGTACTGGAGTTCACAAATATACCTATCCCTCTTCTGCCTCCGAAGGATCTGTGATCTTGGACCTCAATCATGGTATCTACAACTATGAAGGGAAAACTCTCTGGGCTACATTGAGGGTGGAGAACGACACCCTCATCACTGGATACAGGATCACTAATGGCTGGGCCAGAACCAATTATGTCTATTTTGCCATCAGCCTCTCAAGCCCCATCAAAGAGTATGGATATGTGGATCATGCAAATATCCCATACAATGGCTTCTGGAGGAGGTTCAAAATCAATAAGAACTTCCCAGAGATAGCAGGGAGGCAGATAGTGGCCTATTTCAATTTCGACACCTCCTCACAAAAAGAGATAGTGGCCAAAGTGGGTATTTCCGCCGTCAGCACTGCCCATGCCCTCGACAATCTCAACTCGGAGACAAAGGGGCTCAGCTTCGAATCTATTGCAGCCATGGCAGCCAACAAGTGGGAAAAGGAGCTCTCTACCATCACTGCGGAGGGAAACGAGGATCAGAAAGCAATGCTCTACACATCGTACTACCACACCATGATCAATCCATCAATATATAACGACACAGATGGCTCCTACAGGGGACTGGACCACAACATTCACAAGGGAGAAGATTTCAATAACTATACTATTTTCTCCCTCTGGGACACCTACCGTGCCGAACATCCATTTCTCAACCTTATGAAAACGAAAGAGAATACAGATATGGTCACCTCTATGATGAAACATCAGCAGCAAAGTGTCCACGGGATGCTTCCAGTATGGAGCCACATGGCCAATGAGAACTGGTGTATGAGTGGATATCATGCAGTATCTGTCCTCGCCGATGCAATAAATAAAGGGGGCAACATTGATAAGGAGGCTGCCCTCAAGGCTATGGAACAGACCTCCAAAGTGGCATATTACGAAGGGGTTGAAGAGTATATGAAGATAGGATATGTCTCCCTAAACTCCTCAAGGGTAGCAGCTTCCACCACCCTTGAATACTCCTATGACGATTGGTGCATCTATTACACTGCCCTCAAAATGGGGAGACAAGAGTTGGCCGATGAATATTATAAAAGGGCCCTCAACTACCGCAACATCTTCGACAAAGAGAGCGGTTTTGCAAGGGGGAAATATAAAGACGGCTCTTTCAAAAAGGACTTTGATGTACTTCAGACGCACGGAGAGGGCTTCATCGAGGGAAACTCATGGAACTTCTCATTTCACGTTCCGCATGACATCAACGGCGTTGTCTCCCTTATGGGTGGAGAGAAGGCTTTCATAGAAAAATTGGACAAACTCTTCGGCATGGAGCTTCCTTCCCAGTACTACGAGAAAAACGAAGATATCACCAAGGAGTGCCTTTTAGGTGGGTACGTCCATGGAAACGAGCCCAGCCATCATATCCCCTACCTCTATGCTTGGACCTCTCAGCCTTGGAAAACTCAGTACTGGATGAGAGAGATTATGAACCGTATGTACAAGAACGACATCAACGGCCTCAGTGGCAATGATGACTGTGGTCAAATGTCTGCATGGTATATGTTCAGTGCGATGGGCTTCTACCCAGTCTGCCCAGGGACAGATCAGTATGTCATAGGAGCCCCCTATCTTCCATACATAAAGCTTGATCTTCCAAATGGAAAATCCTTTGTCATCAAGGCTCCCGATGTAAGTGACGAGAATCGCTATATCAAGTCAGTGATACTCAATGGACAGCCCTATACCAAAACGTACATCACCCACGGAGACATTCTTGCAGGGGGTGAACTCAAATTCGTAATGTCCTCAAAACCAAATAAATCCAGAGGAAAGAACCAATATGAAAGGCCTTATTCCATGAGTATTTCAAACTAATTTCAACATTTATTTCAATCTTCGGTACAACCTATTGTTATAAAACATATATTTGCCCCGTTTTTAAAATACATATACGAAACAGACATGAAAATAGGCTTGACCTACAACCTCAAATCATACTATTTGATTAAAGGTTTTTCATCCGAGCAAGTGTCGGAATTTGATTGCGAAGAGACGATAGATGCGATAGAAAGAGCTCTCAAAAATGGCGGACACGAAACAATGAAAATCGGATGCCTTGAGCAACTTGTGGAGAAATTGCAAAACGGAGAAAGATGGGACTTAGTGTTTAATATTGCTGAAGGTCTATACGGAATAGGTCGAGAAGCGCAAATACCTGCCCTATTAGATGCCTACCAAATCCCTTTCACATTCTCTTCTACAGAGATAACTACCCTCGCATTGGACAAAGGGATTACCAATACAATAATGCGTTCCAAGGGGATCAAAACTGCCAATTTCAAGGTAGTCAGCACCTTAAAGGATATAAATAAAATAAAAATACCTTTTCCACTATTTGCAAAGCCAATAGCAGAGGGGACCAGCAAGGGTATCAACCGTTTCTCTAAAATTGAGACAAAAGAGGCTCTCATCACCCAATGCGAATATATCCTTAAGACATTTCGCCAGCCTGCAATAGTCGAAGAATACCTCCCTGGCAAGGAATATACAGTGGGTATCCTCGGCAATGGTGCAGATGCGAAAGCAATAGGGGTAATGGAGATCAAGACCAAAGGTGAGGCAGATAGCGATGCCTACACCTATGACAACAAACAACTCTATGAAAATCGTATCGAATACAACATCGTTGATGAGCCAGCGGTAAAAAAGTTAGCTCTCAGAGGATGGAAAGCAATGAATGCCTCAGATTGCGGAAGGGTAGATGTCAGATGCAACGCCAAAGGGGAACCATGCTTCATGGAGTTGAATACCATGGCTGGTCTCAACCCCACATACTCAGACCTATGCATCCTTTGCAATAAAGTTGGGATGAAATACGACGATCTCATCAACGGCATAGTTGAGAGTGCAATCAAACGTTACGATTTGCAATAATACAATTATAATGAAAATCATCATACTTAAAGATGACATTTCTTTCTCCAATTCTGCAGATGAATTGGACAATCAACAAGAGGCAGATTTTGCTAAGGAGTACCTTTCAAAAAAACATGAAGTCAAGGAGATAGCATTTACCCCTAATATTCAAGAGGTGATGGAGAGTATCCGACTATTCCATCCAGACGTGGTATTCAACTTGGTAGAATCATTTTGTGGAGACGGAGCCCTCTCCATCATTGCGGTTCAGATGCTTCAAAGCATGCGTATCCCCTTCACAGGCAATAGCATGTATGCCCAACTCATCAGTTCCGACAAATCCCTTGCCAAACGCCTTCTTCGTCAAAGCAACATCCCCACCCCTACCGCCTCCTTCAAACACGACATCGAGTTTATCCTAAAAATGAATGGAGAGCACGCCTCTATGGCACTGGACGACACCTGCATTCGCACTTTCAGCACTGCTGCCGAAATGGATGCTGCCATAAAGGAAAAAGAGGCTCAGACGCATGGAAAATGGATAGCAGAACAATATATCAACGGCAGAGAATTCAATTGCGCCCTCCTTGGAGATATAATTCTCCCCCCTGCCGAGATTCGCTTCGACAAAGAATTTGTAGGGCATAAAATACTCACTTATGAGGCCAAATGGAATGAGAATGCGACATCATACCAACAGAGCCTCCGAAGTTTCAAAGTAGAGGAAAAAGTAAAAAAACGTCTTTTCTCCCTAATTAAGATGTGTGCCATCAATTTAGAACTCAAAGGGTACGCAAGGATAGACTTTCGTATGGATAGATATGAAAACCTCTACGTCATAGACATTAACACCAACCCATGCATCTCTCCTGATTCAGGCTTTGTAGCCATGGCACTCCAACAAGGCCTCACAATAGAAGAGATGTTCGATAAAATAATACAAGATGCTTTCGTTTCGTAAAGATATCACCCCTGAAGATGCCCCAAGAATAGGGCAAATGTTGAAGGATACACACTTCTTCGACGAATCACCAGATGAAATAGAGATAGCAATAGAACTCATAGAGGAGAGCCTCACCAAAGGGAACAATGTAGAGAACTACAGAACCATTATTGCCCAAGAGACTGACACCACCTCTGGCAAGGTCGATATCGTTGGATACATCTGCTTCGCCAGGGTACCATGTACCGTCACCACCTTCGAATTGTATTGGCTATGCGTCGATAAAAAATTGCAAGGCAAAGGGATTGGGAGGATGCTGATAGATGAGGCAACCAAAGAGATTGTAGCCCTCAAAGGGAAAAAGATTATTCTCCAAACTGCAGGGAGGGAACAATACCTTCCGACGCAACAATTCTACCTCTCCATCGGATTTATCGAAGAGGCCCGCATCAAAGACTATTTCTGCGAAGGGGACGACTGCGTCATATTCACCAAATCGGCCAATTAGTAGCTCATTACATCCTTTATCTCACCAGTACTCAACCTTATCCACGTTTTCAATTTGGGGCTGTTTTCATATATTGTTACTACCCTTGCTCCATTGATACCCAGATTGAAGTACTCGGTGTGGCCACCAGAGAATCTCCCATAGGCAAGCAAAATCCCCTGCCACATCACCATAAAGTCATTGTCATGATCGTGTCCTGCAAAAACAGCTCTCATATCTCCCCTCTCCTTCATCTCGGCAAAGAGACCACTATTGATTTTAGGGGCACAAGGGGCCTCCTTGAAGTCACCAACTACTTTCGAGGAATCTGCCTTGATGGCATACTCATATTCTGGAAGTGGAATATGCAAAAAGGTCAATGAATTGACTGGTTTCCCGTCATTTATAATAGCATGCCTCTTACTTTTATCTGAATACCAATTGATCTGCTCTCGAGCTATAAAATCATATCCATCTACACCATCCCCCTTAAAGCGGCTATATGAATGGGAATCAAAACAATAAATCATATATGCAACAGAAACTTTCTCCTCGTTGGAAGAATATATTGGCAAAGCATAGTTACTATCCCCAGGGAGGGCTATCCCATTATATTTATCGTTGTAAGAGACGCAATTGTCATACTTCATAGCCTCATCCATAAAATACCTATCACTGACACCAAACTCATGATCATGATTACCAAAGACTATTCCGAAAGGGATATCGAAATCATTCAGAAAGCTCATTATCTTCTGAAAATTCTCTTTTGCAGGCTCGCTATAGATAATATCACCCGTTACCATTATAAGATCTGGTTTTTCCCCATTAACCACATTTTCAATACACATATAAGCACTATCAGACCTGATATCGCCCATCTTAAGGTGCAAATCGGTGAACTGCACTATTTTAAACTCCCCTTCTTTTGGAAAAGAAAGCTCTAAATCTTTGGAAAAATCATTTGGATCTTCGCAAGAGGCAATGCTCATAGAGAATAATATCCCTAATAAAGAATAAAATAAAGTTTTCCTTCTACTCATAAATTAGATTTTTATTAAATAACAAAATTAATAGTAATTTTACAAATGCATTAATCTTTAACCATAATAGTTATGAGTTCTATTAAAGAAAAGAGAGAAAAGGACGAAAAGATAGATTTTGAGTACTATGACAATGATCTTGGACCAATGAGAGGACAGATAAGTAAAAAAAGTTACAATAGAGTAAGTGTCATTATTACTATTTTCGCCATCATAACCATCATCGGAATCATCCTTATTTTAATTGGTGATCAAGACTCAGCACTACGCAACTGGGGTATAGGTATAGCCACAATAAGTGCCTTAGGAGTATTGATTAGCCCTATTTTCGGGTAATGTATTGCCCCAACACACTTATTCGTGTGAAAAATAATTCCACTTGAAAATCACTAAATAAAGGGCACCTATCGTGATGCAAGAATCTGCAACATTAAAAATAGGTCGGAAAAATATAAATCTCTCTCCTCCCCAAAAAGGGAACCAATCAGGCAAAGTGGTATCAATCAGTGGGAAATAGAACATATCCACAACCTTACCAAAGAAAAAAGGCGCATATCCCCCCCCATCAGGGAGAAATTGGGCAACATGCATTATAGAAGATTCTCCGAAAAGCACCCCATAGAAAAGACAATCGACAAGATTGCCGAGAGCCCCCACTAATATCAACGTCAATCCCACTAAGACACTCAGAGGGGCATTTTTCTTTATCAATTTGTTAATATAGTAAATTATAAACCCTGATAAGACAATCCTTAACAGGGTTAATATAAATTTCCCAACATTGCCGCCAAATTCCATTCCAAAGGCCATACCTTTATTTTCGACAAATAAGATCTGAAACCAATTAAAAACATTGATTGACTCTCCAATGTGCATATTAGTCTTTACTAATACTTTGATCACTTGATCAACAATTAGCAAACATGCCGCTATGATAGTCAGTTTTTGGCCTTTAGTCAAAGTCATCTATTTATTACCTCCCAATTTGGCTTCAACACTCAATGTAGCGTGTGGAACTAATTTCAATCTCTCTTTAGGTATAAGTTTTCCTGTTTCACGACAAATACCATAACTCTTATTTTCAATTCTTATCAAAGCTGCCTCCAAAGATTGAATGAACTTAAATTGTCTTTGAGCCAATTGGCCTAACTCCTCTTTTGAAAGGGCAGAAGCACCCTCTTCAAGGACTTTGAATGTAGGTGATGTATCCTCAGTATCATTGCTTGTGCTATGAGTTACAGCTGACTTCAACTGCTCATAGTCTTCGCGCGCTTTTTCAAGTTTTTGAAGAATCAATTCTTTAAATTCTTGGAGTTCTTCATCGCTATAACGAACTTTTTCGTTAGCTTCCACATTTTGATTTTCATTCTTTCCCATAATCCAATATTTTAATTCGTAAAAGTATAAAATTACTTTTACATTATCAATTAGTTGCCTTATTTAGTTTGATTCTAATAGTCTGATCATTGTTCCACTCTATCTCATTACCATCCTCCAAACTATCTACAAGGCTGATTTTTGTGGAAAGTGTTTGAGAACATATATAGTCCATAAACGACTTTAATGACTCCTCAATCTCATCTTTATTTTCGATGACCGATACTATTTTATCTGTCACTTCAAAGCCACTCTCCTTACGGAGATTTTGAATCCTATTGATGAGTTCTCTTGCTATCCCCTCTCTCCTCAAATCTTCACTTATGGTGACATCAAGGGCAACTGTCAATCTCCCCTCTGTTGCCACCAACCAACCTGGCATATCTTCCGACGTTATTTCATAATCTGCCACTTCGAGCTCAACATCTCCAGAAGGAAGATGAAGGGTATAATCGCTTGTTGCCAATCCTGCCTGTTCAATTGCTGCTATTTCAATCTGAGAGAGGCTGGCAAATGATGCCGAGATCTCTTTCATTTGTTTGCCATATTTTTTTCCAAGAGTTTTAAAATTAGGCTTTATCTTCTTGGTAATCAACCCTGTAGTATCGTATATAAACTCCACCTCTTTGACATTAACCTCACTCAGAACAAGGTCTTTTACCATATTAAACTGATCTTCAATATGTTTGTCAAGTATTGGAATTATAAGTTTTGCAAGGGGCTGACGTACTTTGATATTTACCTTCCTTCTCAAAGCAAGCACCATTGAAGAGGAGCGTTGTGCCAGGTTCATCCTCTCTTCAAGATCTTTATCTATATATTGTTCGTCACATTTTGGGAATATCACATAATGGACTGAATCTTCCGAATAATGTTTAGAGACACTATTTAAGTCGGTAAAAAGTCTATCCATATAGAAAGGTGCAATAGGTGCTGCCAAAATAGAGACATTCTCTAATACAGAATACAATGTTTGGTAAGCAGAGATCTTATCGTCGTCTTTCTTCCCTCCCCAAAATCTCTTTCTGTTCAATCTTACATACCAATTGCTCAAATTGTCACATACGAAATCTTGAATCAATCTCCCAGCAGTGGTAATATCGTAATTCTCATAACAGTTAGAAACTTCTTTAATCAATGTATTCATCAAAGAGATAATCCATCTGTCAATTTCAGGCCTTTTTTCGATCGGGATATTTGGTGTTGAGTAGTCAAAACTATCCACATTGGCATATAGAGCAAAGAAGGAGTAAGTGTTGTAGAGGGTGCCGAAGAACTTTCTTCGCACCTCATCAACTCCACCCTCATCAAATTTAAGATTGTCCCAAGGTTGTGAGTTTGTAAGCATATACCATCTTAAAGAATCCGCTCCAAAACTATCAAGAGCTTTAAATGGATCTACCGCATTTCCAAGACGTTTGCTCATCTTATTGCCATCTTTATCGAGCACTAACCCATTGGAGATAACACTCTTAAATGCCTCTCTATCATTGATCATGGTTGATATGGCGTGTAAGGTAAAGAACCATCCGCGTGTTTGGTCCACCCCCTCTGCAATAAAATCTGCACATTGTCCAAACCGAGCAGTTCCCAATTTGGCAAGTCCCTCTTGTGCAAAAGGCATTGAGCCCGAATCGAACCATACATCTATCAAATCTGCCTCGCGATACATCTTTTGTCCATCATCTGAGACAAGGACAAAATTGTCAACAAATGGTCGGTGAAGATCTATCTTTTCATAATTGGATTTTGTGGTATCATTAGGATCAAACCCAAGGGACTTCAAAGGATTTTCACTCATTGCCCCCGCTGCACACGCCTTTTCCAACTCATTGTAAAGCTCGTTTACCGATCCGATACATTTTTCAGAGGTACCATCTTCACTTCTCCAAATAGGGAGTGGAGTGCCCCAATAACGGCTGCGAGAGAGGTTCCAATCTTGTAGGTTCTCCAACCATTTGCCAAATCTACCACTTCCTGTCGATTCTGGTTTCCAATTGATCTTTTTATTGAGCTCTATCATCCTCTCTTTCACCGCAGTAGTACGAATAAACCACGAATTCAACGGATAGTACAACACTGGTTTATCTGTTCTCCAGCAGTGCGGATAATTGTGAACATGTTTCTCTATTTTAAACACTTTGTTCTGCTGTTTGAGCATTACGCAAATATCTATATCGAGGGTGGTGCTATCTTGGGTAGCGGCAGGATCGTAAGCATTTTTCACGAAACGCCCAGCATATTCACTATAAAGTGGGAGATTCACCATGGATTTGACAAAATTCTCACTCATATCCTCAATGGTGAAAAATTTACCTGTGCGATCAACCATTGGAAAAAGCTCTCCGTTTTTATCCTCAATTCTTAGTGGAGGCACTCCGTTAGCCTTTGCAACACGGTCATCATCTGCACCAAAGGTGGGTGCAATATGGACAATGCCAGTACCATCTTCAGTGGTTACAAAGTCCCCTACTATCACCTTAAATGCACCCTCCTCACATTTCATCCACGGGATCAATTGTTCATATTCTATTCCAGCAAGTTCACTCCCTTTAAATGGTTCACCAACAACCCTATAAGGGACTATTTTATCACCCACCTTGTAATCCTCCATTGAAGCATCTGCCCCCTTGGGATTGAAATGGCTATTCAAAAGAGGTGAGGCCACAATGTAAAGAGCTGGTTCTCCAGTATATGGGTTAAATGACCTAATGGTCAAATAATCAATCTTCGGTCCGACGCATAAAGCAGTATTTGAAGGGAGAGTCCAAGGGGTAGTGGTCCAAGCAATGAAATATGGATCAACCCCATCCGCAAGATTGAAGAATTTGTCAGAGAGAGAATTGCGTACAATCTTAAATTGAGCCACACAAGTAGTATCCTTCACATCCCTATAGCAACCAGGTTGGTTGAGTTCGTGAGAGCTAAGCCCTGTCCCTGCCGCTGGTGAATATGGTTGAATAGAATATCCTTTATAAAGGAGCCCTTTATTGTAAATTTGTTTCAGCAGATACCAAAGAGTTTCGATATATCTGTTGTCGTAGGTGATATATGGATCTTTCATATCAACCCAATATCCAATTTGCTCGGTCAGAGTCTCCCATTCACGGGTATATTTCATCACCTCCTTACGACAAGCGAGGTTGTACTCCTCAACAGAGATTTTTTTACCTATATCCTCTTTAGTAATATTGAGTTTCTTTTCAACCCCAAGCTCAACTGGAAGACCATGAGTATCCCATCCTGCTTTCCTCTCAACGAAAAAGCCTGTTTGAGTTTTATATCTACATATTACATCTTTAATAGATCTCGCCATCACGTGGTGAATACCAGGCATTCCATTTGCTGAAGGGGGACCTTCAAAAAAGACAAATCTCGGTGCTGACTCCCTCAACTGCAACGATTTGCCAAAGACATTATTCTTTTTCCATTCTTCTAAGACCGATTGGTTAACTTCTACTAAATCTAAACCCTTATACTCTTTGAAACTCATAATACAAAATTTAAACCGCAAAGATAAGATTTTTGTTATAATTCTCGATTTTATTACATTCGCAGTATAAAAAAATAAAATGGAAATTATAGATATTATCATAATTATAGCCTTCATCCCAGCTATCTACAAAGGGGTTAAAAATGGGTTTATAAGTCAAATAGCTGGAATAGGGAGCCTTTTTCTTGGAGTTTATCTCGCATACAGGTTTTCCTCATTTTTATCGCCATATATTTCAGAATGGATAAAAGCAAGTGAAAATATCATTAAAATCATCTCATTTTCCATTATCATCATCGCTGTCATAGTATTAGTAAACATAGTTGGGAGAATTATAAAAAAAATAGTCAGCGTAGTTATGCTCTCTTGGCTCGATAAAATTCTTGGTTTAATTCTCTCTATCGGAACGGCATCATTGATAGTAGGATTGATATTATGTCTCATCACATACATCAACGAAACGTGGTTTGTCATACTTCCAAATGACATTATTTCAAAATCCAAACTTTTTGTTCCCCTATCTGATTTTGCAAATACGCTGTTTCCTTATCTAAAAAATTTTTTTATAAAATAGAGTTTTTAGCGGCTTTACTTTTATTGGAATTTTATTTTGTTCAATTATCTCAGTTTTGCACCAAGAACATTTGAGATATGGATAATTTAAAAGAAAAAATTGACATGACGGTTGAAGGGATGCTTCCCGAGTTCAGCCAAAGATTTTATGTTGTATATCTCTCCCTTGTCGTAGCTGCTCTATTATTGTCACTGATTCCATTTATAACCTATATATTGTTATAGTATGAAACATAAATATGAAATACGCCAACACGACAGAGAAGATTGCGCAGTTGCATGTATCGCATCTATCGCTTCTTACTATGGACTTGATCTCCCACTTATCACAATAAGGGAAAAGTGTGGAACATCTGAAGATGGAACAAGTATAAAAGGGATTTCTGATGCTGCTAAGAGAATAGGTTTCTCAGCAAAAGCTTTAAAATCCACTGAAAAGGAATTATCAAGTTTAACTGAGATAGAAAAGCCTATTATCTTACACACACAAAAAGAGGATGGATGGCTTCATTTTGTAGTATTGTATGAGCTCAGTCAAAAGCGCGCCCTCATTATGGATCCTGGGGAAGGAAAGCTAATTAAAATAGCACCAAAAAAGTTGAAGGAGATGTGGACAGGGTATTTGGTACTTCTTTCCCCTCTTCCCGATTTCGAACAGGGGGACAAAAGAATCGATATTTTTCAAAGGATGAAGGAGCTTCTTTTACTCAACAAAAAAGAGTTGATATATTCGCTGATAGGTTCTGTTGTATATATTCTTGTTGGATTGAGCACATCTATCTTTTTACAACAGATTATTGATAAGGTGCTCCCTTCAAAGAACTACTCCCTTCTTTTGATTTTTTCTGTGATAATGATCCTTCTTAGTGTCATTTCCCTCTTTTTGGGATATTTCAAGAGTGTTTTGACACTGAGGGCCAGTATCAAAATTGACAGCAAACTCATCTTGAGTTATGTCAATCACCTATTTCGCCTTCCAGCATCATTTTTCACCAATCGTACAGTAGGGGACCTAAACTCAAGAATTTCTGATGCATACCGAATCAGATCTTTTATATCTATTCGGCTCACCATCATAGTGATAAGCGTAGTTTCTCTTTTCGCCTCTTTTATATTGCTATTTACATATTATTGGAAACTCGCTATACTGACGATGCTGTTTGTACCGCTATACGCACTATTATATTATATATCCAAAAGAATCTATAAAAAGGTCAACAAAGAGATTATAGAATCTTCCGCCAAATTTGAAGAGAGTACGATAGAAAACCTATCTGTTATTAACACCATAAAGAATTTCGGAGCTCAAGACAATTTTTCTAAAAAAGCAGAGAGCAAGTATGTAGATATGTCAAGAAAGTTTTACAAAGGGGGAAAATACATCTCTTTGTTTTCAACCTATTCCGAAGCCATTACCAAGTCTCTCACCCTACTCATACTCATTGTCGGTTCCATATTCTTTTTCAATTCCGAACTTACCATCGGAGAGTTGGTTTCATTTTATTCTGTCATAAGTTTCTTCTCCTCTCCCATTGTATCCCTTGTAGAGAGCAGTGATGAAATCTCCGAGGCACAAATATCTGCAAATCGGCTCTTTGAGATACTTGATTATCCAGAGGAGGAGAATTCTGAAATTACATTTACCTCCCCATTTAATCTAAAAAATGATATTACCATAAAGGATATATCTTTCTCATATCCAGGACAGCTTGATCTTATCAACGGTCTGAGTTGCTCCATAAAATCTGGTGAAATAACCACTATTTTGGGGGACAATGGGAGCGGGAAGAGCACCTTTGTATCACTTTTAATGAAAGTATATCAACCCACACATGGAATTATTGAGATAGAAAATGTCAACCTACAATACATATCTACTACCAAATGGAGAGAATATATCTCAATTGCCCCTCAGAATCCCGACATTTTCAGCGGCACCATCCTTGAAAATATAGTTCCAAATGAAGAGTCTGCTGACATCCAAAAAGTAATTACGTTATGTGAAGAGCTCGGCTTGGATAAAATGCTCGATGAAAGGGAAGGAGGACTATTTTTCAATGTGGGTGAACATGGGAAATTGCTCTCAGGGGGAGAAAAGCAGAAGCTCTCACTAGCTCGTGCTCTATACAGGGAGCCCTCAATATTGATTTTAGATGAGGCCACTTCGGCACTTGACAAAGATGGCAAATATATAGTGAACACTTTACTTAAAAAACTCGCTTCCGAGGGGAAAACAATCATTGTTGTATCCCATGACGGAGAGAGTTTAAAATTGGCAGATAATATAATCAATCTTAATACGAATGCGCATTCGAAGGCGGAGGCTGCACGCCTTGTTTATTGCAGCTAAAATAAATTTAATGTTATGGAAGAGATGAATTTTAGAGGGAAAGGTTTGGAGGCTGTTAGTTCTTCCGAACAAACCATGGTTATTGGGGGTATTTCTCCAAGGGCGTTGAGAAGGATTCTAAACGCAGTTATTTTCTTTGTTGACGCAGTCATCAATTATGGAGAGAACTTTAAAAAAGGATTTAGAGAGGGATGGGAGTCTATATAGCTACCAATCAGCCAACTATTTATTAATTTAAAAGGATTTATTATGAAAAACAAATGTAATTTAATTGAAATATCTGATATTGAATCAAGTATTATATACGGAGGGAGAGACGGCGTTGGAGATTTTGCAAGAAATTTAGGCAGAGCTGTTGGGGTCATTGCCAAAATGATTTCAAAAATTGGCAAATTATTCACAAGACGCAGAGAAAAACAGGTTTCAATGGGAGCCTGGTATAGTTTTTAAAATTTTTGATTGGGGGCGTATAAAATGCGCCCCCTTTTACAAATATTGATTACTTTTGTATATAATATATCATAAATGGAATTGAAACTCAAAAACATATTACTCACTTTAGTTTTGTCATTGCTTTCGATCTCTATGCATGGACAAGAACTTTGGAATTTAGAAAAATGCATCAACTATGCATGGGAAAACAACCTCCAAATCAAACAAAAAAAGATTAATGTCGAGCAAAGTGAGAACAATCTTGATCAATCTAAATTGAACTACATACCTTCGTTTAGTGCCTCGGTTAGCCACAATATGAATTGGGGAAGATCGGTTGACCTCAACGACTTACAGATTATCAACAAGTTTTCACAATCGACTAGTGCTTCACTGGGAGCTTCAATTGCCCTTATTGACGGCCTTTCAAAAATCAATACCATAAAGAAGAACAAGGTGGCACTAACTATCTCCATGGAGGAGGTGGCCTCTCTTCAAAATGAGATCTCCATCTCAATTACCAAATCATTTCTCCAGGTACTTCTTGCAAAGGAGATTTTCCGCACCTCCCAAGAGAATTTCAAATCTATTGCCTCACAAAGGGATAGGACAGAAAAACTCGTCAATGCAGGCAAACAGGCCTACTCCACCCTCCTTGAAATAGAGGCACAACTTGCCAACGAGAGGGTACAGATGGTTAATGCTGCCAACCAGATATCAATTACCAAACTCACCCTCCTTCAACTTCTTGACCTTCCATACAGCGACACATTTGACATCACCACCTCTGGAAAAGAACAAATTATTGGTAATTATCTCTCAGAGAGTATTGACTCCCTATACAATATATCATTATCACTGCCCCAAATAAAAACGGCAGAGTTATCCCTTCAAAAGAGCAAATATGACCTCACTATTGCTAAAGGCAAGTTTTATCCCAGATTATCTCTATCAGCAAGTTATGGTTCATATTTTAGTAGTAATATTGAGAAAGATTTCTTTAGACAGATTGATGAGAACCGCAATCCATCCATTGGGTTGGGACTTTCCATCCCAATATTCAACAACAGAGAGATAGCCACTTCTGTCAAAAATGCCAAATTGAGCGTTAAAAGTCAAGAAATAGAACTAAAAAATAGACAAAACAATCTTTATAAGGAGATCCAAAAGGCTGTTACAGACGCAAACGGTTATTATGAAAATTTAAAAGCTACAAAGACCAACCTTACTGCTATTGAAGAGTCTTTTAAATACGTTGAGCAGAAATTTGAAGTTGGTTCACTAAATGGGACAGATTACACCGTCTCTAAAACAAATCTTTTCAAAGCTCAATCTCAATATTACCAAGCAAAATATCAATTTATTTTCCAACTTAAAATAATAGACTTCTACAGAGGTGTACCAATATCACTTTAGATTATGGCAAAAAACAATAAGAAAAAATCATCAAAATGGATAATAATAGTAGCTGTACTTTTGATAGTTGCCGCTATTGTATATATCAAGGCAAAACCTAATTCTAATATAAAAGTCACTGCTAACAACCCCACGATTGGGACCATAAAAGAGACAATCCCAGCCAACGGCAAAATTAAACCTGTGACCGAGGTTAAGATTTCACCCGATGTTTCTGGTGAAATTGTTGAACTCCATTTCAAAGAGGGAGATCACGTCAAAAAAGGAGATTTGATTATTAAAATAAAACAAGACGTTTATATCTCACTCAAAGATAGAGCTATAGCCTCTCTAAACTCAACAAAAGCACAATATCTCCAACAAGAGGCAGAACTCAACCAACAAGAGCTCAATTACAAAAGAAATAAGAAGCTGTATGATACAAAAGCTATCTCCGAATCAGAATACGAAACAGCTCTCTCCCAATATGAAGTTGCAAAGAGCCAACTTAAAGCGGCCGAATTTAACATCCAAAGTGCGACAGCATCGGTAAAAGAGGCTGAAGAGAATCTCATAAAGACCTTGATTTATGCCCCTATGGATGGTGTCATTTCCAAGTTGATGGTTGAAAAGGGAGAAAGGGTCGTAGGTACTTCCCAAATGGCAGGTACCGAGATGCTCAGGATAGCAGATTTCGATGCAATGGAAGTATTAGTAGATGTCAATGAGAATGATATAATAAAGATTAATTGTGCGGATACTGCAATCATTGATGTCGATGCATATCCAGAAAGGGAGTTTAAAGGGATTGTCACCCAAGTTGCCAACTCCGCTAAAAATATAGGAAGTACCACTGAACAGGTGACCAATTTTGAAGTTAAGATACTCATCATAATCAATTCATACGCCGATCTGATCACCGATAGTGCGTTCCCTTTCAGACCAGGGATGTCCGCCTCTGTAAAAATCAATACAAAAAGTAAAGATAATATCTTGATTGTCCCAATACAAGCAATCACCTCTCGTAAAGATTTATCTGATGGCAAAGGGGAGAATGAACAATTTGTCTTTGTCCTTAAAGATGGTGTTGTCAACAAGAGAAAAATAGTAGCTGGTATCCAAGATTTGTATAACATAGAGATTGTTGAAGGATTGACCAAAGATGACTTAATCGTCACATCCCCCTACTCAGCCATCAGCAAAGATCTTAAAGACGGAGATGAGGTTGAAGTCAATGAAAAGAATGCAGCTGCAAAGGTGGAAGAATCAAAGGAGACTAAATAGTGGCAACAATATTACTTATCGAGACAGCTACTCAAGCTTGCTCAGTGGCGTTGACTATTGACAATGACATAGTCGCTGAATGTTACGTGGAAAAATTTAAAGTGCACGCATCCAAACTTGCACCATTCGTTGATGAAGTACTTAAAAGTGCTGGTATTACCATCAGTCAATGTTCGGCCGTGGCTGTTAGCGAAGGACCTGGCTCATATACAGGATTGAGAGTTGGTGTTTCAACAGCTAAGGGGCTTTGTTATGGAGCAGATATCCCATTGATATCGATCTCTACCCTCGATATACTTGCTCAAAATGGCAAAGATTACATTACGAACAACAACTCCGTTATTGTTCCAATGATAGATGCAAGAAGGATGGAAGTATATTGTGCTACATACGACTCGGAGTGTCACAGAACAACTGAGATTGAGGCGATAGTTCTTGACAACAACAGCTTCTGCAATCTATTTGATAAATACGACAATGTGATTTTTATTGGAGATGGAGCTATGAAATTCAAGTCACAACTCAGCGAAGAATCACTTAATAAAGCCACCTTTATAGAGGCATATCCATCGGCAAGATATATGAGTACCTTGGCAATAGATACGTACAAAAAAGAAGAGTTCAAAGATTGTGCATACTTCGAACCCTTCTATCTTAAAGAATTTATTGCTGGTATCAGCAAGAAATCTATTTTATAACCTAAGTTTATTTGATAATTTTCATTATCTCTTTATCAAGCTTTTCACTGTCAAATTCGTTTTTCAACACAATATTTCCAACTCTGTCTATTAAAAACATAGACGGTAGAGCAGTGACATTGTATAATGATACAAATTGTGATTGAGAACCATAAGGGTCACACACGCAGGTCCATGGAAGTTGCTGGTCTTTAATGACATTTGCCCATGCTGTCTTATCAGAGTCTATTGATACTTGATATATTTCAAGTCCTTGAGAATGGTATTTATTGTATAGCTCTTTCAGATCATTATTGTAAACTCTTTGTTTAGAGTCTGATACTGTCCAAAATTGGAGTAAGATTACTTTTCCATTGAACTGAGATAGCAGTTGTGCTTTGCCAGCGTTGTCATATAGACTGATATCTGGGAAAGATAAAGATTGAGCCTCTGATATCTTTTTGTCCAACTCAATTATACGGTTTACTTTTTCCAAATCATCTGCCAATGATGTTATATATGGAGAATGTGGATAGATGTATTGTAATGAATCATATACTCTTTTATAAAACAAAAAATCATTGTCGTCTGCAAAGACAGGGAGATTGGGTGAAATCATATAATAGAGTGGGGCAACTGTGGTGATGGATCTTGAATTGTTAAATATGTAATTGATAATGGCACGTTTATATGAGACATAAAACTTTACCATCTCTTGTTTCAATTCCCCCTCTTTGACGCTATCATTATCTTGGGCAGCCCTCTTTGCAGCTACCGATAGAGAATCAAATGTGAAATAGGCAGAGGTATATTCTTTCTCTAAGTTATTGAACTTTTCAGATTCTTTTGATCCCAATACTGAAGTTATCCCTTCAAGTGTGCCAGTTAGTTTTATTTTGTCACCACTTTGCAAAACGAGAGAAGCCAATTTTTTCCCATTATTAAATAAATAGTAAAAATCTGGAGACCCCTCATTGACATCTGCTTTGAACTTTGCAGACCCTTTTTTAGTGTATAAAGTATCGACATTTAATACTTTATTAAATGCCAATTTAGATACAATCAACTCTGTACTATCTGGTACAGAGGTTAATATCACCTCTACAACTGCCTTTTTAGGAGAACATGAAACGACAACAAGTGCAGAGAGTAATATAAAGTAAAATGCTCTTTTCATTATAGTTGGAAAGATTGTGAAATTTTATTTGAAATTTGTTTAAATTCGTCTGGTGTGAGGGTGAGCTTTTCTTTTCTAAAGTCGATATCTCCCTCGCTTTGCATCGGCACCAGATGAATATGTGCATGAGGCACCTCCATCCCAAGAACCGCTACCCCTACCCTTTTGCATGGAATAGCCTTTTTTATCGCCTCAGCAACTCTCTTTGCAAACAAAAATAGCTCCTTATACTCTTTATCTTCTATGTCAAAAATATAATCAGTTTCATTTTTAGGAATGACTAAAGTGTGCCCTTTTGTGAGTGGACTTATATCAAGAAAGGCATAAAATTGATCACTCTCTGCTACTTTGTATGAAGGTATTTCCCCTTTAACTATTTTTGTAAATATTGAAGCCATAGTATCAAACTGTATTAAATTGAAATATTTAATATTTGAAATTTAAGAACCCCTGAAGGGACTATAACCTCTACTATATCTCCCTTTTTCTTCCCTATTAATGCTTTTCCGATAGGGGTAGCTGCAGCAAGTTTACCTTCCCTAAAATTGGCTTCACTCTCTCCCACTAAAGTATATTCAACTTCTGTATTGTTAAGAAGATTCTTAAGCTTAACTTTATTGAGAATCTGTACCCTGTCAGTATTGATTTTAGACTCATCGATGACGCGAGCATTCGCAATAAGATTCTCCAACTTTGAAATTCTCAACTCCAATAATCCCTGAGCCTCTTTCGCTGCATCATATTCAGCATTTTCTGACAAATCGCCTTTATCTCGAGCCTCCGCGATTTGCTTTGAAATAAGCGGCCTTTGGCTAACGCACTGAGCCAACTCTGCTTTAAGCTTATCAAGCCCTTCTGCTGTTAAATAATGTATTTCAGACATAATAATAAAAAATTAATGAAGAATCTCGTTCTCACGAAACTCTTCAAATCATTACAAAGGTAAGAACAATTACAAAAATATCAAAATTCAGAATATTTAGCTTTTAATATTTCCGAATATATGATTAACTTCTTTTTATCTATATCGATGTGTTTAACTTTCTTCTTTTCACTCTCTGACATATCACCTGAAATCTCCCCCTCAGAAAAAAAATTAAATTCTTCTTGTGCTATCTCTGGAGTCACACTCTTCATACTATCTATTCTCTCTACACTACCACTCCCATCAAAGTCATTGAATCTTCTCTCAAGGATACTTTTTAAATCTTGAGCCTCGGTTTGCACCAATTCACTTTCATGGTCATCTTCTTCATATGGGAGATCAATAAACTTTTTACCTGGTGGCTCATTCATCTGCTTACGCAACTTACCTATGGCTGGTAAGGCAATCACAAGCAGTGTCAAAACAACCGTAATCCAAGAATCCATATTCGATAATTATTAATCACACAAATCTACAAAAAAAAATAATAATTTCAACCTCTTGCATACAACTCATCTAGCGATATTTGCTTTTTGAGTTCATCCATTGAGGAAAATCTTTTCTCACTCCTTATCCTCTCTACAAATCTGATTGTCAAATCAAGTCCATAGATATCCTCATCGAAATCAAGAATAAATGTCTCAATAGTACGGCTATTGTCCGCCCCCACTGTAGGTCTGTTGCCCACATTACAAACTCCTATCTTTTTCACCCCTAACACCTCTACTTCTACTTTATAAACTCCGTTTCCTGGAACCACCTTCAATGGTTCATAAAGTTGCATGTTGGCAGTAGGAAAACCCATTGTCCTCCCCAATCTATTTCCCATTACCACTACTCCATGAAGAGGATAGTGATAGCCTAACATTTGCCCAGCCGATGCTACTTCTCCTTCAACGATGATATTTCTAATTTTAGTGGAACTCACCATTTTATCACCGAGTAGTACTTGCTCCACCTTTACACTATTGATACCGACTGATTTAGCTATATCCATAATATTTGCAGGAGAACCATCATCATCTCTCCCCATTCTATGATCATAACCAACAATTAAGGTAGACACTCCATATTTCTCTGCCAAATATTTTTTCATAAATTCTCTTGCAGAGAGGGTACTTAACTCCTTAGTAAATGGAATGACGTAAAATCTATCAACACCAAGCGAGGTTATAAGCTCCCTCTTTTCATCAAGGGAGTTTAACAACCTTAAACAATATGCATCCTGCTGAAGGACCGTTCTTGGATGGGGCCAAAAGGAGATAATTGCACTCTCTTTTCCCTCTTTCCGTGCTGTATCACAAAGGGTATTGATAATTTCTCTATGTCCCAAATGGACGCCATCAAAAAAACCAGTAGCCGCTACAACCATTTCACTAATTCAAAATCTTGACGATGTGGGAGATTTGCATTTTTGGCAAAAACTCTTCCTGCTACTTGATATGCCCCTGTTGTACTCGGCATAATATCGCATTTATATGTCGCCACATTGCCCTCTTTAGATATATATTTGTACTCAAACGAACCAATCTTTAGATAACTGCCATCTTTGTTCTGGCGTGTATAGATGAGTTCGAGTCCTAAGTCTTCGGGATCCAATTCTCCAATAAACAATTTAATTTCAGAGAAAGTCTCCTTGCCCAAAACAAGTTGTTCATTGTAATCGCTTGGTCTCGAGAAAGAGACGACCTCCACTTGTGGCCACTCCCTGCGCACTTTTCTTTTCCACAACGCTATCTCCTTAGCCAATGAATAGTTGTTAGCTTTTAGCCGATTAGAACGTTCATACAGCTTAGAGTAATATTTATCGATATAGTCGCTCATCATTCTGTTAGTGGTGAAGTTACAAGCTACCTGAGCAATTGTGTTTTTAATAATTTGAATCCATTCTGATGGGATATTGGATTTTGCATCGTTATTGTAAAATTTGGGGACAATATCATTTTCAAAAATCTCATAGATGGTAGCTGCATCGAGTTCGTCTTGGAAATCTTGATTGGCGTACGTCCTCTCCATAGGGAGTGCCCATCCTGCATCTTTTTTATATCCCTCTACCCACCAACCATCTAATACTGAGAAGTGCATTACCCCGTTCATAACTGCTTTTTCTCCAGATGTTCCAGATGCTTCAAGTGGACGTGTTGGTGTATTCATCCAGATATCTACTCCTTGAACGAGTTTCTTAGCAAGATTTATGTCATAGTTAGGGACAAAGACAATCTTTCCAATGAACTGTGGCATTTTCGATATGCGGACAATCATCTTTATGAGATCCTGCCCTGCCTTGTCAGCTGGGTGGGCTTTTCCCGCAAAGATGAACTGAACAGGTGTCTGGGGGTTGTTTATGATTTCATCTAATCGATCAAGGTTTTTGAATAGAAGATGTGCCCTCTTATAGGTGGCAAATCGTCTTGCAAAACCAATTGTCAAAACATCATCCCTCAATGTATTGTTTATTTTCACTATTTCGTGTGGAGAGTAGTGACTTGCAGCTGTTGTATCTGAGATTCTCCTCTTTACCACCTTAATCATCTCTTTCCTCAACTCTTTTCTTACATTCCAAATAGTCGCATCATCTACATTGTAAATTCCTTTAAAACACTCTTTATCATAATGGTGTGTTTTGAACTCCTCTCCAAAAACTTTTGAATAGACATCTTTCCACTGAGGAGCTGTCCATGTGGGATAGTGCACACCGTTAGTTACATATCCGATATGGAGCTCTTCTGGCAAATATCCAGGCCATAGACCTCCCAAAATGTTTTGACTCACTTTCCCATGAAGCCAACTCACACCGTTAACCTCTTGAGAGAGATTACAAGCGAGATTACTCATGGAGAACTTTTCATTGCAATCATTCACATTTATCTTACCGAGTGCCATGAGAGATTCCCAATCAATTTTCAACCTACTTGCATACTGCGGAATGTATGTACGGAGCATATCTTCTTGGAAAGCATCGTGTCCTGCTGGTACCGGGGTATGTGTGGTAAATAATGAAGAGGCACGTACAACCTCCAATGCCTCAGAATATGGGAAGTTCTGCTCCTCCACATACTCTCTTAGCCTCTCAAGGCCAATGAAGGCGGCATGTCCCTCATTGCAATGGTACAAATCGGCATGAATTCCCAACTCCCGCAAAGCTCTGATTCCTCCAATTCCAAGGAGTAACTCCTGTTTCAACCTATTCTCCCAATCGCCACCGTAGAGGTGATGGGTCACCTGTCTGTCCTCTGGCAAATTGTCTTCAAAATCGGTGTCCAATAAATAGAGCTCTGTCCTCCCAACATCCACTCTCCACACCCTTGCATTGATATTTCTTCCAGGGAAGGCAATGGATACCGTCAACCATTTATCATTTTTGTCCCTTACAGGGAATGCAGGGATTTTAAGGAAATCTTGAGCCTCATAACTCGCTTCCTGATCCCCTTGTGCAGAAAGTTTCTGGGTAAAATAACCATATCTGTAAAGGAGACCTACACCAGTCATATTCACCAACATATCGCTCGACTCCTTGAGGTAGTCCCCAGCCAGAATACCGAGCCCTCCAGAATAGATCTTCAAAGAGGTGTCAAGTCCGTACTCCATACTGAAATAGGCTATGGAAGGATCTCTCTTTTTTGATTTCTGAGCCATATAGGAGTTGAAATTTGCCGCAACCATATCAAGTTTGGCAAGGAATGCTTCATCATTTTCCAACTCTTTATATTTATTGAGAGACAAAGTATCAAGTAGAGCAATAGGATTACGTTCAACGTATTTCCATAGTTCTTTATCTATTGATTTAAAAAGATTGACAGCATCGCTATTCCAGCACCACCACAAATTTTTTGAGATAGCATCAAGGCTCTTCAACCTTTCTGGGATATTTCTGGTCACTATTACTCTTCCCCAATTGGGCTTGTTGATATCGTATTTTTTGTAAGTGACGGGCTGATTATCCCTCAGTTCTGGAAATGCCCCTTTGCTGTCTATCACCTTGTTAAGGGCCATCGAATAGGCCTCTTTATAATACTTAATGTTGTTTTCCCACAATGCTATGCTTGCTACATCAACTGCATTATTTTTGTATTCATCTCTCTTTTTAGAGTCAAGATTTGAAATCTCAATCATTTTGTTTACCACATTGTCAACAACTTCAAAATAGTTGTCATCATTGCGCTCTGCTACATCAATAGAGGGGGCAGCTCCAGTGTAATGAGACTTCACCCACAAACCAAAACCAGCGAGGGAAGTAGTAATTGTAGGGACCTTAAAGGCTAAAGATTCTAATGGTGTATATCCCCATGGTTCATAGTATGAAGGGAAAACAGATAAATCCATTCCAATGAGGAGATCATAATATGAAAGATTGAAGATACCATCGTTCCCCTTCAGATAAGAGGGTACTAAAAGTAGATTGACATTACTATTTTCATCGTTGTTCAGACCAAGTGAATTAATCCTACAGTTTATTGCATCATTATCTGGATCAGAGAGATAGTGTGTTGTATTGGTTTTATAATTGCCTTGATTATTTAATAATTTATTTGCCAATTCTCGATCTGCTCCATTATGACCACCAGGGACCATGATATAGGCAATGATTTCCCTCTCTCCTCTATAGGTCCTCTTCAACTTATCCATTGCATCTATAAAAATATCTATCCCTTTATTTTTATATTCATAACGGCCGCTGATACACAATAATAATGGATTTTGGAAGCATTTACCTGTCATGGCAGAAGCCACCTCTATCAATTTGGCTCTACCTCTCTTCTCTACCTCTTCAAACTCGCCAGGGGCAGGGATGAAGCTATTTTCAAATCCATTGGGGGTGATTAGATCTACCTCTTTTCCTAAGAATTGTTTACACTCACGAGCAGTTATTTCACTCACCGTGGTAAAAGCATTTGCGCAGTGGGCAGCACACTTCTCAAGGGAGTGTTTCGCCATAACATTAAACTCCCGAGCCTTCTCATCACCATTGAATTGAGAGAGGGAATTGTAGAGCTGAATGTTATTGCAAGCAAGGCATCGGCCTATTACGGTAGCGTGCGTAGTGAATACTGTTGCAATAGGAAGGTCGGTATGTTTTAGGTAGAGGACTCCTGCCCCTGTCATCCACTCATGGAACTGTGCTACCACTTTGTGGTGTGGCAGAAGGTTGAACTTCATAAAACTCTCTATCACCTTCCCTGAGGCATATCCAAATAGGGCCGACTCAACATAGTCCCACCCTCCAGATATGGAATCAAGTTTAAACTCTTTCCAATAGTTTGTGAATATTTCATCCTTTTTAGTTATAAATGTTGAGAAATCAACAAGTATAACTATTGGGTTCCCTGCTACATTCCATCGTCCCACCCTTATTCTCAACCCCTCTTCTAATGCGACTGCGCGCCAGGAGCGAAACAAAGAATTATCCTCTATAAATTCAGGATTTTTCACTGTGTCCATCCACACATCGGGTCCCACCAATATATGATTTTTGTTTAATTCCTTAGAAAGATTAAGTGCTTTGGTCGCAATTACTGTGTGTATCCCTCCTATTTTATTACACACCTCCCAACTTACTTCAAATAGATAGTCGGGCATAATCAAAGATTCATTTTTCATTTTAAAAACTAATTTTTTAAAGCATTATCTATCCTTATAATAAAATCACTAACAACATTCATATAATTTATAAATGCCTCATAAGGTGTATCGTAAGGATTAAAATAATTGTGTACAGCACCATCTGCAAAAAATTTAGTACACATATAGTAAAAATGGTCACTCTCTTGTAACCTCATAAAATTCTTTTTTATTGTCTCATCTTCAGAAGCCAATACTTTTTCTCTTAAAGAATAAATCTTGCTAAATGCTTCATTTTGAAGCTCATTTCCAAGCCAAGCAGAGAGATCCCTCTCTTCATCTGCCCAAGAGGTAGAAAACGGGACATTGATTGGAGCTACGGCATCGTGTTTTTTTATCACTTCTGATGGGGTGGCAAATTCAAAATTGGAGTGGCTTAAAATGGTTTCTGGTAGATGTTTGAAAAAGTCAAATATCCCAGAAGAGGCTTTTTGATGCTCTCCGAATGTCTCATAATCGGCAAAAATATTGACGACATCCTCTTTATCAGCCGTATCAGAAAGAAGAGTAGCAAATTTATCACTGGTCAAGGGCCAATTGGACCATGATCTATCAGAAAATCTAAAGGCAATATCATCGCTTAACTCAAAGTTACGCAATAAAAGTTTTAACTTAGGATTGATGGCATTAGTGTAAACATAATTGGGTGATTTCCAACCTAAAACATGTTTTGCCCCCTCGGCAAGCATCCCTTTAAATCCCATTTTAGCCACTAATTCCCCTATCTCATCGGAATAGATCAACTCAGTATTTCTGAATACTTTAGGCTTTTGTCCAAATACTTTACTGATGAGTTTTGAGTGAAGCTCCACTTGTGTCTTAAACTCATCATCAGATGCGACACTAGATAGAGAGTGACAATAGGTCTCACCAAGGAACTCTACACACCCTGTATCTGCAAGTTTTTTGAAACTCTCCAACACATCAGGGGCATATTTCTCGAACTGCTCAATCGTAGAACCAGAAATAGAAAATGCAACTTTAAAAGCTTTTCCATATTTTTTTATGAGCTCCAATAAGAGATTGTTCATAGGAATATAGCATTTGTCTGCTACCCTTCTCATGATAGTTCTATTGGCAAAATCGTCAAAATAATAGTCGCTTTTGCATATATCAAAAAATCTAAATGTCCTTAATCTATCTGGTTGATGAACCTGAAAATAGAAACAAATTGAAGGTTTCATAATATTATAACGTTGAAGAATATACTTGTTTAACTTTGTATGCAGCACCATCCCATTTAAGGGTGTTTACCTCCTCCAAACCACACTTTGATGTCATCTCAGATAATGCTGGATAAGTAAGAAGTCCGTATATAGCATCGGCGAGGGCATCAATGTCCCAAAAATCGACCTTGATAGAGTGGGTCAACACCTCTGCAACACCAGATTGTTTAGAGATAATTGTTGGCACTCCTGATCTCATAGCCTCAAGGGGGGATATCCCGAATGGCTCTGAGACAGAAGGCATTACATATACATCACTAAGGGCAAACATCTTCTGAACATCCATCCCTTTTAAGAAGCCAGTGAAATGAAATTTTGTTGAAATTCCCAATTTGGCCACCCTTCGTATTGAACGATTGAGTAAATCTCCGCTACCTGCCATCACAAAACGTACATTAGGGACTTTTTTTAGCACCATGTTAGCTGCTTCAATAAAATATTCTGGTCCCTTTTGAAAAGTAATCCTTCCTAAGAATGTAACTACTTTATCAGGAACCCCACGGCTCACTTCGAGATTGTCTCTACCACTAAAATCAACTGCATTGTGCACAGTCACGACCTTTTGAGGATCTATGCCATATTTAGTTATAACTATATTCCTTGTAAGATTGCTGACAGTTATTACCTTATCTGCCTCTCTCATACCCATCTGTTCGAGGGCAAATACCTCCGTATTGATATTCTCCCCTGATCTGTCAAATTCGGTAGCATGGACATGTATTATAAGTGGCTTTCCTGTCAATCTTTTAGCAGCTATTCCTGCTGAATATGTCAACCAATCGTGAGCATGTATCACATCGAAATCTTTTTGAAGTGCTATTGTCCCTCCAACCATAGCATATCTTGCCACCTCCTCCATGAGAGAAGAACCATATTTGCCAGAGAACTTATATTTTTGTTTAAAGTTGATTTTAAAATCATTGACTTGAGATTTTTGCTCTTTTTCAACAAGCTCTGAGAACTTCACAGGATCAATATATGGAAGCATATTGGTGCCAACTCTTAGAAATTCTACCTTGTTGAGGAAATCAAAGGCATTATGAGAAATGTCATTTACCTCAACATCACTTGCACTGATAATATTAGCAACGCTACTGTCTTCATCCCCAGAAGCAGAAGGCATGACAAATATTACCTCAACCCCTTGCTTTGCCAGCCCCTTAACCAATCCATAACAAGCTGTTCCCAATCCACCTGCAATGTGAGGGGGAAATTCCCATCCAAACATTAATACTTTCATTATTTTTTCTCCTTCTTATTAAATTGTGAAATAAGATATTTAGCCCTTATCAGTGATGCAGTGGCCACAGAATGGGAAATGGCTCCATGTGGATTGTGTGGGGGATTTCCATCATAAACCTCTGATATACAACCTATACCATGTATCGTCATATCTTCTTCGTATGCATCTACCAATTCGATAGCTTTTTGTACAAATACTTTTCCATAAAGCATCACACCAGCTTCAATATAAAAACCGAGTAGCCATGTACGTGTGGATCCTTGATGGTAGGCTAAATCGCGCGATTGATGATCCCCTTCGTACAGCCCTTTATACAATGGGTTTTTAGGTGAGAGTGTTCTGATTCCTCTAAAGGTCAGAAGTTCCTTTTTAACTGCATTGAATATTTTCCCTTTTACATCTTCCCCAATAGGAGAGTATTGTAACACACAAGCAATCAACTGATTTGGTCTTGTAAATTTATTCTGCCCTCGATCATCTACATAATCCGCAAGATGATTTCTTTCTTCAACCCAAAAAATATTATAGAAATTCTCTTCTATCTTTTTCTGTATCTCTTTCAACACCTTGAGGTTGCTTTTGGAGTGATCGATAAGGTATGAGACAGCATTGTACCAAAGTGCGTTTGTCTCTACTTGATAACCAGCTCTCTCTGTTATAGGAGTTCCATCTGGCAGGTACGCATTCATCCAACTGAGTGCCACTCCGTTCATCTTTGTCCACAACAGTCCATTGTTCATCAATTGTACCCCCATCCTCTCTCCATTGATGTATGACATTACTATTTTCTTTAAAAATGTGCCATATTTATTCCAAAAGATAGAGTCGTCTTTAACATATTCTGAATATTGCTGAGCCAGCCAAAAAAACCATAAAGCTCCCTCTGCTTGACGTGATCCTTTCAACAATTGAGTTGAATAACTCTTAATGGTATTATCCAAAATATCATTAAAGGCGTCAGTGTCACCATCATTGAAAATGGTGAGACCAGGAAGAGAGAGAAGTGTCTCCCTCAGCCCTTTACCAAGCCATGTATAACCAGCCACTATCTCTGATTTGTTTTTTGTTTTAATCAGAAACTGCTTCGCTGCACTTTTTAAACATGCATCAAAACTATCTCTTTGCGAATGCAACTTGAACTCTTTTTCAAAGGCACTTTTAAGTCCTCTTGCCTTAATCTCTTTTGTTGAAATGGAGATAATCACAGATTCTCCTTTAGTTATTGAAAATTCGAAGAGACCAGGGACAAAAAGGTCTTCCCTGTAATCGTAACCTCTCCTTTTTTCCTCCATATATTCCACATTTCTATACCAATCAGGCTGTGAAATGTACTCTCCTTTTTTATTGAATTGAATATACAACTTGGGAAACCCTTCATACATTTTGTATGCAGCACCATTCTCTACCGATGTATAACTTGTCTCTGCCTCGGAATTGGCTTTCGTCAAGGAGTGAATCTCTCTAAAGGCAAGAAATGGTTTTATAGTAAGCTTGGTTGAAGAGGCGGCATCAAGAAGTGTATATTTGATTAATAATTGTTCTTGGTTCCTCACAAATAGCAAAGATTTTTGAAACAGCATCCCTCCCACTTTATAGGTGAGGGTAGCACTGTTATTTAATTCAAAATCAACAATATATTTATGCCCTCTTGGTTCATAAAGAGTACCATAATCTCTAATTCCAAGATTGAAACTATGATTATGCTGAGTAAGAGTTTCGTCAAGTGCGGATAATAGCAAATGACGTTTCCCCTCAAATTTTTCAATTGGGATAACAAACAAACCATGATATTTTCTCGTATTACACCCTACTAAAGTAGTGTTGCAATACCCTCCAAGTCGATTTGTCGCAAGGAGCTCGCGCTTCAATGAATATTCAAGATTAACAAGTTCCGCTTTATTGAAATTTAAATAAGACATATCTGTTTATTAAATTATTTTTAATCTATTTTTTTCAACATTATCACACTCCTGCTTGGCAAATAGAGCGACAACAGATTGACATTAGCTTTGTTTGATGTAAAGTGGATTGTCTCTTTATCGTTTCTACCATAGCCTCCAAACAGAGGATTGTCACTATCTAATACCACCTTATATCCTCCAGGAGTGACATTAAATGAAAAATCAGAGAATGAGGATAAAGGGTTGAAGTTGAAAGCAAAGATAAAATTTCCCCTTTCAAATATCAAAACTTTTTTCTCTTCATCTTGTAACAGTGAAGAGGAGTGGAATCTTAGCAATCGATACTTTTTAAATAACGAAATCATAGATTTGTCAAAATCGAGAAGAAAATGATACCTTAAAGAGGTGTCCCCTTTCAAAGACCATAATCTGCGGGCATATTTATATGACCATCCGTTACCCTCCCTTGGGAAATCGATCCACTCTGGGTGTCCAAATTCATTGCCCATAAAGTTGAGATAACCGTCTCCAGCTGTTGCGAGTGTCACAAGTCTTATCATTTTATGCAATGCTATCCCCCTTTCAACTATAATATTCTGAGATTTTGTATCCATGCTGAAATACATTTCTTTGTCTATGAGTCTGAATATTATGGTTTTATCACCAACAAGTGCCTGATCATGACACTCGGTATAGCTTATCGTCTTTTCATCACCCCTTTTATTGGTCAATTCGTAATAGATGCTACCCATACTCCAATCTTCATCTCTCAACTCTTTGATCCATTTTATCCAGTGATCTGCAATCCCCATGCTCATTCTAAAATCAAAACCCACTCCCCCCTCTTCAAATGGTGCAGCAAGTCCAGGCATACCACTCACATCTTCTGCAATGGTGATTATTGATGGATCCATCTCCTTAATAAGGATATTGGCAAGGGTTAGATATCTGATTGCATCTTCATCTTGATTGCCATCAAAATAGCAACTATAATTGACAAAATCTTTTCCAAGACCATGATCATAATATATCATGCTCGTCACTCCGTCGAAACGAAAACCATCGATATGGTACTCCTCAATCCAGAATTTTATGTTTGACAATAGAAATGTAATCACTTGATCCTTCCCATAATCAAAGCACCTCGACTGCCATGCTGGGTGCCTCCCTCTCTCTCCTGAATAAAAATAGAGATCATCCCTGCCGTCGAAGCATCCAAGCCCCTCAAGGACATTGTCAACAGAATGTGAATGGACAATATCCATCACTACTGAAATGCCCATTCCGTGGGCATCATCTACCAACCTTTTGAAATCATCGGGGGTACCAAATCTCGAACTCACTGCAAAGAAGTTGGAAACCTGGTAGCCGAAAGAACCATAATAGGGATGCTCCTGCAATGCCATTATTTGGAGGACATTGTATCCTAATGAGGCAATATATGGAAGGACATTTATCCTAAATTCCTCAAATGAAGCCACCTTCTCCTCCTGGGAACTCATCCCTATGTGGACTTCATAGATTAGTGGATTCTCCACCCCTGGTGAAAATTGATTTTTCCATTGATACCTTTCGGATGGGTCCCAAATCTGGGCACAGAACAATTTGGTCATTTGATCTTGAACACACCGCACCGCATATGCTGGTATTCTCTCCCCTTCTCCACCATTCCAACAAACCAACCACTTGAATAGGGTTTTATGCGGCACTTCACTAATAGGTAAGGAGAACTCCCAATTGCCATTTCCAACATTTGAAAAGGCATATTCTTCATTTTTTTCCCACGAATTAAAATCTCCAATTAGGTACAGGGCAGTGGCATTGGGGGCCCATTCTCTGAAAACTCTTCTATCCCCCTGGGTATGCACACCATAGTAGAGGTGATTGTTGATAGCAGACTTGAGGCTCTTTCCATAACCTGCCATCTCCTGCTTCTTTATGATAGCCGAGTGATACCTTCTAAGTAATATTTTCTCATAAGGTGATAAATATGGATCCCGATCAAAAATCATATCTCAATAATAAATAAACTCGGATATTGTCTCCTATTATATTTTTATTCGTCTTTTTCCTGCCATATACAGCCTCTACTCCAAATTTGCCATACTTAAACAACTGCCTTATGTAATTGATGGATGCATATTGACCGAAAGTATAGAGATTATACTCATTGCTGGTTTTATATAAAAAATTGGCCAGAGAATAGACACAATTGATCTCATTGTAGCTATTCCATTTCACATGATATCCCAATTGTGCTCCAAAAGCAGGCAACATTTGTGCCAAGGTATTTTCTTTGTTAACTATAATATTCATACCCATGTCACAAAAATCTTGGATACAATCACTCATCCCGTATGAGAAGGTACCAGAAAAAAACAATTTATGAGTATTTTTAGGAGTCTCTCTGAAAATGTAATTACCACTTAACTTTAGTGATAATGCGAGATTTGGCTTAAATATGTATTCACGTTTAGAGTACTTTGTCATCCTAAAATTGATCCCTGTAAAGAGATGTAGCTGCTTAATCTTTGTGGTAAGTGTAATTGGTATGTCGGGGTATTTCTGAAAAACATTTTCAATAGATTTTGCAATATTGTGATCACCATCTTCTAACGGAATAGTGGAAGATACAGATTGAGGATACTCTGCAGCTATCGCCAATTTTGTACTTTTAGAGAATCTATATGTGTATCTTATCAAGGGAACTCTTCTTACATTCATGTTAACAGGTCCTTCTGGGTCTATGCCATTGATAGATTCTTCATCCATAAATGTAGTAAATGATTTTCCTATTCTTACACTCCCCATATCGAGGAAGGCTTGCCTTAATCTGAAAAACCCAGATTCGTATCCCCCTGCAAAATCTGCTTCAATATAGGCCTGGATCATCCCTATCTTTGTTCTGCCAAGCAATTTAAAAAACAATCTCGATCTGTTAACATTGACAGAAAAAAGACTTCCCTCTGCTATCTCTCCTTCTGTAGGAATTTCGTTAACATAGAACATGTCATTGTTGACCCCTTTATCATCGTAGAAACCCAACACATTGACATAACCACCGATCCCAAAAAGATAATTTTTTGTTTTGTCCAAAATCATGAAACGTGGAAATGTAGGCTCCTGAAAGTGCTTACTTGTTGTATATATCATGTATTCTTTGAGAACATCTGGGATAGAATCATTTTCAACGACACTTTTCATCTGAGCAGATGTATAAATATCAGCCAAAAGAAAGAGGACGATAATTGATAAAAAGCGTTTCATAGAGGTTAAGGATGATCCTCTGCGAAGTTAATTATTTTATTCATTTTCTCCTCGTTTTCAATAAGAATATCTTTGCATTTTTTTACTTTAATAAGGGCCTCTTCTACATTGGAAATTATCGCCTCCACAGGGGTATTGGGATCCTCTATTTTTTTGATAAGCATCTCTATGCCATCTATTTCTCCTTGAAATGTCTCTTTTTTATCCATACTCTTATTATTTTTGAGGAATGATCTTTTTCACTTGACACTCTATCTTCCCATCTCTCAATTCTATTTCTATGATGTCTCCAACTTTTAACCCAACTACAGAGGTGATTTTTTTGGTTCCTGCTGTTGGAATAGAATACCCCTTCTGAACAATGGTGCGAGGATCGCTCCTTAGAATATACTGCTGCAACATTTCAAGACGGTGATGCTCCTTTTCAATTCTTGATTTGTAGGCATATACCAATTTGTAGATAAGGGAGTCGAGGAGCAAGGAAAATTCTTTTATTTGATTTTTTTCTGCAACAAAAATGGCAAGTATATAGTCTGCAAGGGCGGTAGGTGTTTTAACTGAGAGGCAAGCAACCATATCTATTACATGGTAGTCTTTATCATGTCCTATCGCTGTAAATACTGGAAGTGGGTATTGGGCCACATTGACTGCAAGATCGTAATTATCAAAACAATGCAAATCAACATTGGAGCCACCTCCCCTCAATATAAGCACTGCATCAAACTCTGCTCCATTTTCAACCCTCTCCATCACTTTATCAAGGGCAGCAATTATCCCTACTGGAGCTGATGCCCCTTGCATTGGAGCTGTAAACAGTTCGGTATAAAATTGAAATCCGTACTCATTTTCATGGAGATGCCTCATAAAATCTTGATATCCAGCCGCACTCTCCGCAGAGACAATCGCAAACTTCTGGGGGAACTTAGCAATTTGAAGGGTTGTATTCATCTCAAACATCCCCTCCTGTTGAAGACGGTTTATGGTTTTCTGCCTCTCCATTTCAAACTCTCCAACACTGTAAGCTGGATCTATATCATACACTATAAGAGAGAGACCATACATCTCCGAGTAGTTTACCTGTACTTTGATAAGAATTGAGATTCCTGAGCCAAATTCAACTCCAGTATTAGATTCAAAATATGGTCGAAGTACTTTCCACGATGAACTCCAAACTATTGCCTGACCTTTAGCCCTTATACCACTATCCTTCTCTTCCTTGTCAATCAGATCTATATAGCAATGACCCACTTGATTTATTTTAACGCCATTGACCTCTCCTCTTATCCATAATTGGCTATCAAAAGTGGAAGATATGCTCTCTTTTATCCTCTTTTGGAGTTCATACAATGATATCCCTTTATTCTCACTAATCATAACGACAAATGTAATATTTTTTGTACTTTTGCCGAAAATAATTTCGCAATGATTATTTCAAAAGCAATCTTCTCCGGAAGTAGTCAAGTAGTAAAACAAAAGCCTAAAGTAAAAGCTCCCGAATTTGCTTTTATAGGGAGGTCCAATGTTGGCAAATCTTCGCTCATCAATATGATAAGCAATGTTCAAAACATGGCTCGAACCTCCGCTACCCCAGGAAAAACAAGACTTATCAATCATTTTATGATCAATGACAATTGGTATCTTGTCGATCTCCCAGGATATGGCTACGCCAAAATGTCCAAAACGTCTATTGCCAAACTCAACAAAACAATTCGCGATTATATCAACAAGTCGGATGAGTTGGTTGCCTTATTTGTCCTTCTTGACAGTAGGCACGATATTCAAAAAATAGATTTGGACTTTCTCATTGAGCTTGGTGAATCTGCAATCCCCTTCTCCATTATTTTCACAAAATGTGATAAAATGGGGACCAATGCCCTCAAAAATCAGATTGAAAAAAATAAGAAAGAACTTCTCAATTACTGGGAAGAACTACCCCCTATTTTCTTGTCCTCCTCTGCCAATAAGCTTGGTAGAGAAGAGATCCTTAACTACATAGAATCAACACTAAAAAACATATATTAACCATGGACCATCAACACACTTTTAAGGTTTTTTCTTGCAGAGGTAGTCACTACCTTGGTGAAAAAATTGCAAATCACCTTCATACTACACTTGGAAAATCAATTGTAACAGAGTTCAGTGACGGCGAGTTTCAGCCTGCCTTCGACGAATCTGTAAGGGGGGCAACTATTTTTATCGTTCAATCAACATTCCCTCCAACTGAAAACATTTTTGAATTGTTACTAATGATAGATGCTGCAAAAAGGGCCTCGGCATACAAGGTAAACGCCATTATTCCATATTTTGGTTGGGCAAGGCAAGACAGAAAAGACCGCCCTCGCGTATCAATAGGGGCCAAATTGGTAGCCAATCTACTACACGCCGCTGGGTGTGACAGAGTGATGACAATAGACCTACACGCAGACCAAATTCAAGGTTTTTTTGATTTTCCTGTTGACCACATATATGCAAGTTCTCTCTTTTTGCCATATTTGAGGAATCTTAAAATTGACAATCTCGCTATCGCAGCACCAGATATGGGTGGAGCAAAAAGGGCAAATGCCTATTCACGCATATTGGGATGTCCTTTAATTATTTGTCACAAATCGAGAGAAAAACCAAACGTAGTAGGATCAATGACAGCTATTGGAGATGTGGAAGGGAAAAATATTGTAATAGTTGACGATATGATTGATACAGCTGGCACCATCGCTAAAGCCGCAGATATGTTGATGGGCAAAGGGGCTTTAAGCGTAAGGGCACTTGCTACACATGGTGTATTTTCTGGCACTGCATATGAGAAATTATCACAATCTCAACTAAGTGAAATTGTAGTATCTGATACCATACCATTGAGAAATACCGAAGGGAGAGATATCTCCAAAATAAAAGTTTTATCTGTAGCTCCAATTCTTGCCGATGTGATTGAAAAAGTTTATAATTTCCAATCTATCAGCGACAATTACGTATTTTAAGAGTAACAAAATGATACAAAGCGATCCTATAGAAACAATATATTCACAATTAGTCACCTCTCTTCAATCTTTTTTCAAAGATGCAAAAAGGGGAGAGGCGGCAATTGGGATATCAGGTGGAATTGATTCTGCTGTCGTTGCTGCCCTCGCTGTAAAAGCTCTTGGGGCCAACAATGTCCATGGGATTCTTATGCCATCCCAATTTTCCACGTTACATTCAATTACAGATGGAGTGGAACTGTGCGACAACCTCAACATCAAATACGATGTCATTCCTATTGAAAAAATCTATGGTCGCTTCATGAGGGATATACGTCCATTTTTCGGTAGAGACAACCATTGGGACAACACTCAAGAGAATCTTCAGGCTCGCATAAGGGGCACAATCATGATGGCCTATTCCAATAGAAAAGGGGCATTAGTCCTAAATACAACAAACAAAAGTGAACTATCTGTGGGATATGGTACGCTGTATGGAGACCTCGCTGGGTCCCTTATGGTGCTTGCCGACATATATAAGACAGATGTCTATGAATTGGCAGAATACATCAATAAAGAGGAGCTTCTAATCCCTATTTCCATCATCACAAAGGCCCCATCGGCAGAGCTTCGTTTTGAACAAAAAGATAGCGATTCACTTCCTGAATACAAGATCCTTGACGAGGTACTCTATTTGCTAAACGAAAAAGAAGTGAGTACAAGGGAACTCATCAGAAGGGGCTACGACAAAGATATTCTTAAAAGAATTATCTCCCTACGAAAAGGGGCTGCATTCAAAAGACACCAACTTCCACAAATGATCCAGTTAACAAACAAGCCTCTTTTATCTAAGAGTAAATGCCTATGATATATCTCATCGCAATACTAATATTGGGTATAGCAGTGTTTTTCATGTGCTTCAACATCATCTTTAGGAAAAAGCCATTCCCTGATTCAGAAATTGGACACAATAGAGAATTGAGAAAAAGGGGCATAATTTGTGCTAAAGAAGATGAGATAAAAAGATGGGGTAGAAATAAATGCATCTCCTGTGAGGAGACATGCGCCATCAAAGATACATTAAATAAGAAACAAATATGAGTTTAGTAGCAATTGTAGGACGCCCAAACGTGGGGAAATCGACACTATTCAACCGCCTTGTTGGAATGAGACAGGCCATAGTTGATGAGACTGCTGGTGTAACAAGAGATAGGCACTATGGGGAATGTGAGTGGTGTGGTAATACTTTCTCTGTCGTCGACACAGGTGGTTACACTTCAAATTCTGATGATATTTTCGAAGAGGAAATTCGCAAACAGGTTTCAATTGCAATAGAAGAAGCTGATGCAGTATTGTTTCTTGTAGAGGTGGAGACTGGTATCACTGATTTTGATGAAGAGATAGCGGATATTCTCAGACGAACAGATAAACCTGTCATTTTAGTTGTCAATAAAGTTGATACTGCTGCGAAACAGTATGGAACATATGATTTCTATTCACTTGGACTTGGTGATCCCATGAGCATCTCATCTGCCAATGGAAGCGGAACAGGCGAATTGTTAGATAAACTTGTTGAGTTGCTACCAAAAGAGGAACAGAAAGAGGTTGTTGAAGAGGTTCACATTCCACGTATTGCCATAATAGGTAAACCAAATGTGGGCAAATCCTCACTTACCAATTCTCTTCTTGGAGAAGAGAGAAATATTGTTACCCCAATTGCTGGCACTACCAGAGACTCAATTGAGTCATACTACAATAAATTCGGACATGAATTTATGATCATAGATACAGCTGGTTTAAGGAAAAAGACCAAGGTCAAAGAAGATCTTGAATTTTATTCTGTCATGCGTTCAATAAGGGCTATTGAACATTCTGATATATGTGTCTTGATGATTGATGCCCAAACAGGTATTGAGGCTCAAGATATGGCTATTTTCAATCTAATCATTAGAAATAAAAAGGGTTGCGTGTTAGTAGTGAATAAATGGGATACCATAGAAAAGGACAGCAACACCATGAAAAATTTCTCTCAATCGATTAGAGATAAAATTGCCCCTTTTACAGATATCCCTATTGTTTTCACCTCTGTAACTCAAAAACAAAGAATTCTCGATGTTCTTGATGCCGTATCTGCTGTTTATAGCAATTATTCAAGAAAAATAGCAACATCCAAACTCAACGAGGTGATGCTTGAAGAGATTGAGAACTACCCGCCACCATCAATTAAAGGGAAATATATTAAAATTAAGTTTATTACTCAACTTCCAACTCAAAGTCCATCATTTGCATTTTTCTGTAACCTTCCCCAATACATAAGAGATCCATATAAACGGTATTTGGAGAACAAACTCAGAACCCATTTTGATTTCAACGGGTGCCCGATACAGATATATATGAGGCAAAAATAGTTATCTCATTTTAACATAGTTCGATAGCCCCTTTACAGCCTTCTTAACTAGGGCCTTGCGGAAAGATGGATCTGCTATTTTCTCTTCATCAGGGAAGCTACTCAAGAACATTGTCTCCATTAAAAGATTAGGATATTCAGTAGGACCATTGAGGGAGAAATTGAAGTTTCCTACCAATCCATAATTGTTGACTCCGTCGAGTTCAAGAAGGCTCTCCAAAACGGACTTGGCCAAATCTCTATTATGGATATGTTTATAATAAGTACTTGCACCCATCGGTACAAAAGGATCATTAGAGGCGGCATTGCAATGTATAGAGATCAAGAGATCAATGTTACTATCAAGAAATATCTTTTTTCTCTCTCTCATCGAGAGTTCAGAATCATCCTTTCTACTCAATACTACCCTCGCCCCCCTCTTCTCCAACTCATTTTTTAATAAATAGGCCATGTCGAGGTTGAGATCTTTTTCTAAAATCCCAGAGGTGCTTACAGCCCCCAACGAGGCCCCTCCATGCCCTGCATCTACCCCTATAACCATCCCCCTTAGTGTTGGCTCTGGAGAATGTTTTACGTCTATAAAAACATTTGTCCCTGAATAACTAACTCTGAAGCCCCAATTTTTAGTCCCTTTAAGATAAATAATAGCCCTTAACACATCTGTCTCAACCTGTTCGAAATCGACCTTATCAATCGCTTCTAAATCAAGATACTGAGTTATCCAATTACTATTGCACCTCACTCCATAAAAATCAATGGAAATCTTCATCGGATCAACTTCTTGATGGATTGTATATGGCTGTTTAGCCCCAATATTGATAACTACTCTATCATATTTACCCTTGTTTGAGACACTCCAAGAGGATGAATTGGTCACAACACTTTGTCTACTCGCTACCTCAGCATATTCTATAGGGATATATACAAATCTATTATCAGTAAGAGCTACTTTATAAAGTTCTCCATATTGCTGAACGACATTGAGAATAATCCCATCATCGATAAAATTGATCTTGGCTCCACCTAATCTATCTTGACCACTACTGTAATTCAAAAACGCCCCCTCTTTAGAGACAACCGTAAACACGGTGTCAATAGGGGTTATCTCATTAGAACTTTGAATCAATTTTTTGTCTGTTGAGTAAAAAACATTAATAGTTTTTTCTGAAGATAGAGTTCCATTTACAGCTTTGACCACAAATGAGTTATTACCTTGGGATAGTTTAGTCATATAACCAAAGCTACCTGTTTTATAGACTTTCACACTGTTGTTATTGATCGAAACAACACTCCCTTTGTCAACCGCTCCCTTAATAATAAAGTCAGCTTTATATACAGTATCCGAAATACTTGAAAATCGGAGATTCAAATGGTTGTTTTGTGCTGATAAACAAAAAAAAGGGAGCATGAAAGCTACCACAAACAAAGAAATGTACAAAGGAACGCTATTCCTTTTCGATTTTAAATTGTTGAATAAAATTGCCATCTTCAGAAGTTTTCACAAAGATAACTATTTTGAATTTTTCTCCACCACCATTTAACACACCAATTGCATATTTCAATGGGTAAGTACCGCTTTTATGTACTACTTCAAAGGCCTTTGGGGTATAATTAAGAAAAAATGATTTTAATATTTGTTGAGCTTGCTTACGGCTGCAACTCTTGTCGCATCCAAGTACATTCATATCCAAATTGCTCGCAAACCAAGCTGAAAGACTTTCAGCATCTCCACTCTCAATATATTTTGATATAGGGATAAAAACATCTTGTTCTTTTTCTTGCGAGTACACAGACAGCGATAAAATAAATAGAAACAAGAATGTGGAAATTTTTTTCATAAATAATAAATCCTGACTAAACAAAGTGAAAAGCAAAAATCAAGCCATAAAATATTTATAATTATTAAGATATAGTTATTAAATTTGTGTGATAGATTTTTTTTAAATGAAGATCAGTTTTTTAATGGTTGGAAAAAGCGTGTTCCCCTTTGTTAGGGAAGGGATATCCATATATGAAAAACGGATAATGAGATATATCTCTTTTGAACACATCGAAATTCCTGATATTAAAAATTGCTCTTCACTATCTCCAGAGCAGATAAAGGAGAGAGAGGGAGATGCCATTCTTAAAAATATTAGAGAGGGGGAAGAGCTTATACTCCTCGATGAAAAGGGGAAATCATATTCCTCAAGAGGGTGGGCTCAACAAATTGAACAAAAAATGATCTCAGGAAAGAAGGGGATAACATTTGTTGTTGGTGGAGCCTACGGTTTTTCTGAAAAAGTCTATCAAAGGGCTGACTCACTTCTGTCCATCTCTATGATGACATTTTCTCATCAAATAATAAGGTTGTTTTTTGTAGAACAACTCTATAGAGCTTTTACAATTATTAAAGGAGAGCCATACCACAATGATTAAGTATAAACGATTTATTAGATCTATTAAAAATCACTCTATTATTATTTTATGGAGTATCTCTTTTATATTGTTGCTTCTCTCGTTTATCAATATCAATCCAAGATCAATTGACAAAAAGGTTAAATCCATTCAAAAGAGAGTGATAGAAAGATTGGATATCCTTGAAAAGTATGCTGAAGAGGCAATGAATACCTCATCCGAAGAGTGGCTTAGCTTTTCCAATTTTCCTGAAGACATGGTATTGTATAAATACAATGCAGACACACTCCAATCATGGAACAATTTGTTCCCAATAAGTAATGATGAGGTTGATCTCCTCCCATTTTCTTATAGAATTCACGATATGAATAGCAGAAATCTATTCAATACCCCTCTTTCATATCTCAGCCCCCAAGAGAAATATGTTAATCTTGGTTCTTCATGGTATATAGCAAAGGCCTACACCAAAGGTTACGTTAAAATTATTACTGGCTTATTGGTAAAAACCGAATACATAAGCGATGCAATAGGGTTTGAAAGCACAACTAATAAGCAATTAAAAATTCCTAAACATTACACCGCTGTACCCATCAACGAGAGTGACAATCACATTATAAAGGGGAGAAGCGGCGAGGCTCTATTCTCTATTACTGATACAAACCCTCTATTTCATAAGCACAACGATTTTTTACTTTTATGGATTGCATTTTTCGTTGCACTCATAGGGATGTTTGAGTATCATCGTATAAAACGCAGTACAAAATCATTTATTTCTTTAGCTGTATTTCTTGTTATTACAAGGATATTAACTTCGGTATATAGCGATATATATTTCGATTCCGAACTGTTTTCTCCATCATTATACGCTGATGGGGTAATATTTAACTCCTTGGGGGAACTTTTAATAAACAGTATATACATCGTACTGGTGATTGTTGCAATATACATGTATCGAAAAAAAATACATGTGTATATCTCTAATTCATCTAATAAAAGAAGAATTATTGTCAGATCCATTTTACTTCTATTTGCACTGAGTACACTGATTTATATTCATGTTACACTCAAATCTATTATTCTAAATTCAGAAATAACTCTTGAGCTTTATAAACTCGATGAGATCTCTATATATACCATAATAGTGTATCTTGCCTATGCATCTCTGTTCCTTTCTATTCTTTATCTTCTGAGATTGGCTACCCTTTCCAATAGAAAATCAAACAAATTTTCTCTATTTACCACGAAGGGTGTTGTTATATACTCCCTGTTAATCACATTATATTGTGTAATAACTATCAGTATTTACGGATTTGAGGTCGAATTTAATAAAACGAGGGTAGTATCAAACAAATTAGCAATAGAAAGAGATCTCTCTCTTGAATTGCGGCTTAGATCTATCGAACCGACCCTAATGAATGACCCTCTTTTGAAATTAATGATATATTCACCAATAGGCGTCAATTTGATTTCTAATAGAATTTCTGAATTATATTTTTGGGATATTTCTCAAAAATATGACATCAGGGTCACCTCTTGTGGTGAGTTAGATCCTCTTATAACAGAAAATCACTCCTTTGCAGTCCCTTGTTTTGATTTCTTTTATAAAGAAATTATTGAGCCTTTTGGCATCCCTCTCGCCTCAAATTCAATGTTTTACTACATTGATAATAATTCTAACAAAATAAGTTATATAGGTGTAATATCTTATATTAAAGGGAACGATATTCGCAACCTATACATAGAGATAGATTCAAAACCTACAAAAGATGCAATAGGATATCCATCACTTCTTATTGATGCAGATGAAAGTGATTTTAAAGAGTTAGAGGGATATTATTCATATGCAAAGTACCACAATAATAAACTTGTTACATATAAAGGGAGATACAACTACCCTATCATTTATGACCAACTTCCCAAACAGACAGGCTATTTTACAAAAACTATAAATAGAAATATTCATTTCATCAACCGTATCTCACAAAATGATTTTATTGTTGTAAGCAGACCAATAAGGACAATGTTCCCATATATTATATTTTTCTCCTATCTGTTTTTGTTCTACGCTGCCTTCATTTTACTTATGACCAATTACAACAAGTCAAAAAGTAAAACAATATTTAAACGCACCTCAAAAAATACTTTTAGAAGAAAAATCACCTTGTTGGTCACTTTTTCAATGATATTTGCCCTTATATGTATGGGAATAGGGAGTGTCATCTTCACCATTAATCTTGTAAACGAGAATAACCGAATAGGAATGGAAGAGAAAATCTCTTCTGTCCAGACTACTCTATCAGAGATGTGTAAATATGCACAAAGGTATAATGAAATCAATACCTTTGAGACATTCAGCGCGATGGATAAAGTGGCAAGTAATACTCAAGTAGATATAAATCTATTTGACCCGCATGGAAGATTGATAAGGTCAACGAAGCCTGAAATATTTGACCAATATCTGGCAAGCTCCCGAATGAATCCAGATGCCTTCTACCAACTTATTTTCCAGCACAAAAAGCAGGTAATAATCCAAGAAGAGATTACCAACATTCGATATTATTCCCTCTATGCTCCTATCTTCAACGAGCACGGAGATTTAATAGCTATTGCAAATATCCCCTATTTCTTGAACACAAATGAATTTAGGGAGGACGCATCATCTATCATTGCAGCTATTATTAACCTATATCTCATTCTATTAATTGCTGCCGCCCTGGGTGGGACTGCAATATCTAATTCTATCACAAAACCGCTCGAAGAGATTAGTAAAAACATGCAACAATTGGATGTCGCACAGAAGAGTAATCACATCAATTATAGGAACAATGACGAATTAGGAATACTCGTGAAAGCATACAATAAGATGATAGATGACCTTGAAGAGAGTACGAAACAACTCGCCCAAAGTGAAAGAGAGCAAGCGTGGAAGGAGATGGCAAGACAGATAGCTCACGAAATTAAAAATCCTCTTACCCCTATGAGATTGAGCATCCAACACCTTGTCAGACTCAAAAGACAAAATACTCCTGGCTGGGAAGATAAATTTGAGACACTATCAACCTCTTTATTAGAACAGATTGATATACTCTCTGATACTGCTACTGAATTTTCAAGTTTTGCAAAATTTTACAATGAAGATGATATTGTATTTGACCTAATAACCATTGTTCACGAACAATATATACTATTCGATACAAGAGAGAATATAAAGTTCCAATTCATATCTGAAATTGATAATGCAAACATTTATGCCAAGAAGAGTCAGATAGCAAGGGCTCTTGTCAATATTATCTCCAACGCCGTCCAATCATTGGAACAGGCGGAAAACGGAAAAATCAGGATTACCCTCACAGAGATAGAAGGATCCAAATTCCAATTGAGTATCGAAGACAATGGCCTTGGCGTCCTTATTGAAAATAGAGATAAGTTATTTAAACCAAACTTCACTACGAAAAGTGGTGGCACAGGTCTCGGACTTGCAATATGTAAGAGCATTATTGATCAGAGCCAGGGATCTATCAGATACGATCAGTCTTCTCTCGGAGGTGCTGCATTTATCATTGTACTTCCTAAATACTATCCACCTGAGGTATAGCATAGAGAGCCACATCCTCTTTTGATATCTCTTCATTGGAGAGGATGAGCAGTCTTTCTACAACATTTCTCAACTCTCTGATATTTCCACTCCAAGAATGAATCTTCAATAGATCTAAAGCATCTTGAGAAATTTTCTTCTCTGGTTTTCCATATTCACGGCAAATTTCAGATATAAAATGCTCAACAAGAAGAGGAATATCATCTTTTCTTTCATCTAATGATGGGACATGTATAACTATAACACTTAGTCTATGATATAAGTCCTCTCGAAAAGTCCCCTTGGAGATCTCTTCCATAAGATTTTTGTTTGTAGCGGCTATGACACGAACACTCACATTGATATCTTTGTCGCTTCCCACTCTTGTGAGTTTATTCTCTTGAAGGACCCGTAACACTTTTGCCTGAGCAGCCAAACTCATATCCCCTATTTCATCAAGAAATAAAGTACCTCCGTCTGCTTGTTCAAATTTACCTTTGTGTTGTTTAACAGCAGAGGTAAAAGCCCCTTTTTCATGCCCGAACAATTCACTTTCTATAAGTTCACTTGGGATTGCAGCACAATTGACCTCAATAAAAGGCATTGCAACCCTATCACTTTTTTCATGCAGCCACCTTGCAACTAACTCTTTCCCAGTCCCATTTGATCCAGTAATCAAAACTCTCGCCTCGGTAGAAGCAACTCTGTCAATCATATCTTTTATTCTCCTTATCGGTTCAGATTCTCCCACTATATCAGCCACTTTTGATACTTTCTTTTTGAGAATTTTAGTTTCCTTAATCAAAACACTCTTATCCGTTGCATTTTTTAGGGTAATTAATATTCTGTTGAGATCAAGAGGCTTTTGAATAAAATCAAAAGCACCTTTTTTGATACAATCTACAGCAGTATCTATCGATCCATGCCCTGAAATCATGATGACTGCTGAGTCCGCCCCACTTTGAGAAAATCTTTCAAGAAATTCGAGCCCATCCATATTTGGCATTTTTATATCGCAAAAAATGGCATCAAAATTACCATTAACCGCTGTTTCTAACCCAGTTGCCCCGTCTTCGGCTAAAGCTATTTCATGCCCCTCAAATTCAAGAATTTCTTTTAAAGTATTTCTTATGCTTCTTTCATCGTCTATTATTAATATTTTCATTATATCTATTTTACGGTTTGCAAATATAGTAAAAATGCCAAATAATATTATATTTGCAAAATATGAAAGGGGGAAAGATTATCATAGCAATTGATGGTTATTCATCTACTGGAAAGAGTACATTCGCCAAACTTATTGCATTGAAACTTGGCTACTTGTACATAGATACTGGGGCATTGTATCGCGCCATTACTCTCTACGCAATACGTGAGAATATTATCACTAATGACTGTACAATTGACCTCAACAAACTCAACAACTCTTTTCTCAATCTCAAAGTCTCTTTTCACAACAATGCCCTTGGAAAGAGTGAAACATACCTTTTTGATGAGAATGTTGAAAAGCTTATTCGCTCCCTAAGTGTATCTAATAAAGTTAGCCATATCGCCGCCATCCCTCAAGTTCGCCAATTTGTCAATAAAATACTTATTGAAATTGGAAGTCATAAAGGGGTTGTAATGGATGGAAGGGATATAGGTACTGCAGTTTTTCCAAATGCAGAAATAAAAATATTTATGACTGCCAATCAAGAAGTCAGAGTGCAAAGAAGATTAGAAGAACTTACAAAGAAAGGAGAATCACCTAAATATGAGGATGTTGTAAAAAATATCAAAGAAAGAGATTATATTGATCAACATCGATCCGCAGATCCTCTTATAAGAGCTGGGGACGCTATACTCCTTGACAATAGCAATATGACTATTGAACAACAATTAAAGTGGTTTGATAAAATTCTCGATGAAAATAACTATTGATTCTAAGTCTGGTTGCTGTCCTGGGGTAAAAAGGGCATTGAAAGAGGCAGAAAGTATATTAGACGATAACAAAGTGCTTTATTGCCTTGGTGCTATCGTTCACAATAACACCGAGTTGTCAAGATTAGCAGCTAAAGGGTTAAAAATAATTTCTTATCAAGAACTCTCTGATCTTAAATCGTCAAATGTTCTTATCAGAGCACACGGAGAGCCCCCTTCTACATATCAATTGGCAGTCAAAAATGGTCTAAATATCATTGATTGCACATGCCCTGTCGTTCTTCAACTACAAAAAAAAATACGCTCTACATACAATAGACTTCTCAACGAGGGGGGACAAATAATAATTTTCGGAAAGCATGGTCATGCGGAGGTAAATGGATTGGTTGGACAAACAGATTCAAAAGCAATAGTGGTAGAAAATATTGGTGAGATAGATTCAAATATAAATAGTGGAACTATTGATGTATCTAAGCATACAGCTATTTTTTCTCAAACAACGAAGGATCCAGACGAATATAAAAAGGTTATCAACTACCTCTCTAAAATGGTTGAAACTCTTGATGTATATGACACCATTTGCACTCAAGTAACTTCAAGACACAAGCACCTAATTGCTTTTGCATCTCAGCACTCAATTATTTTTTTTGTCTCTGGCAAAGAGAGCTCAAACGGCAAATTACTATTTGAATTGTGCAAAAGTGTTAATAAGAACACTTATCTAATTTCATCATCATCTGACATCGATTTGTCTCTAATAAAGGGTGACGATACCATTGGAATTTGTGGTGCAACTTCAACTCCTAAATGGCAATTAGAAGCTATAAATAAGTATCTTTCAAAATTTTTATTTACATTTGCAGATTAGATACAAATAAAGATATTAATATATACTATATGGCAACAACGGCAGATTTTAAAAACGGACTTTATTTAAACTATAACGGAAAACCTTGCTCAATTATTTGGTTCCAACATGTCAAACCAGGGAAAGGTCCTGCATTTGTAAAGTGCAAGCTTCGCAATTTAGAGAATGGTAAAATTTTAGAAAACACCTTTAATGCTGGTGAAAAAATTGAAATTATTAATGTTGAAAGAAGACCATACCAATTTTTATATAAAGATGACATGGGATATAACTTCATGCATTGCGAAACATTTGAACAAATATCACTCACCCCTGAGCTTGTTGACAACGCCGACCTTATGAAAGAGGGGCAAACCGTAGAGATGATGTTCCTTGCAGACGAGGAGAGGTGTCTCACTTGCGAACTACCTACATACGTCGAACTTGAAATCACATATACCGAACCAGCCGTAAAAGGAGATACAGCTTCAACAAATGCATTAAAAGCAGCAACTCTTGAAACAGGTGCTGAAATAATGGTCCCACTTTTTATCAATCAAGGTGAAAAAATCAAAGTCAATACAGCTGAAAGATCTTACGGTGAGAGGGTAAAATAATACAAACCACCAATGAAAAAACTATCTATTTTTCTGTTTATGTCCATAACTCTTATGAGTTGTGGACATTTTGTATCTGATCAATTATCAGATAACACTATCGCTGTATTTATACATGATGGCGATTATAAAAATGCAAAAGCTCTAATCAAATTAAAAATCGCTACTGAAGGGATCTCTGACTCCGAGGTAGTGGTACTAAATAGGCAACTTGCTGTACTTGACAGAATAGAGATCGATTTCAACAAGAGTGACTCTGTCACACAATTGATGATCAAAGAGCAATATCCTGATGCCACTTTAAAGGTGGTAGAGGGATGGGAGAGAGATAAAGTCCTCGAGTGTCTTACAATAAATGGTGAAAAAAGATATTTTAGAAATGCAGTGAGAAATATTCAACGTATCCTTGATCCCAAGTCTGACGATCTTGACATTTTTTTAGCAGATTACATAGCAGAGAGTGTCAATGATGCGAAGGGTAAAAAATCCATTCTATGCAATCCTGAAGATTTTAAGATTAGATATACACTTACGATAGATCCTGACGCTGTCCCCTCTGGTGAAATAGTTAGGGTATGGATGCCTTACATACGTAACAATCAACAATATAAAAATATCAAACTTATCGCTACCTCTCAAAATGATTATATTATCTCTCCCGACACGTATTCGCACAAGAGTATATATATGGAGAAGGTTGCCGAAAAGGGGAAACCAACTTCATTTTGGTATGAATTATCTTATACTGCATACAACGAATTTTTCGATTTCGATCCCCAAGATATTAAGCCTTATGACAAAGAGAGTGAGTTATATAAAGAATATACTGCAGAACGCACCACTCATGTTGTTTTTACCGACCGCATTAAACACATCACCGACTCCCTTATCAATGGTATAGATAATCCATATCTCAAATCTGTAAAGATATTCGACTGGATAGCAGACAATTACCCATGGGCAAGTGCAAGAGAATACTCCACTATTGAGAACATTCCTGAGTATGTGCTCGACAATGGTCATGGAGACTGTGGGCAAGTGACACTTTTGTTTATAACGATGGCAAGATATGCTGGTATCCCTACAAGATGGGAGAGCGGATGGATGCTTCACCCTCGCAATATCAATCTCCACGACTGGGCAGAGACATACTATGAAGGGATTGGATGGGTTGGAGTAGATCAATCTTTTGGGAGGGTTCTCAACGAACAAGATCTCAACAATGACATCCCAAGGGGGAGGGTGATTAAAGATGGCATGGCATCTAAAAAAGACCTTGATGTTTATTATTTCTTTACAAGGGGAATGGATGCTTATAGATTTATCGTCAACTCTGATTACTCGATGCCTTTCTTCCCTGCGAAAATTTACACAAGGAGCGAGACTGTTGACTTCCAAAGGGGAGAAGTAGAATGGAGAGGTGGCAACCTCTATTTCAACAAGTGGAACTATGATATGGAGGTGCTCTAAAGCTTATAGATAATACTGATTCCGTCTCTTATGGGGAGGATGACATTTTCAACTCTGTCGTCCCCCTTTATTTTTTTATTGAATGCAATAATAGATTGCGTCTGCGCATCCTTCGGGGGCTCTTTCAAAAGCACTTTTCCATCCCAAAGAACATTATCTGCCAAAATATACCCTCCCCTTCTCACTTTATCGAATACGAGGTCGTAATATTGGCAGTACTCTCTTTTATTTGCATCTATGTAGATTAAGTCATACTGATAATCGAGGGTAGGAATGATCTCCTTTGCATCTCCAATATGCAGGATGACTTGTGATTCTAAACCTGCTAATGAAAAACCGCCTCTTATCACCTGTTCCAATTCATCAAATATCTCTATTGTATCAATTAATCCATCATTTGCCATTCCCCTCGAAAGGGCAATGGTGGAATAACCAGTAAATGTCCCTATTTCCAAGATTCTAAGAGGCTTAAGCATTAAGGAGAAGGCCTGAAGGAATTCTCCTTGCACTCCGTTTGAGAGCATTCTCCCCCTTTTGGTACGAAGATTTGTCTCCCTCTCTACCCATTTGAGGGCATTTTCAATTTTTTTTGGATCCATATTTAGAAATAAACCAATTTACTCATTTTTTCAGGTACAAATATTTCATTTGCAACCTCAAGTAGATCCTCAGCGGTAACTGCCTCAATTTTTGCTTTCATCTGCTCCATTTCCATAACCTCTGAGAACACCATCAGCCCTTTCCCCATGGAAATGCACTGTGACTCTCCATTGTCTGAAGAGATGGCAATCTGCCCAAGAAGCTGTTTCTTAGCCCCTTTCAGCATTGTTTCAGAGCAAGGCTGCTCTCTAAATTTAGCAAGTTCCGAATAGATCAGGGAGAGGCATTTTTCATAATTCCCCTTGTCGCAGCCAAAATATATTGTCATTACCCCAGAATCCATATATTGACTATATGAAGCCTCGACACTATAAACCAGGGCATTTCGCTCCCTGAGGAGAAGGTTGAGCCTTGCATTTGCAGCAGGCCCTCCGAGGATGTTTACAAGCAGTATCAATGGCACCCTTTTTTCTTGGTAAAATGAATACGCCTGCCCTCCGATTATGCAATGTATTTGGTGAGTGCGTTTTTTCACCTCCTTGGAAAATGGGGGGTTCACAGGGAGAAGAGGGCGAGAGGTCTCTTGCGGTACATTTTCCTGCTCAATTGCATTTTGCTCCATAGGCAGGTATTTTTTTAAGGCTCTCATCAACATTTTACGTACCCTCCCCTCTTCAAGGTCTGCAACTACTGTAAAACACATATTCGATGGTACGAATTTCTCCTTATAGTAGGCAGTCACCACCTTCGAATCTATTTTCTTCAAGGTATCTGCCCTACCAAGGACTGGTATTGACAGTGGGGAGCCCACAAAGAGATACTCCTCAAAATCATCAAATATTTGATCCGAAGGGGAATCCTTATATGAATTGATCTCATCAAGGACTACTCCCCTCTCTTTTACAAGCTCGTTTTGAGGGAAAACAGATCTAAAAGAGAGCTCAACAATAAGATTTATAGCCTTGGAAATATCCTCTTTTAAGATAGTTGCATGAATAACTGTCTCCTCTTTTGAGGTAAAAGCGTTTAACTCACCACCTAATTTCTCAATATATGAGTTAATGCTATTTGCACCTCTAAACTCTGTACCTTTAAAGATAAGATGTTCAGTGAAATGGGCTAAACCTGAATACTTGGGATCCTCATTACGAGTTCCTGTTTGAATGCTCATCGCACAATAGGCTACTGAAGAGGTGCTCCTCTTAAAAGCAAACCTAAGTCCATTATAAAAAAAATATGACATATCTAAAACGAAAACGGAACTGATATTCTCTTGTAATCCTCCTTAATAAATCCTTTTGGGTTTCTTTTACTTATCTTGTGATTCCTGAACATATATAGGGACTTATCATCGCACCCTATCAATATTCTATAACAAACATCTCCATTATTTCCATCTGGTGTGGTAATCAATAAAGCGACAACGGTGTCGGCTGCACCATTATCAAGAGCCTCGTCAATCTCATCTCTCGAAGCGTAACGTACTTTTCCCCCAAAGGTCTTATCCATTTCATCCTGCGTGAGATCAAAAGCAAAATCTCCTTTCTCAAATAGAATAGTTTTTTTACCTAAATTTTTTAGTAATTCATCTGCATATGTGGAGATGCCACTTGTGATAGGAAGTTTGTTGTTCATCACCTTGACTATGTGATCCTGTATGATCTTAATATATGCTGGTAAAAAAGATATGATTCTTCCCTCTTGATCATTAAGAGGTTGCAGCGGAAGAGCCAATATTTCATCCATACTGGCCAAATTATCTCCAGTGCCACCTTTTACAAGGGTAAGAAATTCTACTGAAGATTCTTTTTCCTTTTTGAACATTCCATCTGTCCTCACAAGAAAATAATATGATGTATCACTTTTAATTGTCTCGAACTCCGCCATATCACAAAACTCGTATGGTGACAACTTCCAATTTATAGAGATAGCATCTTTCAAATAAAGGTCAAGAAAGGAATTGTTGCCCATCAACACTACTTTAGTAGTCTTGCCTGGAAAATCATCAATGTTCTCTCTCTTTAAGGAAAATTTATTCTGAGCACTGATAGAAAATGTGAATGAAAACAACAATAAACTAACAATTAATTTTCTCATATTTCAATTTTTTAAATGCTGCAAATTTAGAGAAATATTTGTACTTTTGTGTGATATGGAACAATTCATTGTATCTGCAAGAAAATACAGGCCGAGTTTCTTTGACTCCTTAATTGGTCAAGACAATATTGTCACCACCCTTAAAAACTCTATTTTAAGGGGGCAGTTAGCTCATGCATACCTGTTTTGCGGTCCAAGGGGAGTTGGTAAAACCACCACTGCGCGAATATTTGCAAAGACAATCAATTGCCTAAATCCCTCTGCAGAGATGGAGCCATGTGGCAAATGTGAATCTTGCCTCTCATTTTCAGAGGGGAGATCTTACTGCATACATGAGTTAGATGCAGCATCAAACAACTCTGTTGACGACATTCGCACACTTACTGAGATGGTTAGGATACCTCCTCAGATTGGGAAATATAGTGTATATATCATTGATGAGGTTCATATGCTCTCCTCAGCAGCATTCAATGCTTTTTTAAAGACACTCGAAGAGCCCCCTTCATATGCCATTTTCATCCTTGCCACCACAGAAAAACACAAGATTCTTCCAACAATCCTATCAAGGTGTCAAACATACGATTTTAACCGCATCTCAATACAAGACACTGTCTCCTACCTTCAGGAAATAGCTCAAAAAGAGGGGGTAACCATAGAACCTGATGCTCTACATATTTTAGCACAAAAGGCCGATGGAGCCATGAGGGATGCACTCACCCTATTTGATCAGAGCGTCTCATTTTGTGGGAAAGACATTAAATATGAACAAATAATCAGCAACCTCAACGTCCTTGACTACGAGTACTATTTTAAAATGACAGACTCTTTCATCAATAAGGATTACACCACACCTCTGCTAATATTTGACGAAGTACTATCCAAAGGATTCAACGCCCTTTATTTCATATCAGGACTGAGTTCCCACTTTAGGGATCTCATCGTCTGCAAAAACAATGCAGCCAAAACACTTCTATCAACACCACCCACATTAGTTCCGAGATATGTTGAGCAAAGTGAAAGATGTTCCATCAACTTTTTATTCAATGCACTTGCCACCACCACCAATTGTGAATCTGGCTACAAACAATCTGGTAACCCACGTCTTTTAATCGAGTTCACGCTGATAAAATTGGCAACACCACAATCCACGGAGATCATTTCACCTCAACAGAGCACCGCAACCACTCAAGCTGATACATCAACCACCCAACTTAAGACATCAACCACCCAACCACAGAGAGAAGTCACTGTTGGCCAGCTTTCACCTCAACAGAGCACCGCAACCACTCAAGCTGAGACATCAACCACCCAACTTAAGACATCAACCACCCAACCACAGAGAGAAGTCACTGTTGGCCAGCTTTCACCTCAACAGAGCACCGCAACCACTCAAGCTGAGACATCAACCACCCAACTTAAGACATCAACCACCCAACCACAACCTTCAGTTGAAAGTGCTTCGATCGAGACTGATTCTACTCTGCTCGGAAAAAATTCAGCACATTCTTCTCAACCGACCACTCAGCCGTCCAGTCAAAAT
>CAZSLC010000012.1:54215-55504 GCA_964607675.1 uncultured Muribaculaceae bacterium
CACTCAGCCGTCCAGTCAAAATGAGGCCCGCACATCCAGCCCGTCATTAAAGGATATGCTTCGGAAGGCACAAGAGAGGGCTAATACTGAAAAAAACGTCCCAGCTCACACTGATGATAAATTGTCTCTCGAACGCATCGAAAAATATTGGAGGGAACTATCTGAAGATGAGATTTCAAATAGAAATCCCAAGTTTGGAGCAGCCCTGATGAAACTATCTATAGATTTCTCTCAGGAAGATATGCAATTAAAAATTATAGTTGACAACCAAAAACAAAAAGATTGGATTGAAGCTAATCGTTTACAAATCATAAAAGAATTCCTTAAGGATAAAATAGGAGATAATCTCAATATTATAGTGACAATTACCAATTCAAAAGATCTCTATATGCCTTCACAAAAAGCTAAAAGAATGATGGAAAAAAGTGAAGAGCTCCGAGAATTACAAAAAAAATTAGAACTTGATATAGAATAAATATTATGCGTCTGCACTGCACCAACTTAGTTAAAAAATATGGAATAAGGACCGTTGTTAAAGGGGTCTCTTTAGAAGTCGAACAAGGAGAAATAGTTGGGTTGCTTGGACCCAATGGAGCTGGTAAGACCACAAGTTTTTACATGATAACAGGCCTAATTAAACCAAATGATGGACATATTTTCTTGGATGATGAAGAGATCACCGAACTTCCTATGTACAAAAGGGCTCAAAAAGGATTGGGGTATCTTGCACAAGAAGCGTCAGTATTTAGAAAAATGAGTGTAGAAAACAACATCCTCTCAGTTATGGAAATGGCAGATTTTTCAAAATCAGATAGGATGGAAAGGCTCGAATCTCTCATTGATGAATTTGGTCTCCAAAAGGTACGAAAAAGCTATGGAATACAACTTTCGGGAGGAGAGAGAAGGAGATGCGAAATTGCAAGGGCATTGGCAATAGATCCTAAATTTATATTACTTGATGAACCATTTGCGGGAGTCGACCCCATTGCAGTTGAAGATATTCAACATATAATTGCAAAGCTCAAAACCAAAAACATAGGTATTGTCATTACAGACCACAATGTACACGAAACATTGGCCATTACAGATCGAGCCTATTTACTTTATGAAGGGAAGATTCTTGAAAGTGGTACGGCAGAAGTACTTGCAAACAATCCAGAAGTGAGAAAGAAATATCTTGGTCAAAACTTCGAACTGCGAAAAGCAGTACTCCACGAGAGAAAACGTGACTAAGCTAAAACTTCAAGCCACTAAAGTCTTACTACACAAAAGAAAACGTAACCAAACCA
>CAZSLC010000013.1:0-27404 GCA_964607675.1 uncultured Muribaculaceae bacterium
GGGCGATGGCACCGCACGCGCGCGCCGGTGCCAGCCGTCGGGGCCGATGAGGTGGCAGCCCTTAAGTCTTTCGAAGAGGCTTTAACTGGCGCAAAGGCCTTAGGAGAATCAGGAAATGAGTTAGCAACAAAATGCAAAGAGATTATTCCTACCCTTCACATTTCAATTGGAAAAGAACAAATTGTTGATAAGAATATAACCAGTGCATTAGCAAGTATTAACAAAGCAATGGTATTGGCTAAAGAATACAATAATCAAGAAGTTATAGCTGAAGGAAAAGAGCTTGTGGCCACCATTCATCTCCAAGAGGGCAATGACAAACTCAATGCTAAAGATTTTAAAGGTGCCATCGTGTCATACAATGATGCTATCAAAGTTGATCCTGAAAATGGGATGGCTTACCTCAGACTTGGAATGGCATCATCAAGGGTTGGTGACGAAACGGCTGCTATCAGTGCTCTTGAAAAAGCAGCTCAATTTGGAATGGCAGACGCAGCAAACAAAGAAAAAGCTATGTTATACTTAAGAAAAGCTGCATCATCAATGAAGGCTAAAAAAATGGAAGAAGCTTATGAATTTGCTCAAAAATCAATTGAAGCATTTAAAACCCCACAAGCCCTTAACATTGGGGGAAAATGTGCAATTGCCCTTAAAAAATATGATAACGCAATAGAGCACTTTGAAGATTACCTTGCATTGAATCCAAAAGCAAAAGATGCTCCATCTGTGATGTACCAATTGGCTGTAGCTTGTGAATCAACAGGCAATAAAGACAAAGCATGTGGCTACTACAAACAGATAATGAATAACCCTACATTTAAAGAATTTGCAACCCATAAAGTAAACAATGAATTGAAATGCAACTAAAGCTTGAGCTTTTAGCTCCGGCAAAAAATAAAGACATCGGCATTGCAGCAGTTAACTGTGGTGCCGATGCTCTCTATATAGCCGGTCCCTCTTTTGGAGCCCGCGAGTCAGCTGGCAATCCCCTTTCAGAAATTGAGGAACTGATTAGTTATGCCCATCGATTTGGGGTAAAGGTATATGTTGTAGTAAATACGATATTGTACGATTCAGAATTAGAAGAGGCAAGAAAGCAAATTATAGAGTGCTATAACATAGGATGTGACGCAATAATCGTCCAAGATCTCTCTATCTTAAGGATGGATATCCCTCCAATTCCATTGTTTGCCTCAACTCAAACAAACATTAGAACCCCTGAACAAGCAATGTTTCTCGAATCCCTTGGATTCAGACGTCTGATCCTTGCAAGAGAGCTTTCATTGGAACAAATTGGCTCCATCAGGAGAGCCACAAAGTGCGAACTTGAGTCATTTGTCCAAGGTGCCCTCTGTGTATCATATAGCGGTCAATGTTACATGAGTCAATTCATTGCAGGGAGGAGTGCTAATAGGGGATGCTGCATCCAGGCCTGCCGTTCCAACTACGACCTAATGGACGACAATGGCAATACATTGATCAAAAACAAACCCCTCTTATCCTTGAAGGACCTCTCCCTCGGAGGGCACATCGAACAATTAGTCAATGCTGGGATCTCATCTTTCAAAATAGAAGGGAGGTTGAAAAATGCTTCCTATGTTAAGAATGTCACCAAATATTGGAGAGAAAAGATTGACAATCTCAACTACAAAAAAACATCCTTCGGAAAAATCGAAGGGGGATTTACCCCTAATATTTCTGCCACCTTCAACAGAGGCTTTACAGATTTCTTCATAGATGGGAAAAGGGGCAATTGGAATTCGAAGGAATCAACAAAAGCCTTAGGGGAATTTATTGGGAATGTCACTCGTATCACCTCTCCCACCACTTTCGAATATAAAGGGAAGAAACTATCCAACGGAGATGGTCTTATATTTGTTCCACAAAAAGGTGAGAATATCGGGATGAGAGCTGACATTGTCGAAGGGAAAAATGTCACAATAAAGGATACTTCTGCCATTTTTTCATCTTCTGCCATCTATCGCAATTTCAATATTGATTTTGAGAAGGAACTTGACAACAATTTACCCCGAAGAGTGATTGAAACCTCAATAACTTTCCATTCCACCAAAGAGGCAATAACGGTTTCTGCCATTGCAGAGGGTGGAATTGAAGGGAGAATAGAAATTCTTCCACCATTCTCAGAGGCTCGCAATCAAGATGTTGCCATCTCCAATATCACTCGGCAGTTAAATAAAAGTGCAGATATTTTCAATTTCACAATAGTCAAAACGGAGTGCCCATTTGTCCCCTTCCTCCCAATTTCCACCCTCAACTCCATACGTAGGGAACTCGCAAAACAGCTATCTGAAAAATTTCTAAATATTGGGCCAGAGAGATGTAAAAGAGGAGATAACACAATAATACCCCCCTCTCAAAAGGATTACCTCAACTGCTCAAATCATATTTCCCAATCACTTTATCACGAGATTGGAATAACTCCTGAAGCTGCTTACGAAATAGATCCAAAAAAAAATATTGAATTAATGAGAACGAAGTATTGTTTAAGGCACGAACTTGGCATATGTCTTAAGACCAATAAAAACTGCTACAAAGGGGGGCTATATCTTGTCAATCAGAACAATAAATTTATCCTCTCTTTTGATTGCAAAAAATGTGAAATGGTGATATATTAGTAGTTTATTTTATTTATGTTATTAAAAGAGTTAATTGGAAACAGAACACTGGCTGAAAGGATGATATCCATTGTGGATGAGAAACGCCTTCCTCACGCAGTAATGTTTGTTGAGGAGGATGGATATGGAGCACTCCCGTTGACTCTTGGACTGATACAATATATTTCAGGAGACAATAACAGAATACAAAAATTGATACATCCCGATCTCCACTTTGTTTTTCCTGTAAATATCAGCTCAAAAAAATCATCTGACAAAAAACCAACAAGTGACACATTTATCACAGAGTGGCGCAATTTGGTCAGTGCTGACCCCTATTTTTCTGAAGAAAGATTAAATGAAGCACTCGGTATTGAAGACAAAATCGGCGCAATAAATGTAACTGAAGCAAAAAACATCCTTTCTATAGTCAACATGAGGGCATACGAGGGGGGTAATAAGTATATTGTGGTATGGCTCCCTGAAAAGATGACAAACGAAGCAGCCAACAAACTTTTAAAAGCAGTTGAAGAGCCATACGAAGGGACCTATTTCTTCTTTATAACCCACTCCTTTGAAAAAGTAATAAAGACGATAAGTTCGAGGTGCTCCACTTTTTACCTTCAGCCTATATTGGATAGTAGATCTGTCCAATCCCCTTTCTTCCCAATTGTATCATCTATAATAGAATATTCTCTCTCCAAAAATCTCACTGAAGCTATGGATCAATATGAAAAAATTGCATTGATGGGGAGGGAGAAGCAACGAGATTTTTGCATGTATTTCGAAACTTTTATCAGAGAGCTATATTTACAAAAATTAGGATTGTGTAAAATGTCCTCTACTAAAAATAAGGAAGAGGAGGAGAAGATTAGCAGAATAATTCCACATCTAAAAGATACTTTTTACGAAAAATCTTTCTTATTTTGCGATAATGCTAAAAAGGCTATTGAAGGAAATACCAATTCAAAAATGGTGTTTTTGAATTTATGTAATCAAATTTTTTTAACTGTATAATATATGAAATCAGTAATTTTTAGTATCATTTGTGTTTTATTGATAACACTTTTTTCTTCGTGTAAAAATAACACGGCTAAAGTGGATCATATTCCATCCGTGAAAACAGATACTGTAATTGTATATGGAGAAGAAGATTTTGCATTATTCCCAGGAAAAGTAAAATCCGCCTCTGAAGTAAACTTATCTTTTAAGGTGAGCGGGACAATTGAAAGCATCCCCAATACGGAGGGAAAATATGTTCCTAAAGGTGGAACACTTGCAACCATGGACTCTCGAGATTATACAATCCAGTTCCAGGCTACTGAAGCAGAGTATAAACAAATAAAGAATCAAGCTGAAAGGGTCTTTCAACTTTATGAAAAAAATAGTGTCACCCTCGAAGATTATGAAAAAGCGAAATATGGCTTGCAACAAATATCTGCCAAATATTCTGCACATAGAAACTCCCTCAACGACACTCGCTTAACAGCACCTTTTGACTGTTATGTAAAAAAAATATATTACTCCCCTAAAGAGACAGTTGGAGCAGGTATGCCAGTAATTCAAGTAATTAATAAAGGTAATTATGAAATAGAGATTAACATCCCTGCTTCTGTGTATGAAAAGCGTAATTTGTTCAAAAGTTTTGAGTGCTCATTTGATGGAAAAGACAGTGAACGATATCCTTTAAGACTCATAAGTATTTCACCATCTGCTAATCTTAACCAACTTTATACGGTAAGACTTGGCATTGAAAAACAAAACAATAACTTCAGTGCCACAGCTGGAATATCTACAAGCGTTTATATTAAGTACATATCAACCAAATCTACCCTAACAGAGGTTGCACTTTCAGCAATTTTTGAGGATAAGGATAGGAAAAGCTGTGTTTGGGTTTATAATGTCGAAAATAAAATAGTCCTTAAAAGAGAGGTCAAAGTGGAAAGTATCCTTTCTAATGGCAACGCAGTTATCTCATCTGGCCTTAGCGAAGGTGAAATAGTCGTTGCTGGAGGCACTTCAAAAATAAGAGAAGGGATGGATGTTGTCCCATTGAAACCAATATCTAAAACAAATGTTGGAGGTTTGTTATGATTGATATTTCTAAATGGGCTTTAAATAATAAGAAACTAATCTACTTCATTGTAGTTGTTTTGATTATTGGGGGCGGCATCTCATATTACAATATGAGTAAATACGAAGACCCTGTTATCAAGGTGCCGAAAGCATTGGTTGTTGCATTGTATCCAGGTGCATCCCCTTCTCAGGTTGAATTAGAAGTTACAGATCCATTAGAGAAGAGTATCCGTTCGATGAAAGATGTTCATGATATACAAAGTAAATCATTCAACGATGTAGCTTTTATTGAAGTTGGGATAGCTACCACTGTCCCAGAAAACGAAATTGAGCAACATTGGGATATCCTTAGAAGGAAAGTGGCCAATATTGTTCCATCTCTCCCTTCTGGAGTTAGCACAATGGTTAAAGATGATTTTGGCGATGTGTATGGGATGTTCTATGCCATTAGTGGAGAAGGATTTACAGATAAAGAATTGGCTGAATATGCAGAATTTGCCAAAAGTGAGATTCAAGATATCAATGGCATATCTGATATTATAATTTACGGAAAACATCCTGAAGGGATTATGGTTGAAATTCACCAAGACAAAATGGCCAATCTTGGCGTTCATCCCCTTGAAATATTTTCTACCATCAACGAACAGAATCAAACAATATATGCTGGTTACTTTGAAAGTGGTGACAACAGAATAAAAATTGAAATAAACGACAGATACAAATCGTTAGAAGACATTGGAAATATTATTATCCAAGGTCACGAATCTGATCAATTACGCTTAAAGGACATAGCAACCATCACAAAAGAATATGTAGAACCTACAAGGAATGAAATGCTGTATGATGGAGAAAGGGCCATAGGAATTTGCATTTCAAACACGGAAGGGACAGATGTAACCAAACTCGGTAAGTTAGTTGATAACAAAATTGCCGAATTACAAGAGGAAATAATACCATTAGGTATAGAATTCAACAAAGTTTTTTTTCAGCCTGAAAGGGTAAATGAATCCATTAACACATTCTTTATTAATCTTATAGAATCTGTTCTAATTGTCATTGCTACCCTTATCTTAACAATGGGTCTTAAGGGTGGAATTATTATGGGAGTCAATCTTATAGTGATCATTTTGGGTTCTATTTTCGTTTTATCACTTTGCGACGGCTCGCTGCAAAGGGTATCTCTCGGCTCTTTCATTCTTGCGATGGGGATGCTTGTTGATAATGGGATTGTTATCCTTGATGGTATATTGGTTGATTTGAAGAGGGGGAAATCGAGAAAGGAAGCACTCACCTCAATTGGTAAAAAGACTGCAATGCCACTCCTCGGAGCCACTTTGATTGCTATTTTAGCATTCTATCCTATCTATCTATCACCAGACATGGCTGGGGTCTATGTCAGAGATTTATTTATTGTCCTTGCAATATCTCTTCTTTTGAGTTGGGTATTAGCACTTATTCTCGTACCTATTCAGGCTGACAGGATGTTAAAGGCGAAGAGTTCAGAAACAAATAAAGACCCATATGATTCAAAAGCTTACAAAACACTTCGAAATGTGCTCACATGGGTATTACACCACAAAAGTTTTACAATAGGAGCTGCCGTACTTCTGATCTTAATTAGTTTAGTATGCTACAAATTACTACCCCAAGAATTTTTCCCAGATATGTCTTATAACCAACTATTTATTGAATACAAACTCCCTGAAAACACTAATTCAACAAGGGTTAAAAAAGATTTGGAGAGCATAGAAAAATATCTATTCTCAAGGGGGGATGTAAAACACGTCACAACATCAATAGGTGGTACCCCAAGCAGATATAATTTGGTTCGAAGTATTGCAAATCCATCTCTCTCTTACGGAGAATTAATTGTAGATATGGAATCTCCCAAAATGGTAGAGAAAAAGATTAATGAAATACAAGAATACCTAATTGATGCATATCCTGATGCATATGTAAGGACCAAACGTTATAATCTGATGTATAAGAAGTATCCTATTGAGGCACGTTTCTCTGGACCTGATCCTGCCGTTCTTAAACAACTTACTGATCAAGCGATGAGCATTATGGAAAATAATCCAAAAACAAGGCTTGTTACTTGTGATTGGAGCCAAGCTGCCCCTACAATGGTTGTAGATTATAACCAACCACTCGCAAGAAATACTGGCATCACAAGAACAGATATGGGACTATCTCTTCTATTTGCAACAGAAGGGCTACCATTAAGTAGTTTCTATAACGGCTCTACAAAAGAGAGTATATACTTAAAAGGTGTCAATCCAGATGGGAATGCAATCACTCCCCTTGAAACTGCATCTATTTTTAGCGTAACCCCCAATATACAAGGGATACTCAACAAAGAGACAGTAATGGGGTTGATGTACAATACAATATCAACAGAAGAGGTCATTGCCGAAATGCTACGAACAGTTCCCCTAAGTCAGAGTGCAAGTGACATCCGAATTGAATGGAGGGATCCTCAAATTATCCGCAATAACGGTGAACGCTCAATGAGTGCTTTATGCGATCCTGAGTACAAAATAGGGGCTGAAGAGGCACGTCAGAGCATATTAAAGGAGATTGAAGATATTCCTCTTCCTGCAGGTTACAAACTTGAATGGGATGGGGAGTATAAGGCTAATGCCGAATCGACACAATATCTATTTAAATATTTCCCTCTGTCAATAGTGCTGATGATCGGTATTTTACTACTACTATTCAAAGACTATAAGAAACCTATAATAATATTGTGTTGCATCCCTTTGATCTTGATTGGAGTAGTATTTGGTATTATGATTTCTGGAAAATCTTTTGGATTTGTAGCAATAGTAGGAACACTTGGATTAATTGGGATGTTAATCAAAAATGGTGTAGTATTGATGGATGAAATTCAATATCAACTTCAATCAGGGATTGAACCAATGAAGGCACTATTAGATAGTTCTGCAAGTAGGTTCAGACCAGTAATGATGGCATCCATGACAACCATCCTCGGCGTTGTTCCTCTCCTTTCAGATGCATTATTTGGATCACTCGCCGTTACTATTATTGGAGGATTATTTGTAGGTACATTGATTACACTCCTATTCGTCCCCGTTTTATATGCAGTATTTTTTGGAATTAAAACCCCTAAGGAGATTACAAATGAAAACAATTAATTTAAGTAAGATTTTTATCTCCATATATGTTGTCATTACAATAATAAGTGGCAATTATATTTACGGACAAGATACTTTGACATTAGAAAGATGTAAAAAACTATCGTTAGAGAACAATAAAGAGTTGATGATAGCTCATAAAACGGCTACTAAAACAAAATACGATAAGGATGCCATGATCACCAATTTCTTTCCAAAAGTATCTGCTGGTGCCTTCTACGCACTTACCAATCTTCCACTGAACTACGCAATTTCAGGCGGTTTTCTTCCAACATACAAGCCCAATGTTATCACCAATGAATTGACCCCTAATATAATGACAGACGCAAATGGGAATCCGATTGTTGGTCCTGATGGTATACCTGTCTTTAAAGAATACGCTTATTTTCCAGGTTTAAAGTTTGAGATTGATGCAAGCAACACTGTTGGAGCAAGTTTATTGGTGCAACAACCTATTTTCATGGGTGGTAAGATTATTGCTGGTTACAAAATGACGAAAATAGGGACAGAAATGGCTGCACTAAATATTAAACTTACTGAAAGGGACATTTTAATTAAAACAGAAGAGGCCTTTTGGAATTGTGTAAAGGTAAGAGAACTCGGATTGGCTGCCCAAGAGTATAGAAATGCCGTTGCAGAAGTTTATCGAATTGTAGAAAATGCACACAATGTAGGAATGGCTCTCGGAAACGATTTAATGACTGTCCAATTAAAACTCAACGAGGCTGATTTACAACTATTTAAAGTAAAGAACAAAACTGCAGTAGCAAGTATGGCTCTATGCAATATCATAGGCATTCCACTGAATACAGACATTATAATTGATGATAATTCATCCTCCTACAATATTGATCTAAAAGAAAATGATTACATTGGCTCATCAGGACGAATTGAATATCAGTTGCTCACAAAGGTAATGGAACTTAAAAAAGAAGAGAAGAATTTAGTCAGAAGTGATTTTCTACCAAATTTAGGGATAATAGGTGCGTACAGCTACCTAAATGGAGTGAAGATTAATGGAACAAAATTATTTGATAATAGTTTCTCATTTTCAGCCATGGTCTCTCTGAACATCCCTATTCTCCACTGGGGAGAGGGAATAAACAAACTACGCTCTTCAAAAATTGAAGAAGAAATCGCTTCAATTAAAAGGGAAGATGCCATGGATAAAATGGATATGGAACAGAATTTAGACATGAGTGATTACTACGAAGCAATTCAAACTGTAAAAATGATGGAAAAATCCATGTCACAAAGTAAGGAAAATATGAGAGTCTCTCAAGATAGATATAAAGTTGGAACTGCAACTCTTGCTTCACTTCTTGAGGCTCAGGCAATCTGGCAAAAGGCTAATGCAGATTACATTAATGCAAAATCACAAGCTCACATAGCCAAGAGTAAAATAGAAGGAAAATACCTATAATATGGAAGAAAAAAACATTATTTACGATTGTTCAAGAGGATGCAATAAAGAGAGAACACCACAAGGTGAATTATTGTGCGAATATGACATATCTTGCTGTAAAAGAGGGGTATTCAATTGGTTAGAGGCTGTATCCAAAAATACCAATAAGGATATTTATGAAGTAAGATTTAAAAATACACGCAAAATATTTTTTGAGAATTCTTCAAACCAACTTCTCAAAATTGGGGATATTGTGGTAGTGGAGGCCAACACAGGACATGACATTGGGATTATTACACTCTCTGGTCCAATTGTAGCCCTCCAAATGAAACGCAATAGAATCAATCTGAGCACGTATGAATTTAAAAAGATTTATCGCAAAGCAAAATCACTTGATATCGAGAGATGGCAAGAAGCCATAGCAAGAGAGCACGAGACAATGATTAGGTCAAGGCAAATATCTGCAGAGATGAAATTAGATATGAAGATAGGGGATGTTGAATTTCAAGGTGATGGCACAAAAGCTATTTTTTACTATATCGCCGACGAAAGGGTTGATTTCCGCCAATTGATAAAAGTATTTGCAGATGAATTTAGAATTAGAATTGAGATGAGGCAGATAGGTGCTAGACAAGAAGCAGCCCTCATAGGGGGTCTCGGTGTGTGTGGCAGAGCACTATGTTGCTCCAATTATATTACCAATTTTCATTCTATTACTACTCAGGCTGCACGTTGTCAAGATCTTTCTCTTAATCCACAAAAACTTGCTGGCCAATGTGGCAAATTGAAATGTTGTATCAACTATGAAGCTCCTGTATATATGGACTCTCAAAATAAGCTACCACGTGTAAATGGTCCATTGCAGCTTATGGATGGCGAGGCATTTCTCATCAAGACAGATATATTAAAAAGGACATTATGGTTCTCTTATGACCCTCACAGTATGGCAAATATGATTCCGCTTTCGGCAGAAGAGACCCTTAATATTATTAAGCTCAACAATAAAGGGATTAAACCTAAAACACTTTTAGTTGAAAACGAAAAGAACAATAGTGAATTTGTCACCTCGGTTGGTGATGACAATATTGATAGATTTGATAAGAGCAAAAAAAGAAATAATAGGAAAAAGAGGGTAAAGAAAGATAAAATCACCAATGATAAACAAGATTAAAATAATTCTGCTGCTTATTTTATTGTACTCATGTGGCGACACAACAAGCTCTTTTTCATATGTTGATATTGATCCAAAAGGGTACGATACACGAACTCCAATCATGTTTGATCTGGAATTAACAGATTCCCACGGTGACGCAGAGATACTCATCTGTTCGAGGCTAAACGCAAATTACAACTTAAATTCAATACCCATGAAGATAGAACTCATATCTCCAAATGGGCTAAAGTACCAAGAAGAAATAGCATTGCCCATTGAGCGGGACAAAAAGATCTACACATCGTACGGATATGATATTGAATGGGTATATCGCACCAATGTCGTTCCTAAAGAATATGGCAAATGGAAGGTTATCATCTTTTTATCTCCAAAGAGCAATTCAAATAGTGTTATTAAAAATATTCATGGAATAGGTATATCTACAAAATATGAGCGGTAAAGATAAACTTAGAAAATTCAGAGAAAACGAAACATTTAAGTGTTTAGTACAACCTACAACTGAAGATGTATTTCGCAAAAGCCACCCACTAAAGGGGCAATGGGGTGAAACCATTTTTCACAATGACAACCCTATCGTTTTAGAACTTGGATGTGGCAAAGGTGAATACACTATAGCAATGGCCCAACAGTTCCCAGATAAAAATTTCATAGGTGTTGACATAAAGGGGGCAAGGCTGTGGAAAGGGGCAAAATATGCCACTGAAAACAACCTTAACAATGTTGCCTTCCTACGGACACGAATTGAATTTATATCCTCCCTGTTTGGTAATAATGAAGTATCAGAGATATGGATCACATTTGCAGATCCACAAATCCATAAACCTAAAAAAAGGTTGACTAGTCAACAATTCTTAGAAATATATAGTGGGTTTTTAAAGAAAGAAGAGCCATATGGAATAATTCATCTAAAAACTGATAGTCAATTGCTTCATCAATCCACTTTAGAAGTTATTGAGAGTGGGAAACACACACTCATTGAGGCCAATAACGACATATATGGAAGCGGAAGGGCTACAAATGATCCCATCTTATCTATAAAAACCTTTTATGAATCTCATTTTTTAGCACAAGGAATGGCTATTACCTATTTGAGGTTTAGACTCTCAGATAACTCGATAAGAGCCGATTTATAATTCGAGTCTCTAAGTGGAGATAGGACTTTTACGGCATTTTTTATGTGTGAACCGAGCAGCTCTTTTGCATAATCGATACCACCATTTTCAATGACAAATTCCTTAATTGTTTTTACAATTTTGGAGTTACCCTCACAATTTTCATTGAGAAGATCGATCTTAGAGAGTAGTGTAATTATTTCTTCACTTTTTTTAGGTGCATTTTTAAGAGCTCCAAGCAACGGAGGCGTGATTTTCCTCTCATAAAGATCTGAATCAGCATCTTTCCCTATTATGCTTTGAGGTGAGTAATCAAGTATGTCATCTCGTACTTGAAAAGAAAAACCAAGTTGAAGTGCAAATTTGGACATGACACTTACTACCTCTTCAGATGCCTCAGACGCAATGGCGGCAGATTGGAGAGAGGTAATAAACAATGATGCAGTTTTTCCTGAAATAATACTATAATAGTCTTCTAATGTGGTTTTAAGGTCATCTGCACGCTCCATTTGTATCATCTCCCCAAGTGCAAGATCCTGGATTGTCTTAGAATACAATTCAATAATTCTAAAATCACATTTGGCCTTTACAAGGATATTCATTGCCTTCGAGAGCCAATAATCACCAAGAAGGACAGATGATCCTGGAGAAAAGATAGAACGAATTGTCTTACGCCCCCTTCTCACATCACTATTGTCAACGACATCATCATGGAACAATGTTGCATTGTGAATCAATTCTGTAGCTACAGCTACAGTGTTTGATACACTATTGATCTCGCCAAGACATGCTTTTGATGTTAAAAGTGATAAAAGAGGGCGAATTCCTTTGCCCATATTGCCCAAAACATAGTTATTCATAGTATTTAGAAGTGAATTATTGGATGAGACACACTCTCTCAATGTCAACTCATACCTATCCCAATCTTGAGCTATAAGTAGTTTACTTTTAGATATTATTCCCGATTCTTGTTGCATTTCAACAGAAAGAAGAGGTTGCTCCAATACTATGAGAGTAACCTCTTCAATAATTTATAATAATGAATTAGAATAACAATGCAAGAGAAATCTCTGCAGCGTGAGGTTTTGTGTTTTTGAGATACTCTAAGTAATCTCCAAGATTTCCATTGTTTTTAACAACTGAGTTGAGCCCCCATTTGTATCTAAATGAAACTTGGAACCTCCAAATATCAACACCAACTCCAAGACCGACACCATATTGGAATTTATTTAGTTGGTCCCCTTCTATCTTTTCTGTTTCTCCAGCAAATGATACTTTTTGTGCTAAAGAATATCCGATATATGGAGAAACTTCAACATAAGGTCTGATGTTGCCATTTAGAAGAGAAATCCCCCATTGAACTCCAATAGGAAGGGCGATTGATTGTGAGACCATAGTTCCAGAAGTGACTCCCAACAGATTTATCGTTGCCCCTGTTTGTGAATACCATAAATCTGGTTGAATCATAAATCCTAATGCAAGAGGAAGTTGCATAGTAAGACCTGCATTGAATCCAGTATAGTTTTTAAAAACATCTGCATTGAGGTCTTTGACGCTTACCCCTGCTATATTAAGCCCACCTTTAATACCCCATCTGAAACCTTGGTTCCCTGCGTTTGCAGGTAAAGCCACAGATAGTAATACTATTGCGGCCAAAAGTGTAGTAAAAATTTTTTTCATATTATTCTATAATGAATTAAGTTTTTCAACAATAGCGTTCTTGGTATTTGAACCTACCATTTTTTCTTTTATTTCACCATTTTTGAAGAAAATAAGTGTGGGTATATTTCTAATACCATATTTCATTGGAATATCTGAAGACTCATCTACATTGCATTTTGCAATTAACCACTTACCTTCATACTCCTTTGAAAGCTCTTCGATAATAGGGGACAACATTCTGCATGGGCCACACCAAGGGGCCCAAAAATCGAGCAGAACAGGTAATTGTGATTTAATTACTAGTTCTTCAAAATTTGAATCATTAATTTCTAACATAATTGATTGTTTTATACATTATTACTAAAAAAAGAAAGCAAGTGAAATTTCCAATCCTTTGAAATTGGATTTATTAATGGATTCGATAAATTGTTTCCAATCTGATGAGATCACACCTGTTGTTTCGATGTTGAACATACGTCCAAGATTCCAATTGTATCTTACCATCAATTGTAATTTCCACACATCGAATCCCCCACCTACACCTATCCCATACTCGAATCTATTAATCCCATCACTTTGCAAGACAATATCTGATTTATTTCCAAAAGCATCCCTCCAATCTTTAGATACAGCATATCCGATATAAGGGGTCAAAGAGATAAAAGGTCTAAAAAAGATAAAATCTATACCATATTGAATATTGACAGGCAACTCAATATAATTCATATGCAATTTGGCCGAATACTCTCCAGAAAATGATGTCCCTTTTGAAACAAAAAGTAACTCTGGTTGGATTGCCAGCCCCTTGACTGGTGGTAAAATTTGGAGACTAAATCCAGCATTGAAGCCTGTAAAATTGTTCATTGTTTCAGAAATTGTACCAGGCTTAGTATAAGAGATTGAGGTAAAATCCATCCCCCCTCTGATACCATATTTGATAATTGTTGATCTTTTTTGTCCAAATACGGTCGATAATGGCATAATAATCAACAAGATTATCGCACTAATGCTATATATGATTGTTTTTTTCATCTCCTCTCTATTGGTGCGAATATAATAAATTTTTTTACACCAGATTCATTAATTTTGCAAGCCCTCCCCCTGATGTCTCTTTATATATGTTTGGCAAATCGTGACCCGTGGTTTTCATCGCCTCTATAACAGTATCAAATCCAACAAGATGAGTTCCATCTGACATAATAGCATATTGAGTGACATCCATCGCCCTCGCAGCGGCAAAGGCATTTCTTTCGATGCACGGAATCTGTACCAAGCCACATACGGGATCGCAGGTTAGTCCCAAAAAGTGTTCCATACCCATTGCAGCTCCATATTCTATTTGGCGGGCAGTTCCACCAAAGAGTTGTATTGCAGCCCCAGATGCCATTGAGCAAGCCGTCCCAACTTCACCTTGACATCCCACTTCTGCCCCCGATATAGAGGCATTCTCCTTGATCATAGAACCAATTATACCTGCGGTTGCAAGGGCAAACAACACTTTCTTATCACTAAAATTATAAAAATTTTTAAATAAATAGAGGACAGCTGGCAGAACACCGCATGAACCACAAGTAGGAGCTGTAACAATAGTTCCACCCGTTGCATTTTGTTCGGAAACTGCTAAAGCATAGGCAAGTGTCAACCCTCTTCGTTGCATCGACCCCTGGTAACTTTGTGCCCTCAAATAGTATGATGAGGCTCTTCTTCTTACCTTCAAACCTCCTTGGATAACCCCTTCGTTTTCGAGACCTTCTTTTATTGAGTTTTCCATCACATTCCACCTTTCGATAAGATAATCCCATATATCACTCTCCTCATGTTGGGCAACATACTCCCAAAACGAAATACCATTCTTTGTACAATGTTTAAGGAGATCCTTCATTTTATTGTGTGGATAAATATTTTTGTACTTTTCTCGTTCTCCTGTGTCACTTATATCACCACCTCCGATGCTAAAAGTGACCCATTCCCCCAATTTTTCTTCATCTGAGAGGAATGCTTCAAATTTCATCCCATTAGGATGCTGAGGTAAAAACTCTTTCGGTCTCCAAATAATCTCAATTTTCGGCTCTTTATTAGAAGATTTAAGAGCTTCGATGATGGCAACATCTGTAAGGTGACCTTTCCCAGTTGCAGCAAGGCTACCATATAGTGTAACATGGAACAGAGATGCCTCTGGATACTTTTCCAGAAACATCTCTGCTGCCTTTTTAGGACCCATAGTATGACTACTTGAGGGGCCTTTACCTATTTTAAAAATTTCTTTAATACTTTCCATTGCGAATCGATATATCGCAAAGATAGTATTTTTGATTATTATTAAATTTTTAAACTACTTTTTCTATATTCCAAACAAAAGCTCTAACCCCAATCTCTTTATTACGGTTATCAAGTTTTTTTACTGTTAGCAATAGTTCATCTACTCTATCGTCATCTACAACAGTGATTACCGCCGAATTCATTTCAGGCCAAGTGTGGGTACCCCTACGAGGCTCCCCACCATTTGTACCTCTCCCTTGAACTTGTTCAAAGAAAGTAAATCCAGATATTTTCAACTGATCAAGCAAGTATTCTACCCTTTCGGTATTTGCTTGATTAAATACTATAAAAACTGATTTCATGATATCTCTCTATTTTATTTGTTTTCACTTTCTTTTGCATCATCAGCTGAAAGCTGCATAAATATGAAATTCTTACGGTTCTTTTCTTCTTTATTTCTCTCACCGCTTCTCGACATCACTGCATAGAATATTGGCAGTACCACCAATGTAACAATGGTTGAAATTAAAAGTCCACCTATCACCACGATACCCATTGGTCTCCACATTTCTGCCCCTTCACCAGTACTCATTGCCATAGGAACCATACCTAAAATAGTAGTAAATGCCGTCATCAATACGGGACGAAGACGAGAGGCTCCAGACAATGCAATAGCATCATACAACTTATAACCCCTATCTCTCATTAGGTTGATATAGTCAACAAGTACAATACCATTTTTCACAACAATACCTACAAGCATAATGACACCTAAAGCACCTATCATATCAAGGCTGGTACCTGTAACCCACAATGCTAATACCACTCCAGTAACAGCAAAAGGAACAGACATCATTATTATAAATGGTTTATTGAAAGATTCAAACTGAGATGCCATGACAATATATACCAACAATACGATGAGAGCTAAAAGAATACTCATATCTGCAAAGGTCTCTTGTTGATCCTGATATTGTCCTGCTAACCGCACTGAAATACCATTTGGTAGATTTATCTTATCTATCTCTTTTTGAATTTCTGTGGCAAGCTCTCCCAATGATATTTCATATGGTGTAACTTTAACTGACACATATCTTTGACGGCTTTTTCTATCAATTGTAGGTGGTGCCCAAAACTCCTCTACAGTTGCCACTTCGCTCAATTTCACCAAAGAACCAGTCGGCGTCGGGATGGTCATATTCATGATATCTGATATTTCATTTCTATTCTCCTCCTTAAGACGCACCAATATATCATACTCATCTCCATCTTCCTTGAGGTAGCCTACAGACATTCCATTAACTCTATTACGAACATAGGTAGATATTGTGGCTGAGTTGAGACCAAGTTGAGCCACTTTCTCTTTGTTGACAACTATCTTCAACTCTGAACGATCCTCATCTCTAGAGATATTGACATCACGTGCTCCTTCTACTTTTGTTTGTATGAGTTGCTTGACTTCTTCTGCTAATAAATTGGTTTTATCGAAATCATATCCGTATATCTCAATATCAACTGAATTTGATTCACCACCCATACCACTTGAGACACTACATTGATAATCTATCACTTCTGGATATGTTGACAGGTTCTGTCTTAAAATTTCTGCAATCTCAAATATAGTTCTCTCTCTCTCGTATTTTTTAGAACAAACAACAGTCATTGAGATTTTGTTATTGGTTGTTTGCGAGAACATTGCAGAGACTCCTGATTCATCACTTGACCCAGCGGAAGTATTTATCATTCGTATTTCAGGTATCAATACTTGAAACTCATTTTCAATTTTTCTCGCCGTCTTCAAGGTCTCTTCAATCCTTGTTCCACGCTGGAGCTCTATAGAGACACTCACCCTTCCATTGTCAGATTGTTGCATAAAATCTGTCCCAATTTTACCCATAAATAAAGGAAGTAGCGACAAACCAAATATTAGTAGGGCTGTTAAAAGGGTTATTGTTTTGTTCCTCAAACAGAAAGAGAGAAGTTGTGAATACCACTTATCCACCTTATCCAAAAAACCAACAACATATTTTTGGTACCAGTCAATTTTAGGTGGCACTATGACAATATGACCTTTCTCATCCACTTTGACTTTTTGTGCTTTGAGCAATTTTGAACAAAGCATAGGGGTAAGGGATATCGCAATGATAGTTGATGTAGAGATTACAATTGTTACAATCCACCCAAGTTCTTTAAACATAATACCAGCCATCCCTGTAAGCATAGTTAAAGGGACAAATACTGCGATGAGAACCAATGTTGTAGCTATTACTGATACCCACACTTCATTTGTTGCATATATGGCCGCTTCTCGTGGGTTGGAACCTCGTTCTATATGCCTGGTAATATTCTCCAACACCACAATAGCATCATCCACAACCATACCTACAGCAATAGTCAGTGAACAGAGTGATATGATATTCAAAGAACTACCTATAAAATTCAGATATATAAATGCAACAATTAGGGCGATAGGAATCGCTATGCCAATGATAAATGTAGCACGCCACTTTCCAAGGAACAAGAATACAACTAAGACTACAAACAATAGTGCATACATGATCGATTCTTCCAAAGATCCAATGGCATTTTCTATCTCTTCAGATGAGTCGTAGATAATTTCTGCTTTAATATCAGAAGGCAACGTCTTTAAAAGTTTATCCATCTCATTTCGGAGATCTTTACATATTTGAACCGTATTTGCTCCCGATTGTTTTGTAACAATAAGTCTTACACTTTCCCTTCCATTGGTCTTTTCATCAAGTGATAAATCTTTTATTGTATCTCTTACTGTTGCAATATCCTTAACGAAGACCTGCTTACCTGTTGTGGTAGTAGTCACTACGATGTCATTAATCTCTGAACTTTGCAGATACTCACTTCTTACCTGGAGTTGGTATTGCTCCTTGTCCATTTTAACTATTCCCGATGATAGGTTCAAGTTATTTGAAGCTATTGAATTTCCAACCATTTCCAATGGAATACCGTATGCATCCAACTTCTCTTGGTCGATATCAACATACACATACCTATCAGGGGCACCTGAGAGTGATAAGTTACCAATTCCATTGACTTTATTTAGGATTGGAATCATATCATCATTCAATATTTTTTCAAGCCCTGGATAACTTTCCTCTGCTGTGATAGAGTATTGAATGATAGGCATAGCACTTGAGCTGAATTTGAAAATAAATGGGTTGGAACATCCATCAGGAAGTCTGTCCTTTAGCATATCGATATATGAGCGAACATCATTTATCACTTCGTCAAGTTCAGTTCCCCACTCAAGTTCAAGCATTACGATTGACATATTGTCCTTAGATGTGGAATATATCTCTTTTAGTCCATCAACCGAGTTTAAACTATTCTCAATTATTTTGGAGACATTGGTCTCCATCTCACTTGCATTAGCTCCAGGGTAGGTGGTCATTACCGTGATGTAAGGGGGCTCCATTTCAGGAAATTGATCTATAGGCAGTTTTTGCAAAGAGAAAAGCCCAATAATCAATAGCGCAACGAAAATAAGAATCGTTGTTACCGGTTTATTAATCGCTGTTTTATAGATACTCATTACTTACTTTTTTACAACATTCATTTTTGTTCCGTCAACCAATTTTGCTTGTCCCAAAACAACCAATTCCATCCCCTCTTTTAATTCATCAGAAATGATTTCTACATTTTCATCAAAACGTTGTCCTAACTTCACAAACACCCGTTTAGCAACATTGTTATCGTTTATATATACATATCTTTCATTAGATCCAGTAAGTTTTAACACCGATTGATAGGGTACCACAATAGCTTCTGTGCGAAGCAAAGGGAGATTGGTGGTAACATACATACCTGGTCTGAGCAATTCGCCAGCATTTCTCATTTTTATTTTTACTTGAAATGTGTGTGATTTAACATCTATACTTGGATAAACAATTTCAATCTCTGCAGGGAAAGCTTTATTGGGGTATATTTCAGAAAATACATCCAATTTCATCCCTTTTTTGATATATGGGAAATTTCTTTCTGGTATATTGATAATAGCTTTTAACATTGATATTTGTGTTAAAACTAAAATCGGCTGCCCAGAATATAATTCTCCGTCTTCGTAGTTCTTAGCTGATATCACTCCGTCAAATTTGGCCTTTACATAAGTATTTTCTTTGAGAAACTCCAGATTTTCAAGAGTCTGATCGTAACCTAATTTTGTCTTATCGTAAGTTTGTTGAGATATAGCTCCACTCTCTTTTAGAGAATTAACCCTCTCCATTTCAATCTCAAAATTGGCAAAGGACAATTTTGTTGTTTTGTATTGCATTTGATCCATTTGCACTAAAAGGTCACCTTTTTTAACTCTGTCACCTGGTTCGACCAAAATATCTTCGATTTTACCAGTTACCGATGGAGATATGCTCATTGTCTCATATCCTTGAAGAGTAGAAGACAACTCTATATTTCTTTGAATTTCTGTTTTTTTGATAATATCCGTTTGGACTTGTTCAACTTTTCCCTCTTCAACTTGAACATCCTCTTTTTTACCGCAAGCGGTAAACATCAAGGCAATCAGGGCCATTAAAATTAATTGTTTCTTTTTCATATGTCTATTTATTTAATATTCAACATTTTTTCAAGTTCAATCTGAGCTTGTACAAATTCAAGAAGAGATTGAACGTATGAGTTTTGCGCATTCAACAAATTAGTACCCGAAGTGGTTAGATCAAGACTTGAGGCGTGTCCATATTCATATTTAAGACCTATATTGTCAAAAACTCTTTGTGATACATCTACACTTTGTTTTTGAGTTTGATACCTCTCGTGGGCAGATTTTACATTATAAACAAGTTGACGATGTTGTATTTTCAAAGTCATTTCTGTATCTGATAGCGTATTCAATTGTTTTTTATAAGCTATTTGTGCCCCTCTCAATGTATTGTAGTTCTTCCCACTTGAAAAGATTGGGATAGAAAGTGATATTCCTAACATATTAGGAGGTGTCATATTCATGGTCATCTCATCACTAAAATATTTTTTAGCTGTATATTGGTGATAAATAGAGAGCGTGGGTCCATAACTCCACCCTGCAAGTGCAACTTGCTTTTTACTCAATTCTGTACTTTTTTCAACCAATTGGTATGAGAAGTTTTTTCTTACATCAAATTGAGAAAGAACCAAAGAAAGTGAATTTTCAACATCTAATACCTCATCTATTTTTTGAGTAAGAACGAGATTTACATCAAAATCTATGTTAGCTTGAAGTCTAAGTGAATTATAAAGCATCTCTAAAGATCTCTTTGCACTACTGATAGAGGTCTTCATCGTTGCTACTTGAACAGATATCTGATCTGCATCTATTTGCTCTGACACTCCTACGTCTACTGATTTCTGAGAATACTCATATAGTTTTGTGATGCTGACAAGATTTTTCTCAAGCAGCTGTATTGACTCTTCTGCTGCAAGAATAGAAATATATATAAGTTTCACTTGCTCTGATATCTCTTGTTCTGTTTTTTTCACATTTACATCTGCCATTTTCATCGAGATTGTTCCCAACTGTGAAGAGACAATCTGAGCTCCACTCAGGGCGATAGACGAAGTGAGTCCAATAGTACCATTTGCTGGCATCGCTAATTTCATACCACCCAGCTCCATTTCGTAACCCATCAAGTTGGAATAATCAAGTTTTGCATTGACTTGAGGAAGCATGGAGGCTATAGACTGCCACCTTTTTGCCTCTGCGATTCGCACTTCAAGTGAGGCATTTTTCAATGTTCGATTGTGCTCAATAGCATAGTTTTGAGCATCATTCAATGATAAAGAGAGTGTAGTATCACTACTTACACCACCCCCAATCGCTAAGGCCGGTAACGACATACCGATTAAAAGAAATAATGTTAAGATTTGTCGTTTTCTCATATTAATTATTATTATTGTTTGTATTTTCATCTATGATGGATAGATATTGATCTATCGTTTTTATTCCTATCTCTGTAGAAATACCCCTTAAATAGGGTAGAATTGTATGATCCAAAATATATCTAAGAGAATATTTCGAAGGATCTTCAATAGACATGCTACTTACCCCTTGTGTTACTTTATGGAGGTGCAAAGCAGCAATCTGAGGATCTGTAAATTTGAGAAACACCCCTTGCTCTTTACCATTTTCAAAGAGCTCTCTCATCATTTCTATGTTGTTTTTTTGAATTGGTAGAACACAATTGTCATACACCTCTGGGTAATATCTTTTAAGCTCTTCAAAAAAATTAGTGTGTATCTTCATCATAGCATCTGTCTTGAAATGATGGAGCTTTAAAAACATCTCAAGGACATTTTTTGACTCTGCTTTCATCACCTTAATATTTTCCACGCCACGTCTATTCATCTCCTCAATACAAGCCTGAAGAAGCGATGACTTATCTTTAAACACCTCATAAAGAGTACGCTTTGATATTCCATTAGCAGCAGCTATGTCATCCATTGTGACAGCTTTAAACCCTTTTTTCATAAACAGGGCAGCTGACGTATCCAAAATTCTATCTGTAGATATCATTGTAGTTAAAAATAAACTTACGAAACTAAAATAGTTTTTAAATTTTCGTGGTTTGATAACCAACAATTATTGTGCCGAAACACATATTGCTGAAAAAAGAGTTATATTTGAAGAAAATTAATTATTATGTATAAAGAATTTCAATCATACCTTCAAAACGAACTCCAAGGGATCGAAGAAGCAGGTCTTTACAAAAATGAAAGGGTAATCACATCCCCTCAAAGAGCTGAGATTAAAGTTAACACAGGTGCAGATGTACTCAATTTCTGTGCAAACAACTATTTAGGTCTATCAGACAATAAAGAACTTATCAAAGCTGCCAAGGATGCCCTTGACAAATACGGCTACGGGATGTCAAGTGTACGTTTCATTTGTGGGACAGGCGAGATTCACAAAAAACTTGAAGCTAAAATAGCAGAATTTTTCGGCACGGAAGATACCATCTTATATGCTGCTTGTTTTGATGCAAATGGTGGTGTGTTCGAGCCCCTACTCGACGAGAAAGATGCCATCATCTCCGATTCACTAAACCATGCCTCCATTATCGATGGCGTAAGACTTTGTAAAGCTCAAAGATATCGTTACGCAAATGCAAACATGGAAGAACTTGAGAATTGCCTTAAACTCTCACAAGCACAAAGACACAGAATCATAGTTACTGACGGTGTATTCTCGATGGATGGCAATGTAGCCCCACTCGACAAAATATATGAACTTGCAAATAAGTACAACGCTATGGTGATGGTGGATGAATCACACTCCGCAGGGGTAGTTGGAAAGACAGGCCGTGGTGTGACCGAACAATATAACCTTCGTGGCAAAATAGAGATCATTACTGGAACACTTGGAAAAGCATTTGGAGGTGCAATCGGTGGATTCACCACAGGCAAGAAGGAGATTATATCAATGCTTCGCCAAAGATCTCGTCCATATCTTTTCTCAAATTCTATCCCCCCGATGGTGGCTGCTGCTGGTATAAGGATGTTTGAGATGATGGCAGAGACCAACGAACTTCAAGACAGACTCCACTCCAACACCTCATACTTCGTTGAGAAGATGAAAGCTGCAGGATTTGACATCAAGCCTACTCAGTCAGCTATCTGTGCAGTAATGCTTTACGATGCTCCACTTTCTCAAAAAATGGCTTCAAAACTGTTAGAAGAAGGGATTTACGTAACTGGTTTCTACTACCCAGTAGTGCCAAAAGGGCAAGCACGTATCCGTGTCCAAGTCTCTGCAGGGCATAAAAAAGAGCACCTTGACAAATGTATCGCAGCATTTACAAAGATTGGGAAGGAATTAGGAGTCGTTCAATAAATGTTGGAAACGATTTATTAAGAGAAGAGAGATCGTCAATATAAACATCCTCTTCGATAAATAAGGCCACCGTAGCAAGGCACATAGCCATGCGGTGGTCTTTGTGCGAAGAGACCCTTCCTCCGTGGAGATTTCTCCCAGAATGGCCATGAATATAGAAAGTGTCATCCTTTATCTCGATCTCTGCCCCAAGCAGGGTAAATTCTGTAAAGAGTGCCTCACCTCTATTGCTCTCCTTCTCTAAAAGACGACTCAACCCCTTGATAGAGGATTGTCCCTCACAGAGGCATCCCAGGACCACAAGGGCAGGAAACAAATCGGGGCAGTCGGTGGCATCCACATCAAAAGGTCTCAACGGGATATGGTCACCACACATTGAGACAATATCTGATATGACCCTGTCACCTTGCAATGAAATATCTGAGAGACCCTCAATGGTCAATGTTTTTTCAGGGGCAAATGCATGAGAAACCCCCTTGGCCACCACAATACAAGAGGCAGAGCTCCAATCCCCCTCCAGTCTAATCGTTGCTGGGAAATAGCGTTGACTCCCCCTTATTTTAAAAACCATCTCCTCGGAGTTAAAAACCTCGGCCGACACCTCTATTCCAAAATACTTCACCATCTCAAGAGTCATCCGAATATAAGGTACACTTGCTGGAGAATGGATCCTCAATGTGGTATTCCTATCCAATAAAGGGAGTGTCATCAAAAGGGCTGAGAGGTGTTGGGAGCTTCTGCTACCATCTACATCAATGAAACAATTGGTAATTCCACTTAAAATTTCGAACGGGAGAAATTCTCCCCCTTTTGCTCTGAATAGAACACCGCAATTTTCAAGAGCATCTGCCACCTCAGCAAGGCTTCTTCCCAAAACAGTTCCTTTTCCGTTGATTGAAACAGCAGTGCCATTGTTTTCAGTAAGAAAAGCAGCAAAAATAATTGAAAGTCTCGTCAGCAAGCCACTTTCGCCACTGTTAAGAGAGCTCGGAGGGATCATTTTCCATGGAGAAATGCCCTCTATGATAAGGGTTTCTTTTTTTATTTGAACCTTTGCCCCCAAGCTCCTGATTAGCTCGATGGCAGCAATGGAATCATCACACGGAAAGAAATTCTCAATTGTGCTCACCCCTTCTGCCAATGCTGCACCAAAAACAGCCCTTTGGGCAAGACTCTTCGAGGTGGGAATGGTAATTGAGGCCGCAGGAAGTGAAAAGATAGTTTCCCCAATCTTAGGGAGTTTGATCCTATAATTTTCTGAAGATAGGATACCATCCATCTCCTGGGTAAAATATTGTCCAGAAGCAGTGGGTTCCAAACGGGGATGAGCCGTATATGTGAAGGGAGCCCCCAATAAGGATGAAAGATACCTAGTGAAACGCCCCCTCTCGCCCATTGAGAAGGCAATCAACTCCGATTTGTCTGGGACAATATTATATAGAGAAATGGTTCTTGCAGCATCGGAAAGAGCGTTGGCAGTGGTCACTATCTTAACAATATCAGCTCCCCTCCCTTTACATATCCTATATATGTCATAGAGTTCGTCGAGGCAAGGAGTGCCATCATAACTATGAAAAGAGGCAATAAATTTAGCACCTTTCTTGTGGGCATATAGAGCCACCTTGTCTGAAAATTCCTTTGGTGCATCTATCTCCACATCAACATATTTAGCACCATTCTCAAGGGCCGCCTCAATGATGGCACCCCCCTGTTGCGGTAAAATATTAGGCGAGAGCCTGCAAGTAATAACTAAATTATGAAAAGAGGCCGCCACCTCACCCACCTGTGATGGCGACAGAGTAGATAAATCCCCCCTCAACTCCGCCATCTGCTGACCTTCAAGTAGAGACAATATCTCTTCGACCGAGGTGCCATAAACGCTAATACAATTCATCGAAAACATCCATTAATTCCCCAATATCCAAAATAACATCTTCCACCTTTCCCAGATCTATTGGTAAAATGAGGTGAAATTGAGATCCACTCTTCTTTTTATCCTTTGTCACTGCATCAATAAACTCCTCCTTAGAGAGTTCATTTTTCATTGGAAGGTTAAGCTTCTCAAAGTCCTCCATTAGTTGTTCTGCTAATTCTCCGTTAGATAGATTTAGTACATTGGCAACTTTAGCAGCCATAATGATACCTGTCAATACAGCCTCCCCATGAATAATTCCTGTTTTAGAATATTTTTCAATAGCATGGGCAAAAGTGTGACCAAGATTCAACAACCTCCTCTCTCCATTCTCAAACTCATCTCTTTCAACTACCTCCATCTTATAATGTGCACACCTCTTAATGACATCAATAAGTTCGTCAAGATGGTCACTTAACAAATCCTCTTTTTTATTGCGAAACAACTCTACACTCTTATGATAATAGTTCTTATCAAAAATAATAAATGTCTTTAACAACTCAGCAAGACCAGCATTAAACTCCCTCTGTGGTAAGGATGACAGAAATTGCGGAGCAATAAAAACCCACTCAGGCTGTCTAATCACCCCGATCATATTTTTATAAGAATGGACATTGACACCATTTTTACCACCAATAGAGGCATCCACCTCTGCTAAAAGGGTAGTGGGAACAAATGCACACCTGACCCCCCTTTTGTAAATAGCTGCCACAAATCCAACAATATCAGTGGTTATCCCCCCCCCAACACCAAGAATAAAGGCATCCCTATCTGCCCCCTTCTCCATCAAAGAATAGACAATCGATTCAACAGTTGAAAATGTTTTTTTCTCCTCCGATACATCCAAAAGAATCATCTGATAACCCTCAAAATAAGAATAATAAGAAGAGAGATTAGAGTCGATAATTACAAAGACTTTTGAATCTTTTGGAATAAAAGATTTTAAATCACTAATATTGCAGGCGATATGAATCATCATATAAACTTTTGGCAAATCTATAAAATTTTATGGAAAGAAAATTATCCAAAATAGATATCCCAGGTGTCGATCTCAACAGACCAATCATTATTGGTGGACCTTGCAGTGCCGAAAGCAGAGAACAGGTGGTCTCAACAGCCAAGGAACTATCCTCTGCGGGGATAAAGATCTTCAGAGCTGGCCTCTGGAAACCAAGAACAAGGCCAGGGGGATTTGATGGCGTTGGTAAAATGGGACTTGCCTGGCTTAAAGAGGTCAAAGAGCAGACAGGGATGATGGTAATGACAGAAGTGGCCACCCCCACACATCTTGAAGAGGCGGTAAATGGATGTATAGATCTCCTTTGGATTGGTGCAAGGACTACTACTAACCCATTTGCAATGCAAGAGCTTGCAGATGCTATGCAGGGTGTCAGATTGCCTATTCTAATCAAAAATCCTGTGAATCCCGATCTTGAGTTGTGGTGTGGAGCCATCGAGAGGCTACTAAATGCAGGTGTCACAAATATTGGGGTAATTCATAGAGGGTTTAGTTCTTATGAAAGAAACATCTATCGAAACACACCCATCTGGCACATACCGATTGAGCTCAAAAGAAGATATCCACAATTAACAATATTTTGCGATCCAAGCCATATTGGAGGGAGAAGAGAGCTAATTGCCCCCCTCTGCCAACAAGCCCTCGATCTCAACTTTGATGGTCTCTTTATAGAGGTCCACAACCACCCCGACATCGCCCTTAGTGATGCCTTGCAGCAAATTACCCCCTCTGCACTCATCTCCATTTTAAAAAATTTAATAGTACGGGAAAATAATCAAGCAACAAAAGACATTATTCTTTTAAGAGAAAAGATAGATGAAATCGACAATAGCCTCCTCCATCTACTTTCCAATAGGATGTCCATCTCAAGAGAGATAGGTCAATACAAAAAAGAGCACAAAATATCCATTCTTCAAAGCAACAGATACAATGAGTTGATCAAACAAAGAAGCGAAATAGGGAGCGAGATGAAACTCGATCCCCAATTCGTAACGGAAATCATGAAAGCCATCCACGAGGAATCCATCAAAATACAAATGGAAGTGATGTCTATATCTAACTAATTTCACTCTTACTCACTTTCATATTTACTTTGTTTACATCTCACTACATCCTACACGGGTGCTCCATTTTGCGCACCCGTCGATTACATAAGTATCA
>CAZSLC010000013.1:27504-50411 GCA_964607675.1 uncultured Muribaculaceae bacterium
AGATAACGGGTTTCTAAAATTGTATGACAAATGATTAGTCGTTGAGTGAGAATCTGCTAAATGCTGTAACCTTAACTTCTGGATCAACTGATTTTAAATAATCAGCTACCGAAATTTTACCGATTTTCACAAACTCTTGCTCTTCTAAAGTACTCTCTTTAAAGAACTTAGAAAGACGTCCTTGAGCTATGCTTTGAATCATTTGCTCAGGAAGGTTAGCTGCTTTTTCTTCTGCTACTTTTACCTTGATGTCTCTAATTTCTTGAGCTTGAGCTTCTGTGATATTACCTTTCATAATACCTTCGTTGATATGCTCTTCGTTTTCGCATGTATAAAGGTTAAAGCCAGCTTTCTTAAGAGCTGCTTCTACAGCTTTTTGTACTTGCTCTTCTTTTGTCTTCTCGATTGCAATTTCAAGTTCTTTATCCACAACTTCTTTTGGACAATCGTTCTTACTGATTGAAACAGGACTCATAGCGGTGATTTGCATAGCTATCTCTTTTCCTACCTCTTCAGCAATAGGTTTGTTGAAACCTACGATGGTTGCAACTTTTTTGTTTGTGTGGATGTAAGAACCAATGTAATTAGCTTCAATTCTACTGTAAAAAGGAATTGCGTGTTTTTCTCCACTCTTTCCAGTTTGCTGGGTAACAGCCTCTTCTATAGTCTGACCTCCCATATTGGTTGTCATAAGGGCATCTTTATCAACTGGAAAAGCCGAGAGGGCAGAATCAGCAATATTGTTTACAAGTGATTGGAATTCTTCGTTATTTGCTACGAAGTCTGTCTCACAACCAAGGCAAACCAAAATTGCCTTTTTGTGATCCGAACTAACTTTAGTGATAACTGCTCCCTCTGTAGTTTCACGGTCTGCACGTTTGGCAGCAACCAATTTACCTTTTTCTCTAATAATTTCTTGCGCTCTTTCATAATCGCCTTCAGCCTCTACGAGAGCTTTTTTGCAATCCATCATCCCAGCGCCAGTCATTTTGCGAAGTTTCGCAACATCTACTGCTTTAATTTCCATTGCTTTAATTTTAAATTATTCTTCTTTTTCTGCTTCTTCCTTTACAGGAGCTTCATCCTTTGCGGCAAAGTGTTTATCAGCAGTTTTGCGTTGACGCATCCTTTTACCTGAACCAGCAGCTGGAGCATCTTCTGTTTTAGAAGCATCTTCTTTATCCTTTTCTAATTTTCTCTCCTCTAATCCCTCTTTAATTGCACCACATACAGCTTCTAATACCATAGAAACTGATTTTGCAGCATCGTCATTAGCCGGAATCACATAATCAATTGGAGTAGGATCGCAACAAGTATCAACCATAGCGATTACGGGGATATTAAGACGATTTGCCTCTCTAACAGCGTTCATCTCTTTTTGAACGTCAACTACAAATAATGCAGAAGGTAATCTGTTTAAGTCAGCAATAGAACCTAAGTTCTTTTCAAGTTTAGCTCTTTGGCGTGTCACTTGCAATCTCTCACGTTTTGCAAGAGTTTCAAATGTGCCATCAGCTATCATTTTATCAATAGTGTTCATCTTCTTAACTGCCTTACGAATAGTAGGGAAGTTAGTAAGCATTCCACCTGGCCATCTCTCTGTTACATATGGCATGTTCACAGATTGAGCATATTCTGCAACAATATCTTTGGCCTGTTTTTTTGTAGCAACAAACAAGATCCTGCGTCCTGCGCGTGCAAGTTGCTTAGCTATATTTGCTGCATCATCTATTTTGACAACAGTTTTATGCAGGTCGATAATGTGAATCCCATTTTTTTCCATAAAAATATATGGAGCCATCTTAGGATTCCATTTTCTCTTCAAGTGTCCGAAGTGTACACGTGCATCTAGTAAGTCTTGGAAATTTGTTCTAGGCATTTTTCTAATTTTTAATGTGTTTGTCTCTTATTTTCAAGAGTTCTCTTTTTTAATTTTAGAGTAGCGACCTATTGTCGGTCTCTTAAATTTTCCGCATAACGATAAACAATCGGTAGCCTTTAATTGGATCCTATCGTTTAATCTTTATGTGCAATAATTTGTAAATCAGTTAATAAATACTAACGTTTGCTGAATTGGAAGCGTCTGCGTGCACCAGGTTGACCGGGTTTCTTTCTTTCAACTTCGCGAGCATCGCGAGTTAAGAATCCGTTTGATTTCAATACAGGACGATAAGACTCTTTATCAATCTCGCAAAGTGCGCGAGCGATAGCTAAGCGTAAAGCTTCTGCTTGGCCTTTGATTCCGCCTCCGTCAAGGTTAACCTTGATATCGAATTTGGCCTCAGTTCCTGTGAGATTTAAAGGTTGCATTACGATGTAACGAAGTGTCTCTTCTTTGAAGTATTCATTAAGAGGGCGTTCGTTGATGGTAATATTACCTTTTCCCGTAGTGTTCACATAAACGCGAGCAACTGCTGATTTACGTCTTCCAAGGGCGTTGATTAATTCCATGCTCTGTTTACTTTTAATCGTTTAAATTAATAATTTTTGGTGATTGTGCTTGGTGTGGATGCTCAGGTCCTTCATATACATAAAGGTTGCGGAACAAATCTGAACCAAGACGGTTTTTGGGAAGCATTCCTTTTACAGCTTCCATAACTACGGCTGTTGGTTTACGCTCCAAAAGCTCTTTAGGTGTGGCAAAACGTTGTCCGCCAGGATAACCTGTATGGCGAACATATTGTTTTTCTGTTAACTTCTTACCTGTAAAACGGACTTTTTCTGCATTGACAATGATTACATTGTCTCCACAATCCATATGAGGTGTGTAGTTAACTTTATGCTTTCCACGTAGCAATATTGCCACTTTGGAAGCAAGCCTACCTACGATTTGATCGGTGGCATCAACCAATACCCACTCTTTATTGATGGTCTGCGGGTTAGCCGACACTGTTTTGTAACTTTGTGTGTCCACTTTGTTGATTTTTAAGTTAATACTATAATAAAATTGCGATCCCCCATAAATTAGGGGGGTGCAAATATAGACATTTTATTTTAAGTGGCAAAAGATTATTGATTTAGCCCTCCCCCCATCTCTCTCTTATATAATCTAATATGTGTAAAATACATGTAGAATCAGCCTCTGTGACAAGCTTGAGTCTTGTCTCTTTAAAATCGGGTAATCCCTTAAAATAAGATGAAAAATGTCTTCTCATCTCAAGGACACCACGCCTCTCACCCTTTATCTCTATTGATTTTGCGAGGTGGTCCTTAGCCATTGTCACCCTCTCTGCCACACTCATAGCAGGAAGTACCTCCCCTGTATCGAGAAAATGTCTCATTTCTCTAAATATCCAAGGGTGACCAAAACTGGCCCTCCCCACCATTACAGCATCTACCCCATATTTATCAAATGCAGCCCCTGCCTCCTCTGGCGTGCGAATATCTCCATTTCCGATAATTGGGATTTTCATCCTTTGATTGTTTTTCACCTCACCTATCAATGTCCAATCTGCCTCTCCCCTATACATTTGGCACCTCGTCCTTCCATGGATGGTAAGGGCAGCAATCCCAACATCTTGCAACCTCTCTGCAAGCTCCACGATTATTTTAGAATCATCATCCCATCCCAAACGTGTTTTCACCGTAACAGGGAGTTTCACCGCCTCTACTACCCTTCGCGTGATCTCCACCATTTTATCTGGCTCCCTCATCATGCCAGATCCCGCACCACGACGGGCGATTTTATTAACAGGACAGCCGAAATTGATATCAATCAGATCTGGGGCAGCCGCTTCAACCCTTATTGCAGACTCCACCATTGCATCTGGAATATGGCCATAGATCTGCATCCCTATAGGCCTTTCATATTCATAGATTTTCAACTTGTATAGAGAACCAGGAACATCCCTGATCAATCCATCGGAAGAGATGAACTCTGTATAGAGCATATCTGCCCCAAAGCTTTTACAAATGTACCTAAATGAGGCATCTGTGACATCCTCCATAGGGGCAAGAAACAATGGTTTATCCCTTAATTCAATTTTCCCAATCTTCATTGCGCAAAAATATAAAGAATTATCTTAATTTTACACTCCAAATCATTTCATATAACGACAATGAGCACAGAAATTAAAAAAATTGGAGTCCTCACATCAGGAGGAGATGCACCAGGAATGAATGCAGCCATTAGGGCAGTCGTACGTTCATCTATTTACTACGGAAGAGAGGTTGTCGGTATCTCAAGGGGATATACTGGTATTTTGAATAAGTTGTTTATCCCCATGCAGACACACTCTGTATCCAAAATAATCTCCCTCGGAGGGACATTTCTCAAATCATCTCGCTGCCCTGAATTTAAAGAGAAGGCAAATAGAGAAATAGCAGTGAAAAACATGAGAGAAGCAGGAATTGATGCCCTTGTAGTCATAGGAGGCGACGGCTCATTCAGAGGTGCCAACCTAATCTGCAAAGAATTCAATTTCCCCGTTGTAGGGGTTCCAGGCACCATTGACAACGATATTTATGGTACCAACTACACAATAGGATTTGACACTGCCATCAATACCGCAGTGTCAGCCATCGACAAACTCCGTGATACTGCAGACAGTCACAATCTTGTCTTCTTCGCAGAGGTTATGGGGAGGGAGTCAGGATTTATCGCCCTCAGTACAGCCATAGCAACAGGGGCAGAAGCGACACTGATACCAGAGCATCAGACAAGCATTGATTCTCTATGTGAATACCTCCTACGGGAGAGGAGAAAAAATAAAACTTCTGGTATAATAATAGTGGCAGAGGGATTTTGTGGCGGCAGTGCGCAAATGGTAGCAGAGAAGGTTAAGGAGAAACTTCCCGACTATGAGACACGCGTCACCACACTTGGCCACATACAAAGAGGGGGGTCACCCTCTTGCAAAGACAGAGTCCTAGCAAGCACACTTGGACATGAAGCAGTAGCTGCCCTCGTTGATGGTAAATCGGGCATCATGGTTGGAATAAATGGCAACAACATTGTCTATGTCCCATTTGAAGAGGCTACATCCAAAAGAAACGAAATAAGTGACCACCTTTACGAAGTGGCAAAGATCTTATCTATTTAGAGACAACAAATACCGCACTACTCAAAGGTGGCTGAGTAAATTGCTCTCCCACCTTTATTTGTTCACCATTGATGACATTATTCATCACAACACCATCAACAGGGAGAACCTCACGGTATTGATCCCACACTAAATGATATGGAGCCACCCCATTGTTTATTACTACCATCACTAACTCATCATCAGTATAACGAAAATAGACGTAGCAATTGGAAGAAGAGTTCGGCAAGAAATGCTTTAAGGCTCCATAAGTAATAGCCTTAGACCCCTTTCGCCACTGAAGAAGGGACTTAGTATGGTTAAAAAGGGCATTTTCTTGCTCCGTTCTCCCCTCTGTGGTAAATGCATTTCTCTTATCACCCTTCCACCCCCCTGGGAAATCTCTTCTCTCTTGGACATGACCAGAAGTGCCATCTTCAGAGCGAAGCATTATCTCATCACCCGTATATAGCTGAGGGATACCCCTTGTAGTCAAAATAAGGGTAGTAGCATTAATCATCCTCTGTGCAAGGAGATCCTCACTCACATCTGTACCACCAAGGGAATAAGCAGCTCTTGGAGTATCATGATTAGACATAAAAATCAATAGATTCTCGGCTCTTTTATATGCAAAATCATGTGAAAGAGCGTTGTATATCCTCTTTATCCCTCTGTCCCACATAGGAACTGCATCATTTTCTTTAAATGCCAAAGGAATATTATCTTGTAGTACGAAATCCATAATCATAGGGAGTGAATTTGTCTCTCCGTCTCCCTCCCAGTATGCCAATTCCAAGGCAGAGTGGAACCAGCACTCTCCCATAATAGTAAGATTGGGATACTCCTTTAAAATAGATGCCGTCCACTCCTCCGTCTTCTCTTTATTCCCATAAGGATAAGTATCAACCCTTATACCATCAAGATCAGCAAACTCCACCCACCACACAGCATTCTGTTTAAAATACTGAAGAAGAAATGGGTTTTTGAAATTCATATCGGGCATTGTGGTATCGAACCACCCTGTAACACATAAATTTTTGTCATATTCGCTCGCATGTGGATCTGCATGAGTTGACATAGCAAAATTAGAATTGGTATATTTGTCAAACTGGTTGATCCAATCTTTAAAAGGGAGATCTTTCATCCACCAGTGTTCAGTCCCACAATGATTTGGGACCATATCTTGAATAAACTTCAACCCCTTTGCATGTGCAGTGGCAACAAGAGATTTGTAATATTCATTGGTACCAAAACGGGGATCAACTCTATAATAATCTCCACAAGCATATCCATGGTAAGAGGCTTTAAATTCATTGTCAACCAATATAGGGGTAGGCCAAATAGTGGTAACACCCAATTCAGCAAAGTAGTCAAGATGATTCATTATCCCCTCCAAGTCACCTCCATGCCTCCCTCCCACATCACTTCTGTTCGCAACCTCATTCATCAATTTGGAAGAATCATTCTTTTTATTTCCATTGGAAAATCTGTCTGCCATTAAGAGGTATACAACGTCCTCTCTGCCAAATCCATTCCTCTGGGCAGAGCCCTCTCTTCTTTTATGAAAGGTATAATCAAACTTCCTCTTCCCCCCTTTCTTATCAGTCATCGTGAATCTATATTGTCCCTCTTTTAAAGAAGATTTAAGTTCAAGATCAATAAAAAGATAGTTGGGACTATCCCCATTGTGGAGTGCCTTTACAACAATATCTTCACTGTTTACAACCACATGTGCATCTGAAATATCATTGCTATAAACCATCAAAGTTAGAGGGGTATTCATCCCAACCCACCAACAAGGGGGTTCAACCCTCTCTACCCCAGAAAAAAGATTAAGACCTATACTCACAAGAAATGTTATTACAAAATTCATATCATTATTTTTTAGAAAATAAATTGGTAACCATAAGGAGCCAATCTGTATTGAGTTCCTTTAAGATAACCATCCTTCAAGGTCACAGTTAACTCCTGACGTGAAAAATTAAAAATAGCTGTGAATTTATCATCTTCAAGTACTCTCTCAAAAGAGAATACCTTCTCACCATTGTCATTAGATAATATTTTCATTGGGGCACCTTTTTTAGGGGCATACATAGCGGGGTGTTCATCACGCATCTTTATCAAAGAAGAATAAAATTCTGTAAAGTTATCGTTGTCTTCCCACTTTATAGTGTCTTTTACAAAAAATTCAAGTCTGTGATCCATACCCACCTCTTGACCAGTATAAATCAAAGGGATACCAGGCAAAGCAAAAGTAAGGGCTGCAAAAGTCCTAGCTGCGCCATTCATCCTTTCAAACTCGGTCCCATTCCAAGAATTTTCATCATGATTTGAAGTAAAATTCATTGGAATCATTGAAGGAGGGAATCTCTTATCTTGTTTATGAAGGTAATCGACATACTCGGAGATAGAAGTCTCTCCACCTGCCAGTTGATTCATATAGCGATGATTTTCCCATCCATAATAGGCATCAAATGCATTAATTTGGTACAATGGATTTTCAGCTTCTGCAAGAAAAAACAAATCTTTTCTAAGAGATCTCAATTCTGAAAATGCCTCTTCCCAAAAAGCTACTGGTACCTGCTCGGCAACATCGCATCTGTACCCATCAATACCACACTCTACCACCCAGAATTTAAGAGCCTCAATCATTGCCCTCTTCATATCATTGTTGTCATAATTGAGTTTGGCAACATCGCTCCAATCAAAAGGAGACACTAAGTTTCCTAAACTATCTTTAACATACCAATCGGGATGTTCTTCGATCCATTTGTGATCCTTTGAAGTATGATTTGCTACCCAATCTATAATTACTTTGAAACCAAGATCATGAGCCTTTTTAACTGTATTTTTAAAATCCTCAATTGTCCCATATTCTGGATTTATACCTTTATAATCACGCACAGAATAATAGCTTCCAAGCTCTCCTTTTCTATCAACTACTCCGATAGGATAGATTGGCATAAACCACAGAATATCAACTCCTAAAGAAGAGAGTCGAGTCAAATGATTATCAAATGCAGCAAAGGTACCCTCTGGAGTATATTGACGTATATTCACCTCATAGAGGACCGACTTATATATCCAATCAGGGTGCTTCACAATTGATTCGTTATAGTGATTATTACTGCAATTGGTCAGTAATAACAGAAATGAAAAAACAGATACAATAAAAACAATTTGTTTATTCTTCATAGTAATTATATTATTTGTTTAGTGAGTTATAAATATAAGAAGTATTTGGATTTAATTCAACCTCAATTGTACTTTCTCCACTATGTTTCAACCCCACTGGGAGCTTTAGTGTTCTCTTTACCACCGAATATGATTTATTCAATGCAACTACCACATATTCCCCCATATATATCCTCACATAGGCAAGGAAATCTTTTTCTTTGGCAAGTTCATAATAATCACCATACATCAAAGCCATAGTATTTTTTCTCTCTTTTGTCAGTATTTTCAAATTGTCATAAACTCTCTTTTCTCGATTGTTTTTTGGTTCAAACTGTGCCCAACGACGATTATCAGGATCATTTGCACCAGGTTGTCCATATTCATCTCCATAGTAAATACATGGCACTCCAGGTATTGTAAACATGAAGGTATGGAGCATTGAGAGTTTATTATATGCCGTTGAGTCAGAAATCCCTATTTTTCTTTTCCATCCAGCAAGTTTATAATCTTCATTCAAGAACAAATCTCCACCAACTATTGAGACATATCTTGCCCTGTCATGGTTGCCAGTTATGTAACCCATCAGATTATGATATCCATAAGAATTCAAACTCTCATTAAGTGTATTTGCAAGATTTTCAAAGGAGCCTCCTTGTTCAGAGGTTGACCATATAAACTGGTCATACACATTGAAATCAAATTGGCAGTCAAGCATTCCACTTTTAATATATGAAGAAATCAATGGTGCTGACCCATAGGTCTCTCCTATTTGGAAAATCTCTCTATCCGTAATCTGTTCTTTGATTTTTTTTGTCAACTTCCTCCAAAAAACCTCTGGAATATGCTTTGTCGCATCGTGACGAAAGCCATCGAATTTATATCTTTTCATCCACACCAACGCAGAGTCAGTCAAAGGCTCATTCACATCTTCACGCTCTAAATCGAGAGAAGGGATATGCTTATCGAACCAAGTCGTGAGCCTAAATTCATCCCATAACTCTAAATTTAACCGCCCATCTGGAGTATGAGAAGGAGTTACCCAGTCTGGATGTTCTTTCAAAGTGGGGCTCTCGATATGAGCATGGTTTGAAACATAATCTAAAATGATATTATCTCCCCTTTTATGGACCTCATCAATTAACTCTTCAAGCTCCTGCGGAGTACCATATCGCGGATCGAGTTTAGTTAGGTAAAGAGGCCAATAGCCGTGATACCCACTAAATTTGGTATATGGATCTTTATTTAAACCCCACGGAGTTTCTGGATTTTGCGTGATTGGAGAAATCCACAATAAATTAACTGATAGAGAGTCAAAATAACCATCTCTAAGGATCCTTGTAACACCAGCAATATCACCACCATAATAATCCACTTGAGGAAGTACATCCTTTCTATTTAGCCTCCTATCATTACTCTTATTACCATTGTAAAATCTATCTAAAAAAACTTGATACATTATCCATGATTGACAATCATTCTTTTTCAACAATGAAACATCACTCAACACCTTCCCCCTTTCCAGTGGAATTAGGAGATCATTACCTATTCCAAATGAGTTCGCTGAATATACCCTGATAAAAGAGCGTTCAAAAGAGGCTGCATTTTTAGGAATGTTAATCTCAAGTTCATCATCAGATTTTTGTGAGTAAAAAGAGGGTGGCAATATTGTGTTTTGCCATAAGACAATATAATCAACCTGAGAGTCATTAGCTTTGACTGTAAATATATCTTTTTCCCCATTACATGAAATAGTGGTGATGAATGGTACTTTGTTGGAATAGTCAAAATCTTTATTTACTTGTTTAACAACTATATACCCCACCTCTCCACTGCTTTCAACTTTAATTGTCGATAATAGGGGTAAAGTGGCGTTTTTTACCAAGGCAATAGTATCCCGCTCTTTTGACAAAGGGACAACTTGATAATCTAAAGAGGAGACATTGTCAACTTGTCCAATCATCGGGAAATAATCTCTTATAAGGACTATTGTAGTATCATTCTCCACGACACAAATAGAACTAAGTGATGATTTGCCATCAAAAAATGGATTATCCTCAATCTTTTTTGAACAAGAGAACACCGATAATAATAGAACAACAATTGCCGTTATTTGTAATGTCCTGTATTTCATATTCTTTATTTATTATTACAACTCAAACACAATAGAAGAATATCCCTCCATTTTAACTTGATATGGGACGCTATCTATATTGATATACACTTTACCATTTCTCCCTATTATATTTTTATATTGATCCTTCATCTGAAATGTCACCGCTGCAGATGACATATTGTGAATGACAAGAGTAGTTTCATTATCATACTTCATATACCATGCACCCACACTTGGGTACGAGCTATTAGATTCGTTAAAATAGGGATGTTTCGTCATATTTCCTTTAGCAAGGCTATTGTAAGTGTTTCTCAAATGAGAAAATGTAAGGTATGTATAATAGATAGAATTTGTGTCTCCACTTTGTTTAATCACACTACCAACCCTTTGAGTGAGATTAGGATCCACCTTATCACTATAAGAGGTAGTATATCCATCACCCCACAACATCGGAGCACGCACATACTCATCTCCGTTCTCCTTTTTTCCTATGTAGCCAAGCTCTTCCCCGTAATATATATATGGCGAAGATGCAGATGTGAGAAGAACCGCTCCAGCAAGTTTTGTCATTGGTGTTGACATACCCAAATCAGAGCACGTTCTATTTTCATCATGATTGGAAAGTTTGGTCGCAACAATATAGTCCTCCCTATAATTTTTATATAAATCCTTGTAGGACAATAGATCCTTAACAAAATAGCGTCCAATACCATTTTCTATTGCATATTTCAATCTGTACCAATATGAAAACTCAAAAAATGCAGGTAATCCTTTATAGTAGCGTGCCACCTCATTTGCCTCAGAAAGGACCTCTCCTATCATATAAATATCCTCCCCATGGCTTTGACGAAAATATTTATTGACTTCATCATAAAACTTTTTCAGGAACTGTGGATTTTCATCAGAGTTAGCATTATGGTAAATATGTTTAACAGCGTCCAACCTCAATCCATCTATTCCGAGATCTATCCACCCATTAACGGCTTCAACCATCTCTTTAAAAGTGGCTGAATTTTCAGCTTTTTCAACTGCACCATAATTTAGATCTGCAAACCAATCTGTCCAAAAATGAGAATGGAACATAGAAGAACCAGGGAGCTTTATGTCATACACTTTATTGTTGTCACTTGAACTTCCTATAGCAAAAGGAACTCCATATACTATTGAAGTATTATTCAAATTTAAAGCTCCATATTTTGTCCCAGGAGCCCATTCAGAATTTGAAGTTCTAATCAAAAAGCCCCAAGAAGAGCTAAAATGTACATTTAGAGTATAAATTCCGTTCCCTTTCGTGTAAAATTTCTTGCAAACTCCATCTCCGAAATAGAGATATTTTGCACCATCTGTAGATTTGTCTGGATTGTCCAGATCAACCTCCGATGATGGGCCCACTGTTATTTTAGGGGTAGTGCTATTGGACCAATCAAGGGTAAACAACAAATTTTGCGACTCACCAGAAGAGATATTAAACCACTGCCCTGCATCATATCCATTGTCCCCCTCCGTAGCAATCATTGCTATCTTGCCTTGAGAAATATCAGACCGTGGGTTTTGAGAAAAAATATAATAACTCCTAAATGGACTGTTTGCAGATTGTGAAGCCTCTTTAAACCACGGATGTTCCCTCCCAGTATGATTTAATACAAAATCCAAATAAATTTTAATCCCTTTTGAATGTGCCTTATTGACTAAATTTTTAAAATCCTCCTTCGTCCCATATTTTGGATTAATAGCAGCGTAGTCCAATGGGTCATACCCATGATATGACATAGATGGATGGATCGGTGAAATCCATATTGCAGATGCACCCAACGAGTCTATGTAATCAATTTTATCTGAGAGCCCCTTTAAATCTCCCCACTTATCTCCATCACTATCAGCAAAAGAATACAACAAAAGTTGATAAGTCATATCAGATCTTTTTGACTTATCCCAACTTTTTGGTGTAGGTTTCACATATTGGAATCCCTTTTGTGTTGGCTCTGGTTCAGGTTCTGGTGGATCTGGCACTGGCTTCTTTTCACAAGCAGATACAACAACCAACAGCAATGCAAATAATTTTAAAAATCTACTCATAATAAAACTATTCCTCCCCATCAAAATGGGGAGGAATATAAAAATTATTGTTTGGTATATGTCGCCTTCCAAGGCTTACTCAAAATGTGCAAAGTTACTTTGTAAGTCCCCGCTTCTGCCACTTTGAAATTGCCTCCATCGTAACTGAGAGAGTTGAGATCTCCGCCAATATTAAAGGCATTTGGCAAACTCCAATTACCATTCATTCTGAACTTAAATTCTGTATCTTTAGGGAAATCAAAGGTCCCTTCCCACATTTTTGTCTCAGCATTAAATATCATCTCCTCATCTGAAGGTGTGCCCCATCCACAGAAACTACCTACTGCAGCTACCCTTGAAATGAGAAGGTGAGCTGTACATTTATTTTCGTTCAGGTCAACTTGAAGAATATATAATCCTTTAGGAAGATCAAGATTACCAGCACCAGGATCGCTGTCAAAATTGTCTAACGCTCCGCCATAATTTGGTCCTTCCCATGAGGGTTTAGAACAAAATTTGAAGGCACCATCAAGATTTACAAACCCCTCATATTTTCCTTTACTATCCCCATAAAGAAGAGGTGCTGCGGCAGGATTCCAACCTTGGTGATTTCCTGCAACATATAAATACTCAGGGTAAGAAGTAGAAGAGAAAGAGATCGTATAAGGTACAGTAGAAACATCCAATACAATCCTATATTCTCCACTTTCTCCTGTAAAACTTATGTTGTCTCCCATGTGTAAAGAAATATTATCAACCTGACCTCCATAAGAGTATGTCCAATCGTGATTAAGCCTAATCTTTAAACTTTTCTGTGTTTCCAATTGTGCAGTCGTTGTAAACTTTTGAGCAATAGGGTCATATTCCATTTCAAAATCAAAACCGTCGCCCCAGCCACCAACAGCATCTCCTGTCAAACAGAGTTTATCAATTTGAACAAACTCAACAGTGTTGTATTTCTTATTTAAGAACACATTATATATCCCTGAAGGAATTTCAATATTATCCTTGCTTCCAACACTCCCTCTTGCAGCATTATAATCTGCTCCAAATTTAGACAGTTCAACTTGGCCACCAAAATCACCTTCCCACCTTGGATTCGGAGAGAATTTAAATTGAACATTAGAACCATCCTTTGTTCTTAAATCAACAACCCCTTCGTAAACACCTTTGAATAGTGTATTTTGTTTCAATGTCGGCGCAGAAGCGGGATCCCATCCTTGATGACTTCCAGGCATATACAACAATTCAGGGAATGTAGCCAAATAAGTGGTTACAGGGAGCATAAATGAAGCTGATGGGACGCCATTAGGGATTGACTCACAATGTGAATAAAGTAAAAAATCGATATTAGTAGTAGCATCCTCTTTAGCACCCAAAGAGACCACTGCTTCATTAAGTTGGTCAATAGTGATTTGGTAAGAAGTGTTTTTGATTTCACTTGACAATACTACTGTATCTTTAGTAGCAGCCTGTTCTACTGTGACATTTTCAGAAATAGTAGCTTTAACACTATAATATACATCTTCACCATATACAAGTCTCGCTTTTTCCCATTTTAATAGAGACACCACCCCTAGAGGATCAAATTTATCCAGAACTATTTTAGTAGAGTCAGAAGAAGGCACTGCAGGAACAGCATCACCATAAGCATACACCTCAACGAATTGCTCTCTTGATACAAGTTTTACAGGGAACCCGTCAACATCTACACCCTCAGTGAAAACCTTAAAAGAGAGTCTAAATGAATTATTAATCGGAAGGGTCAATCCCTTATAAATAGCATCTTTAAAAATCTCTTTAGTTGTTTTGTAGTAAGTAAGAGGGGTATTATCAAGAGAAACAGAGTCCCCACCATAGTATGCATAAAGGTTGTATGTCAATTCGTTCCCAGCAAATCTCGCCTCTTTCCATGAAAAATTAACATTATCAGACATAGTGTTAGCTGTCATAATAATCTCACTACTCTGATAGAACTCAGGTGCAACAGGCTTCTTTGAAAAAGCATCTTCACTTACAATTTCACACGATGTCACCCCGATTACGAAAGCGAACATCATCAATAAATATCTATAAAGTTTCATATCTATATACTATTACTGTTTTTCCATTACAAGCACTAGTGGAGTCATGTTACCATACAATCTCATAATATAAGATCCACTCTCAGGAACATTGATATCAGCTCCACCTTTCACCAATTTGATACCATTTTCTACCGAACCACTTGGCTCATTGACGGTACCATATTTATAATCCCAGGATTTATTCAATCTAACAAGAAATCCTTTATTGTCACCAGTGAAATTGATCACTTGAGAAGTCCATAGATTCTTTGTCTTATCATAGACAAGGTCCAATTCTTTTCCCTCATCCCATCCGCACTCATCGAAAGAGCCTATTAATGCAACTTTTGAAACATTTTGCTTACTGATAGTCATTTTACCCCTGTTTACTGTAATAAAACAAGCCTTTGTCTCTTCCAAATTGACAGATAAGTTACTATCACCCTGTTCAGGCATTGTCCATGAAGGTTTTAGGAAATTGTATCCCCAGTTTGCATCACTCCAATTTTGCGCTACCGTGATCTTAAAGAAAGAATTTGGATAATCTGCATGTGCAGGATCAATTGAGAGGTCAACCAAAGTAGTGTAAATATTGGTGCCTCCATCTGTCTCCCATATCTGAGGAGCATTGGCGATATCCCATCCTTGATAATTACCAGGCATAAAGAGCCATCTTAATGGAGTTGCAAAAGTAGTTACATTAAAGGCAATTGCCTCTGATTTCAACTCTTTAACATCTGTTCCATACACTTTTGCAGTTAAATAGGCCTCTACATTAGCTTTTGTATTTTTATCAACACCCAATTCATTACAAACAACACCATTTAGATCTTGTTTGGTTACAGAAACTGTATTAGAAAAAGAAGATGCCAAGCGAGCTACTTTTTCTCCCTTTTTAAGGAATACAGTGTATTCTACCTGTGTTTTCACTCCAAATTCTGCTTGGATCCAATTAAACACAACACTTTCTCTCTTAACATTGTCCTTATCTACAACAACATCACTCATTGCTTGTAACAATGGAGCGACAAATTCCGACTCCTCAAATAGAGTGGTCTTTTCTATATCGAGCTGACAAGAGATTGCCATAAAAGCAACTACCATCAGCATTAATAGTTTATTTATATATTTCATAATTATCTATTATTTGACTATTAATAACCTGGGTTTTGGGTTAATTCAGGATTTGCATTAAGATCACTTGAAATGATTGGATATATTGTGCGATATTCAGGTAAACCCACTTTACCATCCATAACACCACCCTTAAGAGTCCATGGGAACTGCATAGAGGTAAAATATCCATATCTTATTAAGTCTGTACGACGATGTCCTTCCCACATCAATTCTCTCGCCCTTTCATCCAACAACCAATCTAAGGTCAATTCATTGTCTTGTGGCATACCAACACCAGCTCTATCTCTAAGTGCCTTGATATATCCTTTAGCTGTAGCATCTGTAACAATACCTGATCCCATTCTCGCATCAGCTTCTGCATAGATAAGATACATCTCTGCAAGTCTAAATAGAGGAAAATCAATCGAAGAATATAAGTAATTTGAATAAGAATCATCTGCAATTGCTGAGCCGTCTGATTTAAGACCAGAGAACTTCCAACATCTCCAACCAGTATCTGTAGTTGTATTGTCAAAGTCTTTCACACTCCCATTGTTGGTAAAAAATGCCCTCTTATCACTTAAAGCTCTGTCGTAACCAAATGTGTCATCTGCATCCCCCCATTTTACACCATTTAGTTGAAATCTTGCCACATAATCATCAGCTATATGGTAACCATTCCAGTTTTCAGGATTGATCTTCCCTGACAATTTCAAAGCTGCTCCTATAGCTGCATTAGCTTCTTTACTCAATGTTGCAGAGACTAAGTGTGTTGTTCCGCCCCAACTTTCAGTATGATCTTTGTCATAAGAAACTCCAATAATAAACTCTGCTTCTGCAGCACCACTTTCGGTATTATCTTGCATAAATAGTTCTTGGTAATTGGGGTGCAATGTGTATCCCGATGCTATAACTGCTGCCGCTGCATCTTTAGCCTTTTGCCATTGAGGGGTGCCTGTATATACTTCAGCATTAAGATACATCCTCGCAAGTACTGCTTGACACGAAGCTTTTGAAGCCCTCGGATACTGAACATCGCCCTTTTTAGGCATAGCTGAATTATCACCTATCAAATCAGTTAACTCTTTTTCAATCCAAATGTATAGATCTCCCCTTTGTATTTGCTTAGGATTCTCTCCTCCAATATTTTCAGGCATTGCAAAAGGTGGATTTCCATAGAGATCAAGTAGTATATAATAGAATAACGCTCTATTAAATCTTGCCTCTGCTCTATATTGTTCTATAAGAGCTGCAAACTCGCTATGTCCACGAGCTTCCAATTTTTCGGGTTCTGTTTGGATTAAGAACTCGTTCACAAGGGTAACACCTTTAAGGCAACGGGTATATACTGAAATAACGGCCTCATTATCGGCAGCTGTCCAATTGTGATATTGAATTGGCTTAATATAGTTGTCACCCCATATAATTTTGAAGGAGTCTGTAGATAGCTCATTGAGAACCATATACATACGGGTCAATTCACTTTGCCCCGCATCTGGCACTGCAATATCAGATGTTCCTACATCCGATTGGCTCACTAATGCCCAATATCCATAGATATAAGTAAGGCTATATAGATAGCTATCTTTATCTTTATATGCAGTCTCTGAAGTAGCATCATTTTCGTTTAGCGGCAAAGTATTTAAGTCACCAATACAAGAGCTAATAGCAAAAACGCCTATCAGTACCGCTAATAATATATTATTAAATATCTTTTTCATCTTTACTTAATTAAAAATTAATGCTTAATCTGATTGTATATAGACGAGGACGGGGGATAATATTATTATCTACTCCGTCAGCTGATAGAATTTCAGGATCCAATCCTCTGTATTTTGTAAATGTAAATACATTTTGAACTGAGCCTGCCAACCTTATGTTGAAATCATTCTTTATCCTAAAGGTATAGCCCAAATTGATATCATCTATTTTTAAGAAAGAGGCATCCTCTATAAATAAATCTGAATATTTTTGATTATTGTCCATCGGAGCCTTCCATCCTTCGATCAAATATAAAGAGCTTAAATTGTCTAAGTAACCTTTATTGTAGTTATCACTATATGAAGAAGCATAAGTCATGGCTACTTTATTAATCACTTGATTACCAACAGACCCGTGTATATTAATGCCTAAATCCCAGTTCTTATAACTCAAGTTAGTATTTATACCAAAGTAAGCCCAGGGAAGAGGACTGCATCCTGTTACATATCTGTCTGCATCTGTAATAACTCCATCGTCATCTCTGTCAACTAAACCATTTTGTACTGGTTTGCCTTCAGAGTCATATAGTTGCTCAAACAGGTAGAAAGTATATGGGCTGAAACCCTCTCTATGAAGAGAAGTATAACCACCAGTACCACCCATACCTTGACCAACAGGTACTCCAAGATAACCCTCAGCATGTTTAGCAGTCAACTTTGTAATTTTGGTATCTTGGAAAGAGACATTACCTCCAATACTCCAATTCCAATCTTTTGTTGAGACAGGTATGAAGTTAAGTGATACTTCAATACCCTTATTGACCATTGTCCCAATATTAGAAATGATACTATTACCAAAGTTAGAGCCAAGAGGGGTAGGGATAATATTCAGCAAATCGAATGTATTTCTATAATATGCCTCAATACTCCCTGTAATTCTATCATTTATAAATCCAAAATCCAATCCTACATTGTACGTTTCTGTTGTCTCCCACCTAAGATTTGGGTTATATGCAAGGGGTGCTAAGGTTGGTCCATAAACCCCATTCATATAATATTGCATTGTCAATGATGAGGATTGTACGTAACGAGGTAAATATGGATAATAGTCGCTGCCTATATCTTGTTGACCAGTACGTCCCCATCCCAAACGGATTTTCATTGTACTTACCGCTTTGCTGCTTTTCAGCCAACTCTCATTGGCCATATTCCAAGCAAATGCGGCTGATGGGAAGAACCCCCACCTTGTAGCTTTACTAAAACGAGAAGAGGCATCTTCACGAACTGTAAATGTGAAAAGATATCTCGATAAAACAGAATAATTGACCCTACCGAAGAATGATACCAAATAATACTCTTTTGCATTTGTAGGCTTTGTATAATAGAGGTTATCTTCACTCACTGGGTTAGTAGAGTTATTATAGTATTGTAACTCATCATATTTCACATAGTTATGTTGCCAAGAGTAACCAGCCATCACATCAAGTACAGACGATTTAAATGCGTGGTTATAATTCAAATATGCCTCAAGGATTGTATTGATATTCTTATTTTTATAATTCACATACAAATCATTTGGAGATCTCATAGCAGAGATAGAGCCCAATTCATTGTATTTGGTGCCTTTAGTTTGAGCAATATCGTAACCAAGATTAACGTTAGCCCTTAAATCTTCAAAACCATGAATTTTATAATCAATTTGAAGATTTCCTATTGAACGCATTGAATTACTTATATTGTGCCAATCGTAAAGAGAAGAAAGAGGACTAACCCCAGCCATAGTGTTGGCCGTTTTATCACCATTTAGCCAGTTCCAGTAGCCATTTGAGACTACAGATTTATCTATATTCCCATTTGCATCTCTAAAATAAAGGGGTTTTGTAGGGTCAAACGACAATGCACTTCCCACTGCTCCATCACTCGCCCAATTGGTTTTTTGATACACACCTTTAACATTGGCGTTGATAGATAAGTGCTTATCAAAAAACTTTGGAGAAAGGCTAATGTCAATATTCCCTCTGTTGTTGTCTCCCGATTTCAAAGTGGCTTGATCATAGTTATAACCTAAACTAACCCTATATGGAAATAGATCCCCACCTCCATACATACTCAAACTTTGATCGGTGTTAAATGCCAATCTATATATTTGGGCTTGCCAATCTGTACCCCCTTCCGCTGTCAATAATTCTCCTATCTTAGGGATATCAGAATAATTGTCCAACATATATTTACGGTACTGGTCTGCATTCATCATAGGCAACGTCTTAGCATTTTGCTTAACAGAATAGCTTGAGCTATAATTCAAATGGAATCCTTTTCCTTTTCCCTTTTTTGTAGTTATGATAATGACACCATTAGAGGCACGAGAACCATAAATAGCAGTTGCAGATGCATCTTTTAAAACTGTATAAGTATCAATGTCATTGGGATTTACAGAAGCAAGTGGATTGCCCATACCAGCACCACCATCTACTGTTACAGGGACCCCATCAATAACAATTAGAGGGTCATTTGACGCATTTAAAGAAGCGGCACCACGAATTCTGATAGTAGCAGATGCCCCTGGTTGACCAGAAGCAGGGGTAACTAAAAGTCCTGAAACCTTCCCTAACAATAATTGGTCAGGAGAGGTAATAGCACCTCTATTTATTTCGTCTGGTCTTACGGCAACAACAGAACCAGTCATATCCTGTTTTTTCACTGTGCCATAACCGATTACAATAACCTCCTCCAAGAGTTCCGTATCTTCTTGAAGGACGACTCTCGCAGCTTGTGAAGCAGGAAGAGAAAGAGGTTTATATCCTATAAATGAAAACACAAGGACTGAATTTGGAGAGGCTACAGACAACTCAAATTGTCCATCCAAATTAGTCTCTGTTCCATTAACTGTCCCCTGTTCGAGAACAGAAACTCCGACAACCGCACCTTTCGCATCAACTACAACCCCCTTTGCAACATATTGCGCAAAAAGGGAAGAAACTGAAAAGAAGGCCATCGAAATCAAGACTGTCATCAATTTTTTCATATTGTGTTAGTTAATTGATTGATAATAATATAATAAGTGTTTAGTTTTATTTCAAAAATGACAATTTTATTTGTTTAGGATCGTCTTTATCCTCAACTAAAAGAGCCGTTGCAGATGCCACCAAGAGACAAGCACCAGAAAAAACAAGTGCATAAATAGTATGTCCCCCATAAATATATTTCACCATCATCCCACCCAAAAGCCCATTGCATACCTGTGGAATAGTAATAAAGAAATTGAATATTCCCATAAAAACCCCCATTTTAGCAGGGGGAAGAGAGCCAGCAAGGATAGCATAAGGCATAGCCAAAATACTTCCCCAAGCAATGCCAACCCCTATCATAGAAATAATCAACATCTTAGGATCCTTAAATATAAGAAATGTCAAAAAACCTACGGCACCACACAGAAGCGAGATACTATGAGTAGCCTTTCTTCCAATCTTTTTGGCAATGACTGGCAATAAAAAGGCAAAAATAGCGGCAACACCATTGTAAATCCCCTGCAACACACCAACCCAGTCCCCTGCATTTCCAAATGCCTCCGATGCCCTATCGGTAGTACCATAGCAATGCTCTGCCACCGCAGGGGTCATATAGACCCACATTGAAAAGAGGGCAAACCAAGAAAAGAACTGCACAACACCAAGCTGCCTCATCGTTTTTGGCATGTTTCCAAAATCTTTGAAAATCTCAAAGAAACCTCCCTGTTTCTCATTTTCATCCCTTGTCACTGGAGGCTCCTCAGTTGTTTTCACCACCGTCCATACAACGCAAAGTAAAAGAACCACAGCCCCTATATAAAATGCATATTTTACATTCGGTGCGACCCCTCCATCTTCTACAGGGGTATTCTCCATTCCAAACCAGTTTGTAAGAACAAAAGGAAGCACTGCCCCAATCACAGCACCAATTCCAATCAACGCCGTTTGAACTGAAAATCCAAGGGTCCTCTGCTCCGATGGCAACTTATCTGCCACTAACGCCCTAAACGGCTCCATAGCGACATTGATAGAGGCATCCATAATCATTAAAATACCTGCTCCAACAAGGAGAGGGGATAGAAAAGAGGCCAAAGAAGGGGAATTAGGCATTAAAAACAACATAATAGAGGCAAATATTGCACCTACAAGAAAATATGGTCTCCTCCTCCCCAATTTGCACCATGTACGATCGCTATAGTGGCCAATAATCGGCTGAACTATCATGCCAGTAATAGGGGCGGCAAGCCAAAATAAAGAAAGGTGCTCAACATTGGCCCCGAAAGATTGAAGAATCCTACTGACATTAGCATTCTGGAGGGCCAATCCAAACTGAATTCCGAGGAAACCGAAACTCATATTGAAGATCTGCCAAAAATTCATTGAGTCTTTTTTCATAGATATAGTTTAGTTTTTTCTAAAGTTATAAATTAAAAAACACCCTATATATAAATGAGTGACGAATTAGCATAATAACTTGATGAATTGTAAAAATTAATGGTTATATTTAGCAAGAATTTAAGCTACTTTATAATGAAACTTCTCATAGTTGAAGACGAGATTCCTGCGCAACAAAAGGTGGTAAGACTAATAAACAAATACTACCCCGAATTTGACATTATTAAAATTACAGACTCCATCGAAGAATCTGTAAAATATTTAAAAAATGAGATGCCAAATTTAATATTTATGGATGTAGAATTATCGGATGGCAATTGTTTTGAAATCTTTAACATAGTAGATATTAAAGTTCCCGTCATCATAACCACCGCTTATGAAAATTATGCCCTTGATGCATTTAAAGTAAAATGCATTGACTATCTTCTTAAGCCAATAGAAGATATTCAATTTAAAAATTGCGTAGAAAGATGTCTGAGCATGTGTCTAATAGAAGATAAAACACAAACCTCCCATAATGACAAATCAAAGAAAAAATACAAACAACGATTTACTGTCAAATTGGGAAATCAAATATTAGTCATAGACATTGGAGATATAGCATGCTTCTATGCAGAAGACAAATCTACATTCCTGATAACAAACGACTCTAAACAGTTTCTCACCGATTCAAGCCTTGAAAATATTGAAATTGACTTAGATCCATCATGCTTCTTTAAAATATCAAGAAATTGTATTGCAGGGTTAAACTCAATAAAAAATATCTCTAAGTATTTTAATTCAAGACTAAAAGTCACATTAAGCCCACAACAGATTAGCCCAGTTATAGTCCCTCGATCAAGGGTTGCTAATTTTTTAGAGTGGCTTGAAGGTTCAAAATAATCAGAAAAGAGACTTTCAAAAAAGCCGAGGCACCTCCGATTTAGTTTCGGGAGGTGCCTCGACGATTGTTTAAGTGTCTTTAACTCTGATAATGGCAGGGAATACGTCCGATCCTTCTACTTTTCAGATGCTTACTCCCTGACACAGCGAACAGAAAGCCCGTAGGCACGGGAGTTGTTGTACATGGTAGCATTCCCTGAGCGCAAGTACAAGCGGTACGCGTGATCACCATCGGGCGTACTAGACCAATAGTAGCCGCGGGCACCACGATTGTTGGCACTGCCATCGTAGCCGTCGCGGTAGCCAGCAGCGGGAAGGAAGACACCTGTGGTCTGGTATGTGCTTGTGGTACCATCAAACCATCTTCCATTTTG
>CAZSLC010000014.1:0-48420 GCA_964607675.1 uncultured Muribaculaceae bacterium
ACATCTTTTGAATAAACATTTTCTTTTAATTTACCTTCAATATTAAATTTAATTACAACGGGATATTTCACCGATAGTGTATGAATTAGCTCCTCTAAAATGGGAAGGACCAAAACTTTATTCCTTTTCAATTCGAACATTTCACTCTCCTCCACAGAGAGAGAAAGTATCCTCTCTACCATAGAAGAGAGCATATTCAGCTGTATACCTACCACCTCAAGATATTCTTTTCTCTTTTGAGGGTTTTTATCCATATCGAAATTAGCCATCGCATCGTTAGCAGCATAAGCCACCGCGATAGGAGTCTTTAACTCGTGAGTTATATTATGAGTAAAGTCCCGACGCATCTCCTCCAGCGATTTCTGCTTAAAAATTGTCATAATGAGATAGACGAAAGAGAGGCACAGGAGTAAGAAAATAATTCCTGAAGAGAAGAAAACCCAGAACATATCTGAAAGAAATTTAGAATTAGGATTTTCAATTTTGATATGACACAACTCCTCAGCTTGTTGATTCACTGGAAAAGATAGTTCTATTGGATTTTTATAAATCCTGTCAGGCAGTGAATTTTGCGAATATATCTGTTCTGTTGAAATAGTAATGCTATCGACTTGATTAATAGATACTCTTCCTCTCACCTCTGCTTTTGCAACTGAGCCCCTAACCTTAAAAGTATCTGCACCAGATTTGGATTTATAATGAAACTGCCTGCCTGCCCTATTCATCCACACATTGCACTCTGAAACTATTCCCACACTATTAAGCTCTTTTCGAAAAAGAGAATCATAAACCTCTATATTGAAATTGCTCTGAGTCTTGGACAAGACACTCATATAAAGATGGATCTCTGGTGCATCGGCATTTTCCTTATTCACCCTTATCTGAGTTATATTTTTTGTATTGATTGAAGACATTGTCTCATTCAATAGAGTATCCACTGAGACCGCCGATATCCGTCTAAGCAGCTCATTGTAAGCAGCTCTCTCCATTGCCGATGTTACCTTTTGGAGATACTGCTGATTCATGTTCCTGTACATCCCACTAAGCCATACTATCTGTACAGTCATCGAAGCAGCCAAAAGAAGGCCAACAATAATAGCAACTATTTTAAAGGATTTTTTATTCATATATTCAATTAATAACTATCACTTCTTCACACAGCAAAACTAATGATAATTCATCTGTTTCTGAAACCCTTAACACTATTTAACATTATTTAACTATCTCTTAACCATAGGTAGGTGGTAATATTCATACTTTCGCATCTGAAATTATTTTTAAAATGTAAAAAGTATGAAAAAATGTTTAACTCCTGTTTTGATATGCTTCTATATGACAGCATTCATTGGTACACATATTTCTGCCTATGCTCAAAGTTCTATATCCATTGTTAAATCCGCTGCTGGTATATCCACCACATCATTGAGGAACATGGATAAAAAAACTATCGACTCTGCATATATGGAATGTAGGTATGAACTTAGATTTATTAGAGATACCACTGCTATTGACAATGACTCCACAAAAAAACATATTGTAAAAGAAGACCTGATGTTGCTTTTAGTGGGAAAAGATGTTTCAAAATTTTATAGTTATAACAAGTTCTACTCTGACTCAATAATGGCTGCCACTATTAAAGAACGTAGCATTGGGGGAAATAATAGTTCCATTAACATATCTGACGTAAAAGTGAAAGGGGGAAGTTCTGATATCCTATACAAATATAGTGACGGGGGTATTTTATTCCACACATCACTTGGTATAGACAACTATCAATATGAAGAAAAAGAGCTGAATTTCGAATGGGAACTGGAAGAAGAGAGCAAAGAGCTCCTAGGCTACACCGTCTATAAAGCCACTTGCGATTTTCGCGGTCGTCACTACATAGCTTGGTATGCGCCTGAAATATCCATCTCCAATGGTCCATGGAAGTTTGGAGGATTGCCAGGATTTATATTAGAAGTATATGACTCTCGTAGTCACTATCACTACACAGCAGTAGGACTAAGAAAAGTATCAGACATCCCTATAGAGATCAACGAAGGTAACTTCATCAAGATTAAACGGGAAAAATATCTTGTGCTTAAAAAACGCTCTGACGAAGATCCTATCGGCTTCATGAATAATAACAGCGGAGGAAGAATTAAAATAAATGTGAGCGGAGAAGGGGCAAATGACTTAGTAAAAAAACTCAAATACGACTACCAAGAGAGAGATTACTAGGATACATTATAAAAGGAAATCACAATCAAATGAGGAGAACAATTTTAACCATATCGCTGCTACTATCTTTTGTAATATCTTTTCCACTTATAGCACAAAATAGCACTCAAAATATAAATGGGAGAATCATTGAGTCTGGGACAGAATTGCCCATTGTAGGTGCTATTGTAGTTCTAAAAAGCAAAGAGGGGAAAAACCTCTGTTTTAGCACTTCAAACAGTTTTGGTATTTTCAATCTCAAACTCAAGAGAAAAATTGAAAAAGGGGACTCTCTACATATATCAATGCTTGGATATAAAGGTAAAATTGTTATTCCAAAGCTTACGACTGCTACCATGGATATTATATTGGAAATAGATGCCTTAACTCTTAAAGAGACCATAATCAAAGCTCCCAAAGTGGCATTGAAAGGGGATACTGTCAAATACAATGTGAAAAGTTTTGCCGACATACAAGACAAAAGCATCGGAGATGTTTTAAAAAAAATGCCAGGAATAGAGGTTTTGAAGGGGGGACAAATAACATACAATGGAGAGGCTATAAATAATTTCTACATTGAGGGTAATGATATGTTAGGAGGGAAATATGGATTAGCCACCGAAAACATATCTGCTAAAGATGTAAAAAGTGTAGAAGTATTGGAAAATCACCAAGCTACAAAGGCTTTAAAGGATATAGTACCTTCTGAACGCGCCGCTATTAACCTGAGACTCACAGAGGAGGCTAAGGCAAAATGGATATGGAGGGGAGAATTGAATATGGGATATTCAAATAAAATACTCATTGAAGGGGAACTTTTCAATATGAGAATTGCTAAGGGGAGCCAAAGTGTTAGTTCTCTAAAAATGAACAATATAGGTAAGAACTACAGATCTGAAATCACTAATTTTTTTCAAAACAATCAGAGCAGTAAATATGACCTTAAGGATCTTATCGCAGTGGGGGTATCAAATGCTCCACTTGAAGAAAAAAGGGTAAGATTCAACAACTCTACTATATTTAGCACTACTAATTCGTGGAGCTTGAAAAAAGATTATACCATTGATGCTCAATTGAGTTATCTATTTGATCATCTGGAGTCTTCTAATCGTTCACAGACCTCATATTTCCTTCCCGATTCAACAACAATTGTAAATGAGTCAGATGAATCATTCAGCAGAAAACACAATCTCTCATCCAATGTCACCATCAAAGCAAACAAAGATGATTATTACCTTTTCGACAAACTCTCCGTTGATGCACAGTGGAGAGAGGCATCCTCTTTAATGAAAGGATCTTTTCCAAATAGAGAAAGTGCTAAAACTCCATACATAGATCTTCACAATTATCTTCAATATATAAAAAAGGTTAAAAAAAGCACCTTCAACATCTACTCCAACAATCAGTTTATCCACAAAGATCACTCCCTTATTATTGAAAGAATGGATGGAACAAATGATATCCAAAAGGAGAGTATTAACAACTCCCTATTCTTTACAAAAACAGAAACATCATATAGTTATAAATCTTTAAGTGGTATAGTATTTTCCGTAAATGGAGGGTTTGAAGGGGTGATCAGGAGGATGGAAAGTTCACTATTTGACAACAACCTACATCTTGGCTATTTGCGCCCCTACGTCAACCCATTTCTCACTTATAAAAATAGAAAATTAGAAATATCCATCTCCTCCCCAATGAGCTATGACTACTACTGGTGCAAGAGGGCAGAGACAGGTAAATATCTATTAAATGACCATTCTTTCAACATTGCCCCAAGATTAAATTTTAGGATAATGTTCACTTCTAAATTTGAGATGTTCATTGGTGGTAATATTTCAAAAAGTAAACTCAATTTAGGAGAGATGTACGAAGGGTATATTTTAAGGAACTATCGCCATATGAGTTTTGGTAACTTCAATACTGAAAAGGGGCTAATAGCCAACACATTCCTTAGAGTATCATTCCGTGATCCAGTCAACTCTTTCTTCATCAATGGTGAGTTTGGTTGGCTTTGGAATGGACTCAAAGAGATCAATAGTCAATATTTTTTAGGTAATTATATCGTTTCAGGTTTAATACCACGACCCAACAATATCTCATCTTGGAATACAAAAATATCGAGCAGTAAAGGGATATATTCGATAAACGGCAAAGTGTCTTTGGATGCCTCGTACAATAGGGCCACAATGGAAAGCCTCCAAAATGAGATATTAAGTCCTTATCTTTCAGAGGTCTATAATGTAGAGATTGGATTTAACGGAAGGTTTGCAAGATGGCTTAGTACAGAATATCAAATAGAGTATTCTCACTCTATTCTTACATTAAATCACAAAAACCCCAATGCAGTAAAGAATCACAAAAATCAATTTGATCACAATTTAAAATTCATAATAAATCCATTTAGAAAACTAAATATCAAGGTAATATGTGAACACTATTTCACAGAGTTAAACGAGACACATAATAAAAACATGTTTCTGTTAGATTTAATGACCGAATATTACCTTAATAGCAAAATCCGCCTCTCCATATCAGCTAAAAACATCCTAAACTCAAAAAATTATTCATATTCCATTTTTTCAGGTCTCAGCAGCTACAGTGCCGCTTATCAGATTCGTCCTTTAAACATATTAGCAGGTCTTTATATAAGCTTTTAGCAACAATTGCACATAATATTAGAATATAGATTATGAAAATCTTATCTATATTTGTATGCAGATTAAGACTATGATGGAAGAAAGAAAAAAATTTGTATTAGAGAGGCTCAATAAAATAGGTATTGAATATGAGCTCATTGAACATGAGCCACTCCCCACCATTGAGATAGCTCTTGAGTTTTGGAAAAATATAGACTCTACCCATTGTAAAAATCTATTTTTTAGGAATCATAAAGGCAATAAACACTATCTTGTAATTCTTGAATGTCATAAAGAAATGGACATTCATGGATTAGAAAAGCAGCTGCATCAAGGCAAGTTGTCTTTTGCTTCGCCAGAGAGGATGATGAAGTATCTTGGAACAACACCAGGCTCCGTCTCCCTTTTTGGATTGCTCAATGATCCCAATAGACTTGTCAAATTATACATTGACAAAGATTTATTTGATGCACATCACCTCACCTTTCACCCTAATGACAACACAGCTTCACTAAAAATAGCCAATAGCGATATGAGAAGATTTATCGAAGAGTGGGGAGGTGAGTGGGAAACAATATAGATTATGGATAAATTCGAGAAGGAATTTAGAGATATATATATTAAATATTTTCCCCCTCTTTTTAGGTTCGCAAAAGAATTTGTACCAAAAGAGGAGGCAGAAAATATTGTCCAAGATGTGTTTGCAATTCTCTGGGAAAAAAGAAATGTCTTAAAAATAACAACTCCCTCTGGATACTACTACTCTCTTGTTAGAAATAAGTGTATCGATTTCTTACGTCATCAGTCAACTATTGAGAAGAACCAAATTGAATATTCTCTCTCTCTTGAGGCATTGCAAGAGATGGAATTGGAAGAAAATGACTCCCCTGACAAAATTCTTCAACAAAGGATAGAATCGCTACCAGAAAAGTGCCGCCAAATCTTTATTCTATCAAAAATAGAAAAGAAAAAACATAAAGAAATAGCCTCATTATTGGGAATATCCGTAAGCACTATTGAGACTCAGATTGCTATTGCATTAAAAAAAATCATTAAATAATTCATTTTTGTTTAGTGGTTTTTCCATCCATTTTCGTTCTATTGATAGAAAGAAAGAAAATGGAAGAGTTAATAAATAAATATTTTGAAGGTACAATCTCAAGCGAAGAGAAAGATATATTGTTTAATCAAATTGAAAACGACAACGATACTCGCTCTCAGTTTTTGTCACATAAAAAGATAAACGCTCTATCTTCTATGTTACCTCAAGAAAACGACACCGAATATGCTCAAACTCAATTTGACATATTTAACCAAACAATCAAGAAATCTAAAATAAAAACCCATTTCACTGTTAGAGTTATCTCCTCGATTGCAGTAGCTGCTGTAATTCTCATTGGTATAATAGCCTACGGTATATTCAACAAGCGTAATAACGATATCATTGATAATGCCTCTTTAGAATTGCAAGCAACTCTTCTTCATAGTGAAATCTCTACATCTTCTGGTGAAATTAAAACAATTGTATTAAGTGACAGTTCAATTATTTGGTTGAATTCAAACACTACTATAAGGATAAGTAAAACATATAACAACGACAACAGGATGGTAGAATTGCTCACTGGAGAAGCCTTCTTTGAAGTATCACACAATAAAGATCTTCCATTTATCGTCTCATCCAATGGATATAATATCAAAGTATTAGGTACAAAATTCAATGTATTTGCCTACCCAAACAGACAATTTAAAACCTCTCTTATTGAAGGTTCCATAGAGTTATCATCATCAAACAGTCAACATCTCTTTAGCCCTATTACCCTTACTCCTAACAAATCAATCGAAGAAATAGATGGAGATATGGTAGCTGCAAGGATAAATATCGACGATATGCTTTGGAAAAAGGGGATTATGGCATTTAAAAATGACACCTTTAAAAGTGTCACTCAAAAATTAGAAACTTGCTACGATGTTAAGATAGATATTAAGGACTCAATATTATCCGATTACATTTTCAGTGGAAAAATTAGAATTGAAGGGGGAATAGATGCAGCCCTTAGTGCCCTTCATAAAGCTCTTCAATTCAATTATATATATGATAAAAACAACAATAGATATATTATAACAATATAAAAAGCCGACAAGTGAAGCAACACCCATCGGCTTATAAATAAATAAAAGTATCAACCCTTTATTAATTACAAAGTTATGAAAAAATTTTTTATTACTCTATTATTTTTTGCATTAGGATTAAATATCTTATTTGCAACCAATCTAAAGACGACTCCCGACCAACAAAGAGCCCCGATTACGATATTGGGCAATATCCACACACTACAATCCATTATTAGCGAAATTGAAAAACAAACAGATTATTTGTTTGTTTATAGCGAAAATGATGTAAATATATCTGACAAAGTTGAAGTATCTGAAGGCAAAAGCTCTGTAAAGGAGTGTCTCGACAAAATTTTATCTGTGACTGGATTAAAATTTTTCTTTGAAAACAACTACATCATTCTTGCTAAGGATTCTCCACAGTTGCACTCAATAATAGGGCAAATAATAGATAAGGAGACAAATAAACCAATGATATTTGCATCCATAACAATGCGTAAAAGCGGTATCAGCAATGTATCTAATGGCGAAGGGTTCTTTTCACTAAAATTCCCAGAAGAGAATGTTACCGACTCTATTTCAATCTCTTATATTGGGTACAAGACATACTCAGTTGCTGTATCAGAACTGATAAAAAGTGACAAACCTCATACTTTTTATCTTGAACAAACCCCATATAATATTTCAGGAGCAATTGTCAGACCTGAAGAGGCCAATGATATTGTTAAATTGGCAATCAGCAATATCTCAAATAATTATCCTCAACACGATATGAAAATGACGGCATTCTATCGCGAAATGATAAAAAAGAGAAATACATATGTAACACTTACAGAGGCTGCATTGGATATCAACAAAGCCTCTTATCAAAACCTCTTTTCATCCGACCAAGCAAGCATCTACAAAGGGAGAGGAAGCGTTGATTGGAATAAAATTGATACTGTATTTGTAAAATTCAGAGGTGGCATCAACTCTGCCCTTGAGAATGATCTCATGAAATACCCAATTCTTGCTGTTGAGAAAAGCAAGATTGACGAACATTATTTATTTTCTTTTGACCATCCTACTTACATCAACGATAAGAGCCACTATGTCATCAACTTCACACCTAAAATGCCAAAAGAAGAGTTGCTATTTGAAGGAAAACTATTTATAGAGATGGATACATATGCACTAACACGCGCAGAATTTCACTTAAAAATAGAAGAGAACAAAGAACAGGAGGCAGCAGCACTTTTCGTAAGGAAAAAACCTTGGGAGTTAAAAGTCAAAATGTTATACGCCAATTATTTAGTACAATATAAAGAATACAAAGGGAAACAAGTATTTGACTACTCAAGAACTGAACTAAAATTTGACGCTAAATGGAGTGGCAAACTTTTCAAAAACTCATACACAATAATTTCTGAATTGGCAGTAACCGACAAATCAGACAAAGGACTTAAGATTGCCCCTGAAAATAGGATAAGAAGCAGAGATATCGTATTAGACAGAGTGGCAGACTTTACAGACAATGAATTCTGGAAAGATTACAATATTATTGAGCCAGAATCAGGTATTGACAACGTAATAAACAAGATAATTAAACAGCTCAATAAAAGAGCTCAGAACAAATAATGGAAAAAACCAATGTTATGAGACTCCTTTCGATGAAAGGGGTCTCTTTTATCTCACACGAATATGACCAGACAATCACAGATGGAGAGGGTGTAGCTGCATCTTTAAAAGAGAATCCTGACAGAGTATTTAAAACACTTGTAACTATTTCTAATACAAATAGTTATTTTGTTTTTGTAATTCCGGTCAATTGTTCACTTGACCTCAAGAAGGGGGCTTTGGCAGCTGGGGTGAAAAATATACAAATGATTAAACAAAAAGAACTACTTCCACTTACAGGATATATACACGGGGGATGCTCTCCAATAGGGATGAAGAAACCATTGACCACATTTATCGAAGAGACAGCCTCCCTATATGATACAATTATCTTCAGTGCTGGAAAGGTTGGTTATCAAGTGGAATTATCTCCTAAAGAGTTGATAGAATTTATAGGAGCGAAATATGCCGATTTGTGTTAGAAAATGAGTAGTAATCTAATAAACCAATCTTATATTATCTACCCATAGAGAATTGCCTATGTGTCCAATAAATGCAGTATAGCACCCTGAAGAGAAGAACAATACTAAATGTGTCGGGGTATCATTTCCATCACCCCACCCCACCTCTACTATATCCTTTAATTCCCCTTTGCTATTAAAAGATCGATACGCCCCAACTGTTGGGAGAAGCCCTTGATATTCCTTATAATTTGGCTCTTTACTTAGATCTCCGTAAAAAACATCAAATCTTCTATCATTTATCCAACCTGGTGTGGTATGAGAAATTCTTTCATACACTGTCCCTATTCTCTTCGCAAAAATATTTCCATCCTCATCTTCCCACCTTTTCTGCAAATAGAGATACACTTGAGCATTATCACGCCCCTCCATTTCAGAACTCCCAAGCCCAAGGGCCTTAGTTACAATATTTTCATCAGAAACTAATGCCTTATAATCAAAAATTAAAGCTTTAGGTTTTTTTGTAAATGGAATGCCTAATGAAACATATCCATACGGGTCATTCGCACTCCTTACTGGCTCAACAACACTTCCCAAAAAAAGTGACCCCGAAATAACTACTTTAATATTTATTAGCCCAATAACCTTAACTGTCTCCATTCTTGTATCAAGCCTGGCACACCACCCTTGATCTCTCCTCTCTGGAGCTGTCGTATTTGCCGCTTTAGCTACCCCTATAACATTTGCATAGGCATTTGAAACACCCCAAATAGTTTTACTGTAATCAAAAGCTTTATTAGCATATATCGTATCGGTTGGGGCAGGTACATATATGGTTTTGGTTTTCCCTCCAATAAGGGCAGATTCTTTAATATATCTTACTGCCCATGAATTAAAATCTCCAAAAGGGATATGTTCAATCCTCTCCTGCCCAATTAGAACACCCCCATACATGAAAATAAATAACAAAAAACAAATCTTCTTCATTTGGATAACTCTAAGAAATTACTCCACTACCTATCATCTCTAAATCATTATTATACCACACTGCAAACTGACCAGGTGTTATCCCTTTCTGATGCTTTTCAAACAAAATATACAATCCGCTCTCACATTGATACAAAGAGCATTTTTGCAGAGGCTGACGATACCTTATCCTAACCAGATAGTCTCCTTTCTGACCATTATTCAATTTCAAATCCCTCCTTATCCAGTGCTCTTGATCATTGCCGATAAATAGAGCCTTCCTCAAAAGTCCAGGGTGACTATCCCCCTCCCCTACATAAATGGTATTAGTTTCAATATCTGTAGAAATAATAAATAATGGTAATTTGTGTCCCCCTATGTTGAGCCCTTTACGTTGTCCAATTGTATAGTACTGAGCTCCTATATGCTTACCTATCAACTTCCCATCCCCCTCCTTATAATGATATACCCTCGAAAGAGCTTCCAACCTACTTTGGGAAATCTCCCCCCCATCCCTATCGCAACCAGCATATCCAGGATAACCATCTAATTGAGAATAAAATGAATGGAAAATTTCAACTACATTCCCCTCTTTTGTGGCTAATTTCTGCTGTAAGAAAACAGGCAAATCCACCTTCCCAACAAAACAAATTCCTTGCGAATCCTTTTTCTGAGCACTTGGTAGTCCAGCTTCGGCAGCAATTTTTCGCACCATGGGTTTAGCAATGTCCCCTATCGGGAAAATGGCTTTGGAGAGCTGCTCTTGAGTGAGTTGACATAAGAAATAGGATTGGTCCTTATTTGGATCGCTACCTGCGAATATCTGATTTATAACAGATCCGTCTGCTGCCTCAACCTCACCCCTTCTGCAATAGTGCCCAGTTGCCACATAGTCTGCCCCCAAATCAGAAGCACTCTTTAAAAAGGCATCAAATTTTATTTTGCTGTTGCACAGGACATCAGGATTAGGGGTACGCCCTCTTGAATATTCATCAAACATATAATCAACTACCTGTTTCCTATATGTATCGGAGAGGTCTATAAAATGAAATGGTATCCCTATTTTTTTAGCTACCATCTTGGCCACATTAAGATCCTCCTCCCACTCGCACTCGCCATGGAGGGTACCAGTCGTGTCGTGCCAATTTTGCATAAAAAGGGCAAATACATCATACCCTTGGTCCTTTAGGAGCAAAGCAGCTACAGATGAATCAACCCCTCCAGAGAGGCCAACTGCAATTTTCTTACCTTTTAAATTCATCCTACAAATATAAAACATTTCATTATTTTTTTAACTTTGTATTAAAAGATAGTGCAAATGATGCGGTACATTTTCAACAAATCACTAAAAAGGCTCCTTAGAAATATTGATATAGTTGTCAATGTCATCACTTTTATTTGCAGTATTATTGGGATTATAATCGGAGCCTATCTTTTTGGCTTCAGGACAGAGGCATCTTATATCGAAAAGGCATTAAAGATTTTTAATATTCTTATTACAATTTTCACCATTGCATCAATACGTGAGACAATAATAAGCTGCATATCTACCAATTACAACAAGCCATTAATTGTAAAATGGACTTTTACACTTTTATTATGCTCCACCCTCCTCTTAATCATCGATAATAAATATCAACTGGGGTTGTTTAATATGTCACATAAATTCCTCAGCATTATTACCATATCCATGGTTAGCATAGCATCGTTTGGTGAACTATCACATGGGATTATCAGATTGATGACAAAAATTGTAAACCCAATGGCAATATTTGCATCAAGTTTTTTAATTCTTATAATAATAGGAGCTGCTTTTCTCTCTTTCCCCAACTCCACATATGGGGAGGGCAACATCTCCATCATTGATGCTCTCTTTGTAAGCACCTCTGCCACTTGTGTTACTGGACTTTGCTCTGTACCATTCACCGAGACCTTTACTTTATATGGACAAATAGTGGTACTGTTTCTAATTCAAATTGGGGGACTTGGAGTGGTGACACTGACATCATTCTTTGCATTATCGCTGATGGGGGCACTTCCCTTCAACAGCAGTCTGATGATAAGGGATCTCATTTCTGAAGATAATTCAAATAGCATCTCAGGGCTGGTTATTAGAATTGTATCCACTACATTAGCAATAGAGGCAGTTGGTGCCCTGATGATCTTTATCACTACAAGCAACAACCTCATTGGTACTTTTGCCGATAGATTATATTTTTCTGTATTTCATTCTATATCTGCATTTTGCAATGCAGGCTTCACTATACATCAAGGGGGGCTTGGTGCTCCAGATCTCATTAATAACAATTTTTTTTACTATATCATTTCGTTTTTGATTATTTTTGGAGGAATCGGATTTCCTATTTATTCTAATATTTTTAAAATTATATCTAAAAAAATTAAAAATTTAATAAGATTTATTTCTAAAAAAAGGGTCAATAGGAATATCCACCAGTGGGATTTAAATTCATCAGTTGTCATTAAAACCACATTTGCCCTATTGCTATTTGGCACCCTCTATTTTCTTGTCTTTGAATGGAATGGTATGCTTGCTGGATTGTCCATCGAAGGGAAAATTGCACAAGCTTTCTTCAACGCTGTACTTCCAAGAACCGCTGGATTTTCTAGTCAGGATATCTCCAACCTCGCTCCCACTACATTTATTGTCATTATTCTTCTTATGTGGATTGGAGGTGCTCCACAATCTACCGCTGGTGGAATTAAGGTCACAACATTTTGGATGATGATAAGAAATGCCCTTTGCCAAATAAAAGGGATAAACAGAGTAGAAATGAGGCAAAGAGAGGTATCCCAACTCTCAACCAATAGGGCATTTGCCACGGTAGTGATAAGTCTCATAACAATTGTCATTGCTTATTTTTTACTATTATTTACCGATGGTGGCTTAGAACCAAGAAAATTATTATTTGAAGTAATATCTGCCCTTGGGACTGTGGGATCAAGTATGGGGGTTACAGAAAGCCTCTCTGAGCTTGGGAAAATAATTATCACCATTGTGATGTTCATAGGTAGAATTGGATTTATTACAATACTTGCTTCATTTGTGAAACAAGATAAATACTTGAATTACCGCTATCCGAGCGGACACATATTAATTAACTAAAAATAATCATATGAGATACATCGTAGTAGGATTAGGTAAATTAGGCTCCATTGTAGCTGAAGAATTCACACAAATGGGCAATGAAGTGATAGGGGTTGACAAAGACATAGAAAGGGTTGAAAAGATAAAATCAAAGATATCAACGGCAATATGTATGAATATTACCGACTCAACATGCCTTAACGCCCTTCCACTTAAAGGAGTGTTTGCAATAATCATCACCATTAGTAAAGATATCGGAGATTGTCTCACTACCTACAGTATTTTGAAAGAGATAAAAAATGCAAAAATCTATGTCCGCGTCGCAGATGATATTCAGGCGTCCATTATGAAATCATTGGGAATTACTAATATTATCTTTCCAGAGAGGGAATCAGCACGAAGATATGCGATGTCACTCGAAATTCCCAATTTTATTAGTTCCTACCATATCGATGATGATCACTACATAGTGCAATTACAGGTTCCTTCAGGACTTATCGGATATAAAGTGGATAAAGAGGAGTTCAATAGAAAATTTAAATTGAAATTTATAGCTGTTAAAAGGGGGATACCTACTGACAATGCCCTTGGTATTAAACACAATGAATTCAGTGCCTTAGAAGATAATGATGAAATTGTCCTTCAAGACAATGATATTATTGTTTTATATGGACACTACAAAGATTTAAATGATTTTTATATATAATAGAGATACAAAAGAATTTTTTTATATCTTTGTCGCTGGGTAAGTCATACACGACCAGCTCCTACTTAACTCCCCCAGGGTCGGAAGGCAGCAAGGGTACAGTGGTTGTAGCGGTGCGATGTATTCAGCTTACCCTTTTTTTTTGCAAAAATGTCAATAGCAAATCAAATAATTGGTCAATTTCAAGACCTTGCAAATCAAGAAGAGTCCATCAATCTATCAAGATTTTTCAAATGTGGCAATGGTGAATATGGAGAGGGTGACATTTTTCTCGGTATTAAAGTTCCTCAAACAAGAAAATTAGTAAAACAATACTACAACCAACTCTCATTTCAAGATCTCGGCATCTTGGTTACCTCCAAATATCACGAAATTCGTCTTTTTGCACTTTTATCTCTTGTTGCACTTTATGATAAAAGTAAGTCACCCATTTTTAAGGAGAAATGTATTAATTTTTATCTCTCACATACTAAATATATCAACAATTGGGATCTTGTAGATTTATCGTGCTACAAACTCCTTGGCAATTGGATATATGACAAAGAGCGCACGATCCTTTACTCCCTCGCTAAAAGTGGATATCTTTGGGAAGAGAGGATAGCCATAGTTTCATGCATAACTCTTGTCAAGAGAGGCGATTTTAAAGAATGTATTAACATATCAGAAATACTTATAAACCATCCACATGACCTAATACACAAAGCAATAGGGTGGATATTAAGGGAGATGGGAAAAGTTGACAAGAATGCCTTAATAGATTTTCTATCAACCCATTACAACAAGCTACATAGGACCTCACTTCGCTATGCCATTGAGAGGTTCCCAGAGGAAGAGAGGCAGTTGTGGCTCAGAAAATAGTTAAATATTATCAAATGCAAATGGAAGAATATCTGAAATTGAATTAAAAATCAAATATTTATTTTTACTGCCAAGAATCACTTTAATATCGTTCCCACCCCTCTTTTGCGACTCTATCATTACCTGCCTACAAGCTCCACAAGGGGCAGCTGGCATTGCTACTATTTGTCCTTTTTGCTTTGCTAATATGGCAATGGCAACTATAGGATCGTTGGGGAAATTTGCATTCGCAGAAAAAATTGCAGTCCTTTCAGCACACAATCCTGATGGATATGCTGCGTTCTCTTGGTTTGCGCCAAGAACTATTCTGCCGCTTTTAAGTCGCACTGCCGCTCCAACATTAAAATGAGAATAAGGGGCATAAGAACCACCTACCGCCTCTTCTGCCTTTTCTATGAGTTCTCTATCTTCATCAAAGAGCTCTGTGAGAGACGAAAACTCTGAATAAAAAATAATCTGTTCCTTTCTAACCATTTCTATCTAAATAATTCTTACAAATGTATAAAATTAATTGCTACTTTTGTCCATGCTTAGATTTGTTTTCCTTCTCTTGCTCATCCTATTTCCCTGCTCTGCTTCTGCAAAGAAAGATAGCGGGAGGGAGGCTTACATCAACCAATATAAAGAAATAGCCATTAAACAGATGCAAATCTATGGAATTCCTGCCAGCATTACCTTAGCTCAGGGTTGTCTTGAATCAATGGATGGAAAATCGTTACTTGCCACCAAGGGTAATAACCATTTTGGAATTAAATGCCATGACTGGAAGGGTGGTACCATATACAAGGATGATGATAAAAAGAATGAGTGTTTCAGAAAGTACGATTCAGCAGAAGAATCATATAAAGATCACAGCATTTTTTTAAGATTCAGAGATAGATATGCTTTTTTATTTGAGTTCTCACCTACAGACTATACTAGTTGGAGCCATGGTCTAAAAAAAGCAGGATATGCAACAGATCCCAAATATGCCTCAAGACTCATAAGTATAATTGAAGAGTATAAATTATACGATTTCGACAGAGAGGCTCTAAAGAATTATGAAGACCTAATTCCACCCACCCCTGCACAGCTTGAAGCGATTAAGGAGTACAAGCCAGCCACTACCTCCCCACTATACAAATATAACAACTTAAGAAAATTGTACCTTCAAAATGGAGTTGTCTTTTTAATCGCAAATGATAATGATACATATGAATCAATTGCGGATGGATTTAATCTCTTCAAGGGTGAAATTCTTAGATTCAATGATTTAAAACAATCCGAACCTCTCCACAAAGGGACTATTGTCTATCTACAATCTAAGAAAAACAATGCAGCAAAACACATAGATATGCACATTGCCGAAGAGGGAGAAACTTATTATGCCATCTCGCAAAGGTATGGTGTCAAACTTAAAAAAATATTAAAATATAACATGCTCTCATCAAAAGATATATCACCAAGAGAAGGAGAGGCTGTAATATTGAGAAAGCATTAAAATAGTAGAGATGAATAAAGGTATAAAAATTTTAATTATTAGCATTAGCTGCTTATCTCTCATTGCCCTTATTTGGGGGGTGAATTACTATATTACCTTTAAAAAAGGTAATGTCGTAAAAAATGATGTCTTGTATGTTTATCGCTCCTATAGCTATGAACAAATGATGGATACATTAAAGAGTCATAGTACAATAAAGAATTGGAAAAGTTTAGAAAGGGCTGCAAAAAAAATGAAACTTTCTGCCTCTTTCAAACCAGGAAGATATCAATTAAAAGAGGGAATGAACAACACTCTGATTGTACGAACCATTCTTTTTGGTTGGCAAACTCCAAGAAATATTGTTTTCCAAGGTTATGCAAGAGACTATGGAAGGCTTGCTCTCGCTCTATCCAATTGGTTCGAAGCAGATTCAACTTCATTTGCTAAATGTCTTAACGATAGTACAATAATGAAAAAATATGACTTCAACAAAGAGACTTTTCTTGGTATGTTCATACCAAATACATACCAGCTATATTGGACAACAGAGCCAGAGAAGGTTGTTGAACGTTTTTACACAGAATATAACAAATTCTGGAATGAATCAAGATTAGGAAAGGCTAAGGCCATTGGTCTAAGTCCAAAGCAAGTTATGACACTCGCATCAATAGTGACAGAGGAGAGCAATTATGCTCCTGAGCAACCAATTATTGCTGGCGTTTATATGAATCGTCTAAAAAAAGGGATGCTTCTGCAAGCAGATCCGACAATAAGATATGTTGTTTATCAGAGTGAGCCAGGGGTGAAAAGGATACTTTACAAGCATCTAAAGATAGACTCCCCATACAATACATACCGATACAAAGGGCTACCTCCAGGGCCAATTATCACCCCACCTATTTGTGCTATTGAATCTGTCCTTAATTACGAAAAACACAATTATATCTATTTTTGTGCAAAACCAGAATTTGATGGAACACATTCATTCACTGCTTCATACTCTCAACATTTGAGAAATGCAAAAGCATATCAAAAGGCATATAAAGTGATGATGGATGCTAAAAACTAACTCTATCCCAATTGTCTAAAGTTTCAATAGCCTTGTCAAACATTGGGTTGTTCTCTTCATTTACTACTTTATAGAAAGTCTCTCTTCCAACAATTGAGCTTGCAGCCAATGATTTCATATAGATTTTTATTTGTCTCTTCGACTTCTCTATTTCTTCAATATTAGGCTCTATCCCTCTTTCTTTTGCATATTGAATTAATGAATTAAAAATATTATCATTAATGATAAAACTTTTCTTAAATACCTCATAATTAGGGTATTCTCTTTTCCACTTCGTTCTATTTTTATCACATTGATCGTTCATAAAATCTATTACAAGACCCTTCATCAGTAGTTTTGAATAATAGTTAGAGTATCCGAGGGTGTCTTGGGGAACAAATATGTCAGGCATAATCCCACCTCCCCCATATACTGTGCGCCCTTTTTTCAAGGTTTTGAATTTTAATGAATCAGGAAGATGAATGCTATCTTTAGAAAAACTCTCTCCATTAGCGTATCTTTCGAGGAATCTCATATAATATTTATCTCCCTCACCCTCTTTGTATGGTGACTGGATCACGCGCCCTGAGGGGGTGTGATATCTTGCAATTGTCAATCTAAGTTGGGAACCATCCATCAATGGGAGACCATGTTGTACTAATCCTTTTCCAAATGACCGCCTCCCGATTACCATTGCTCTGTCCCAATCTTGAAGTGCACCAGCGACAATTTCACTCGATGATGCCGAGTTTTCATCAATTATAACCACGACTGGTTTTTCTTTGTAAATCCCCCGTCCATTTGCAAATTCATAGTCTGGTTTAACATTCCTCCCCTCTGTAGATACAATAACATTTCCTGTTTGAAGAAATTCGTTTGCAATTGTTATGGCAGAATATAGATATCCACCCGAATTCCCCCTTAAATCAAGAATCAACCCTTTTGATAGAGAACCATATTGATTTATGGCCTGAAATATTTCATCCCTTGATGATGCAGCAAACCTACTTAATTTAATATAAAGGTATTTTTCTTTATATAGGTAGGCAGCATCTACACTTTGGAGTGGTATTTTGTCCCTTGTCACCGTAAATGACATTGAGTCTGATACCCTTGGTCTCTTTATAGTTATATCTACTTTTGTACCCTTCGCTCCCCTCAAATACTTATGCACTTTAGGGATAGTTAGAGCGATATTTGTTATTTTTTCACCATTTACAGACACTATTTTATCTCCACCTCTTATCCCAACTCTTTCTGAAGGACCTCCTGCTACAGGGGCTTGTACTGTTAAGGTGTCATTGATAATTGCAAATTCGACACCTATCCCATCAAATTCTCCTTGCAAAGGTTCATTTGCAGCCTTAACTTCATCCGCTGAAATAAAAGTAGAATGAGGGTCCAATTCTTTAAGAAGGGCAACAATAGCTTTATCTGTCATTTTAGGAACATTTGTTGTATCCAAATAATAGTTATTGATATAAAAAAGGACCTGACCAAATTTATTAATAGATGCAGTTACCTCTTTGTCTTGCGAATATGAGACAATTGGTAAAACTAAGGTCAATAATATCAGTAAATAATGTTTCATTTCATTTGTTTTAATTCTATTTCAAATGTTTTTCCGAGTGTTGCAAGTTCAGTATTTTTAAAGTTGGCAACTGCCTCGTCAAGAAATAAATTTAAGTCGGTATATCTGGAAGAAAAATGGCCAATAATCAGTTTTCCGACATTGCCCTCTTTTGCAAGTGTTCCAGCTTGTTCTGCCGTAGAATGGTATGTTTTTTCAGCTAATTGCTGAAGCTCTTTTGTAAAGGTAGCCTCGTGATACAATAGATCAACCCCATTGATCCATTGTTTTAGTTTTTCAAAAGGGGCTGTGTCACAACAATATGCAAAAGAGCGTGGAATGTATGGTTTGAAGGTATATTTAGATGCCTCAAGAGATGAACCATCCTCCCTGACAACATCCTCTCCCCTTTTCAACTGACCGATTTCTCTCAATGTCATATTCTCTTTCTGAACCAATTCTTTATGTACATTTAATTGAGGTTCATTTTCTTTAAAAATAAATCCATAAGTAGGTACTCTGTGATTTAGGGGAAAAGCAGAAACAGTTAATTTCTTTGTTGAATAAATTATAGTTGGTTCATCTGCAGAGAGAACTACATGCCTTATTTCATACTTTATATAGTCTTCTGACTGTTTTATAAAAAAATCTAAAAATGATTTAAAATTCTGGGGAGCATAAATAGTAAGGGGTGCTGTTCTTCCCATCATAGACATAGTAGAGAGGAGTCCAAAGATTCCAAATGTGTGATCTCCATGAAGATGTGATAAAAAAATATTATCAATTTTCAAGATTGATATTCTACTCTTTTTTAAAAGAACTTGACAACACTCACCACAATCAATAAGGAATAAGCGCCCACGTATTTTTAATATGTGAGCGCTTTGATATCTATTTATTGTAGGAAGAGCTGAAGCAACTCCCAATGTCAATAAAGTGAATTCCATTATTAGTTTTTAGACTCTTTCTCCATCTTATCTTTAAGATCTGCAAGTTCTGAAATATCTCCTAATGTTGTCCTTTCTAAGTTGGCTTTCAACTTCTTAACAGCTTTTTGAGTATTATCTGATTCTGCATTTCTCTCTGCAGTAGCTTCTTCCCTCTTTGGTTCTTCCCAAAGTTTGGTGTGTGAAAGAACTACCTTCTTATTTGATTTGTTAAATTCGACAACCTTAAAGTTGAGTTTCTCATCTATATTAGCCGTTGTACCATCTTCTTTTACAAGATTTTTAATGGATACAAAACCTTCAATACCATAAGGAAGTGCAACAGTTGCACCTTTATCTAAGAAATTGATGATTGTCCCTTCGTGAACTGAACCTAATGTAAATACTGTTTCAAAAACATCCCAAGGGTTCTCTTCAAGTTGTTTGTGTCCTAAACTTAAACGACGATTTTCTTGATCGACTTCAAGGACCACAACTTCAAGTTTGTCTCCAATTGATGTAAATTCAGATGGATGTTTAATTTTCTTAGTCCATGAAAGATCACTGATGTGTACCAAACCATCAACTCCCTCTTCTAACTCAACAAACACTCCGAAATTGGTAAAGTTTCTAACTGTTGCAGAATGTTTAGAATTTATAGGATATTTTTCAGTGATAGTAGCCCATGGGTCCTCTTTGAGTTGTTTAATGCCAAGAGACATTTTTCTCTCTTCCCTGTCAATTGTCAAGATACAAGCCTCAACTTCATCTCCAACTTTAAGGAAATCTTGAGCACTGCGAAGGTGTAACGACCATGACATCTCTGACACGTGAATAAGGCCTTCAACACCTGGTTGAACTTCAATAAATGCACCGTAATCGGCAATAACGACTACGCGGCCTTTAACCTTATCTCCAACTTTAAGATTTGGATCAAGTGCATCCCATGGATGTGGACTAAGTTGTTTAAGACCAAGTGCAATACGTTTTTTATTATCATCAAAGTCCAAAATAACAACTTTGATTTTCTCATCAAGGGTAACAACTTCTTCAGGATGATTAATTCTACCCCATGAAAGGTCTGTAATATGGATAAGTCCGTCAACTCCACCTAAGTCCACGAATACACCATATGAGGTAATGTTCTTAACTGTTCCTTCAAGAATTTGACCTTTCTCAAGTTTTCCGATAATATCTGCTTTTTGAGCTTCAATTTCTGCCTCAATAAGGGCTTTATGCGAAACGACGATATTACGGAATTCATGGTTAATCTTAACAATTTTAAAGTCCATTGTTTTATTAACGAAAATATCGTAGTCTCTAATGGGTTTAACATCAATTTGCGAACCAGGAAGGAATGCCTCGATACCAAATACATCGACAATCATACCACCTTTTGTACGACACTTAACGAAACCTTTAATAATTTCATCTTTTTCAAATGCTTCATTGACTTTGTCCCAAGAACGAAGAGAATGAGCTTTTCTATGTGAAAGAATCAATTGTCCTTTCTTGTCTTCCGCTGTTTCTACATATACTTCTACTTTGTCTCCTACTTTCAAATCAGGATCATAGCGGAACTCAGAGATATTGATAACACCTTCGCTTTTGTAGCCAATGTTAACAAGAATCTCTCTTTTGTTGATTGCCATAACAACTCCTTCAACAACCTCGTTTTCAACGACTTTTGAAAGGGTTTGGTTATAACTATCTTCGATAGCATTTTTATCTGCATCGTATGGCGCATCTTTTTCAAAGCTATCCCAGTCAAATTTGTCAACTGGAACAGATGCATTGCTTTTTCTTTTTTTTGTAGAATCTACTATTTCAGGCGATTCTTCTTTAAATGAATCAAGAGTATCCTCTTGCTTTTTTTCTTTGGGGATATCGATGTTTTCATCGAGATCCATTGTTTGTTTTTCTTTTGTCATTTGATAATAATCTTTTTTACATCAAGTGGTTAGACATTATTTATAAACTCTTTACAGAGGGCTGCAAAATTATAGACTATTTAATTGATTTGCAAATTTTTCACTTATATTTGCATACACAAATGTGAATTTAATTTCTTATCGCAAATGTTAAAAGTATTAAAAATATTTACCCTTTCCATAATTGCATTCTCAATACATTTTAACAGTTATTGTATCAATATAACACCCAAAAAGGTAGCATTCGTCTATTCATACGATGAAAACAATTCAAGTTATATCAATTTACAACCCGAAATTTTAAAACAATTTAAATATAACAATCTCCCCATTCAAGCTCTCACATACTTTCTCAATTGTGAGGTATATAATGCAGAAAAAGAAATTGAAGTCATCAATGACATACTTAATAGCATTTCAGAGCATTCACCAGATCTCATAATCTTGATTGGCGATCAGGCATCATATTCTGCCATGGTGAGCAACAATCCGATTCTTAAATCTACACCAGTTATTTTACTAAGTGTTAAATTTTTAAATAGGGATCTTTTCAAGTTGTTTAACAATCATAGAGTTTATTGCCTTGGTGAAACACCCGATTTTTACAAAAACATTAAGTTTATAGAACAATTAATGGGTGAAAAGGTAAATATTGAAATGAATTTTGACTTTACTTCTCTTGGCAAATCTTCATTTAGGGAGCTCAACAAGCAAATTGATACAACCAAGTGGGAAATTATCTTTTATCTTTATCAACATCCAGATTATTTTGTAAATGGAGAAAACGAATTTAATGAGATCGGAAAGAGATACTATGATACATACATGAGCTACCAATTGGATTCAAATCGACAGCGGAAAAATAAGTTATCTTCAGAAGAGACTAAAATCTATATGTTCCCATACAGATACATTCAGGGATACCATATCTTCAACCATTTTCTCTATGACAATGAAAACATATTTTTATTGGATAAAATGGATATTTCATCAGAAATTATTTGCCTTTTTTCACAAAATCCCACATTTTCTTGTATTAGGGAGGTATTTAACAATGGTACAACTGTAGTTGGTGGCTATTTATCAACTTCAAGAATAGTAGCTCGCGAATGTGTGTCTCTCTCTATTGATATATTCTCAAATAAAACGAATATCCCAAAATATTCAGAATTGAGCAAAGAATATGTATTGGATTGGGATATTTTTAAAAAGTTTGATAAACTTGACAAATCTCGTATTCCTAAGGATATTTATATTATCAACAGACTGTTTTATGAAAAATACCTTGCATTTATCATTTCAGTAGGGGTATTATTTGTGATTTTATTAGTTTTTGCTATCATTTATTTAATTACAATATCTCGTGAGAATAAAATTCAAAAAATCAATCTTCAACTCTTAAAAGCAGGACATAACAAACTTTCAATTGCAATTAGGGGATCTGATTCGGCCACTTGGAGTTATGAAAATGGAACAATTTATTTCGACAATAACGTAGCTGAGATATCTTCAGAATTTGAGCAAGAGATGTCATTTGATCAACTCAAAGCGTTTGTTCACCCCGATGATACAAATATCTTAAACATACTGAAAGTGAATTTAACTTCTAAAAATCACTCTGAAAACACAGAGTTTAAGAATCAAATTCGCTTTTATTCTCAAAAAGATTGTGGATACATATGGACTGAATTTAGATACTGCTTTATTCACAACAAAAATAAGAACGATATTATTGCAGGACTAATAATGAATGTACAGGAGGCGAAAGAGCGCGAAGAAGAGTTAATAAAAGCAAGAAATTTTGCCGAAAAAGCTGAACTTAAACAATCATTCCTTGCAAATATGAGTCACGAAATAAGAACTCCTCTCAACTCAATCGTGGGTTTTAGTAATTTATTATCCTCCAATGAGAGTTTTTCCTTTGAAGAAAAACAAATTTTTACTAAAAATATAAATGACAATAAAGATTTATTACTTGCAATTATTAATGAGGTGATAGAAATTTCAAAAATTGAGTCAAAACACGCCCCATTTAATTATGAAGAAATTGAGATTAATACCTTCATAAAAGAGTGTTATGATAGAAATATATTATTAATCAATAAAGATTTAGAATTTAGAATACATACTCTTAACAATAGCGATAATATTTCATTCTTCTCCGACAAGACGAGGCTCATTCAAGTGGTTTCCAATTTAATTGAAAATTCCAACAAATTCACCAAAAATGGATTTATTGAGATAGGTTGTCAATGGGATGAGGTAAATGAAGAAATAATAATTTATGTAGAAGATAGTGGAAAGGGAATTCCAGAAGATCAATACAAAATAATTTTCAATAGGTTTTATAAGATTGACCCGTTTTCCCAAGGGACTGGATTGGGTCTCTCCCTATGCGATGCCATTGTTAAGGAGCTTAATGGCCGTATCGAATTAGAATCCACTCTAAATGTCGGAAGTAAATTCAAGATAATACTTAATGCTTAATAATATTTAAATCACACATTTGATGAACGTTAATACAAATAAATTCCCTAAAAATTTTTGGGTAGCAGTGATAATGGAGTTCTTCGAGAGGGGGGCTTATTACGGAATGATGTCAGTCTTATCTGTTTTTTTAGTATTGGAGTGTAGCAATGGGGGCATGGGGTTTTCAAAAGAACAAACTGGTGCTATCCTTGGCACCATTCCTCCCCTTCTCTATTTTCTCCCAATAATAGCTGGCGCAATTGCCGATAGGTTTGGATATAGAAAAGTTTTGTATTTTGCCTTCAGTTGTATGGTCATAGGATATGGGCTTACTGGGTTATTTTCTAATACGCTATCTGGAGTGAAAGGAAGTTATTATCTAGTATTTGCATCTTTGTTAATAATGGCTGTTGGAGCTGGTTTTTTCAAACCTGTTATCTCTGGGACAATAGCAAAAACTACAAATAATAGCAATTCAGGGCTTGGATTTGGGATCTTTTATTGGTCTATAAATTTAGGAGCATTTTTATTTCCACTAATATTAGTTCCAATATTAAAAGCTCAATCATACAGTTACATATTTTATGCTTGCTCTTCTATTGGGGTTATTCTCCTTCTAATCAACACATTACTTTTCAAAGAACCAAAGACAGAGATGTCTAAAGCAAAATCCACAAATAATGGATCACTATTTGACGTTTTCAAGAATATGCTTTTGGTTATCAAAGACTGGAAGTTCCTTCTAATGGTTCTCCTTTACTCTGTTTTTTGGATTCTCTATTTCCAAATGTATGGTACTGTTCTTTGGTATGTTGATGAGTATATGGATATGAGTGCCGTTAATAGAGCAGTTAACTCATTCTTATCTATATTTGTCGATAACCCCTCTTGGTTTTTCGATGTAGAGCATGTTACTGTTGTCAATGCAGGTGTAATAATACTATTACAATTATTTGTCTCAAAAATAGTACAAAAGGCCCCTGCACTACCAACTATGATTATTGGAATTGGATTTGGTGTAATAGGAATGGTCATTTTATCGTTTTCTAACTCTCCTTGGCTATTTATCCTCGGTATTACCACTTTTACCCTTGGGGAGATGACTGCTCATCCAAAGTACAATTCTTATATAGGCATTATCTCACCTTCTGATAAAAAAGCACTATATATGGGATACTCATTCTTGTATGGGGTGATTGGTAGTAGCATCGGAGGATTCTTGGGAGCCAATTTATATGTGAAATACATTGAGGAAATGAACACTCCAAGTACTTTCTTCATCATTTTTGCATCACTTGGAGTTTTTAGTATGATAGCCTTAGCACTCTACAATAAATTCATTGCACCAAAGCCGAAGAAAGATATCATTTGATAAACCTAAATACAACAGGAAAAACATACTTCACCTTTACTGGTACGCCTGCTTGTTTTCCTGGTGACCATTTTGGAGATTTTGATACTACCCTGACTGCTTCAGCATCTAAAAGTTTATCCAAGCCGTTAAGGACTTTAACATTGGATACACTACCATCTTCATTTACTACAAATTGCACTGTAACACGCCCCTGAATACCATTTTCTATGGCATATTCAGGATAGACCATATTCTTGACCACCCATTTAGAAAAAACATTTGCTTCCCCACCCTGAAATTTAGGTTTTTCATCAACTGCAACATACATAATCACGTCATCTTGAGCTGATATTATTGAAAAGCTAAATAAAAAGCAGAAAAGAAATGAAAGAAAATATAATGTATTTTTCACCTTTATTTTTTTACAAATGTAGTAAAAAATAAGGTTACAAAAAGAAATTAAATCTCAGTCCAGCTTGCAAATTAAAGTTCAAAGGTCTATCCCTTCGAATTGTTGGGAAAGGGTTATTCTCATCAAAAAAATAAGAGACTCCAGGTTCAACAAACAAGGAAACACTCTTAACTAAATTAAACTGCATCCCAATATTTGCATTTACAGAAAATAGTATTGGAATACTACTGGTCTTAACATCTGAAGGGATTTGAGTAGTAGAGTATGAAATGCATTTTTCAATAGTTCCCCCTCCAGATAAATAAATATCAAAATATCTGCTAGAATAAAATGGCCACAATCCTTTGACAGGAATACCAATATACCAAAGTTGTATATCACCTAGCAATTTGTTGGCAGAAGTACGAACATCGGTCTTGAGCATAGTGGCAAAAACCCCTGATTCAACAAAAAAACTTTTAGCCAATTCAACCCTAAATGAGACCCCGAAAGAGATTGGAAGATGGTATGTATAATCATAATTTGAGTTAAAAACAAAGTTTTTAGTGTGGGGAACATAATAATTTGTTGTTATTGCTGAAGAATTATATCCTAAAACAACATTGTTTTGAGATGCTTGAAAAATAGAATTAACGGCATTAGTTTGTCCTGCAATAAATGAACTATTTCCTACGATTGCTATATCAAAATTAGCTTTAGTTTTTGGGGAAGATAATTCGACGCCCTCTACATATTCGTTATTCTCAATGATATTTGTATCAGCAACCTCTTTTATATCTAAATCTTCATTTTTAATATCTGAATTTATATTATCGATATCCTCTTTTCTATTTATTTCAGAACTTATTTCATTTATTTTGTGATTCTCTCCATTCAAATTGGACCCTTCTGCTTTTGATATCACTCGTTTTATTGGCTCAATCTTTTGAGGTATTGGTGTGTACTTAGGTATATAGTAATTCCGTTTATTTTGGGTGTTTAATGCCAATTCAGTATTGACAATTGATACTCGTTCTATCTTAGGGGATTTTTGGAAGAGAGTCACACCGAGTGTAGTGCCTATTAAGACAACAACAGCAGCTGCCGCACAATAGTAGGTGACTTTCATTCTTTTTCTCTTCACAATTTTACCTTTCAAAACACTCCAATCATCTACCACTGATTCTCCATCATAAGAATCAATTTTCTGTTTGAATACATTAAAAAAGTTATTTTCTTTTTGATTCATATTCTTGTATTTTTTTCACTAAAAGCCCTTTTGCCCTTGATAGTTGGGATGAAGAACTTTTTTCATTTATTGATAGTGCTTTTGATATCTCTTTGTGCGAAAGCCCATCTATGACATACATATTAAACACTGCTCTATAGCCATCTGGTAACTCCATTATAAAACCGTGTAGTACATCATCGGGTATCTCTTTCGTCCTCTCCGCCAAAATATTGTCATCTTCTGTTACTATTTCTTCATTAGGCAAATAATCAAGTTCTTTACTCTCTTTAAAAATATCTTTTTTCCTTAGATATTGAAGGCAGTGATTGACCATCACTTTGTCCATCCAGGCCCTAATAGATCCCTCTCCCCTATCCTCAAATTTACCAAGAGAATCATATATTTTAATAAAGCCATCATGCATAAGATCTCTTGCCAAGCTTTTATCTCCGCAATACCTCATACATATCAACAACATTCGAGACGAATATTGTCTATATATGTCCTCCAAAAGCTTTAGTTTCTCCATGTCGGTTCTCACACTATTATAAATGTATCAAATGCAAAAATACTGCATTGAAAAAGAAAAAATAATTTTAGATGCAGTATTTTGCAATTACTGCGTTTATTAATTGTAACAATTTAATATTTTGAACCAATTATTATGAAAAAGAAAACATTTCTTTCATTTTTAAGTATCGCACTTTTAGGCGTATTACTTCTTTCATCATGTGAAAAAGAGCAACCTATTGATTATAAAGCTGCTTTTGCCACTGTAATTCCTCTTTCTGGTGAAGAATCAGTTGAAAAGGGAGCATATCTATTTTTAACAGACGACTCTTTAATTTTACTTCCAAACAACTATGGGGACTATCCAAAATATGAACCCAATAAAGATGACAGGGTTGTAGTATATTTCCAAAAAGAAGAAACTCCTACTCCCACTTCCGATTTCTCAAGCAAAATAGAGAAGGTCAAAGTTCTAAAAATTGAGAAGGTGCTAACCAAGAAAATAGTAATGACTGAGAAAATTGACACTTTGGGCAACAGCAATGCCAATCCTCAACAAATTTGGTATAGTGGTGGAATAGAGGGTGCCAGTAGATTCGTAACAATTGAGTTTATTTTCTACGCATCAAGCACTACACCTGTGCCTCATATTGTTAACTTGGCACAAGACATCAAAAACAGCCCAGTCGTAGATGGATATTACCAACTTGAATTCAGACATGATGACAGAGGTGATCTGTTTAAAGATATCAGAACTTTTGGTTATTTGACTGTTCCCATTCCAGAAGCAGCTACAGCTGAAGGGATCAAAGGGATGGCTATAAAATTCAACACAGAGTTCGAAGGGTATAAAACCATAAAAGTGAACTATTAATGTCCACTTTTTAGATATTCCTTTTGCTTTTCAGTAAGTATTGTAAGGGAAGAGCCAAGGTATTTAAGTTTCATTTCTGCAACTTTCATATCTACTTCATCAGGAACATTGATAATTTTTTTAGTGAATAATTTATGATTCTCTACAAGATACTTAGCACTTAATGCTTGAATGGCAAAACTCATATCCATTATTTCAGCAGGATGCCCATCACCAGAAGCCAGGTTGACGAGGCGTCCTTCTGCAATAATGTAAATCCAATTTCCATTGTTCAATTTATATCCTTGAATATTTTTACGAGCAATTTTTGATGCAGTAGCAATAGATTTTATACCTGCAACATCCACCTCACAATCAAAATGACCTGCATTGCAACAAATTGCCCCATTTTTCATCTTCATAAAATGTTTTGGAGTTACTACATCACAACACCCTGTAACAGTTATAAACAAATCCCCCACTTGAGAAGCCTCATCCATGGTCATCACCTTGAAACCATCCATTACAGCTTCTATTGCTTTTATGGGATCAATTTCAGTCACAATCACAGATGCCCCAAGTCCTTTAGCCCTCATAGCTACACCTTTACCACACCATCCATACCCCGCCACAACAACATTCTTTCCTGCCACTATTAGGTTTGTTGTACCATTGATCCCGTTCCATACAGATTGTCCAGTTCCATAACGATTGTCAAATAAATACTTACATTTTGCGTTGTTTACGAGAATCATTGGAAATTTCAATTTTCCCTCTTCATCCTTTGAGATAAGCCTCATTATACCCGTAGTTGTCTCTTCGCACCCCCCTATTACATTGGGAATAAGTTCAGGATATTCTGAATGGATTAGATTAACCAAATCTCCACCATCGTCAATAATAACATTAGGCCCAACCTCTATCACACGTGATAAATGGTGATGATATTCACTCTGTGAAGCAGCATGCCAAGCGAAAACATTTAGTCCATCTTTAACTAAAGCGGCTGCAACATCATCTTGAGTAGAGAGAGGATTGCATCCAGTAATGTACATTTCAGCTCCTCCAGCGGCAAGTACCTTACACAAATAAGCAGTCTTTGCTTCAAGATGGATTGAAAGTGCCACCTTTATCCCTTTAAAAGGTTGTTCCTTAACAAATTGCTGTTCAATATCTCTTAAAAGAGACATATTTCCTTTTACCCAATCAATTTTAGTTTTTCCACTCTCCCACAGAGAGGCATCTCTTATTTCACTTTTTATCATAATACTTCTTATTTTAACATTTTTCTTTTTCTAAAAATTACTACAGCACATAATATTGAGACCAACATCACAATCGTTATTATCACAATGTCATATTTGTTTCCGAGTAAAGGAAGTTCAATATTCATCCCAAAGATAGATGCAATCAACGTAGGTGGCATTAAAAGAAGAGAGACAAAGGTGAATATTTTCATTATTTTATTCTGCTCCAGATTAATAAGCCCCAAAACTGTATTTTGTAAATAATCCAATCTTTCAAAACTAAAATTAGTGTGATTTATCAAAGAACCGATGTCTTTATTCATCACTGTAAGTTTTGTAAATACATCTCTTGGAAATTTATCACTTTTTAAAATAGCAGAAACCATCCTCTGTTTATCAACTATATTCTCCCTTACCATCATAGTATTCTCCTGCAATTGATTGATATCCAATAAGAAATCTTCATTTACATTATTTTCTCCGTTGATCTTTTTGCTATAAGAATCTATCTCCTTCGCCATAATCTCAATCATGTCAGCATCAAGGTCAATACGATTTTCTAATATGCCCACCAATACGTGATATCCTGTAGGATACATTCTGTGATTGAGTTGTATTTTACGCTGTATATCTCCAAAACTTCTCAATTGTGCATTCCTAATCGATACAATAATACCTTCACACAATATAAATGAAACTGATTCCATCATATACTCTTCTGGCCCTGGAATCAAGAAATTTGTGTTTACGAAGATCGTTGTGTCTGTTTCAGAATATCTTGAAGAAGACTCTATTTCCTCTGCTTGAGCTCGAGATTGTAATGTTGTCCCTAAAAAGTCTTCAACACCTCTCTTCTCTATTCCAGTAGGTTCAAATAGGTCAATCCACAATACGTCATCAAATCCCAAATCATCCAAATAACGTATTTCATCCGAAGTATCTATTGTTCCTTTATTTTTATAAAAAGTACGAATCATTATTCTAAGTCTTTATGGTTATTAATTCAGATGCCATCCCCTTGAGAAGAGGTTACACAAAATCACCATCGGACTCGAAATTTGGATGGATCAAAAGCCATTTTCCAAAACATAGACAACCCATCCTTTTTATTTTTATTAAAAATATAAGAAATATTATTTGTAAGGTAATCAAAGGCAAATTTGTTTGAAAACTTGTGATTCATACTCCTAACCCCACCCGCTATATTGTTAACACCATATTTGAGTGCCTCATTAAACTCGGAGACAAAAACAGGATCAAGTTCCTTATTTGCAGTCCAGCATGCAAACACAAATGGCATTTTAGAGAAAGAATTCCATTCAAAAGCCAAATCATAACAAAATTCAAATTTATCAGAATATTCCATCGCCTTATCCCCTATCAATAGATAAGATTTAGAGTACTCTATTGAAGTATTAGAATAATCAAATGGAACTATTTCCATCTGCATTTTCCAATAATTCTCCAATAGGACTTTCAACAGAAGAAGCGATGTTTTTGAATCTACATCTGCATATAATACTTTGATCTCATTGAGTGGAAGAGGGCTACATACCAATACACTTAATACACTATTTTCCGCACCAATACAATAGTCTGTAATGGTATATAGAGAGTCATTTTCAGGAATGACAGCAGTCGGGATTATGCCAAGATCTATTTCGTTATTAATAAGCTTACTTGCAGCTTGAGAAGGAGTACAAGAGACCATCTCTATCTGATTTATTACAGAAGAGTGTTTGAGACCATACACAAACGGCAACGTATTCAAATACGAAATTGCAGCAACACGAACCATAGTCATCCATTTTTGTACTCTATTGATTATTTAATTCTCGCAAAGATACAATAATTATTTAAAGAGCAAGGTGCTCTACTAATATTTTAACCCCGATGGCAATCAATATTAATCCCCCTACCATCTCAGATCTATTTCCAAATTTATTACCGACCAATTTACCTCCCAACAATCCAGATAATGAAGCAAAGGAAGTTACAACAAATACTGATGTCATCACCATCCAAACTTTAATTGATGACAGTGATAACATGGCAAGAGATATCCCTACTGCTAATGCATCAATACTTGTGGCAACAGATAAAAAAATTAATTTTTTCGTATCTAATAGATTAACAGCTCCAGCGTTATTGTTTTTATGTAAAGATTCTATAACCATTTTCCCTCCAATAAAAACAAGAAGCACAAATGCTATCCAGTGATCAAACGTTTCTATATAGTATAAAAAAGAGACACCTAAGGCCCATCCTAAAAGGCAAAACCCACATTGAAAAAATGCAAAAGAAAAAAATATTTTACAAATCTGTAAAAATGAGAACTTCGTCTTGGAACAGATACCCCCTGTCAATGATATAGCAAATGTATCAAAGCAAAGACCAAGGGCAAGAAGAAATAATTCTGTATATGTCATCTATTTATTGCTCTTTCTAAAGAACCACATTCCAATAAAAGTTAATAAACCATTCACAATTAGAAGGGTAAAGCCCATATCGAAGCCTAAATATTTCTTACCAATCGAATTAAGTATAAGGCAGAGTAAAGGAGCCGCTACAGCGATATATGGAGTAGCTCCATCTTTCACTTTACATTTTGTTAAAATTCCAAAGAAGAACATACCTAAAAGTGGACCATATGTATAAGAGGCCAACTTATAGACAAGATTTACAACAGCATCATTGCTTACTACAAATAAAATAACAATAATAATCAAAAAGAGAAACGTAAAGGCAGCATGAATAAGTTTTCTCGTCTTATTCTTCTTTTTCTCTGGAAGATTACTACTATTAAATTTTAAAAAGTCAACACAAAAAGAGGTAGTAAGGGAAGTCAATGCCCCACCTGCACTTGGATATGAGGCAGAAATAAGGCCAATTAGGAAGAACACACCTACACCAACACCTAAATACTGACTGGCTATCGTTGGAAATATCTCATCTGTTTTAGTTATTGCCAAAGCATCCATTCCCCCTTTATCTGCTACATAGATGCAGAGAAGCGCCCCAAGGAGAAGAAAAAAGAAATTTACTATCACAATAATTATGGATGTAGTGTACATATTCTTTTGTGCCGATTTAATGTCTTTACAAGCAAGATTCTTCTGCATCATCCCCTGATCAAGTCCTGTCATTGCAATAGTCATAAATATCCCTGCAATAAATTGCTTCACTGCGTTTGTTCCGTGTCCCCAGTTCCAATCAAAAAGGGAAATATATTTTGTCCCCTCGATATTTGGATTGGCAGTGCTAAAAACGGCACTAAACATTTCAGAAATTCCCCAACCCATATCTTTACATATGTACCATATCGTAAAAAACACAGCAAGAAGCATAAATGTAGTTTGGAGCACATCTGTCCAGATTATTGTCTTTACACCCCCCTTATAGGTATAGAAATACAGCAATACAAGGAATACAAATGTTACCAATGTGAATAATAAGATATCGGGTATGCCTCCCAATGTCCCTTTAGGAATGAAGGCAAAAAAGACCAGTACAACCACAAATACCCTGACTGCAGCCCCAAGAACCCTCGATATCATAAAAACCACAGTCCCTGTAGAATGAGATTTTTCCCCGAATCTTTCTCCCAAGTAAGAGTAAATAGAAGTAACATTCATCCTATAGTAGAGTGGTAAGAGCACCTTCGCAATAACCAAATAGCCACCAACAAAGCCCAATACAAGAGGCATATAAAAAAAATTCTGCACCCAAACATTCCCTGGCACAGAAATGAAAGTGACACCAGAAATTGAAGCACCCACCATCCCATACGCTACTATTGGCCATGGTGCCTTCTTATCCCCTGAAAAAAAAGAACTACTTCCTAACTTGCGTGATGTCATCCATGAGATGACAAAGAGTAATAGCGTGTAGGCAACAAATGCCAAAAGAAAGATATAAAGTGGAAATTCGTGTCTCATTATAATTATTATTTAATATTCGGTTCAAAAATTTGCCTATTTAATATTGATTTACCTAAAGTAAATTGATCGGTATATTCCAGGTCATCACCAAATCCGACACCCCTTGCTATTGTAGTTATTTTAATTGGATACTTAGAGAGAAGTTTATATAGATAGAAAGATGTCGTCTCCCCTTCGATACTGGTATTTAAAGCAATAATAACTTCTGAAATATTATTCTTTGAGACTCTGTCAATCAATGGTAAAATAGAGAGATCATCAGGACCAATACCATCCATAGGAGAGACAATGCCACCTAATACTTGATATACTCCTGAATACTCACCTGTAGCTTCAATACTTAATACATCCCTTATACTTTCAACGACACATATTGTCGATTTATCTCTTTTACTACTGGCACATATAGAACAAACCTCTTCATCTGATATCATATTGCATATCTTACAATACTTGACATCTCTCTTCAGAGAGAGAACAGAGCAGGCAAACCTCTCTACATTTTCCTTTGGTTGTTTTAATAAAAATAGAGCATACCTCATGGCTGTTCTCTTTCCAACGCCAGGAAGAGAAGCGAGTTGATCTACTGCATCGTAAAAAAGAGACATAATAATTATTTGTTACATTGCCTATAATAATCTACTGCATTCCTTACAGTGTGATGTTCAAGGAGAAGGAATTTGGCATAATCGTAGTCTTTGATTCCAGTCTCTTCCATTATCATCTTAGTCCCACGATCCACGAGCTTAGCGTTTGTAAGTTGCATATCCACCATTTTATTCCCCTTCACATGCCCAAGCCTAATCATAACTGAGGTCGAAATCATATTTAGAATCAATTTTTGGGCAGTGCCAGATTTCATACGAGTACTGCCTGTTACAAATTCTGGCCCAACAACTGCGATGATAGGGATATCAACTTCTTCAGCCACAGGGGCACCAGGATTGCAAGTGACACAGGCAGTCAATATTCCCCTCTTTCTGGCCTCTTTGACTGCCCCTATTACGTACGGAGTTGTACCAGAAGCTGCTATTCCAACTACCACATCATTGGTAGAAATATCACATGAAGCCATATCATTCCACCCCCCTGCCAAATCATCTTCTGCCGCCTCAACTGCCTTTCTGATTGCAGTATCTCCCCCAGCAATAAGGCCGATAACCAAATCATATGGAGCACCATATGTAGGAGGTATCTCCGAAGCATCTAAAATACCAAGCCTTCCACTTGTTCCAGCACCTAAATAAAATAGTCTCCCCCCTTTTTTCATCCTTTCTACTATGCCATCTACTAATGCTTCAATTTGAGGAATACATTTTTCTACAGCATAAGGGACAACTTTATCCTCATTGTTCATATTTACAAGAAGCTCCTTAGTGGACATCTTGTCAAGATTCTCATATTTTGAAGATTGTTCTGTAACTTTCATATTTATTTGTTTTTATGGTAATCTACTAAAGCCGAAATAGGTCCTTTTAATATATTCCCTAATTCCATACCACACTCTATTGCACTCTGTTCTATGATATCTTTATAATAATAAGCAACTGAACCAACAATATTTACTTTATTATTTTTATAATCATAACGAGAAATATTTCTCATAAAGAATTCATTGAAACAAGATTTTAGAAGGGCATTGACATAAGGATTTTGCTTGTTTTCATATATGAACGGTGAAAACTGAGCTAAAAACCTACTGGGAAGAGGTTCTTTATATACTTTTTGGACAATTGCAGCATAATCAAGGTGATAGCTCTCTGCAAATTTATCTGAGATCTCTTTTGGCAACAAACCTTTTATGAAATCAGAAATAAATCTCTTTCCTATATAGGCTCCACTCCCCTCATCTCCCAAAATAAAGCCACCTGCCCTCACATTATCTACAATAGCGTCTCCGTCATAAAAACAGGTGTTTGAGCCCGTACCAAGAATACAGGCAATCCCTGGATTATTACCACATAGCGCCCTCGCTGCCCCCAAAAGATCTGAGTAAGCATAACATTTTATCTTAGGGAAAACCTCGTTAAAACATGAAGCTAAAACCTCTCTAATTTGATTGGATACAATCCCTGCGCCATAAAAAAACACACTGTCGGCACTCTCTTTAGGCAAATAGGGTAAAAGTTTAGTATTTAATAACTCAACTATTTGTTCACTTGTAACAAACATTGGATTAATCCCATCCGTTTGTACATTTACAATAGAATTATCTTTTAAAATAGCTCTCCAGTCAACCTTGGTAGCTCCACTATCTGCAATTATAAACATAAGAATTAGTATTATTTGATGCAAAAATAATATTAGTTAGTGAAAAAAACTATTATTTTACATACACTCCGTTTTTTTCCCAGTAACAAAGTCCAAATATTGCAGAAAAAAGATAAAAAGAATATAATGCAGATGTAAAAAAGAGACCCTGATATAGTGATAACACAATTCCTACTATATTGGCAATAATCCATACATACCATTGATTTATATACGATTTAGTTAACCAATATGTACCGAGCATACTTAAAACTGTCACAATAGAATCAAGTTCTGGTTGTGGATCTCCCGTATATTTAGAGAGCAAAAAGAGTAATAAAAAGTAGCATCCTACTGTGATTGCCAAGGAAAAAACGATCTCCCAGGGTGATAGACCCTTTAATAGAATCCCATCTTTGTCATTGCTCTTTTTCAATTTATGCCATTGCCATATACCATAAAAACTCACAATAAAATAATAAATTTGCAATCCCATAGAGGCATATAACTCCTCCATGGCGTATAAAACAATATATGCACCAGCTGTTATCAAGCCTACTATCCACATACTGTTTTTTTTAAGAATCTCAAGGATAACATAAATTATCCCTGAGATTAAACCTATTATTTCAATAGCACTACTCATACATTAAAAATTCAACGCCAATTTAACAATAAAATTTGTAGTTGCCTGAGGATAGAATCCCTCATCAAGATATGGCTCCGAACCATCTTTAAAAAAAGCTCTATACACCCACGCGTTAGAGATATATTTATTATTAAGAATATTGTCAACAAATAGAGAAATTGTAACTTTTGATTCGTCTGAAAGACTCTTATTCAATGGGATAGAATAAGAGATATCACCATTCATCACAAAATATCCTGGTAAAGATCTCTCTTGACAAGAAGTATTATCATAATATTGCTTCCCTACATATTTCCCATTTAGAGAAATATGACCATTTTTTATTGGAGAATATGTTAGTTTCAACATACCTATTAACGATGGAGACATCGTTAAAAATGTCTCTTTATAGTACTCTTTAGTCTGAGGCAATTGATTCCAATTGTCATGATTATCAAATGTATCTATCCAGGCAGTATATTCTTTAATCTTATTGAGACTCAAAGTCACATTTCCATCTACCTGAAGCTGTCTAATTATTTTCCACCCTGCTAATAATTCAATCCCCCTTCGGTAGCTATAGGGAACATTTTCTTTTATCTCATATCCCACATCAGACAATTTCCCCGTTGCTACCAATTGATCCTTGTACTCCATGAAGTAAAGATTGGCACCAAAAGCAAATTTATCTCTATTTAATTTGTATCCAATCTCCACATCATACATTGATTCAGCCTTAATATCATCCCCTCTACCAGATTTAATTGCCTCTTTAACATCACTTCTCGATGGCTCCTTATTTCCAATAGCAATCGATGCATAAAATGTATTTGATTTATTCAAGGCAAATGTAACACCCGCCTTAGGATTGAAAAAGTCAAACCTTCTATCGTATTTCAAAGATGCGAAATCCTTATCCTCCCCATCCATCTTCAGATCTATGTGTCGATATTGCAAATCTGCAAATAGCGTAAACTTCGAAAGATCTATTTCAAATCTTGCGAAGGCATTTACCTCCCACTTATCTCCAGTATTATCATACCACTGATAATTATCTTTTATATTCTCATTATACTTCGACCATAATAGATTTCCGAAGTGATATCCGTCGTAATAAGAATATGTTACCCCTGCAGCTCCATTCATCCCCAATGCATTATATTTCAAGGTTGATGAAGCGACATAATAATTATTTGCCATCGCTTGTCTTATGATAAAATCACTCTTCTTATAAACCTCACCACCAATGGTTTGCGGTAAAAGCCCATATTTTGAAAATTTAGTATTATATTTATAATTTTCATAATATCCATCTCCTCGCGTATAATTCAATGTATTAACCCACAAAAATCCATGATTAAATTGGTGTGAGTAAAATGCCTGAAGGTAATGCTGAGTATAATTATCTGTTTCGTTATCATAATATTTCACATTACCAGCATCATCATAGTACATCCCTGCTGGATTAAATCGTCTATCTTTTTCAAGCATCTCTTTTGATACCCCCTCCCATGTAATTCCAGTATGCTGATCACCAAGAATATAATTAAGTTTAAAAGCATTGTTCCCTTTTAAATACCCAAGGGAGGCAAACAGAGAATTAAGTTTCCCTTTTCCGTTTCTGACATATCCATCGGTAGAATTATGAGAATATCTGAGATCAAATGAAAACCCGCATGGCAACAGCCCACTCCCTGCCCCAATTGTAGTAGTTGTGGTATTAAAAGATCCATAACCCACTTCTGCCATTCCATATGGCTTCGGCGCAGAAAACAGTGTTTGCATGTTGATACTCCCTCCGAAAGAGCCAGTTCCATTCATCGAAGTACCAATTCCCCTCTGTAGCTGTACCGACTGCAATATCGAAGAGAGGGCAGGGATATTTACCCAGAACACCTCCTGAGATTCTGCATCATTGATAGTAACTCCGTTAAGAGTGACGTTTATCCTTGTAGCATCACTTCCTCTCACCGACAATTTGGAATATCCAAGGCCACTTCCTGCTTCGGTGGTTGCAACCACTGAAGGCTGCAAATTGAGTAGTACAGGTAGAGAATTATTAGGGGCAAATGAGGCAAGCTCTCCCCTCGTGACCGATGTGAAAGAGATTGGTGTTTTACTGGTAGCTTTATTTCCTGACACAATGACGCTATCAAGAATAATCGGCTCCACTTGTTGAGCAAAAAGGTTAAATTGTAAAAAAATTAACCCGCAAAAAATAAAAAATCTTTTCATTTTATTTACTGCGGGGATGTAGTAAAGATAAATTGAGAATCTACACTTCCTACGGCAGCATTATCTGCATCAGGTTATGTGGGTATAATCTCAGCCCTTTAGAGCACCCCCTAATTTAAAAATTAGTATGTATATTATTTAATAAAATTTGTTTTTATCTTATAAATTTTTGGCCAATACTTTCCTGTTAAATATATATAATTATTTACTTCATCATAAGCAATCCCATTCAAAACATCTGTATTTGGTTTTCTTAAGTTTCGAGGTAAGAGATTATTACAATTCATAACAGCCTCCACTACCCCCGTGCTTGGATCAATCACCAAAATATCATCTTTTAAATAGACATTTGCCCATATTTTTCCATTTATATATTCCAATTCGTTAATAAATGTTACCTCCTTCCCATTCAACTTCACTTTTACAGTTTTTTTCTCCATAAAAGAGAGGGGGTCCATAAAGTGCAAATTAGATGACCCATCACTCATTATTAAATCCTTCCCATCTGTTGTAATGCCCCATCCTTCATATGGGTTTCTCAGTTCACCTATTTTTTTTAGAGAATTTATATCATAAACAAAACATAAACTCTCCCTCCATGTCAAAATATACAATCTGCCATCCAATAAACAAGAACCTTCAATAAAATACTTGCTATCAAAGGGGACATATTCCAACACTCTCCCACTATTAATGTCAACTTTACGAAATGAAGACTCTCCGTACTGTCCTGTACTCTCATACATGACCCCATCATGTATAAAAAGCCCTTGAGTATATGCAGACGAATCGTGATTCAATGAAGCAACCACTCTGTAATCAATTGACTGCACACCCTTTTTCTGCACCATACTATCATTGGATGTGAGTAAAAGAAGAGAGGACAATAATACTAACAGAGTGCCGTTCATCAACAATTATTTTTTACTTTTCGAATACTCAATAGCAGCCTTTACAAAAGCAACAAAAATAGGATGTGGCGTTTCAGGTGTACTTTTTAGTTCGGGATGGAATTGTACCCCTATGAAAAAAGGATGATTTGGCAACTCCACAATTTCAACAAGTCCTGTATCTGGATTTTTCCCACTTGCCACCAAGCCAGCATCAACCAGAGTACTCAGATACTCATCGTTGAGTTCATATCTATGTCTATGTCTTTCAGAGATCAATGATGAATTATAGATTCTATGGGCAAGTGTCCCCTCCTCAATCTCACATTTATATGCCCCGAGTCTCATTGTTCCACCTTTAATTGTAGTTGTTTTCTGGTCTGCCATTAAATCAATTATAGGGACTTTTGCATTTGCATCCATTTCTGTTGTTTTAGCATCACGGAGTCCCGCTACATTTCTGGCATATTCAATAACAGCCATTTGCATCCCTAAGCAGATACCGAAAAATGGAATATTATTTTCACGAGCGTACCTCACTGCCTCTATTTTACCCTCCATTCCTCTCTCCCCAAATCCTGGTGCTACCAAAATACCATCTATCTTCTCAAAGTAAGATTGTACATCATCACCATCTAAATCCTCACTTTTAATTGGAACGATATTGACCTTAGCCTCATTTGCAGCACCTGCATGAATGAATGATTCGAGGATAGATTTATATGCATCTTGAAGCTCCACATATTTTCCAACAAGACCAATAGTAATAGTGTCGTTTGGTCTCTTCAATTTTGCCAAGAAATCCTCCCATTTCTTCATGTTTGGCTCTGGAAGTCCTTCAATATTCAATCTCGAAATGACAATTTCATCCAATTTTTGATTTTGCATCAAAATTGGCACCTCATATATAGTCTTAGCATCTATTGACTCAATCACGGCATTTTGCCTAACATTGCAGAACAAAGCTACCTTCTTCTTCAAATCCAATGGAAGGTGCTTTTCTGTACGACAAACGATAATATCGGGTTGAACTCCATTTTGTTGGAGCATCCTTACTGAGTGTTGGGTAGGTTTCGTTTTCAACTCCTTAGCTGCACTTAGGTATGGAACAAGGGTCAAATGGACTTCCAGGCAATCTTCATCAGGCAACTCCCATTGAAGCTGACGCACAGCCTCGATAAATGGTAAGGATTCAATATCTCCAACCGTCCCCCCTATTTCTGTGATAATAACATCATATTTACCGCTCTTACCAAGAAGCAACATCCTTCTCTTTATCTCATCAGTGATATGTGGGATAATCTGGACAGTCTTTCCAAGGTAGGCACCCTGCCTCTCCCTTTCAATTACAGTTTTATATATCTTACCTGTAGTTACATTGTTTGCCTTAGAGGTATAAACACCTAAAAATCTCTCATAATGCCCAAGATCAAGATCCGTTTCCGCGCCATCTTCGGTAACATAACACTCACCATGCTCATACGGGTTAAGCGTTCCAGGATCAATATTTAAATATGGGTCAAATTTTTGAATAGTTACTCTCAAATTCCTTGATTGTAGAAGCTTTGCAAGCGATGCCGATATTATTCCTTTTCCAAGAGAAGAAGTAACGCCACCCGTAACGAAGATATATTTTACAGACATAATGTTTTTGTGATTAAGTGTTATTATACGGGGGTACAAAGTTATTTAAAAATACAAACTTCACAAATAATAACTATATTCGCACCAATAAAAATACTATTTTATTATGAAAAAAACATCTTACCTACTACTGCTTTTAGCCCTCTCTTGTTGTATCTTTTTGAATCAAGGATGTAATAATTCACCAAAAAAAGATGGGGTTCAATCCTCTAAAGCCTCAACTGAAATTGAAGTTAAAGACACTGCCGCAGTGCTACTTGTTGGCGACAAAGCTGCCGATTTTGAAGTAGAAATGCTCTCTGGAGAAAAAATATCCCTATCCAGCCTGAAGGGTAAAATTGTCCTCCTCACTTTTTGGGCAACTTGGTGCCCTCCATGCAATGAAGAATTCAAAGCACTACCCGAAAAAATCGTCAATAGATTCAAAGGTGAAGAATTTGTTCTCCTTCCAATCTCCAGAGGGGAAGAGAGAGCTGTAGTTGAAAAGAAGATGACTCAATTCAAAGAGATGGGGATAGATTTTCCTGTTGGTTTAGACCCACAAAGGGCAATATATAATCAATATGCAAAAAGCAGCATCCCCCGCAACTTCCTTATCGATAGAGATGGAACAATCATATACAGTGCCAAAGGATATGATGAAGAGCACTTTGACAAATTAATAAATTTAATTGAAAGTAAACTAAAAAAATAGCAATGGGAAAAAGAGTTGCCTTAGTACTTGCCAGCGGTGGCTCAAGAGGACTCGCCCATATAGGTGCAATTGAAGTACTTCAAGAGAGGGGATATGAAATATCTTCTATCGCGGGAGCGTCAATGGGGGCTCTGGTTGGCGGTATCTATGCAGCAGGTGGGTTAGATGCCTTCAAAGAGTGGATGAAGACAATCGATAAAATGAAAATTATATCATTGATGGATTTCACCCTCAGTTCTAATGGTATAGTTAAAGGGGAAAAAATAATTGATGAATTAAAAAAAATAGTACCAGACAAAAAAATTGAAGATTTACCAATCCCATTTACAGCCGTATCAACCGACATAAGAAACAGGAAAGAAGTCATTTTTAATAAGGGAGATCTATTTAAGGCCATCCGTGCTTCTATCTCCATTCCATCCCTTTTCAAGCCTTCAAAAGAGGGCAATTTGCTTATGATCGATGGAGGGGTAGTCAATCCCATTCCTATAAATTTAGTAAAAAGAGTCCCTGGTGATTTATTAGTCGCTGTAGATTTAAATGCCCCCTATCTACACAACAACACTAAATTACAAGAAAAAACCAAGGAAGAGAGGGAAGAAGAAAATAGTTTTTTTGAAAAATATAACATTCATATCTCTTTTTTAAATCGTGATAAAAAAGAGAAAGAGGAGTCAATGAACTACTACGATATCCTTTCTGAATCTTTTGGCATGATGATAGAAAAAAATTCTGAGAGGACCATTGCATTATATCCTCCAGATTTGCTGATTAGGATTCCCAAAAATGCATTTAGCACACTTGAATTTTTCAAATACGAAGAGATTGTTGAAATGGGAAGAGAGAAAACAATTAAAGCTCTTGAAGATGCAGGATTATAGTAACATTAAAACTATAGAGAGTACAGAGGTCGATTTCAACAAAAATTACCGCGCATACTCTTTAATGTGCGCCACCCAAGAAATAGCAAATGATCACGCTTGCTCTTTACAATTTGGATACAAAGATCTAATCCAATTTGATTGTGTTTGGGTTTTATCAAGAATGAAGGTAATATTCATTTCACATCCCAAATGGGAGCAAAAAGTGAAACTCAGTACTTGGCACAAAGGGATAAATGGTATATTTTCTCTAAGAGATTTTGATATCAGATCCATCGAAGATAATTCTCCAATGGTATTATCTACTAGTTCATGGCTAATACTCAATGTGAAAAATAGAAAAATGCAACGGGTAGATCATATCATTGGAGAGAGTGCCCTTTCATCAGCTTCCATAAATAATGCCATTGCTCAACCTTGTCAAAAACTTATCTCTCCACAAAATTCGACTTACATCAGAAGTAAAGAGGTATTTTACTCCGATGTGGACTTTAATTTACACACCAATAACGCAAAATATGTGGAGTGGGCACTTGATTGTATCGATACAGACATGCTTCTTAACAAAGAAATAGAAGAGTATCAAATCAATTTCAACCATGAATCCAAACTTCACGATATTATAGATCTTTTCCTATCTTTGCCGTCCGATAACTATTATTTTATTGATGGAAAGATTGGAGAATGCAACATCTTCCAAATGACAATTAAACTTAAACCATAGTGGACAATCAAACTTTCAGAATCGTTCTCGAAATAATGACTGCATTGGCAGTCGTCGTATATTTAGCACTTCAATATTTTAAAGCAGGATATGGTTTCTTAAGAAATTCAAAATGGGGTCCTACTATTCCAAACAAAATTGGTTGGGTCATTATGGAGTTACCCGTATTTATAGCCATGATAGTAATGATGTCTTTTTCCGATAGAATAAAAAATCCAGCCATTATTGTCATATCCCTACTATTTTTAACACATTATCTCCAAAGATCTCTCATATTCCCATTTTTAATCAAAGGCAAGAGCAGGATGCCTATATCCATCATAGCAATGGGCATTGTATTTAATCTCGCAAATGCATACATGCAAGGGGGGTGGTTATACTACTACTCTCCAGAGGATACATACACAGTGGCATGGTTGTACTCTCCCCAATTTATAGTGGGTACACTCATTTTTATTGCAGGGATGGTTATCAACCTTCAATCAGACTATATAATTAGACATCTACGCAAGCCAGGTGACACCAAACACTACATACCTCGAGGTGGGATGTTCAAATATGTTTCATCTGCCAATTATTTTGGCGAGATTACCGAATGGTTTGGCTTTGCCATCCTTACTTGGTCAATCCCAGGGGCAGTATTTTGCATCTGGACATTTGCCAACCTTGCACCAAGAGCCAACTCTCTATATGAAAAATATTCTCAAGAATTTGGAGAAGAATTTACATCTCTAAAAAGAAAAAGACTAATTCCTTTTATATACTAATAAAATGCTTTTTACTCCATACAAAATAGGTCCTATCGAATTAAAGAACAGAACCATCAGAGCATCAGCCTACGAAGGTATGTGCCCAAATCACAATCCCTCTCAACAACTAATTGATTATCACACCTCCGTTGCAAGGGGGGGGGTTGGAATGACTGGAGTTGCTTATGCTGCAGTTAGCAAAAGTGGATTATCATTTCACCGACAACTATGGATGAGAGAAGATATTGTTCCAGGGCTAAAAGAACTTACCGATGCAATCCACAAAGAGGGATCAAAAGCGTGCATCCAATTGGGTCACTGCGGCAATATGTCCCATCGAATGTACTGCGGACAAAGACCAGTAGGGGCAAGTTCAGGCTTCAACCTCTACTCCCCCACCTTTGTCCACGGCTTAAAAAAAGAGGAGATAATTTCCATTGCTAAAGATTTTGGAAATGCCACAAGGCTTGCCATCAAATCAGGCTTTGACGCTGTAGAGATTCATGCTGGTCATGGCTATCTGATATCCCAATTTCTATCACCCTATACCAACCATAGAAAAGATGAATTTGGTGGATCGTTGGAAAACAGGATGCTATTCATGGAGATGGTAATGAAAGAGGTCATGGAGGCGGCATCAGACAAAATTGCCGTATTAGTCAAAACAAATACAAGTGATGGGTTCAAAAAAGGACTTGGTGTGGAAGATTGCATCGAAGTAGCTAAGAAATTAGAAGAGTGTGGAGCTCACTGCCTTGTACTAAGTGGAGGCTTCGTAAGCAAAGCCCCCATGTACGTTATGAAAGGGGCAATGCCAATAAGGACATTGACAGGATACATGCCTTGGAAGTCCTTGTGGTGGCTAAAAATCGGAATATCTATTTTTGGAAAAATGATGATAAAAAACGAGCCATTTAAGGAGGCCTTCTTCTTTGATGATGCTGTGAAATTCAGGAAAGAGATTAAGATACCATTAGCCTTTGTAGGAGGAGTTAACTCCATGAAGACAATTGACAAAGTGCTAAACGCTGGTTTTGAATTTGTTGAGATGGCACGTCCCCTCGTATATGATCCCTATTTTGTCAACAAACTCAAAGATGGGACTTGTACTGAAAGTGGATGCAAACATGCAAACTATTGTGTAGCAAGAATATGGAACTATGACATGCAATGTCACAAAGATTGCATTTTAACAAAAAGAATTAGTAAAGAGATCGAAAAAAATATATAATTTTGCGAAATAATAGGTGAGACACTCTATCGCTACTTGACAAAAGTAGAGGAAAGTCCGGACAGGGAAGAGCATCGCACTATGGAAAGCATAGGTAGGTGTAAATTTACGGTGAGTGTAACAGAAAACAACCGCCTTAGGGTAAGGGTGAAAATGTGGGGTAAAAGCCCACGCTAAATTTATGGCAACATAATTTAGGTACGCCCCTGCGACCTGCAAGGCCAAATATACTAACAGTTAAGGGCTGCTCGCTCGATGTTAGGGGGTAGGCTGCTTAGATAAATGATAGAGGCTTGTAATTTATTATGAGTACAGAATTCGGCTTATCGTCTCACCTTTTATTTTAAATTATATATGAAACTTCTCAATTTGCTCGTTTTAATCTCCTTACCACTTCAGATAATGGCACAAGAGATTAACTATACCCAAACAGACATAGACATATTCAATAAATTAGTAGAATATGCAACCCCTTACAAATCTCAATCACCCCAAGAGTTGATCACACACATCGCTACATTTTTCATAGATACCCCCTACACCCCCAATACTCTCGATCAAAACCGAGAAAAAGAGGAACTAATAATCAATCTCAGAGAAACAGACTGCATTCTCTTTGTAGAAATGTGTTTAGCCTTAGCACAGACCATCAAAACTACGACACCCACATTCGAAGCCTACTGTGAAAACATCAAATCCATGAGGTACAGAGATGGGATGATAAATAATTACGACTCAAGGATACATTACACTTCAGAATGGATAAAGCAAAATGAAAAACGCGGTATTATAAAAGAGATTAGTGATAAATATGGTGTTCCATTGCATCAAGAGTTCTTTTTTATGACTACTCATCCAAATAGCTACCCCCAGCTTCGGGATAGTGATGATATGGTTCGAAAAATTGGGATCATCGAAAAAAGGCTCTCATCCATCTCCCCATTCTACTACATCCCCAAAGGAAAGGTATGTGAAATTGCCCCTGTGATAGGGAATGGCAATATTATTTGCTTCGTCTCAAATATTGAAGGATTGGATATTACCCATGTTGGATTGTCCTACATATATAATGGCCAACTACACTTCATTCACGCATCAGCTAAAGATAAAAAAGTAGTAATAGAGAAAAAAACTCTTTGTGAATACAACAAACACGGAATAAGACTTATCACACTGTGATGCCCAATCATACTACTTTTTGATCACGATTACTGCAAAGGTCTGACCACCTCAACCAATTCAGGGGTATCCATTCCGATTCTCTTTAAGAAATCAAGAGTAGGTACTCCGTTTTTATTCCATCCCCTTCTCAAATAAACAGCATCAAGAAGCCCTTCATACCTCTCTTCTCGATATTTTCGAAGTGCACTATATTTTTCTGGCAATGTCATCTTAGAAGTATCAAGTCCTATTACATCATGTAGTTGTTTATCATATTTTTCCTCTCTTGAGGTATATTCCTCAAAAGTAACAGGACCACAAGCTCTATATGGTTGAGCATCGTCCTTTCTAAGACCATATCCCAACCTAATATTAAATATTTTTTGGAAGGTATAAACTCTTTCTGACATTTTTATCATCTCCTCCTTATCAAACTCCCTCCCAGTCACAGCCTTAAACACAGTTACATAATTATCAACATGTTCAGGAACTTTTGAAGGCTCATCTGTGGTTGCATTGTCTGCTGGTTCGACATCATTCCAGCACAATTTACAGAATCCAGCCAATCCGAACCAAGTTCTAAACATTGGAAAATAGTGAAGAGCCTCTGCCTTATTCTCAAATGTAGGGATAGCATTGTTAACCATATCCATAAAAATAAGCCAAGCCTCATCATGTTGTGGTCCTTTATTTGTCATAGCATATCCACCTTGTTGAGCAAGAGATTCCCTCGGAATATACATAGAATACTCCATTCCCTTATTTTCCATTGCAATATCGTTGAGGAACTTAGCATCTCCCCAACCATTTTTAATAAATAGCTCCTTCATCTTTTTAACTCCCATACCTACTACCAAACCAAACCCCTCTCCCCTTGCGAGTTGGTGCATACATTCCAATACAGTCTCCCCATTGCCCCATGTAAAATCCAATCCTCCAGTACGTTCACTATTTAAAATGCCATTTTCCCAACACTCCATTGTAAAGCCCATTATATTACCCCATGAGATAGTACAAATACCATATGTGTCACAATAAAAGTTTTGTTCAATAATATTACGAGGATCAAACACCCCTTCGTTAGAACCAAGTGCTGCAGCTGTCTCATATTCAGGGCCATCTACTATCACCTTCTGTCCCTTGTATGGGCCAGTCAATAATTCAAAATTATCTACCCCTTTAGCACACTGCATCGCACAACCTATCCAACAACCATCAGGAACACCCTGAGTAAACCATTTCTTCCACTCATTCAAATCAATCTTCGGACAATCTTTATGGTCACCATACTTATAATTCATCACAGGAAGAATATCATATTTTTCCATAACCCCCATCAAGTGTGCAGTTCCAACTTTTCTCATTTGGCATTGAATGTCATCAAGATCCCTCATTTCCTTTTGAATCCTCTTACCTCTCTCCATAATAGACTCCATGTCAACAACATTATTGAGATTCCCAGATACCCTGGGGACCTTTGCCACAATGGCCCTTACATTTTTCTGACGGAGCAGTGTACCAATCCCCCCTCTTCCAGCTTGTTTCAAACGGATTTTCTTACGTTTAACATCGTAAAAAGTGAAATTCAACATCCCAATCAGCGAATGTTCTGCCGCTTTCCCAGTAGCAACAACAGATACATTGAGTTTATCCTTTTCATCATTGGCAAACATCTCATGCAACTCTTCTCCAAGCATGTGTGAATCAACATGAAACTCTTTTGGTGCCTCAAAAATTTCCACCTCGTGGTCAACACC
>CAZSLC010000015.1:0-45432 GCA_964607675.1 uncultured Muribaculaceae bacterium
ATTTGAAATCTCTCGATTTGAAGTCTTGAAAAGGTAAACAATTTAAATCTCTTCCATGAACCAGTTTTACTAAAACCATTTGCGTGCAACCAAGTCGCATAATCTGCATTAGCTCTTGACAATATCCTGTAAATTAAAGCAGATTGTTCATATTGATAATTGATAGGCAGGCTATTTCCAAACGGTTTTTTATCGACTTCTAATGTTAATTTGAATCTCATAGATTGTTATTTAAGTTCCTATAAAGTTACATACTTTTATCATAATCTAAAAAGGTTATGTGTAATCGTTTTTTATAATTAAAGAGTGCAAAAGTAGTTTGTCTCTTTGTCAATTTCTGACAATATCTTTTTTTTGAGCATTATCTAAAATTAATTATAGATGTACCCAATTATCAAAAGGAGTACAATGGTTATGTAGATCACAAAACCGTGGATTTAGTCACAAAGCCAGGTTCGTAGCAAATAGGGTTCGTAACAAGCTATGATAGTAGCAAGCCAGGTTAGTAGTAAGAGTTCTTAAATCTCTCATACACATATTTCACGGCCTCTTTTGTGGGGTGAGCGGTGTCTTCTTCGAAGTAGGAATAGTCCCTGAGTTCATCTATGATGATTTCATATGATGGGAAATAGCGGACATTAGCAAATTGCTGGCAGAGTGTATCGATGGCAAGCAGCAGTGTAGCTTTAGAGAGTTGGTTGTTGTGGAGCCCATCTTTTAAGTGCCGAATGGGGGAGACGGTGAAAATCCATTGCCTCTCTTCCCCCTCAGTGGTCGGTGGCACCATTTCTACCATTTTGGCAAGTAGGGATGCCTGTTCTTCGAGAGGAAGAAACTCCCTTTTAAACTCTTTCGCAAGGTGCTTATGGCAGTTCGAGACGATGAGATCTCTCTCTATGTGGTGAAATACCCACGAAGTGCCGAGGGTGATAAATATCCATTTTGATTTGGCAAAATGTTGACGTGCACTATGCAGATGTTCATTGGCATTTTCAAGAAATTCCCCCTTTGTCCCCCTTGTGAAGCTCCCGTGATGGTAGAAAGAGACATATCCTCTGGTGCAGGGGGCAATGCTTCGATGGAGATTTGTAGATGCTTGTGGTGGTTGGGAAGTAGATTGGGTGGCAGATTTTTTAGCTCCATAGTTGGGGTCCCTCTCCACCACATCTGCCTCTGTAAACAATCTATCAGAGCAGAGCCAACGCATTGAATTATATATAGATGCTGGATTGTATAGTACTCCAAAAGGATTGATGGATACATTATACCCATCTTCAATCATTAGTGCTGCCACTTCAGATGAGAAGCACGATCCAAGAGAGGTGATGAAGTCATTTTTTGAGATAATCGGCATATTTATAATAACTATCTCAACAAATATAAAGATAATTATTGCAATGTTCATGAATAGGCTGTTAGTATTTGAACAAATTGATTCATAACTATTGATTTCTTATTTATTATTAAAAAAAAGAAGAAAAATTGATAAAAGTATTACTTTTGCATAATAATATGTAAGGTAATAATCGTTATTATAAAAGTAATATATATATGAAAAGAATTTTAGTGCTTGGAGCTGGTGGACAAATTGGGACAGAGCTTGTTCCTCATCTTCAAAAGAATTATGGTCATGACAATGTCGTAGCTGCTGACTTGAAGGACGAAATGGTTGAAAAATTGAGCAAATCAGCCATTGCTGTAAAAATGGATGCTTTAGACCTGAACTCATTTGGAGAGGCTGTTAAAAAGTACAAAATCGATTCTGTATTCAATCTTGTGGCACTTCTTTCTGCTACGGGGGAGAAGAATCCCGAATTGGCTTGGAAGATCAATATGGGGGCTTTACTTAACTCTCTTACATTGGCCAAGGAGAATAAGCTATCCCTATTTACACCAAGTTCAATAGGAGCTTTTGGTAATAATACCCCTCATGACAACACCCCTCAAGATACAGTTATGCGCCCCAATACTATTTATGGAGTTTGCAAAGTGACTGGAGAGATGCTTTCAGATTATTATTTCACGAGATTTGGTGTTGATACGAGAAGCGTCCGTTTCCCTGGCATTATTTCCAATGGAGCACTTCCTGGTGGTGGTACAACTGACTATGCAGTTGAGGTTTTTTATGAGATATTGAAGAAGGGGCATTATACATGCGAAGTTCCTGAAGACACATATATGGATATGCTATATATGCCCGATGCCCTCCAAGCTACTACTCAACTTATGGAAGCTGACCCTTCTAAACTGATACACCGCAACGCTTTCAATATTACTTGTATGAGCTTTACTCCAACTGAGCTTTTCGACAAAATCAAACAGCGTATCCCTTCAGCTACATTTGATTATAAGATAGATCCTGTAAAGGCGCAAATCTCAGCATCTTGGCCAAACAAGATGGACGACTCCTGTGCGAGAAAAGAGTGGGGATGGAATCCTAAATGGGACATTGACGCTATGGTTGATGATATGTTGTCAGCAATCAAAAAGAAAATCTAATCTATTTCTATTTCGGTGCTATTTTGTAGAGTACGGTTGCTATTATTGCATAAATAAAGTTTGGCAGCCATAGTGCTATGTTTGGTGGAAGGGTGTCTGTTATGACAAACATCTCACTGAACCTTAGGAAAAGTATATATGAAAAGCTAAGGGCAATCCCTATACCCAGATTGATCCCGATGCCTCCTCTGCGTTTCTTTGAAGAGAGGGAAACACCTATTAAGGTGAGGATAAATGCTGAAAAAGGTACTGCAAATCTTGTGTTCAGTTCGATGAGAGAGTATTTGATCATACTGTCTCCTCTCATTTTTTGAGTGGCGATGAGCGATCTTAGTTCTCCATATTTGAGTGACCCCATACTCTTCTCCTTACGATAGAAATCCTCAACATGGAGATTGATAACTGTGTCGAGCTCATCTCCAGATCGGATTCTCTCTGCCCCTGCGATATAGTCTCTGATGAAATAATTCTTTAATTTCCATCCGTTGATAGTGCTATCCCATGCAGCCGTCTGTGCACTTAATTTTGAGATAATCTTATTATCTTCAATGGACTCGAGTGTAAATCTGAAAGCCGTGTTGTTCCATGTACTAAAAGACTCAACATAAGCAAACTGACCTGGTGATATTTGGTAGTGGATATCTCTTTTAGTATTGTAAAACATCCCTCCATCAATGTATTTCTGTTCAAAATCTATTCTCACCTTATTAGCTGGTGGAATGATGAATAAATTGAGTGTCAAACTGAAAATGAAGATGAAAAAAGCAGATATAAAATAGGGACGCATCAATCTTTTAAAGCTGATTCCTCCTGATAGCATAGCTATAATCTCGCTATTTGCAGCGAGTTTAGAGGTAAAAAATATAACAGTGATGAATACGAATAGGGGGCTGAACATATTCATGAAATAGGGGACGAAATTGATATAATAGTCAAAAACTATCTCGGAGAGTGGTGCAGATTTGTCGACGAAATTGTCAATTTTCTCACTTATGTCGAAGATGATGACTATACCTATAATCAGAAGCAAAGCGACCAGGTAGGTCCCAATGAATTTTTTTATGATATATTTATCGATTATAGATAACCTCAGTTTTTTCATCATCGGTGATATTATAGTTTTGTCTCTAACCTCTTTATCGTTTCATTTTTCCAAGTATTGAAGTCCCCTTCGATGATATGTCTGCGGGCACTCTTTACCAAATCTAAGTAAAATGCAAGATTGTGCTCACTTGCAATCTGGGCAGCAAGCATCTCACCTGCAATAAATAGATGACGAAGGTAAGCTTTTGAATAAAAATTGTCAACAAATGAACTCCCTTTTTCGTCGATAAGGCTAAAATCATCCATCCATTTTTTATTCCTAATGTTGATCATTCCATCCCATGTAAAAAGCATTCCATTGCGACCATTGCGTGTTGGCATCACGCAGTCAAACATGTCAACACCCCTTGCAATCCCTTCAAGTATATTTGCTGGTGTGCCTACACCCATCAAATAGCGGGGTCTCTCTTTAGGTAATATAGGGTGAACTACCTCTATCATTTCATACATCTTTTCTGTCGGTTCTCCAACAGAGAGTCCTCCGATGGCATATCCCTCTCTTCCAAGTGAAGCGGCAAATTCGGCGGCCCTTCTCCTTAAATCGGGATAAACACACCCCTGCACAATTGGGAAATATGTCTGACTGTAGCCATATAGTGGCTCTGTGCTGTCAAAATGGGAAACACCCCTCTTGAGCCATGCCTCGGTGAGGTCCAAGGATTTCTCGGCGTAGCGGTGATCTGCATTGCCAGGGGTACATTCATCAAGTGCCATCACTATGTCTGCACCGATGATCCGTTGTGTATCTACATTGTTTTCAGGGGTAAATGTGTGTTTGGAACCATCGAGATGTGAGCGGAACGTGCATCCTTCGCTGGTGAGCTTTCTATTGGCAGCAAGGGAGAAGACTTGAAACCCTCCGCTATCTGTGAGGATGGGCCTGTCCCAATGGATAAATTTGTGTAACCCTCCTGCTTGTTTGAGGATGTCGAGCCCAGGTCTTAAAAAGAGGTGGTAAGTGTTGCCAAGGATGATTTGTGCCTTAATGTCCTGTTCTAAATCTCTGTGATATACACCTTTGACAGAACCAACGGTCCCAACAGGCATAAAAATCGGAGTTTCTATTTGGCCGTGGTCGGTGGTTATCTTTCCACAACGTGCATTACTATTTTTGTCTGTGCAGATTAATTCAAATGTCATAAGAAAAATATATTATTATAGGTGCGCTATGGCTTAAAATAAGTGAGAATACCCTTTTCGAAGTGACATTTAATGTGGCTTTCCACCAAGCATCAAATATGACGTTTTCGGTTGGATACACTAACCCTTCGGAAATAATCTTAATTGTGGGATCAAAAGAAAAAATGGAGACCTTTGTCCCTATCCTTCTGTCAAATACAGTAGAAGAAAATATGGAGACAAATTCTCCATATTCTGAGACGATCTTTATTGAACCATTTTTTCCATAAAGTCTTGTCAACTCCTTGGTGTAACCTGGCAACAATGATATGTTGCCTATTGTGTGGTCCTCTCTCTTGCCTGTGGCCCCTAATATTGTGATTTCGAATAGTTGTTCAGGGGTAATCAATTCATTTATAACAACTTGAAAGGCCTTAGTCATATCATTGCACTCTTGGTCAGGATAGTGTCTGATAATATCTTTAAATCTGATTGCATCTTCGTGGCTTATTGAGTCCATATCACCCACAATCAAGTCTGGAATCTTGATATTTTTTAGGTTGTCCACTGCCCCATCGCAACACACTATTATGTCGGCCTTTTTTAGCAGTCCCAATGTCCTCTCACTTTTTGGAAACTCTCCGTCTGCTAAAATTATATAATTGATTATTTTATTCATTTTTAAAAATAAAGTTCACCTCTTTCCACTCTGTGTGGTATCCTACAAGAAAATCTTTGATGTTAATTCTTTTTTTACCAGCAACTTGGATTTCAAGAATTTCAATTTCATTTTTTCCACATTTCACACACATCATCTTTTTGCCATCAGAATAGACTTTTCCATTCTCCTCTCCTTTGAGGTATGTGTTACAGAACAAAGGCCTTGCTTTAAATATCTTCACCTCAAGGAGCTTTCCTTCGATTGAAAGGAGCGAATGGGCTACTGGGTATGATTTAGACTTGGAAGAGGTGGCGGTGTTAGGATTTAACCCCCTGATTAAGTTGTGAATCTCCAAGGAGGATTTGCTCCAATCGATGTTGCCTGTCTCTTTAGTGATTTTTGGAGCACCGTGGTGCCCCTCTTTCTGTGGAAGAGGGGTGATATGTCCCTCTGCAATTGCATCTACGCTTTTGAGGAGGAGCTTTGCCCCTATTTGCATCAATTTTTCATATACCTCACCAAAGGTATCATCTTCTCCAATCGGCATTTCTTCTTGAAAAAGAATTGATCCAGTGTCAATCCTCTCATCGAGGAGAAATGTAGTGACACCTGTTTTTGACTCTCCGTTGATAATTGCGTGGTTGATAGGGGCGGCCCCTCTGTATTCTGGAAGGAGTGAGGCGTGTAGATTGAATGTTCCCAATCGAGGCATTGACCATACCACTTTGGGTAACATTCTGAAGGCAACAACCACGAATAAATCACCTTTAAGTGAGGAGAGTTCTTCTAAAAATAGAGGGTCTTTCAAGGATGCTGGCTGCAAAATGGGGATATCCTCATTATTTATAGCTAAATACTCCTTGACTTCACTCTGATTTATTTTTTGACCTCTACCACTTGGCTTGTCAGGGACTGTTACTACCCCGACAACATTGTATCCATTCTCTAATAGGGCAGAGAGTGAGCCTACTGCAAATTCAGGGGTCCCCATAAATACGATCCTCAGCTCCTTATTGTGATATTTCATTTTTCCTTTTTGAAATTGTTTAAAGAATTTTTTAATCTTGGCAATGTATGTATCAGGATTGAACAGAGAAGAATCTTTTGTTGATTTCCATGTGAGAAATATCCCGATAGGCATCAATACCAAAGTAGATATAAATGCGCCTAAAGCTGGGGTGATCACTCCGTCTCTGGCAAGTTTGATTCCAGTGATATCGACTACCCAATAGAGGACGAAGAAGAGGGATGATACTATAACTGGGGTGCCGAGTCCCCCTTTTCTGATAATTGCCCCAAGTGGTGCTCCGATGAAAAAGAATACGAAACAAGCAAAAGAGAGGGCGAATTTTCTGAAGGACTCAAGATCAATTCTTCTGAGGGAGAATGTATATTGGTTGGATTCTCTCTCGTAGGCTTCAAGTTTGTTGATAGGTAGAGATAATGACGTAATTGCTTCAGAGAGGTAATCTTCCTTTTGTTCGTTGTCTATTTTACTATAAAGCGTATCTAACTCCAATTTTCTTGAATATCCTTTATTTCTTGCTGTATCAAGTTGTATTGCATACTTGTGGTCTGAGTCATATACAAATCGTTTGTGTTGTCTATCTAAAACTTCATGTTGAACGATACTGATAGAGTCTCTATCATGCCTGAGCGTCTGTAGCTTTTTAGCCATGATCTCATTGCCGTACCTCTCTTCGTTTGATTTCTCAAATGCGTAGTTTTCAAGGGGGATGATTACTTCTTGTTTGGAGAACTCGATCTTCTGCAACACTCTTGATGTGTCATTGATATTGCTTTGATTGGTCTCCTCGTATGACACTCCATTGTAGAGGGTGAAAATAAGTGCACTTTTGTTGTGGGTGGATTTGATGGAACCTGAGTCGGCAACGGCAAGGCTTATATTTCCTTTGTGGCTCGTATGGTTATACACCATGACATCGTACATCATTCCACTTTTTTTATTTCTCTCCTCAATTCGGAGTGTATAGCCATCAATACCGTTATAAAATGTCCCTGTGGGGATTTTAATCTCTCCTTTTGTCTTCCCTATATCGTACTGAAGGGTGAAGATTTTGTTGTATGAGATAGGGATAAAATTGTTTGAGATGAAAAAAGCACCTACGCTGATTAATGCTGAAACGATGATTAAAGGTACAAGTATTCTCCCTAATGAGATCCCTGCAGCCTTCATTGCGAGAAGTTCATTGCTCTCACCCATATTGCCAAGTGTCATGATGGATGCAATCAATGTGGCTAATGGTAGGGCAAGGGGAATTACTGTCCCAGTACCCCATCCTAAAAACTCCATTATAACCCAGAAGCTAAGCCCTTTTCCAACCAAGTCATCAATGTACAACCACAGGAACTGCATCATCAGGATAAACACTACGATCATAAAGATCATAATGAATGGTCCTAAAAATGATGAGAGTATGAATCTATCTATACGTTTCACAATCAATTACCCTTTCGTTGCAGTGTCAATCATCAACTGGAGTGCTTCAGAAAGGCCATTTATATTTTTACCTCCTGCAGTTGCAAGGAAATTTTGGCCACCACCACCACCGTTGATCAATTTGGCTGCTGCTTTGATGTCTTTGGATGCATCTGCCCCCTCTTTAACAAGATCTTCAGTATACATTAGCACTAAGCATGCTTTGTTGTCATGTGTCTGATATGCCGAGGCGAGCATTGCTCCATTAAATTCACGATACAATTCGAATGCCACGTCTTTAATTATCTCTGGTCTAAGTACCCCACGTGCGGTGAATATTCTGATGCCGTTGATAACTTTTGAATCCTCTATGATGGTCTTTTTAAGGGAGGCAATTCTCTCTCTTGCCACCTCATCCATCTGTTTGCGGAATAAGTCATTTTCATTCATCATTTTTTTGATGCTGTTGAGGACATCTGGTGAGTTACCAAATATCTCTTTTGCCATTTTAAGCTGACTTTCAAGATTGTCGATTAGGGCCTCTACGTGCGCCCCTGTGGTGGCCTCAATTCTCCTCACCCCAGCAGCAACGGCACTTTCTGAAATTATTTTAAGCATTCCTATATTCCCAGTTGACTCAACGTGTGTACCTCCGCAAAGTTCTACTGAATCACCAAACTTGATGACACGCACTGAGTTGCCATATTTCTCTCCAAAGAGGGCCATTGCCCCAAGCTCTTTTGCCTTTTCAATGGGGGTATCCCTCATCTCCACTTTATGAGAATCCTCCCGTATAAGGCGGTTGACCATTCTCTCTACATCTTTTAGGTTATCTTCGGATATCTTTTCAAAATGTGAAAAGTCAAATCTGAAGTAGTCTGAAGTGACATAGGAGCCTTTTTGTTCAATATGAGTTCCAAGTATCTTTCTTAAAGAGTAGTGGAGAAGGTGTGTTGCTGAGTGATTTCTCATAATGTCCTTTCTTCTCTCGATGTCAACTATACCATGGAAAATATCGGTGGGATTGATGGGTATCCTTTCAGCTATGTGAATATTGAGGTTGTTCTCTTTTATTGTGTTGAGAATTGTTATTTTTTCTCCCGATTGAGATACAATATACCCCATATCGCCCACTTGTCCACCACTTTCTGCATAAAAAGGACTTTTGTCAAATACAAGTTGGAATAACTCTTTGTTTTTTGCTTTTATTGTTCGGTATCTCAATAATTTAAGATCTGTTTCAGTCTCATCGTAACCAACAAATTCTGTAGAGGTAAAAGGATAAATCTCTACCCAGTCACCCTCTTCGACTGAGGCTGCATTTCTTGCACGAGCTTTTTGTTTACCAAGTTCAGATTCGAATTCTGGGATGTTTATGGTGTAGCCGTGTTCTTTGGCAATTAATTCTGTAAGGTCAATAGGAAAACCAAAAGTATCATAAAGGACAAATGCATCCTTCCCCGATACCTCTTTTGTTTTTTTATTCTTATCAAGGATGTTGTCCATCAATTTGATCCCTTTGTCGAGCGTCCTTAAGAATGCATCTTCTTCCTCCTTAATGACTTTTTCAATAAGGCTCTTTTGATGTTTTAACTCAGGGTAGGCGTCTCCCATTATTTCAACAAGGGTAGGTACCAATCTGCATAAAAACGGTTCTTTTAAATCGAGGAATGTATAGCCATATCTCACGGAGCGGCGAAGAATACGCCTTATTACATATCCAGCTTTGACATTTGAGGGTAATTGACCATCACAGATTGAAAAACTAATGGCTCTTATGTGGTCGGCTATGACCCTCATTGCCACGGAAACATCTTCGGATTCATTATATTTCTTTCCGCACATTGCAGAAATTTTTGAAATGAGGGTCTGAAAGATATCCCCATCATAATTGCTTTTGTTGTTATTGATGGCCATGACAAGTCTCTCAAGCCCCATACCTGTATCTACATGTTTTTTAGGTAGAACTTCGAGTTGTCCATTGGCCTTCCTGTTGTATTGGATGAATACAAGATTCCAAATCTCTATCACTAAATGGTGTCCTTTATTAACCATCTCTGCACCAGGGATTTCTCTCCTTTCTTTATCATCCCTAAGGTCAATATGGATCTCGCTACACGGACCGCAAGGGCCTGTCTCCCCCATTTCCCAAAAATTATCTTTTTTGCTACCGAGGATGATTCTATCTTCTGGAAGGAATTTTTTCCATATCTCCTTAGCTTCACTGTCAACGGAGAGATTGTCAGATTCGGCCCCCTCAAAAACAGTTACGTATAGCCTCTCCTTATCCAATTTATACACATCTGTTAATAGTTCCCATGCCCACTCGATAGCCTCTTTTTTAAAATAATCGCCAAAACTCCAATTGCCGAGCATTTCAAACATCGTGTGGTGATATGAGTCATGACCTACCTCTTCAAGGTCGTTGTGCTTTCCACTTACGCGAAGACACTTTTGAGCATCGGCAGCTCTCGGATATTTGATAGGGGTGTTTCCTAAAAACCAGTCTTTAAACTGATTCATGCCAGCGTTAGTGAACATCAGCGTAGGGTCATCTTTTACAACCATTGGAGCAGAAGGGACAATCATGTGTTGTTTTGTCTCAAAAAACTGAAGAAATTTTTCTCTGATATCTTTTGTTGTCATTTTTTTACATCTTAAAATAGAGCACAAAAATAGGATTTTTAAAACAAATAATATAAATTTGCGACTGCTTTCTTGTAATTTGATTGAAATGGCCTCTAAAAAGCATTATAAAATTAACCCTGAGACTCTGGAATATGAGATTTATAAAGCATCTGTTGCTAAAAAATTTCTAAAATTTAGTGTATATTTATTTTTTAGTATTGTAGCTTTTCTTGGGATTTTTTATTTGTACTCAGGTGTTTTTCATTTTAAAACCCCTAAAGCTATGCTTTTGGAGAGAAAATTACAAGATTGGCATTCTAAAATCGCAGTACTTGACGAGAGGCTCAACAAAGACAATGATATTCTTAATGAATTACAATTAAGGGATAATTCTCTTTACCGTCCCATCTTTGGAATGGAGGAGATCTCCGATGATGTCAGAGAGGCTGGATTTGGTGGTGTAGATAGATATGACTATTTGGAAAAGTATGACCATTCTGGTTTGTTGACCAGTTATGCAAAAAAAATTGATATAGTTCAGAAGAAAGCTTTCGTACAATCTCGATCTTTTGATGATGTTTCTGCAGTTTCTAAGACCACAGGACTGATGGCATTGTGCATTCCTTCTATTTGTCCTATTGCCCCTAAAGTTGGAAACAAACTCTCTTCTTTTTTTGGAGTAAGACTTGATCCAGTGGAGAAAAAAGTGTATAGGATGCATGAAGGGATAGATATCTCTTCTTCCAGAAAGGGGGAGCCAGTCTATGCAACTGGAGACGGAGTAGTTACCAAAGTTGGGTTCAATTTCTTTGGATATGGCAATTACATCATTATTGATCATGGGTTTGGATATCAGACAAGATATGCACATTTAAAAGGTTCGTTTGTTTTTGAAAATCAAAAAATAAAGAGAGGTGATCATATCGCCGAAATGGGCTCTACTGGGCGTTCAAAAGGATTGCATCTTCACTATGAGGTGATTTACAAAGGGAATCCTGTCAACCCACTTAATTATTACAATCCTGAAATTACAATGGCTGAATATGCACCTTTGGTAAGAAAAGGGGTATGAAACGTTATAAATTTGACCGGGATCAACTCAAATTAAAAGAAGTAAGAGTATCCATTTGGGGATATATCAAAAGAGGCGTAGTCATTTTGGTCTCTGTCGTTGTGTTGTCAATTCTCTACTATGCCGTTTTTGCAATCTTTTTTAACACTGAAAAGGAGAAAGATTATTTGATGGAGAATAGGGTATATGAAAAAGAGTATGAACAAATGAAAGATAAAGTGGAGTTGGTCGATCAGGTGATTAATAATCTTACAATCAGGGATCAGGAAATATATGAGGATATATTTAACGCAAAGCCACAATTGCTATCAATGATGTATGACAAAAATGAATTGGATTTGATTGATACCACCTCTTTAGAGGTAATCGGAAGATATACAGCAAATTCATTAGATAAATTGACCACAAAGTCAGATATATGTGATGAATACTTAAGAGAAATAAGTGATATAATAAAAGACTCACTCTTTTTAGTTGATCATATTCCCTCTATTTCTCCAATTAAGAATTTTTCTGTCATGCAAACAGGTGCATCAATTGGGAAAAAAATTCATCCTTTCTATAAAACCTTGAATGAGCACAACGGAATAGATTTGATAACTACAACAGGTACATCCGTTTTAGCAACAGCAAATGGAGTAGTTGACAATGTTAAAAAGTCAAAGACAGACCAAGGAAATGTGATAGTTATAGATCATGGGAATGGATATATGACGACATACGCACATTTGTCTGACATATTGGTTCGCAAGGGTAGTGTGGTTAAGCAAGGTAGTATCATTGGAAGAGTTGGTGTGTCAGGAAAGACCTTTGCTCCTCATCTACATTACGAAGTTATTAAAGATAACAAATATCAAGACCCTATTAATTATTTTTTTGCAGAACTATCTCCAATATCCTATCGTGAGATGTTGATGATAGCACTGAATACGGGACAATCATTAGATTAATTTAAAATTGAAAGATATGCCATACAAAGAAACGCAAATTGACAAGGTCTATACTATAGGTGAAGTGGCCGATATGTTTTCTGAAAATGCCTCTCTGATTCGCTTCTGGTCCGATAAATTTCCAGAATTTATAAAACCACAAAGAAATAAAAAAGGGAACAGACGCTATTCGAAACAGGATATTGAGAATCTTAAATCGATTTATTTCCTTGTTAAAGAGAAGGGATTGACTCTTGAAGGGGCAAGACAAAAAATGAAATCAGACAAGATAGGTGTAGATAAGATGACTGAAATATCTAATAGGTTGAATTCCATTAAAAATCAACTGCTCGAAATTTCTAAATCACTTGATTGATGATGAAAGCTCGTGATATTGCACAGATAATTGAACAATATGCACCCCTCTCTTTGCAAGAAGAGTGGGACAATGCAGGTTTTTGTATCGGTGATCCAGATCAGTTGGTCTCATCTCTACTTGTAGGCTTTGATTGCACTGCCTCTTTAATAGAGGAGGCAATTGAGAAAAATGCAGATATGGTAATTACACATCACCCATTGATATTTGGTGGAATTAAAACTATATCTCCTAACAATGATCTAGGCAGAGCAATAATCACTGCTATTAAGCATGATATCGTAGTGTATAGCGCCCATACCAATATAGACAAAGTAATAACTGGAGTAAGTGGCCAAATGGCCAATAGGCTCAATTTGAATGATATAAAGATATTGGATGAAGATAAATTTGATGCAAATGTAGGACTTGGAGTTGTGGGCACATTGCAACAACCCCTCTCTCCTTGTGACTTTGTAGATTTGGTTAAGAATGCATTTTCATTAAAAATGGTGAGATCCTCAAAACCTACAACTAAGCAGATTTGTAAGGTAGCTTTATGCGGTGGAAGTGGCCGTTCTCTCGTTCAAAAAGCAAAAGATATAGGTGCTGACGCATATATTTGCGGGGATATGACATATCATGATTTTGTGTCAGATAACGATTTAATGATTATAGATATAGGTCATTACGAGAGTGAAATAGATATAGTTAAAATATTCTATAACATAGTTAAAGAAAAATTTCCTACCTTTGCCGTCCAAATGGCTGAGAATAAAAATTTAGTATATTATTTTTGAAAAATGGCTACAACAAAAAAGAAAATAGACACTCCTATAGATAGAAGAGAGACTTTTGTATCTGCTTCTAAGATGTTGAACGACTCCGAAGCTATGGAATTAAAGCTTCATACCCTTTATGTGATACAGCAATTAGACACCAAAATTGATCAAATTCATCTTTTAAGAGGTGAATTACCTGAGGAAGTTAAAGAACTTGAAGACGAGATAGAGGGTTTAAAAACTCGCATTTCGAGAATTCAAACTGAGTCAAAAGATCTTGAAAGGGGTGTAGCTATATTGAAAGAAAATATGCTCAATGCTAAATCTCTTATTGCAAAGTATGAAGATCAAAGGAATAATGTTAAAAATAGCAGAGAATATGATTCATTATCAAAGGAGATCGAATTCCAAGGGCTTGAGGTAGAGCTTGCAGAGAAGAGAATTAATGAAAACAATGCTCGTCTTGCTGAAAAAAAGAGCCTTGTCGAAGAGGCAAAAATCACCTTATCTGGTAGAGAAATAGACTTGGAAAATAAAAATAAAGAGCTTGTAACTATTATTGAAGAGACTGCTAAAGAGGAAGAGCAACTTGTTAAAAAGTTGAATGAGATGAAGAAAAACATTGACGAGAGGATGCTCGTTGCTTATGATAAAGTTCGTTCTAATGCTCGTAACCATTTGGCAGTAGTGACTGTTAAAAGAGATGCTTGTGGAGGTTGCTTTAATAAAATACCACCTCAAAGACAACTCGATATTCGTATGAATAAAAAAGTTATTGTTTGTGAATATTGTGGCAGAATCCTCGTAAGCCCTGAGTTTGAAGAAAATATCGAAAACGAATAATATATATGGAAAAAAAGCCCTACAATTTAAGGGAGCTTTTCTTTCAATATGTCGCTCAAACATCATCAGCCCCCATAGGACTCAATGTCGATAGGGCAGATGGTGTTTTTTTATATTCCGAGGGCAAAAAATATTTTGATCTTGTCTCAGGGGTATCTGTGAGCAACATTGGTCACGGTAATAAAGAAGTTACTGATGCAGTAAAAGCTCAAGTTGACAATTATTTTCATTTGATGGTATATGGTGAGATGGTCCAGGCCCCTCAGGTGCTTCATGCATCTCTTCTCTCATCGATATTGCCAGAGTCCCTTAGGTCGATTTATTATGTTAATTCGGGGAGTGAAGCCAACGAAGGGGCTCTCAAATTGGCCAAGCGAGTTACAGGAAGGAGAGAGATTATCAGTTGCAAAAATGGCTATCATGGCTCCACACATGGGGCATTGAGTGTCATGGGCAACGAGGCAATGAAGAGTGCATTTAGGCCCCTTCTTCCCATGAGAAGTGAAATAGTTTTTAACAATGCAGAAGATTTGGAAAAAATCACAAATCAGACGGCATGTGTTATCATGGAGCCTGTACAGGGTGAAGGGGGGGTGGTTACCCCAATCAACGGCTACCTCAAAAAGGTGAGAGAGCGATGCACACAGGTTGGGGCAATGTTGATATTTGATGAGGTCCAAACGGCCTTCGGTAGAACTGGTAAAATGTTTGCCTTCGAAAAATATGGAGTGATACCAGATATCCTCACCCTTGCTAAAGCCTTAGGGGGAGGGATGCCACTTGGAGCATTTATTTCCTCTAAAAAAAATATGGAGGCCTTGCAGAGCAATCCCATCCTTGGCCACATAACCACATTTGGTGGGCATCCTGTTTGTTGTGCTGCGGCATTAGCCTCATTGAAAATATTGCTTAGAGAGAATTGGATCTCTAAAGTAGAAGAAAAATCTCTTCATATTGAAAATAGGTTGAAAGCCCATCCTAAAGTTAAAGAAATAAGAAGGGCGGGACTCTTGATAGCCATCGATTTAGGGAGAGAAGATTATGCTTCAAAAATAATTCCTCTTCTCCTTGAAGAGGGGGTGATAAGTGATTATTTTTTATTTAATCCCACCTCATTTAGAATTGCACCGCCTCTCTCTATCAGCGACTTAGAGATTGATGAGGCGATTGATGCAGTTATTAAGGCTATTGATAAATTAGATTGATAATATTATTTTTACAAGAAAAATGTAATGGCAAAAACTTTGTACGAAAAGAAAAAAAGCAAGGAAGATAAATTTAAAACCATAGATACTATTGGTCTAGATGCTGGTAAAATTCCCCCTCAGGCTATTGATATAGAGGAGGCGGTGATTGGTGCTTTGCTTGTTGAGCCCAATGCCGTTGCAGATGCTCTCGACACATTAAATGAAGATTGCTTTTACAAAGAAGTAAATAGAAAAATATTTAAAGCTATTTCATCCCTCTATTCTCAACACTCTCCGATTGATATCCTCACTGTTGCAGAAGAGCTTAAGAAAGATGATAGCCTTGACTTGATTGGAGGGCCATATTATCTCAGTCAGTTAAGTTCTAAAATAGGAGCTGCAGCACACTTAGATTACCACATAAAGATATTGTTGCAAAAGTTTATCCAGAGGGAGCTAATATCAATATCATACGATGTACAAAAAGACTCTTTTGACGATACCTTATCTGTTGATGATCTTTTAGACAGTGCGCAACAGAAACTTTTTACCCTTGCAGACAGAAATATTAAAGTTGAAACAAAACCCATAAGAGAGATTCTAAATGAGACCTTTGCAGAGATAGATTCTTATAGGGATAGAAGTGATGGTTTAAGTGGTTTGGCCTCCGGATATACAGAAATTGACAAATGCACCCTCGGATGGCAAAAATCGGACTTGATAATTGTGGCGGCCCGTCCAGCAATGGGGAAAACAGCATTTGTATTAACCATGGCAAGAAATATGACAGTCGATCACAATATTCCTGTTGCTTTTTTCTCGCTTGAGATGTCTTCTGTGCAGTTGGCCAAAAGGCTATTGGTAGCAGAAACAGGGCTCTCTTCTGACCAAATAAGGGGAGGGAAGAGATTGGCTGAACATGAGCTTATACAAATCAAAGAGAGGACCAAGGCTCTGGCAAAAGCCCCTTTGTATATAGACTCCACCCCTTCGTTGTCAATATACGAGTTTAGATCAAAAGCACGTAAATTGGTAAGAAATGCAAATGTAAAGATGATTATCATTGACTATCTGCAACTCATGACGGGCCCCCCTGAATTGAGAGGGATGAGGGAACAGGAGGTGGCAAATATCTCTCGTTCATTGAAATCTATAGCAAAAGAGCTATCCATACCGATTATCGCACTTTCTCAGTTGAGTCGTGCAGTTGAGGTTAGGGGTGGGGCAAGAAGGCCTCAGTTGAGCGACCTGCGTGAATCTGGTTCCATTGAACAGGACGCAGATATAGTATTATTTATTCATAGACCTGATTATTACGGTCTGCAGGAGGATCCCTCGCAACAAGGTTTGTCTGAAATTATTATTGCAAAACACAGAAATGGCTCAACAAAGGATATTAAGATGAAGTTTAGATCTTCAGAGGCAAAATTTGTGGATCTAAATGAGGTAGAGTACTCTTCGATGGATGGAGTCAATGATACATATAGCTCAAAAATGAATAGAGAAGAGTTTATTGAGAATAATGAGTTTAATTAGTAAATACACAATTGTATTATTTTTGCTATTAGTTTTTGACAATACTTATGGCCAAGAAAAAAATAGATGCAGTTCTATGCCCCTAAATTCACAAGATGAGGTTGCTTTTCAAGAAGGGGAGATACTAACATATATTATTCATTATAAGTGGCTGGGAATAAGAACGGATGTGGGTGATGCTACTATTTCTTTGTATAAGACCACCCACAATGGTAGAAGTGCTTTCCATGCAAATGCAAAAGGGGGAACTTATGGATTTTGGGACTCTTTTTTCAAGGTAAGAGACCATTATGAAGCCTCTTTTTATCAAGACAATCTAAGGCCGTTTTATTTTCACAGGGATATTCGAGAGGGGGGATATAAAATGAAAAATACATATTACTGGAATGATTATACTAACAATATCAATGTCAATGTCGAGAGGATGGATAATATGCCGAAGGATACATTGCTCTCTGGAGGTGAGTGTACATTTGATATTCTTTCTCTTTTTTATTATGCCAGAAATATCAATTTCGAAGAAGTTGTTCAAGGGGTCAATAATCCTATCTCTTTTGTGATAGATGAAGAAATATTCAATATCTATTTTAGATATATGGGTAAAGAAGTCAAAAAAATACCTAAATTAGGAAGATATAACACCTTGAAATTTGCTGCTAAAGTTGTTGCTGGAGAGGTGTTTAAAGGAGATCAAGAGATGATAATATGGGTAAGTGATGATAAAAACAAAGTGCCTTTGCTTTTCCAATCGCCAATCATTGTTGGTTCTGTCTATGGACGACTTGGGGGCTATAAAAAACTAAAATATCCTCTTTATGAAGCAGATTGAACATGCAGGAACAATTGTAGAAATTACAAAAGAAGAGTATATAGTGGAGTTGATTTCCCTTTCGGCTTGTGCATCTTGCCATGCAAAAAATATTTGTAATCCTTCTGACCTAAAATCTAAAAGAGTTAATATCAAAAGAGTAGTCGGAGATGATTATAAGATAGGAGATCAAGTCACTATTTACCTCAAATCATCGATGGGGATGAAAGCTGTATTGATAGCTTATGTTATTCCTGTAACCATTCTTTTATTTTTATTATTATATTTGTCATTATTTTTACAAAATGAACTTCTATCCGGGCTGATATCTATCACTTTTGTACTTGGATACTTCTTCATTATTTATTTGTTTAGAAACAGACTCGATAGAAAATTTATCTTTACAATAGAACACAAAACTTAAATAAATGAGTACCACTATTATTTTTACTATTGTATGCCTAAGTCTTTTGGGACTTATATTGGCAGTGGTGCTATATTTCGTAGCACAAAAATTTAAAGTTGAAGAGGATCCGAGGATTGACGATGTAGAGGCCATTATGCCTGGTGCCAATTGTGGGGGGTGTGGCTTTGCTGGATGTCGGGCTTTTGCAGAAAATGCTGTTAAAGCACCAGATCTATCAAAACTTTATTGCCCCGTTGGTGGGAACCCTGTCATGGCCAAAGTTGCCGCTCGACTTGGAGTTGAGGTTCAGGAGAAGGCACCTATGATTGCTGTGGTAAGATGCTACGGCACAAAGGACAATAGGGAGAAGACCAATCTCTATGATGGAGCTACCTCTTGTAGAGTGGCATCTACTTTTTATGCAGGAGACACAGGTTGTAGCTATGGCTGTGTTGGGCTCGGCGATTGTACAAAGGCATGCAATTTTGATGCACTCTCGATGAATGGACGCACAGGATTGCCAAAAGTTAATGAAAATAAATGTACTGCATGTGGTGCTTGTGTTAAAGCATGTCCCAAAGGTGTTATCGAATTGAGGAATAAAGGGCCCAAATCAAGAAGGGTCTATGTCTCTTGTATCAATAAAGATAAAGGGGCAATTGCCAAAAAGGCATGTGCAGTGGCTTGTATTGGATGTATGAAGTGCCAAAAAGTATGTGAATTTGGAGCAATTACAATAGAAAATAATCTGTCATACATAGATTTTACTAAATGTAAACTTTGTAGGAAATGCTTTGATGTATGTCCTACAAAAGCAATATGGGCTGTTAATTTTCCTATTAAAGTACCTAAAATAGAACAATAATGAAACATACATTTTCAATGGGTGGTGTCCACCCTGACGATAATAAGATTTCTGCCAATTGTGCCATTGAGAATTTTCCAATACTTGATAGGGCGTATATCTCAATGTCACAGCACCTTGGTGCTCCTTCTGAACCAATAGTTCAAAAGGGAGATAAGGTGAAGGTTGGAGATATGATTGCTAAGAAAACTGGTTTTGTATCTGCAAATATTCACTCTTCTGTTTCTGGCACAGTGGCAGGAATAGAGATGATCAAAGATCTTGCAGGAAACAATGTAAAGGCAGTGGTGATTGATGTTGAAGCAGATGAATGGAATGAGTCAATAGATAGAAGCGATAAGATCGAGAGGGAGATCACACTCTCTCCTGAGGCAATAATCAGCTGCATTGAGGACAATGGTATTGTTGGTTTGGGGGGGGCATCTTTCCCTACCCACATAAAATTATCCCCCCCTCCAGGTAAAAAGGCAGAATGCATCATCATCAATGGGGCAGAATGTGAGCCATACCTCACCTCTGATTATAGAATTTTGCTCGAAAGGACAGAAGAAATATTGATTGGGGCAACAATAATGATGAAGGCACTCGGAGTTACCAAGGGCTATATCGGCATCGAGGATAATAAGCCGCAGGCAATCAAAAAAGTGGCTTCTATCATTTCTCAGTATCCTGAAATAAAATTAGTGCCGTTGAAGAAAAAATATCCACAAGGGGGAGAGAAACAATTAATAGATGCAGTAATTCATAAGAAAGTGCCATCAATGGGGCTCCCAATTGATACAGGAGCAGTAGTGCAAAATTGTGGAACAGCCTTGGCCGTTTATGAAGCAGTTCAAAAACATAAACCACTTTTTGAGGGCATTGTGACAGTGACAGGTAAATGTTACCCACAACAAAGAAATTTCAGACTTCGTGTTGGTACACCGATAAGTAAATTAATAGATGCAATAGGGGGGATGCCAGATGCGGCGGCAAAAGTGATCAGTGGCGGTCCGATGATGGGTAAAGCCATTGCTAATATTAATGCACCTACCGTAAAGAGTTCATCTGCTATTTTAGTTCTCAATAAAGAAGAGACTAAGAGGGTAGAGGAGAGCAATTGCATAAGATGTGGAAAATGCATAGATGCCTGCCCAATGGGTCTTGAACCCTATCTTCTCAATAAGTTGGCGAGATTGGGCAAAATGGATGAATTAGAGACAAATAAGGTCTATGATTGCATTGAGTGTGGCTGCTGTATGTTTACATGTCCAGCTCATCTTTATTTGCTTGATTACATAAGAGTTGCAAAGTCTGATGTAATTAAAATCATGAAAAGCAGACCCAAAAAATGATAGATAATAGTAGAATATAATAATATGAGAAAACTTCTTGTTTCACCAGCTCCACATATCCACTCGAAAGACGACACGCAGAGATTGATGCGGGATGTATTAATAGCACTTTCGCCCTCATTATTGGTCTCTGTCTATTTCTTTGGATTTTCAGCAATTAAACTTGTATTAATTGGGGCGGCAACCTGTATTGGAGTTGAATTTGTTATTCAAAAATATCTCCTTAAAACCAAGGTTACCATTAACGATTACTCTGCAGCATTGACTGGAGTGCTTTTGGCACTTAACTTACCACCGAGTTCCCCATGGTGGCTTATTTTGATAGGGTCAATTGTTGCTATTGGCATTGCCAAAATGACTTTTGGAGGCTTAGGACAAAATATATTTAATCCAGCCTTGGTAGGGCGTGTATTCCTTTTGGTCTCTTTTCCCACACTGATGACTGATTGGAGTGTTCCAGCATCTTGGTTTAGAGATGGGATGGATGCGGCCAGTGGTGCTACCCCTCTTGCCTTAATAAAGGAGGGACTTGCAGAGGGGATGAATATTTCTCAGATTTTTGCAGAAAATCCCAATCTTGATTATTTCCAGATGTTGTTTGCAAAAATTGGGGGATCAGTTGGAGAGGTTTCGGCCCTTGCTCTTATCTTAGGATTTATCTATCTGTTGATACGGAGGGTGATAAAACCTCATATTCCCCTTTCAATTATTGGGACAGTATTTGTGATGACTGGTATTTTCTGGCTCATTGATCCAAATCAATATACTGACCCTATTTTCAATGTCCTCTCTGGTGGCATTTTATTAGGTTCAATATTTATGGCTACGGACTATGTCACCTCTCCTATGAATAACTGGGGAATGATTATCTATGGTGTCGGCATCGGAGTGATTACCGTTTGTATCAGGATGTTCGGTTCATTTCCCGAAGGGATCTCATTTGCTATATTAATTATGAACTCTACTGTTCCATTATTAAATAAATATCTAACACCCAAACGATTTGGGAAGGAGGTGAAGAATGGCTAAAGAATCTACATTTCTAAATATGTTGCTTTCGCTTTTCCTCGTTTGCCTGATTTGTTCAGGAATACTTGGAGGTGTATATGCTATAACAAAAAAGCCTATTGACACTGCTCAGCTGGCAAAGAAGAACAATGCTATCTCTACTGTTGTTCCAGAATTTGACAATGTCCCATCCCAAGAGCAATTCTCTGTCGAAGTAGATGGTAAGAGTTCTGTTGTTTATCCTGCAAAAAAGGGTGGTGTTATTGTTGGGTATGCTATCGAATCATCAACATCAAAGGGGTTTGGTGGTGCTATTGTGATGATGGTGGGATTTAGTGCTGATGGTTCTATTTACAACAGTTCTGTTATTTCACATTCGGAGACTCCAGGACTTGGCGACAAAATGGTGGAAGGAAAGAGCAATTTTAGTGCGCAGTTTAAAGGTAAAAATCCTGCTAATTTCAAGTTGTCAGTTAAGAAAGACGGAGGTGATGTGGATGCCATTACCGCTTCAACAATCACTTCGCGTGCTTATTGTGATGCTCTCGAAAGGGCTTATAAAGTTTTTTGTTCAATTGAAAAAGGAAAATAGGGATGGAAAAATTGAGTATTATTACAAAAGGAATTATTAAAGAGAACCCAACATTTATGTTGGTTCTTGGCATGTGTCCTACATTAGGAACTACTACATCTGCAATCAATGGTATGGGAATGGGACTTGCCACCACATTTGTCCTTATTCTTTCTAATATGTTAATATCCCTCATTGCGAAGTATATCCCAAATAAAGTGAGAATACCGAGTTATGTTGTGGTGATTGCTGCCTGCGTAACGGTGTTACAACTTTTTATGCAGGCCTATGTGCCAGCTTTGTATGAGACTTTAGGATTGTTCATTCCCCTTATAGTTGTAAACTGCATTGTACTTGGCAGGGCTGAAGCATTTGCCAATAAAAACAGTGTTATAGACTCTGCTCTTGATGGTATTGGCATAGGCCTCGGCTTTACTCTTGCCCTTACAATATTAGGACTTGTCCGTGAACTCCTTGGAAATGGCTCACTATTTGGGTTAAAAGTCTTTAGTGGTGACCCTATATTAGTGTTTGTCCTTGCACCAGGCGCATTTATCGCCTTAGGGTATCTAATGGTCTTATTTAGAAAATTGACTTCAAAAATTAAGTAGGTTATGGAATATATTATCATTATTATATCGGCAGTTTTTGTTAATAACATCCTATTGTCCCAATTTTTGGGGATATGTCCTTTCTTAGGTGTCTCTAACAAGGTCAATACAGCTATCGGGATGTCAGGAGCTGTCTGTTTTGTCATTGCAATTTCTACACTTGTGACCTATCTTATTCAATATTATGTTTTGGTTCCCCTTGGAATCGAATTTATGCAGACTTTAACTTTCATCCTTGTTATAGCTGCATTAGTACAAATGGTAGAAATAATTCTTAAAAAAATCTCACCTTCATTATATCAAGCTCTTGGGATTTTTCTTCCTCTTATTACCACGAACTGTGCAGTTCTTGGTATTGCCATACTTGTGGTGAGTAAAGAGTTTACCTTTGGTGGAGATGCTCATTTACTAACCCTTGTAGAATCTGTTGTTTATGCTATTTCAAGTGCCGTAGGGTTTGGCGTTGCCATGACTTTGTTTGCAGGAATCAGAGAACAACTCGAATTATCTTCTGTGCCTAAAGCATTTAAAGGGACACCGATAGCTCTAATAACAGCTGGGATTCTTGCCCTTGCATTTATGGGTTTTAGTGGTTTAGTATAGTCTATTATTAAAAATGAAAACACTTATTGAGATAGAGGAGATGTTGGCATCTTCCCATGTAATTGATGCCTTTAATGAACTGCATCAATTTTTAGAAAAAAATCCTGACAATTCAAAAGGATGGTATTTGTTAGGTGGTATATATCGCAGACAACAGCTCTGGGGCGATGCAATTAATGCTTACAATAAATCTAAGATGATAGACCCCGAAGGGCCAGCCGATGCAGCTATAGAGTCAATTTATGATATTATTAGGTTTGTGAATACAGACCTTATGAATCCATAATAATCTTGATATTAATCAACTTTTTTTAAATTATTTCTTCATGAAAAGATACAATTTTATTCTATTGTTATGTGCTATTTTTAGCTTAATAGCGACAATCACCTACGGGCAGGAGGTGAAAGGTTACCAAATCCCCCCAAAAGATGTTACAGATATTATATTAGCACCTCTCACCCCATCCGTCTATTTCAACCAAGCGAAAAGCAGATACCTCTTTGCAGAGGGCAATGATATACCTACAGTTGAAGAGATGATGCAGGAAGATGTGAGATTGGCAGGAGTAAGGGCTCTCAAGGCAACCAATGCACCACGATTTCGTACTTCCTTCACTAAGATATCAGTGATGAATGTTCCAGGTCAACATTTCCCAGAGGGGGAAATAACAGGTTTCCCATCAGAAGCCAGGGTTGTTTCATTGGATTGGGCCAACGATGATAAGAATGTTATAGCAACCATTGAGTATAAAGATGGAATCAAACTTTGGATTGTGGATATGAATACCCTTGTCGCCAAAGAGTTAAGCTCAAGGACAATAAATCTATTTATCGGAGGCATTGCGATCAATGATAAAGCAGGTATTATAACAGTTACGTGTATCCCAGAAGGGAGAAAAGCAATGAGCGAGAGGAAGAGAGAATATGCCCCTGTGGTACAGGAGAGTGTTGGCAAAGTAGCAGCAGTGAGAACATATCAAGATCTTCTGACCGATAGTTATAGTGAAGAGTTATTTGATTGGTATGCAACTTCTGAACTTGTTAATATCTCTTTTGATGGAAATGAGAGTGTGATAGGTGCACCTGCAAATTATTCAAGGCTCTCATACTCCCCAGACGGGCAATGGTTGGTAGTTAATAAAATTGTAAAACCTTATTCTTATCAAGTTCCATTTTACAATTTTCCATCTGTAGTAGAGGTATGGAGCAGTGACTGTACTACAAAGAAAGTTGTTGCCGAAATTCCCCTCTCTGAAAGCTCATTTAAGGGGAGAAATTCTACCTCTCCGTTTCCAAGAGGATTTTCTTGGAGGAGTGACGTGCCTGCTTCCTTGTATTGGATTGAGCCTTTAGATGGTGGCAATGGATTGACAAAAGTGGCATATAGAGATATGGTGAAAATGTGGAATGCCCCTTTTGAAGGAGAAGCCGAAGATTTATTTTTGACAACATTTAGATTCTCTGGAATCACATGGGGAGATGCCAATAATGCGTTCTATTATACATCAGATAGAGAATCAAAAGTGAGAGAATTGTACCATTTCAATCCTTCTGATAAGAGATCACAACTCGTGAATTCTGAAAACACCGAAGACCTTTATGGAGCATGGGGATCGATTGTTACAAACAGAAATGAGTATGGAAAATATATAGCATATTCAAATGATAAATTTAAAACAATCTTCTTTGAAGGTGATGGTTATTCTCCTGATGGAGCAAAACCTTTTATTGACAAGTATGATCTGAAAAAGGAGAAGAAAACAAGAATATGGAGTAGTGAAAATCCATATTATGAAACTCCTATTGCATATATAGATTTGGCTAAAGGCAAGTTTATTACTAAGAGAGAGTCTGTATCGGAGTATCCCAATTATTTCTTGAAGGATTTGAAAAAGCGCACTACAACTCAAATTACTTCCATTGAGAATCCATACAAATCTCTGGATGGGGTAACAAAAGAGACAATCCATTATAAACGTGCAGATGGAGTCGATTTGTCAGGCACATTGTATCTTCCTGCAGGGTTTAAGAAAGGAGATAAACCTCTCCCTGTTTTCATGTGGGCATATCCTGCAGAGTTTAAGAGTAGTGCAGATGCTGGTCAAAGAAGAGACTCTCCCAATAGATTTACAAGGGTAGGGAGGACCTCCATCATTGTTTGGGTCACTCAAGGTTACGCAGTATTGGATGGTGCATCTTTCCCAATAATAGGAGAAGATGGAGAGGAACCAAATGATACTTATATTGAACAATTGACGGCAAATGCTCAAGCGGCAATTAATACCCTTGTTGACATGGGGGTAGCTGATCGCAACAAAATAGCAGTGGGAGGTCACTCTTATGGTGGCTTCATGACTGCCAACTTGCTGGCAAACACTGATCTTTTTGCTGCAGGTATTGCTCGTAGCGGTGCTTACAATAGAACTTTGACCCCTTTTGGTTTCCAAAATGAGCAGAGAACTTTTTGGGAGGCAGAGGATGTATATATGAAAATGTCTCCATTTGCTTCAGCAGACAAATTGAAGACACCTATTCTCCTAATTCATGGTCAAGATGACAATAATTCAGGCACTTTTACAGTACAAAGCGAGAGACTTTATGCTGCGGTAAAAGGAAATGGTGGTATAGTAAGACTGGTTCTATTGCCAGGAGAAGCTCATGGGTATCAGGCAAAAGAGTCTATACTGCACCAAGCTTGGGAAACATATCAGTGGTTGGAGAGGTTCGTTAAAAACGGCAAAGTGAAAGAGTAGGCTGCTATTCCTATACTCACAGATACATTTAAAGAGTGCTTGGTTCCAAATTGAGGAATTTCAATAGTAAAATCACTCTGATTAACAACATCTTGTTGAACACCTTTTACCTCATTTCCGAAAATAAGAGCATATTTATTGTTCGGCGATGGGGTAAAGTTGTTTATAGGGGTAGAATTTTCTGTTTGTTCAATGCTAATAATAGTGTATCCTTCAGATTTCAACTGTTTTACAAGGTCTAATGTCTCTTTGTAATATTCCCAGTTGACAGAAAACTCAGCACCGAGAGCAGACTTATGAATCTCAGCAGATGGGGGTATTGCGCATATACCGCAAAGGTATATTTTGTCAATCAAAAAAGCATCTGAAGTTCTAAATGCAGAGCCAATATTGTGTTGACTGCGGATATTGTCGAGAACAATGACGAAAGGTGTTTTTTTTAGTTCTCTATATTGTTCATTGTCAGGCCTTCCCAACTCTATATTTAATAATTTCCTAAACATTTTGAGTACGCATTTTTTTTGCTTAATTTCGCAAAGTTAAAATTTATATAAAATAATATGAAACAAGATCTTGAAATCTCTGAATTGATTAAAAAAGAAGAAAATAGACAGCTTCACGGAATTGAGTTAATCGCTTCTGAGAATTTTGTAAGTAACAGTGTTCTCGCTGCTTTAGGCTCATGTCTAACAAACAAGTATGCTGAAGGTTACCCTGGTGCACGCTACTATGGTGGTTGTGAGGTGGTTGACCAAGTAGAGCAGCTTGCTATTGACAGACTTTGCAAATTATTTGACGCTGAATATGCAAATGTTCAACCGCACTCTGGTGCACAAGCCAATATGGCCGTATTTATGGCTTGCTTGAAACCAGGTGATACTTTTATGGGACTTGATTTAGCTCATGGAGGACACCTAACTCACGGTTCCCCAGTGAATATGTCAGGTATTATCTATCATGCAGTTTCTTACCAACTTAACGAGCAAACAGGTTTAGTAGATTATGACGAAATGGAGAAAAAAGCTCTTGAGCACAGGCCAAAACTTATTGTTGGTGGTGCATCTGCGTATTCAAGAGAATGGGATTGGGCTAGGATGAGAGAAATCGCTGATAAAGTGGGTGCTATCTTAATGGTTGATATGGCTCACCCAGCAGGTCTAATTGCTGCTGGTTTGCTATCTAACCCTGTTAAGTATGCACATATTGTTACCTCAACAACTCACAAGACATTAAGAGGTCCACGTGGTGGTATTATTATTATTGGAAAAGATTTTGATAATCCATGGGGACTTACTACTCCTAAGGGTGTAATCAAAAAAATGTCTGCTGTTATCAACTCAAGTGTATTCCCTGGCATCCAAGGTGGACCACTTGAACATTGTATTGCAGCAAAAGCTGTAGCTTTCTTCGAAGCTCTTCAACCCGAATTTAAAACATACCAAACTCAAGTTAAGAAAAATGCTGCTGCTATGGCCGATTCTTTCTTAAAGAGAGGTTACCATGTGGTGTCAGGTGGTACAGATAATCACGTTATGTTGATAGATTTGAGAACTAAATTCCCAGAACTTACAGGAAAGGTTGCAGAGAAAACTTTAGTACGTGCAGACATAACAGTTAACAAAAACATGGTACCTTTTGACAGTCGTTCTCCTTTTACTACTTCAGGTATTAGAGTAGGTACCCCAGCAATCACATCTAGAGGTCTTGTTGAAAAAGACATAGATGGTATCGTAGAATTGATTGATGAGGTTCTTAGAAACATTCACGACAAAGATATGATTGAACAAGCTGTTCTTGACAAAGTAAAATCAGCAGCTCGTGCTATGATGTCTGGTCGTCCACTTAACGCTTGGTAAATCAGTAAATAAACATACTTTAGGCCATCGATATTATATCCTTATCGATGGCTTTTTTATAATTACTATAATATTATGAAAATCATTTTTTTATTTATTTCATTATTTTTGACAACACAGATGCTATCTGCCCAATCCTTTAGAGATGTTTATTCCAAGAATGACAACATAGAGGATAGAGTAAAACTTGTAGTAGGAGATGCGTATAATATCAGATGGGTAGATGATACCACTCTGACATATTGCATTCGATTATCAGGAGGAGATGAAACAATTTATCTACTCAATTCGCACTCTAAGGATAAAAAGGTGATAACAAAAGAGGAATTGGCCTCATATGAGAGAGGTAATAAAACCAAGCGAAATATAAGCGATACAATCATCTCCCCAGATGGTAAGTATAGTGCATATATTAAAAATGCCAATGTGTGGGTCAAAGAGAAAGACCAAGAAGAGACTCAGCTTAGTTATGATGCAGAGTTTTACGACAATCAAGGTAAATCAAAAATGTATTATTCTGGATTATATTGGTCACCTGATTCAAAAAAACTTGTCTCAATGAAAATAGAAGATGTGAAAGAGAGACAAATACCCATTGTTGAATCATCCCCAAAGGATCAGTCTCAACCCAAATTAACGATGTATGACTATGCTAAACCAGGGGATAAATTACCTGTAACCATTCCTGTCCTCTTTGATGTGGAGAAAAAAGAGATAGTGCATAGTGATATGTCGAGATATAGTGTGGGACAATATTTTTTACAATTCAATAGGTGGAATAAAGATTCCAGAAGTTTTATTTTCGAATTCAACCCAAGGGGGCATCAGTATTATCAGGTAGTACAAGTAGATGCAGTGACAGGTAATCAAAAGATCCTTATAGATGAGAAGAGTGATACATTTATTTATTACTATAACAATTGCTTGTTTTTTACTGAGAATGAAGATATTATATGGGCTTCACAAAGAGATGGATGGAGGCATTTGTATTTAGTAGACAGCAAAACGGGTGCATATAAACAATTGACAAAAGGTGATTGGGTGGTAAGAGATCTACAACTTATCACTAAAGATTTTCTCCTTTTTACAGCCAATGGAAGAAATTCAATATCTGGAGAATATAATCAGAATTATTATTCTAAGTTTCCAAAAGTTGGAGATAGTGAAGGGGGAGAAGATCCTTATAATATACATTTACTGAAATTGGACTTAAAGACAATGTCTATTACCGACTTAACACCAGAATATGCAAACCATATCATTACCTTCAATAAAGATAAGAGTATGTTTGTTGATAAATTCTCAAGGCCAGAAATGCCTCCTGTTACACTACTACGTCGTATCTCTGATGGTAATGTGGTAGCGGAACTTGGGAGGGCAGATATTAGTGCTCTAAAAAAATCGGGATGGACAGCCCCTGAAACTTTCGTAGCAAAAGGGAGAGATGGAAAGACAGATATATGGGGGACTATCTTCAAACCATACAATTTTAACCCTAAGAAAAAATACCCTGTAATTGAATATATCTACGCTGGTCCACATGACTCCTTTGCCCCTAAAGATTTTATGGCGTACGACAGATATTTTAAACTTAATGAATTGGGGTTTATCGTTGTTTGCATTGACGGGATGGGAACTAAAAATCGTTCAAAATCTTTCCACGATGTATGTTGGAGAAATTTGAAGGATTCGGGATTCCCTGACAGAATAAAATGGATAAAGGAAGCGGCATCTACCCGTAAATACATGGACATCTCTAAAGTGGGGATATATGGTTATTCTGCAGGTGGACAAAGTACATTATCAGCACTACTTAATTTTGGAGATTTCTATAAAGTAGGAGTCGCTTTATGTGGTTGCCATGACAATAGAATGGATAAAATATGGTGGAATGAGCAATGGATGGGCTATCCTATCGGAAAATGGTATTCAGAAAATTCAAATGTTGACAATGCTTATAAATTGAACGGAGAATTGTTGATAATAAATGGTCAGATGGACACTAATGTAGATCCAGCCTCATCGCTTCAAGTAATAAAAGAGTTAATCAAAGCAGATAAAGATTTTGAACAATTATACCTTCCTGGATATGGCCATGGATTGGGTGACAAGTACGTTACAAGGAGAGTCTTTGAATTTTTCTGGAAGAGAATAATTCATCGTGGAGAGTAACTGCGTAATTCTTTTGAGAGTCGCTTCTCTTGATTATTGAGAATAGAATTCAATAGAAAGTGGAACTCTTCACCGTGGTTGTGATGTTTGAGGTGGCACAACTCATGTAAAATGACATAATCAATTAATTCTTGAGGAAGGTATATTAACCTTATATTGAGATTGATATTGTTTCTTGAAGAACAAGAGCCCCAATTGGACACATTGTTTTTGAGTGCCACTTTATTAAATATGAATCCATGTTTTGCAGAGAGCTCGTAGAGGCGTGGGACTAACATTTCCCGTGCCTCTTTTCTTATTTTATTGATTTGTTTTGTATCGTGAGGTATTTCAATAATTTTTCCACTCTGCTGGGCAATACTCCTTCTCCTTCTCTCTCGTTCTATACTCTTTTTTATCCAGTCTATATTACTTTCAACGAATGATTGAGCCTTCGAAAAAGAGACATACCAAGGGAGGGTCACTAATATACCATTTCTGTGATGTAGCGTTAAACGAATATTTTTATTGCTACTATTTTTGGTGTACTTGATCTCTCCTATTATTGGATGTACAATTATTTTCTCAAAGACTATCACCTATTTACATGATTTCTTGATTTGGGCAAAGGTAAATAAAAACTTGTACTATCAATATTTATTTATATCTTTGCACTCCCAATTTTGGGATAAAATTTTTAATATCATTTGCTTAGTTATGGCAGAATACCTTGCAGCAGACAAAAAGCAAGAGATTTTCGGACAATACGGGAAGTCTAATATGGACACCGGCTCACCTGAGAGTCAGATTGCACTATTTTCCTACCGTATCGCTCACCTTACCAAACATCTTCAAGAGAATAAAAAAGATTTTGGTACACAAAGAGCTTTACTTAGATTAGTTGGTAAGAGACGTCGTCTCCTTGATTATTTGAAGAGTAAAGACATTGAGAGGTACAGAGAAATTGTGAAGGCTTTGAACCTTCGTAAATAATAGAAAGGTGCAAAGAGCACCTTTTCTTATATAAATTGAATGTTATGAATATAATAAAAAAGAACATCACATTGGGTGATGGAAGGGTCATTGAGATCGAAACTGGTAAGTTGGCAAAACAGGCTGACGGGTCAGTTGTAGTAAAAATGGGTGACACTATGTTGCTCGCTACTGTAACCTGTGCTAAGGAGGCTAAAGAAGATGTAGATTTTATGCCTCTTTCTGTAGAGTATAAAGAAAAGTTTGCCGCTGCTGGACGTTTCCCAGGTGGATTCATGAAAAGAGAGGGGCGTGCATCAGATTATGAAATTTTAATTGCACGACTTATTGACAGAGCCTTGCGTCCACTGTTTCCTGACGATTTCCATGCAGAGGTATTTGTCAATGTCATTTTGATATCTGCTGACAAAGAGACAATGCCTGATGCTCTTGCAGGACTTGCAGCTTCTGCTGCTCTTGCTGTGAGTGACATTCCTTTTGGCGGACCTATATCGGAGGTTAGAGTGGCAAGGGTAAATGGGGAGTTGATGATTAATCCGACATTCGCTCAACTCGAGGGTGCAGACATTGATATTATGGTAGCTGCCACTTATGACAATATTATGATGGTTGAGGGAGAAATGAAGGAAGTGAGTGAAAAAGAGATGCTTGACGCTATCAAATTTGCGCATGAAGAGATCAAGAGACATTGTAAAGCACAAATGGAGTTAACCCAAGAAGTTGGTAAGGTTGAAAAGAGGGTTTATTGTCACGAAACTAATGACGAAGCACTTAGAGAGGCCATCAACAAATACTGCTATGATAAATGTTATGCCATTGCTAAAGGTGGTACAGCAAAACATGAGAGAGAAGATGCCTTTGAGGCCTTAAAAGGTGAGTTTATAGAGACTTTACCAGAAGAAGAGAGGGATGAAAAAGCAACAATGATTGGGCGTTATTATCATGATGTAGAGAAGAGAGCGATGAGAAGAATGATCCTTGATGAGGGAATTAGATTGGATGGTAGATCAACTACTCAAGTACGTCCTATATGGAGCGAAGTTGGTTATCTTCCTGGTGCTCATGGATCGGCTATTTTCACAAGAGGTGAGACACAATCTCTTACCACAGTTACACTCGGTACTAAACTGGATATGAAGGAGATGGATGAAGTCCTAATGCAAAACACTCAACAATTTGTTCTTCATTACAATTTCCCTCCTTTTTCTACAGGTGAAGCGAAACCACAGAGGGGAGTTGGTCGTAGAGAAATCGGGCATGGTAACTTAGCATTTAGAGCACTTAAACCGATGGTGCCTATAGGAGAAGAGAATCCGTATGCAGTCAGAGTAGTCTCAGATATTTTAGAGTCCAATGGTTCATCTTCTATGGCTACAGTTTGTGCAGGAACACTTGCATTGATGGATGCTGGAGTTAAGTTGAAGAAACCTGTATCAGGTATAGCAATGGGACTTATCTCAGATTCTGAAAGTGATAAATATGCAATTCTTACCGATATACTTGGGGATGAGGATCATTTAGGAGATATGGACTTTAAAGTAACAGGGACCAAGGATGGTATTACTGCTACACAAATGGATATCAAGGTTGATGGACTTTCATACGAAGTATTAGAAAAAGCATTGGAACAAGCTCGTCAAGGACGTGTACACATTATGGGAGAGATGATGAAAACCATTTCAGAACCTCGCGAAGATTATAGACCAAATGTACCTCGCATCATTCAAATAGTTATCCCTGGTGAGTTTATTGGGGCTGTTATTGGGACAGGGGGAAAAGTTATTCAAGAGATACAAAAAACGACAGGTACTACCATTACCATTACTGAAGTTGATAAAACGGGGGTAATAGATATTTTTGGAGAGAATAAGGAGTCGATGGATGCTGCACTTGCAAGAATTAAAGCAATTACGACCGTTCCTGAAGTTGGAGAAGTATATCACGGCAAAGTGGTTTCGATATTAGATTTTGGAGCATTTGTTGAAATTTTACCAGGTAAGGAGGGGCTCTTGCACATTTCTGAGCTTGATTACAAGAAAGTTGAAAAAGTTGAGGATGTTTTAAAAGTTGGAGAAGAAGTTGATGTTAAGCTCCTTGAGATTGATCCTAAGAGTGGTAAAATGAGACTCTCTAAGAGAGCTTTAATGGAAAAACCTGAAGGATGGGTTGAAAGAGAACGTAAACCTCGTCTTGAAGGGGGAGCTCCAAGGGGCCCAAGAAGGGAAGGAAGAGATAACAGAGACAGCAGAGATAGAGGTGGTAGAGACAATAGAGATAATAGAGAACACAGAGAGCAAAGAGAATATCGTGAACGGAGGGTGGATGAGCAGAAGGATTAGTTGTTTGTCTATAAATATTATAAAAGCCTGCACAACGAATTGTTTGCAGGCTTTTTTATTACAAATAGAGAGGCCTAATTATTTTTTAGCATCTTTTTCGCTCATTATTTTGCTTAATTCCTCATAAATCGAATCAAGATTTTCTAGGAATGAGTTATATAATTTTGTAAAATAGCTCTTAATCTCTTTTTTGTCTTCAACTATCTTTCTATATCCTTTGATTGAGTCAATGGTTTCGTTGTGAAGATTAACTGCTGAATAATACAATTGATCAGCTTTAGCTAACATATCATCATTGTCAACAAAAGTGCTGCAAATAAAAAGGTCTCCGAGGAACTCCTCTGTCATAAAAGTGACATCTTTTTTTAATACTCTTAAATTCATATAATTATAATTATAGTTTAATAATTCCTAGTTTTTTTGTTAAACCTAAGCCTGGTTTATCCTCTAATGTTATCTTACCATCTACAAGTTTCATTCCATCAAAACAGTCATTTGATAGAAGGCAGTTGCCATCAAGGTCCGCCCATATTACTTTTGGGGCGATTTGTGCAGCTGCAGAAATTGCTACGGATGTCTCAGTCATGCATCCCACCATCAATTTCATATTGAAAGCATTGGCCATTGTAATCATCTCCCTTGCCTCACGTAGCCCAGTGCATTTCATCAACTTTATGTTGATGCCATGAAATGCCCCTTTAAGCTGCTGGATATCCCTCAGTCTTTGGCAAGATTCGTCTGCAATAATTGGAAGTGGACTCCTTTCTGTTATCCATGCGTTATCGTCAAGGAGATATTTAGACATAGGCTGTTCCACCATTTTTACATTTCTCTCACTAAGCCAATTGATCATCTCAAGTGCATAGTGCTTCTCTTTCCACCCTTGATTGGCATCAACAATTATGGGGGTATTTGTCTTTGCCCTTATGAGATTGATCATCCTCTTATCTTGTGCATCCCCCATTCCTAATTTAACTTTTATCACCTTAGTCCAAGAGGCTTCATCTATTTTTGTGTTAACTATTCTATCATCGGCGTCATATCCAATGGTATAACTGGTGCATGGCGTATCGTTTGGATTGAAACCCCACATTTTCCACCATGGTTGTCCCATGATATTACCAACCAAATCATGGAGAGCAATATCAATAGAAGCTTTTGCTGCAGTATTATTAGTGGTGAGTTTGTCAACCTCTGTCATTATGTCGTCAATTTGGAAAGGGTTGTCAAATTTAGGAAGTACATTGGCGGATGCCTTTATTAGAAAATCATTGACAGATGCCTGTGTTTCACCTAAATATGGAGGCATAGCAGCCTCTCCGTATCCAGTATATCCATTCCAACTTAATCTTGTGATTACAATTGGAGTAGTTTTTCTCGAAGAGCCAGAAATAGTAAAAGTGAATTTCATTACCCCTTCGAAATTTTCCCAATCAAGTTGCAGTTTTTTATTCTCACTGATCTTAACCTGATGCTTCTTTTGGGCAAAAATATCCATAGGATTAAGTAATGCTGCAGCGGCAGTTACGATACCTGCCGTCTTAAAAAATTCTCTTCTGTTTTGTTTCATAATGTTATTTTATTAAAATACCAAGGGTGTTTAGATATAGATGAAATACCTGTTTCTCTATCCTCTGATCCAATAATTCTCCTTGCTCTTACTAAATTGGTAGATCCTTCATAGTAGTTTTCCTTGTTGGAGAGAAGAGAGTTTATTCTTACAGAAGTAGCTGAATGGATAAATTCTCCGTTGCCTATGTATATTCCAACATGCGATATCCTTTCAGAACGCTCCTCAGTAGCTTTTCTGCCGAAAAATAGTAGGTCTCCAGGAATGAGACTGTCAATTCCATTTGCAATGTCAATGTCAATGCCAGTCTTGGCCTGCTGAGATGCATCCCTTCGAAGTATGACACCATTGAGGAAAAATGAAGTCTTTGTAAATCCACTGCAGTCCATAGCTTTGATGGAGGTACCTGCCCAAAGATAAGGGAATCCAAGGAATGATTTGGCAGTAGAAATGATATTGTCGGCAGTAACTTTTCTTGATTTCAACCACTTATTTAGAGGCTGAGCATCACTCTTTGGCAGATAAGCCTTTGTGCCGTTAGCGAGGGTGACGCTATAGTGACCAAATAGATCTTTGTTGTTATTGACAACAATATCGCCCCATACACCATCGCATACTACCTGTGAATTGGAACTAATACCCTCTCTAAATAGTGTGTAATAAGATGTAATTATCAGCCTATCAGAGCCTCTCCAATTATTGTATTCTTTTTCATCCATTAGTTTTATGCTTCCAGATGTAATCCATGCAATGTATCCTTCAGGAGTAATCACTCTATACCAATAACTCTCTTTTTCGAGAACCCTTAATGGTGTCCCCATCAATACCTGAGATGCCATTTCAGACGAATAATCAGCTTCGTATCTAAGATTTCCAACAGAATGGCTGACTACTGCGTATATTTTGCCATTTAAAGCTGGATCAGGAAGTAACACTACACTATCCTCTGCTTCAACCCCCCTCTCTTTAAGTGTTTTAAACAACTCATCTTTTGCCTCTTTTTCAGTAGTTGAGCCATATACAACATATTTGTTTTCTATTTGTTTTATCTTTAACTGAAAAGTTTTATCCCTCCTGTCAGGTGCGTATTTCGATTTTATCTCCTTTGAAATTGTTGTGAAAATCTCCTCTTTGTTTTGTGTGCATGATCCCAAGAAGAATACTAAAGAGATGACGATAATTATTAGTTTTCTCATAAACATAGTATATTTAAGTATATTATAATCAACAAAGGTATTGATTTTTTTTTTAAATGATTACATTTGCCAACATTAATAAATGAAATATGATTATTGATTCGATACAAAGTTTTGAGAGATATTCAAGTTATTACAAGGGATTTGAAAAGGTTTATGATTTCATTAAAAATAACAATTTACACACCCTTGCTCTTGGGACTCATATCATAGAAGAGAACGATATTTGGTGTAAAATCGTTGAAGAAAAAGGAAAAGGTGTAGAGGTGCTCCCACAACTCGAAGCCCATGACTCTTTCATAGATATATTTGTCCTCCTCGAAGGGGAAGAGATGATAGGATATAAGGATAGATCTATTTGCGATGTTGTGAGTGCGAAGTATGATGAATTGAAAGATTTGATTTTCTTTGAGGATACTCCTGAGGTCTTTGTCAACTGTGGAATAGATAATTTTATTATTTGTTTTCCAAAAGATGCTCATGCACCTATGATTGGAGAGGGTGTGATAAAAAAAGCAATATTTAAGGTGAGGATCATTAACAATTGATCGTTTCATTATGAATCAAAACGATAGATATAGATCTTTTGTTGGATATTTTAAAGAAAAATATGGATCCAGGCTTCAGAAGGTTGTGATAGATGGAGGCTTTTCATGTCCCAACCGCGATGGACTTATTTCTTATGGTGGTTGTACCTACTGTGATAACAATGCTTTCCATCCAAATTACAGTACTAAAGATAAATCTATTTTTACCCAAATAGAGGAGGGGATTGAGTTCCATTCGAAAAGATATCGCAATGCTGATAGATTTCTTGCATATTTTCAACCATACTCAAACACCTATGCCCCCATTGAAAGATTAAAAGTTCTATATGAAGAGGCCCTTTCTCATCCTAAAGTTGTGGGTATTGTCATTGGGACAAGGCCAGATTGTGTTGATGAGAGAAAACTCGATTATCTATCAGAATTATCAAAGAATTACATTGTCATTGTTGAATATGGAATAGAATCGTGCTTTGACGATACCCTACGAAGAATTAACAGGGGACACACATTCTCTCAAGCTGTTGATGCTGTTGAGGCCACTGCTGCAAGGGGGATTCAACAAGGGGCACATTTTATTTTTGGCCTCCCAGGGGAAAGTCAGCAGCGGATGATGGAGATGGCTCCACTTATAAATTCCCTCCCAATTGACTCTGTCAAATTTCATCAACTTCAAATCATCAAAGGGACTAAAATGGAGAGAGAATTTGAGACTCATCCTGAAGAGTTTGTTCAATTTTCACTCAACGAATATCTTGATTTTTTCGTCGATTTCCTGGAACATCTAAGGGGAGATCTCTATATTGAAAGGTTTGCAGGAGAAGTTCCCCCAAGATTTGTAAATTCTACTCCATGGGGGCTGATACGCAATGTTGAGTTGTTGAGGCTTTTATCAAAGAAACTTGAAGAGAAAGATACATATCAAGGAGCTAAAATTTAAGAGATTTAGAAGTTTTTTATATACCTTTGTTTGTTAAAAAGCAGAGTTATGCAAACATTTACTAAAGAACTTATTCCAGAAGGTTTGACATTTGATGATGTCCTTTTAATACCTGCCCGTTCAGAGGTCCTCCCAAGAGAGGTTAGGGTTGATACCAATTTTACCAGAGATATTAAGCTACACTCTCCCATAGTATCGGCGGCCATGGATACTGTGACGGAAGCAGCATTGGCCATTTCTATTGCAAGAGAAGGGGGGATAGGGGTAATCCACAAGAATATGCCCATAGAGGCGCAGATGGAGCATGTGAGGAAAGTAAAAAGGGCAGAAAATGGGATGATAGATGATCCAATTACTATTCTCGATACCGCAACAATTGGAGATGCTTTGAGACTCATGAGGGATAATCATATCGGTGGTATTCCTGTAGTTGACAATCATGGTATATTAGCAGGTATAGTAACAAATAGAGACCTGCGTTTCCAAGACAACATGAGGACTCCGATTAATAAAATAATGACTACCAAAGAGCATTTGATCACCACAAACAAAGGATATAACCTTAAAGAGGCCACAGAATTGTTGAAGAAACATAAAATTGAAAAATTGCTTGTGGTTGACTCTAATGGTTCTTTAGCTGGGCTGATCACCTATAAAGATATAATGAAAATTAAAGATAATCCCACTGCAAGTAAAGATCAAAAGGGGAGACTTTTAGTAGCAGCAGCAGTTGGGGTTACCGCAGATACTATATCAAAAGTAGAAAAATTGATCTCTGTTGATACTGATGCCGTTGTAATAGATACCGCACATGGTCATTCAGTATTTGTCTTGGAAACAATTAAAAAAGTGAGGGCGGCATTTCCAAATATTCAGATAGTAGCTGGCAATATAGCTACTGGAGAGGCTGCAAAAGCACTTGCTGAGGCAGGGGTAGATGCAGTTAAGGTGGGGATTGGCCCTGGTTCCATATGTACTACAAGGGTGATAGCTGGAGTTGGTATGCCTCAGTTATCTGCGATAATGCTTGCCTCAGAGGCGTTGAAAGGGACAAATATTCCAATTATTGCAGATGGTGGCATTAGGTATTCAGGTGATGTGGTGAAGGCTTTGGCAGCAGGGGCGAGTACAATAATGGCTGGTTCTTTGTTTGCAGGGGTTGAAGAGTCACCAGGGGAAACTATTATTCTCAATGGAAGGAAATTTAAATCATATCGTGGTATGGGCTCCCTTGAAGCTATGCAAAAAGGGTCAAAAGACAGATATTTCCAAGACATGGAAGATGACATCAAAAAATTAGTTCCAGAGGGAATCGTTGCTCAAGTACCATATAAAGGTACATTATCTGAAGTGGTATATCAATTAGTTGGAGGTCTTAAAGCAGGGATGGGATATTGTGGAGCAAAAAACATAGAACAACTGAGAAAAGCAAAATTTGTAAGGGTGACATCAGCTGGAGTTATTGAAAACCACCCTCACGATGTTACAATCACACGGGAATCACCAAACTATAGCAGGTAAATGAAGAAGAGCATTATACTTCTTTTTCTTAGTTGCATCCTATTCGGCTCTTGCCAAGTAGTAGATAGATATTTTAAGGGTGATATAATCGCTAAAATAAATGGAAACTATCTTTATAAAAGGGATGTGGTTGGATTGGTGCCATCAAATACTTCTCCAGAAGATAGTGTAAAAATTATCAACCAGTATATCAACTCGTGGGCAACCAAAAAACTCTTATACATGGAGGCCGAAAAACAGTTAACGAAGGAAGATCGTAACCTCGACGAGGATATTGACAATTTCAGATCAGCGTTATTGGTGTTCAGATATGAAAAGCTATTTGTAGAACAGAGGATTGATACTGTGATTACAAATAGAGAAATACAAGAGTACTACGAGAAAAATATAGATAGTTTTGTATATCCTTTCTCTTTAGTAAAAGCGAGATATACAAAAATAAAAATAGATTCGCCCAATTATCAAACGGTGAAAAAGCTCTTTGTTAGTAGCAGTATTGAGCAGATAGATGAGCTTGAAAAATTATGTTATAATTCTTCAGAACAATATGTCAATTTTGAAGATGATTGGGTGCCAATGACTTTGATATCTAAGTTGTTAGAAGAAAGTTCTGATTTTTGTGAAAGTGAGGTTCGAGTTAACTCTTTAGTCGTTGTCAATTCTATGGGTTATTCGAATATCGTTTATGCATACGAGAGGATCGATAAAGGGGTAATTACTCCCCTTGAGTATAACGAAAAAAGGATAAAACAAACCATAATAAGTAAAAGAAAACAAGATTTAATTATGGATTTGGAACGAAATCTGCTACAAGATGCTATTGTAAATAATAAATTGAAATTATATGAATAAGTCCCCTTTTTTATTTTTCACCTCATTATTCTTGTTGTTTTTCACATTTTCACTTAATGCTCAGCAATATAGAAATGGTCTAATAGATAAGACCATTGCATTAATTGGAGGGGAAATAATTTTATTATCTCAACTTGAGTCTGAGGTACAAATGATGCAAGTTCAAGGTTATGCCTCTGACAAAAACTTAAGATGTGAAGTTCTCGAAAATATGATGGTTTCTAAACTCTTCTTGACTCAAGCGAGGTTGGATAGTCTCAAAGTCAATAACGATATGGTTGCATCTACCCTTGAAGATAGGATGAACAATGTTATGACACAACTTGGAGGAAGGGAGGCAACCGAAGAATATTTTGGAAAAAACATGTTTAAGCTTCGTCAGGAATGGAAAGAAATATTGACCGAGCAATCTCTTACTCAGGATATGCAAAGGAATGTAATGTCTTCTGCTACCAATATGACTCCAGATCAAATTGAAAAATTCTATAAAACCATACCCAAAGATAGTCTTCCTATTATTTCGACTCAATATAGAATAAGCCAAATTGTTGTCTATCCAGACAAAGAAGCAGCTGAAATAATAATAAAAGAGAAATTACTTTATTTTAGAGAGAGGGTTCTCAAGGGTGAAAAATTCTCTTTTCTTGCGAGGATGTACTCTCAAGATCCAGGGACAGTAGCTAAAGGGGGAGAATTGGGAATGTCTTCAAAAAACATATTTCTCCCTGCCTTTTCAGATGCAGCGATGTCTTTGAAGGAGGGGCAAGTATCCCCGATAGTTGAGACTGACTATGGATTTCACATTATTCAGATGATTGAGAAAAAAGGGGATATGTTTAATGCAAGACATATTCTTCTCAAACCTGAATACACGGATGAAGATAAAAAGAAAGCATTCAAATCATTAGATAGTTTGAAATTTCTAATAACAAGTGATAGTCTCAGCTTTGAAACAGTTGCGAGATTTAATTCTCAAGATTTCAAATCGAGAACTAACGGTGGGCTAGTCTCAGACCCAAATACTGGCTCCACATATTTTGAAAAAGACCAATTGAATCCTTCCGATTATCTCGTTTTAAAAGATATGAAAGAGGGGGACATTTCTGCACCTTTCCAATCTACAGATAATGAGGGAAGGGGTAATACAATATATAAAATATTAAAGCTTGAAAAGATTATTCCATCCCATGTTGCCACTTTTAAAGATGATTTTAGTGTCTTGCAAAACATTGCAAATAACAAAAAGCAGATGGATGCTATTGACAATTTTGTCAAAGAAAAACAAGCAATTACATATATTGTAGTAGATCCTCTTTTCCATAAATGCCCTTTTGATAGAGAAGGTTGGCTTAAATAATGAATAGAGTACGCCTATTATTTTTATTCCTATTGTTATATTCTGGCTCGCTTTATTGTCAAAATAAGGAGGCGGCGGATAGTCTTATCCGTCTTTTGAGTGCAAAGGAGGCTCTGCTGATTGATATTGAAGGGAAACCATATCGTAAAATCAATGGAGATGCAGTTTTTTTTCACAACAATACCCATCTATATTGTGATTCGGCACTTTGGAATGTTGAGGAGGAGTATGTTGATGCTATAGGAAGTGTTAGAGTTGTGCAAAATAAAACTATTCTTACAGGGGATAAACTTCATTATATAATACCAGAAAACACAGCGCAAGTAAGAGGAAGCATTGTAGAGCTAATCGACTCAGTAGAGAATGTGTTACGAACTACAAGCGTTGATTATAACACAAAGGATAGTGTTGGAGTATTTTATGAGGGAGCTAGTCTCAGAGACAAAGATGGCAACTTGTTTGAGAGCAAATTTGGAAAATACGAATCAAAAATAAACATGTTCACATTCCACAAAGGGGTTGAGATGTATTCTGACTCGCTATTTCTTGTTACAGACTCATTACAATATTCAACGTCGTCAAGTACAGCCTATTTTGTGGGTAAAACGAGAGGTTGGAGAAAAGATGGTTTTTTTATTGCTGGTGGAGGATGGTACAATACTGACAAGCAAACCATGTTCTTTGATAATAAAGTTTATTTACAAAATACCGATTACGAAGTGTGGAGCGATGATATCTTCTATGATAGAGTGAGCAAACGGAGTGAGATGAACACTAATGTTCAGATCATTGACAAGGTGGATGAGTCTATTATTCTTGGGGATAAGATCAAGTACAATGATAAGCCTCGAAAAGCAGAAATATTAAAAAATCCTGTTTTCATTCTCCTTTCAGTAAAAATGAAAAATGATCAGATAGATACACTATTTGTCACCTCCGATAAGATGTACTTTGAAACAAAAATAAAAAGGGACATCGATTCTTCAGTAGTTATTGAAGCTCAGTCACGAAAAGAGTTGACACTTATTGATCCTATTGCGAGTGCCAGGCGCAATGCTCAAGCAGAAAAAGATAAAAAAGAAAACAAGTCATCAAATAAGGGAAAGAACCCAAGAGACTCAATATCAAAAGTCAATTCATTACCAAAGATTGACTCGTTACCAAAAGTCGATTCATTACCGAAGATTGACTCGTTACCCAAAATTGATTCAATACCAAAGATCGATTCCATTCAGGTGGTTGATTCTATCCCTATTCAAAAACCATTCAAAGTGATGGACGCAGTTGCAGATACAACAGAGATAGAATTTTTCAGAGCGTTCAAAAATGTGAAGATGTTTAAAAGTGATATGCAGTTATTGTGTGATTCACTTGTTTATTGGGGAGTTGACTCTATCGCTCGGATTTATGGAGAACCAGTAATCTGGAATGAGAAAAAGAATCAACTAACAGCAGATAGCATGCAAATAGTAATCGAGAATAAAGAGATGAGGAGGGGCTATTTGTTGACCAATGCTTTTGTTATTTCTTATGAGAGTGGGGATTACTACAATCAAATCAAAGCACCTGAGATGATTGGATATTTCAAAAACAATGATCTTGTTAGATTTGATGCCCTTGGCGGAGTCTCTGCCATTCTCTATCTCTCGGAGGACTCAGTGGTGACCACTATAAATCAAAAAGAATCTAAAATAATGTCGGCAACGCTGAAGGATGGAGACTTGCAGAGGACACTATACCTTCCTGAGCCTAAGAGTGATGCATATCCTATTGCCAAACTTGCCAAAGAGAAGCAGAAATTGCGTGATTTCAAATGGAGGGGAGAGGAGCGTCCTCAAGACAGATTGAAACTCTCTCATAGGAGAGTTAGAAATTCAGTTAGGGATGAGGTTATCACTACTCCCTACCTGCCACAGTTCATTTATACCAATAAGTTCTTTACAGCCTATATGGATACAACGATATCAAGTATCTATAGGAGCAGTTTACAAAAGTGGATTTATGATAAAGAGTGTGAAGAATTTGATGTCTTTAAAGTAAGTGGAGATATAGATACTACTATACATGTCAAGCCAATTGAAAATAGAATAAGAGTCATCACAGAGGTTGGAGATTCTCTTCTTGTTGCAGATTCACTCCATATAATGCCTATTGACTCTTCCATCATTTCTCAAGTAGATAGTGTGGATATGATAAATAAAACAGATTCTATATCCACATTAGGTAAGGATGAGATTAGTCCAGCTCCAGAAAAAACTAAGAAGGAATTAAGAAAAGAGAGGAGAGAGGCCAAGAAAAAAATGAGACTCGAAAAGAAAATAAAACGCCTTGAAGCTAAAAGATTGAAGAAGATGGAGAAGATGAGAATTAAAGAGGCTAAAAAACTAAAAAAGATGAAGGAAAGAGAATTGAGGCAAAAATTAAAAGAACAACAATCAAAACAAAAATAATATGATAACATTTGATATTAATGGCAATAATCACTCTTTTAAGGAGGTAGAAGCATTGTTTAATAGTGATTGCAAAATCATTCTTTCGGATGGTGCCCTGCAAAAAATTAAAAAATGCAGAAATTATCTCGATAAGAGAATGGAAGAACAAGTGGAGCCAATATATGGTATTACCACTGGATTTGGTTCTTTATGCAATGTCTCAGTTGATAAGGAAAATCTTTCTCAACTTCAAAAGAATTTGGTGATGTCTCATGCTTGTGGAGTAGGTGAAGAAGTGTCAGAGGATATTGTCAGACTTATGCTTGCACTGAAAGTCAAATCCCTCTCTTACGGTTTTTCAGGGGTAAGGGTTGAAACAGTAGAAAGACTCGTTGCATTTTTTAATGAAGGTGTCTATCCTATTGTATATCAGCAAGGTTCATTAGGTGCTTCGGGAGATTTGGCACCTTTAGCAAATATGTGTTTACCACTTCTCGGGTTGGGTGAAGTCAATTATAAAGGGAAGAAATATCCAGCCTCAGAAATAAATGAAAAATTTGGCTGGCAGCCACTACAACTCGCTTCAAAAGAGGGATTGGCACTATTGAATGGGACCCAATTTATGTTGGCACATGCCATTTGGTCCCTACACAATGCTAAGAGGCTCTCTGCTCTTGCGGATAAGATTGCGGCCCTCTCTCTTGATGCGTATGATGGGCGTATTGAACCATTTACCGATGCAGTTCATCAGGTTCGTCCTCACAGTGGGCAGATTGCTACTGCCAAAAGGATGAGAGAATTGCTCTCAGGCAGCGAAATAATCAAAAGAGTGAAAAAACACGTTCAAGATCCATATTCTTTCAGATGTATCCCACAAGTGCATGGAGCATCAAAAGATGCCATTGATTATGTAGAAAAAGTGTTTACTACAGAGTTAAATAGTGCAACTGACAATCCTACTGTGATCCCTGACGAAAATCTAATAGTTTCAGCAGGTAATTTCCATGGTCAACCACTCGCTTTGACTCTTGATTTTCTTGCAATAGCCCTTGCAGAGTTGGGATCTATTTCAGAGAGAAGAACTTATCAATTGATTTCTGGTAAAAGAGAGCTCCCTTCATTCCTTGTTGCCCATTCTGGCTTGAACTCAGGATTTATGATTCCACAATATGCTCAAGCATCGGTAGTTAGCCAAAATAAGCAACTTTGTACACCCTGTTGTGTTGACACTATTGATTCTTCACAAGGTCAAGAAGATCACGTAAGTATGGGGGCCAATGCAGCAACAAAATGTGTAAGAGTGGTATTGAATCTTGAAAAAATATTGGCAATAGAGTTGATGAATGGAGCGCAGGCATTTGAATTCCGCCGTCCTTTGAAAAGCTCCACAGAATTGGAACAATTTTACGCAGAATATAGAAAAGTTGTACCATTTATACAACAAGATCAGGTGATGTATTCTCATATTAATAATTCAATTTTATTCTTAAGAAGAATATTTTAAAAATGAGATTTTTTTTAAAAAACATAAAGGAGCTTGTAGGTGTAAGAGAAAGGAGACTTAAG
>CAZSLC010000016.1:0-19720 GCA_964607675.1 uncultured Muribaculaceae bacterium
CCATCCGAAACGAACATTTCTCTGATTCCAGTCACTATTTGCATTGTTATTGATGATTGCTGCAATTCTACCCGCCACTTTTCCATTTTTATAGGCAAGGAAATAATCTGCTTCGCAATGCTTAAAAGCAGGATTAATCTTTTTTTCTAAATTATTATATTCATCTGCTATTAAAGAGGGAACCCAAAGGGGAGAGTCTTTATATAACATTTCAGGAAAATGAATAAAAACTTTAAGTAACTTTTGATTAGTTACCTTCACAATTTCGATACTCATTAAGTTTAGGTTAAATTAAAACTGTGAGCAAAGATAATTATTATTTCTTTTTTATCTAACTTTGTACGATTACATAAAAACAATAATATGTCAATAGATAGCCTTTTATTGTTTCCATATTACATCACACTTGCAATTAGGAACAAGCTCTATGATAAAAGCATCAAAAAGTCTTATAAATACGATATTCCTATAATATCTGTCGGCAACATCACAGTTGGTGGCACTGGAAAAACCCCACATAGTGAACTGATAATCAAATTGCTAAAAAATGATTATAGAATTGCCCTCATATCGAGAGGTTACAAAAGGAAGTCAAAAGGATTCAGAGAGGTTCAAATAACTGATTCATATTTAGATGCAGGTGATGAACCGCTCCAAATAAAGAAGAAGTATCCAGATATCACAGTAGTGGTTGATTCATCGAGAAAAAATGCAATAGAAACACTACTCCGTAAAGATGAGGGTATCAGGCCCACTCTTATCATATTAGATGATGCATTTCAACATAGAAAGGTAACCCCATCTTTATCTATTCTTTTAGTTGATTATTCTCGCCCTATTGATGAAGACAGGCTACTTCCCATAGGAAGACTACGAGACCTTCCTTCTCAAATAGAAAGGGCAAATATTATCATTGTCACCAAAGTCCCAGACCTATGTAATATTGAAGAAACAAGGTGGAGGAAGAAATTGAAGCTAACACCAGACCAATTATTGCTGTTTTCCAAAATAGTTTACCTTGATCCAAAACCATTAAGTGAGAAGGGGGACAACAGATACATATACTCAAAATCTGCTATTTTATTTACAGGAATTGCAAACAACTCCCACCTATTACACTTAGTACAAAACAATTACATATTAAAAGGATCAATCCATTTCCCTGATCACCACTCTTTTAGCAATTCGGATATTAAAAAGATAGATATACTCTCATCGCACAATCCCACATCAGTAATTATCACAACCGAGAAGGATGCACAAAGACTCTCAGGCAATAAATCACTCACAGAGAACCTTATGCAAAAGCTCTTCTATCTCCCTATTGAGCCTTCCATTATTCCCACAATCAAGCCTGATCAAAAAGTAATTCAGGAAGAGATAAAAGAGATTGGGGAATCACAATTTAAGGCTATTCTCAAAGAAAGACTTTAATTTATTAAACATAAAAAAGACCGATCCTTTTAGAACCGGTCTTATTATTATATAGTTATTGATATTACTCTTTGTCCCACCATACAGGGTCACTCCATATTGCATCTTTCATTGCAAGTGGATTAGAGGCCAACAATTGTGTACTGTTGTAGTTGCTCTCATGGCTACTTTGGCTATAACGACGGAACCAATATGTAGGATCTGTTGGGCTTGAACCAACCATTTTATTGGTAGCAGTGAATTCGTAAGGTCTCTTAAAGTCAACGAAAACAACTCCAAAATTGCCAATGTTACCTGCACTATAATTGAAACGGCGCATATCATTCCAAACTTCAACATTAGGTCCTAATGAAATGACCTTTTGTTTCATCAATTCAGCCATTGTGAGTTCTCCTGCAGTTTGAGCTACAGCGGCACTTGCCATATAAGCAGCTATTTCTGCTTCATTCATAGGCATTTGGTCAGGATTGACGGTACCTTCTGCTTTCCAACTATTAAGCTTCTTCTGCATACGATCGAAATTGGCTTTAATGCCATCAAGATATGCTTGATGAGCCGCACCTGCATTACCTTGTCTGAGATATACTTCAGCTTTAATAAAGCACATTTCTGAATACGTAAGAATATCTGAATCAGAGTCAGGCCTTGAATAGAATAGACCTGTTCCAGCCACAGCACCTTTGTCTGCGTCAAGATAATAATACATATCGTTTACAGCTTTGCCGCTTGTTGACATACTATTAGATCTTGCATTAACATACACTGTATCTCCAGCTCTCTTATAGTTGGTATTATTGATATAGAAATTGCCAGCTCTATAAGTAACTTTTACTTTCTCTCCATCTACAGAATATGCATGTTTACCTTGTAAACCAGCAATAAATTTGTCTCTTTCAGTAGCATCAGCAATCTTGTATTCAATTTCTTTGGTCCCTGAAGCAAGATAAGCAGCATTTATAGGACCACTATTTTGACGAATATCTGAATACAACATATCTACCCCAATGTCCCTCTTCCATTCATATTTCAACACTTTTCCAGATTCGTCCAATGTGATATTAGACATAATAGCTGGTACAAGTTTCGAAAGACGTGGGTCAACCACTTTTGAACCACCAGTGTATTCATTAGTCAACATATTGATAAACCATCTTGTAGTACGTTGACCTGTTCCGTATGACAAACCGTCCCAAATTTGATTTGCTTGATAAGGGTCACCAACTGTAAAGTTTGTAGCATCTCCCTCAACATTGTAGTGTTTCATGATGGTACTCTCTTCGTTGGATTGAGGAGCCTTTGCTAAAGCATCAAGGATAGCTTGTGGGTCATAAGCAGCTTTCTTAGATATTTTATTTAGGTAACGTGCTTTTAGACCATAACACAATTTTATCCATTTTTGAACGTCTCCACCATTCCATGTGTCACCTTTTGAAAGGGGAGTAGCTCCTCTTTCTTGAGTTTTACTGAACATTTCTATTGCCTGATCGATCTTTTGAAGACATCCAGCATAGATGACATCTCCTTGGTCATAAGGAGGGTCGTATCTTTCACCCATAGCCTCTGTGTATGGCATTTCACCATGTAAGTCAAGCATAAGCATAAAGCCCATTGCATGAAGAGTGTACGCAGCCCCGATATAATGGTATGCGCCCTGTTCTTCAGCTCTGGCAATTAGTGGGTTCAAATTGACACCTGCACCAAGAAACCAATTTTGATAAGCAGTTGTGCACAATCCTTGAGCAGGATTCCAAGCAGCTGCCAAACCATTTGTGTTTGATGCTGATGTAATAGTATATAGACCTGAAATAACGCTTGCACGCATTGCTGCGTTACCCCATGCATACATATAAAAGTGCTGAATCCAAGGGAGCCTCAATTCAACTGTCGCGCTCGCATCACTTGGATCGTTAGGGCTAACATTCACATCCAACCATTTGTCGCATGAGGTCAGTCCCATAACAAGAATCAGACTTAAAGCGATTGAAAATATCTTTTTCATAATCATAATCTGTTAATAGTATTAATTAGAAAGTTAAATTAAGACCGAATGATACGCCTGCTGTAGCAGGAACACCACAATAATCAATACCCATTGATCCCGATCCACCTGTACCTGATCCTGAAACACTTACTTCTGGGTCCATCCCTTTATAATTGGTCCATAACCAAAGGTTAGATCCTACAAGTGTAGCAGTAAGCCCTTTCAATACATTTTGACCTTTGATAAGGTTACCAAAGTCATATGATAGAGAAAGTGAACGAAGTCTCAACCAATTTGTTTTAGTCATAAAATTATATGCATTGGTTGAATAGTTATCCCAGTAATTTTGAATCATATAGTCACCTGAATAATTTGCTCCATTGATAGTATATGTCTGTCCTCTTTCGTAGGTATAAGATTTTTGTTCATATACAGGGACCATAATAGGTTTACCATCTTTGTCCGTAGTAGTAGTACTTGGTTTTGTCCCTGTTTGAACAAGACCTTCTACAGTTACACTTTTACGATCAAGAGTTCTCATACTTTGTCCTCTTGTAGTTAAGTAGTACTCAGTACCATTGTAAATATCACCACCAACTCTGATATCAAACAAGAATGAAAGATTCCATCCTTTATATTGCAAACTGTTATTGAAACCACCGATGAGGGTTGGCTCACGATTGCCGATAACATTGGTTGTAACTTTACTGTTTTTATAAAGGCCTGTTGCGGGATCCAAAACATATGCACCATTTTCAATCTCTTTTCCATCTTCTCCAACTTCTCTTGTCCAATAGTCCCCTGTCAAACCAAGGAAGTACCCTCCATTAGGAACAGAAGCAGCTTTCACACCACCTGTTTGAGCATCAGTAACATAGAATAAGTCAACACCTTTTAAGAAATCACCAAGGGTACCTCTGTTGCCTGAAAGGTTAAGAGTCATATCCCAATTGAAATCTCTTGTGGAAACAGGAGTACCAGTGATTGACAACTCCATACCTTTGTTTTTAACAGAACCGCTATTCAATGTTAAGAAAATATATCCTGTTGATTGGCAAAGACGAGGAGAAGCCAATTGGTTTCTTGTTTCGCTATTGTAATATGTGAAATCAAATCCCAATCTTCCGTTGAAGAATCTAAATTCAGCACCAACTTCCCAAGAAGATTGAATTTCAGGAAGCAAATAAGGACTACCACCAGTCCAACTATTACCTATACCTGTAAATCCATTGCTTACTATTTGTGGAGACCAAAGATAAGTATTAGTAGCATAAGCATCTGTATCTTTACCTACCTGTGCCCAAGATGCACGAACTTTACCAAATGACAAAACATCATTTTTCGGGAGAAGCTCTGTGAACACGAAACTACCTGATACAGATGGGTAAAAATATGAACGATTCTCTTTTGGAAGGGCAGAAGACCAGTCATTACGTCCAGTAACTGTCAAATATGCGATGTTTTTATAGGAAGCACGGAACTCTCCATATACACCAATAAGACGTTTTTGGGTTAAGCTTTCTGATTGAAATTTATTTTCATTGATAATATCATTCAAACTGATAATGCTACCTGTTTGGAAATCATATCCCCAACGTGAATCTTTGTTTCTTGTTGTCGATTCGGTTGATTGACCAAGCAACAATGAGAGGTCAAAATCTCCAAATTTCTTATGGAAACTCAACATTAGGTTTGAAGTAAAATAGTTATAACTTGTATTACTTCTACTAAGACGGCCATTTTGATATTTTTCCAATACTGCACCACCTGGGGCAATATAAGTATCTTGATTAGTATTATAACTGTCCAAACCAACACGATAAATAATGTCAAACCAGTCAGCCACTTTAATATTGGCATTGACAGCCCCAGTTATACGTTCTGTTCTATCTGTCAATTGGTTTTTATTGATAATCCAATATGGGTTTTCAACATCATTAGCAAGTTCTTGAAGACCCTCAAACATACGATATTTTGTACCATCTTCATTGAGCCAATGGGTCATATCATCACTACGAGACCATCCGTAAAGGGCTGTCATGGTACCATTACCACCACCACCATAAAGTCCTGATGTAGTTAAAGTTTTTTGTGTATTAGCAATAGAGTAAGCTACATTGGCTCCAACAGTGAGAATACCATATTTTTGCTCACCATTAAAACGGAAGGTAGTCTTATCATAGCCAGTTGTAGGGAGAATACCTTGTTGGTCAAACCTTGAAGCAGAGAGGTAGAAATTGTTGTTTTTGCCACCACCTGATACACTTACACTATTATCAAAAACATTTCCTCCTTGATAAAAGTCTGCCACATTATCATAAACATTACCTGTGATAGCTTCACCCCAAGATTGAGTAGTGTAGTCACTATATACACCTGCTTGGTTATAATAACCCCTTCCGTAAACTCCTTGAATTTCAGGTAATTTATTAGCCCAAGAATAGGTATATTTTGAACTGAGGTTTACCTTTACTGTCCCCTCTTTCCCTTTCTTAGTGGTTATAATAACAACTCCGTCTGCTGCACGTGAACCGTATAGTGCAGCTGCGGCCGCTCCTTTCAATATTGACATACTTTCAATATCCTCAGGGTTAACGTCCATAACACGGTTTGAGAATGAGGTAGCTGTTTTAGTCACACCATCAGTGCCTGAGTTACCCCCATTAGGAGTTGAGTTATCATAAATGATACCATCAACAACAAACAAAGGTTGATTGTCTCGAGACTCACTTGCAGAGTTACCTCCACGAATAATAATAGTAGAACCAGCACCAGCAGCTCCACCTGATTGAGTGACGTTTACACCAGCTACTTTTCCTGCCAAGGAATTAACGACGTTTGCAGATTTGTTTTTCAACAACTCTTTAGAATTCATCTCCGTCACAGAATAACCAAGAGCCTTACGCTCTTTTTTGATGCCCAAAGCGGTAACAACAACGTCATCCAATAACAATGCATCATCTTCCATTGTAACATCAACAACACCTCTATTAGCTACACCAATTACTTGGTCCTTGTAGCCCATAGATGTAAATACCAATGTACCATTGGCGGGCACGTTGATTGAATAGGCACCATCAATGTTAGTAGCTACGCCGTTTTGAGTACCTTGTTGAAGAACAAATACCCCGACGATAGGCTGACCAGTCTTATCTATGACCTTGCCAGTTACTGTAACATTTTGTGCCATAATGCTCCCTAAAGAAAAAAGGAGAGCACACATAGTAAATATTGCAAAACGCAAATTTTTACTTAGTTTTTTTGATACGTACATAAATGATTTTTTAGGTTAATAAAATTTATACTAAGTGTTTTTAGCTCATTATACGGGGGCAAATATAAAAATAATTGGCTGAAATCTTCAGAAAAAGGGGGATAAGATAATATTGGTCAAGTAAGTTTTCTAAGGTGTCATTGTTAATACCTTAATTGTAATGATTATATCACATAATTCATTACCTTTGTCAATTATCATTGTTTTGCTGAAAAATTTTTCAGTTTTTTAAGTTTTGCCACGTCAAAGATAAAAAAATATTATACATTTGTTAAAATAATACTAAACGCTATGTTTTCAGATACAATTTACACATCAAGAAGAAAGAAATTAGCATTTAATGTTAAAAAAGGCATTATCCTACTTTTAGGAAATAGCGAAGCATCTATCAATTATCCCAGCAATCAGTATCGCTTTAGACAGGACAGCACATTTAATTATTTTTTTGGATTAAAAGAGCCAGATCTTGCAGCTATTATCGACGTTGATTCAGGAGAAGAAGTTTTATTTGGCAATGATGTTGACATTGATGACATCATTTGGATGGGGCCTCAACCTCTCATCAGAGATAAAGCATTGAAGGTTGGTGTAAAGAAGAGTCTCCCTTTTTCATCATTAGAGACATATATCAAATCAGCTGTCGCTGCAAAAAGGAAAATTCATTTTCTCCCCCCATATCGCTACCACAACATGATCCTTCTTCACAATTTGCTCGGAGTGTCCTTCGAGAAGATGAAAAATGAAGCATCTGTAGAGCTAATCAAGGCAGTTGTTGCAATGAGACTAATCAAAGAGCAGTGCGAAATTGAAGAAATAGACAAAGCATGCAACATCGGTTATGCAATGCATTTCACCGCCATGAAGATGGCCAAACTCGGCATGATAGAACAAGAGTTAGTAGGGATAATGGAAGGGATCAGCATCTCAGAAGGATTAATGCCCTCTTTCCCCATTATACTATCTCAAAATGGAGAGACGCTGCATAACCATTCGCATCACCAGATCCTAACAGATGGAAGACTTCTTGTAATAGATGCTGGTGCAGAGACAAATAGCGGCTATGTATCTGATTTCACCCGCACCCTCCCATCTTCGGGGAAATTTACCCAAAAACAAAAAGACATATATAATATAGTATCAGCTGGCAATGATTTAGGCATCGAAATGTCGAGACCTGGGATCACCTACACAGAAGTGCACCAAGCAGTATCCAGATTGATGGCACAAGGATTGGTTAACCTCGGCCTTCTAAAAGGAGATGTGGATGAAATAGTCGCAGTGGGTGCCCACTCATTATTCATGCCTCACGGGTTAGGACATAACATGGGAATGGATGTACACGATATGGAAGACCTCGGAGAGAACTATGTTGGATATGACGATAATTACAAAAGGTCAACCCAATTTGGACTTGGTTCATTGAGGATGGGCAAGATGTTAGAAAAGGGGCATGTAATCACAGTTGAGCCTGGAATATACTTCATCCCTGCACTGATTGAAAAATGGAAAAAAGAAAATATCAATACACAATATATCAATTTTGAAAAATTGAAAGACTATTACTCCTTTGGAGGGATAAGGATTGAAGATGATATATTGATCACAGACAACGGTTGCCGCCTTCTCGGCTCAAATAGGCTGCCTAATCATCCAGAAACTATCGAAGAATTAATGAAATCATAATTTACCACATAAACAAAACCAATTATTAATTTTTAATCTATGTACGTATCAAACAAACTAAGTAAATCATTGCGTTTCGCTTTGGTTGCTATTTGTTCCCTTGTACTATCAATGGGAACAACTTGGGCGCAAGATATAACGGTTACCGGTAAGGTTACTGATAAATCTGGTCAGCCCATTGTAGGTGCATACGTAATACTTAAAGGCACTACTAACGGAACCCCAACAGACGTTAATGGTGTTTACAGTATTAAAACCCCTACAAATGGATCCCTCGAATTTTCTTCAATGGGATACAAAACTACTCTTCTTCAAATTAACGGAAGAGCTAAAATTGATGTAAGAATGGATGACGACGCTCTTCTTCTTGAAGACTTAGTCGTAGTCGCTTACGGCGCACAGAAAAAAGCAAACCTTACAGGTGCTGTCTCTTCTGTCGATGTTAACAAAACACTCGTTGCAAGACCTATCGCAGACGTAGGACGTGGACTTCAAGGGACAACCCCTGGTCTTACTGTTGTGGTACCAAGCGGTGAAGTTGGATCTGACCCTATCATCAAAATTCGTGGTCAATTAGGATCACTTGAAGGAGGTTCATCACCACTTATTCTTGTTGACAACGTTGAGATTCCCTCTATCCAATTAGTTAACCCAGAAGACATCGAATCTATTTCTGTATTGAAAGATGCCGCTTCATCATCAATTTATGGTGCAAAAGCAGCATTCGGTGTTGTATTGATTACAACCAAAAAAGGTGCAAAAACAGAAAGTGTCAATGTTAGTTACTCTGGAAACTTGTCATTCCAAAACATATCCAAAAAAATGGAAATGGGTCAACTTGATGCTATGGAGTACTCCTTGATAGCTGCTGAAAGAGATGGTGGTTCTACTACTGGAGCTTTCTGGAAAATTGACCGTCCAAGCTTTGAAAAAGCACAACAATGGCAACAGACATACGGAGGCAACGTCAGTGCATACGACCCTGTACTTTATGGTCGTGACTGGTACTATGATGGTAAATTCAAATATGGCCTTCGTACCTACAACCCATACGACTATATGATCAGAGAATGGGCTCCTACCCACAGCCACAATGTATCTGTGAATGGTAAAAAAGGTAAAACTGATTTCATCATTTCATTTGGTTATTTAGATCAACAAGGTCTTATCAAACCTGCAAAGGATGATAGCTACCAAAGATACAATGGCAATGTAAGAGTCTCTACCGAGATTACCAAATGGCTTAAAGTCTATGGAGGTGCAATGTACACCAAACAAAAAAAGAACTACGCTTACGCTACCAACTCAACTGGAGCTGACCCATGGTTGTATATGTATCGTTGGGGACCAATCGCTCCTTGGGCAAGTATGGAAGGTGCTCCTGTAAGAATGCCTGCTGACGAAATAGCAGCAGCTAACACAGCAACAAGAGAGACCAATTACCTTAGCATGACTGCTGGTATCACCATCACCCCTGTAAAGAATTGGAATATCAACTTCGATTACACTCACTCTAACGAAGAGTTCATAAACAACCGTCCAGGAACAAGATTTACCTCTGCTGGTAGTTGGTGGGATACCCCTAAAAAATCTATTGATCAGAATGGCAACCAAGTATGGGTAAACACAAATGGTGATATAGTTCCTTCAGGAACAGCAGGTGCAATGGAAAAATATGAGCTTCCTGTTTATACCTACACCTCTTCTGGTGGAAACCCTGATCATATCCGCAGACATTCTGAAAACTCACAACGCAATACTATCAACCTAAATACAACTTATGATCTCAATATCAATAATTCTCATAAGATGCATTTTATGTTGGGTATGAACAGAGTTGGATACTTTAACGCTTACAACTGGTCACAAACCACTCAACTAATTGACATTAACAATCCACAGTTTGACCTTGCTACAGGAACACAAACATGTAGCGGTGGCGAGAATTGGGAGTCACAATTAGGTTTCTTTGCAAGAGTTAACTACAACTACAAAGATAAATATCTTGTAGAAGCGAATGTTCGTTACGACGGCACTTCAAAATTCCCTACCGACCTACAATGGAGATGGTTCCCATCATTCTCTGCTGGTTGGCGTATTGACCAAGAACCTTGGATGGAATGGAGTAGAACAGCCCTTAGCGCATTAAAACTTAGAGCATCATGGGGTACAATTGGTGACCAAACTGTTAAAAGTTCACTTTATATCCCAACTATGGGTGGAGACAATACTGCTTACCTCGATGGTAGCACAAAACTCTACTACTTTAAAACTCCAGGAGCAGTATCAGCAAACATTACATGGCAAGATATCACCACATTGGACGTTGGATTGGATGCATCCTTCTTCAATGGAGATTTAGGAGTTACTTTTGACTGGTATAGAAGAGATACCAAAAATATGATTGTTCCTCAAGAAGGATTCCCTGCAACATTTGGGACAAGTGCTCCTTATGGCAACTATGGTTCTTTGAGAACTAATGGTTATGAAATACAAGTTAGCTACAATCACAGATTTGGCAACGGCCTTGGTATCAATGCTACTGCAACATTCTCTGACGCAACAACCAAAGTGACCAAATATGGTGATACAGAGAGCATTGATTCATGGTATGTAGGAAAGACCTATGGTGAGATTTGGGGTTACGAAACTGATCGTCTATTCCAAAAAGAGGACTTCGTATATGAAGGTGGCCAACTTAAGGTAGTCAATAAAGATGGTTATAAAATTTACGAACTTGTAAATGGTGCTAACCAAGGTAAACTTCAACCAGGTAGCTTTATGTTTGGTCCTGGTGACGTGAAATTTATTGATAGAAATGGTGATGGCCTTATTAATGATGGTAAGAGACTTGTTGACGACCATGGTGACCTTAAAGTGATTGGTAACTCAACTCCAAGATATGAATACAGTTTAAGAGCTGGTTTAGATTATTTCGGATTTGATTTTTCTGTATTTATGCAAGGTGTTGGTAAACGCGATATTTGGGGATCAGGCTTCCTTGCTATCCCTGGCTACAACGCATCTGATGGAGCTATGCCTCAAGCCATAGCTGGCAATTTCTGGAGAGAAGACAGAACAGATGCTTTCTATCCAAGACCTTACAACACATGGGGAAGTGATGTTTCAGGCAACATGCAAAGACAGACAAGATATCTTCTTGATATGTCATATTTAAGAATTAAGAATATCACAGTAGGGTATACATTCCCAGACAAATGGATGCGTAAAGCAACTATTTCAAAACTTCGTATCTATGTATCTCTTGAAAATTTCTTCACATTTGACAATCTGAAAGGTCTTCCTATTGACCCTGAAGTAATCTCAGGAGTTTCAATGTGGAATAGCGGTAATTACAACTTAGGTAGAACAGGTATGGGTGTGCCAGCTTTCAAATCTGCATCTGTAGGACTTCAATTAAACTTCTAAAGTGGATAAAACAATGAAAAAATATATTTTAATATTACTTGCTATAGTGTCATTTTCACTAGTAGGTTGTTCTGAATTTTTGGATAGACCTTCAAGAACGCAGATGAACGATGGCAACTATTGGACAAGTGAAAATAACGTTAGGTTATTTGTAAATGGTTTTTACGAAAATTATTTCGTAGGCTACAATGCTACTTGGGGGACAGCATACGCTCCTCTTAGAGGATATGCATTCTCAGATGATTTTACCTCAACCGACAAACAAAGAGACTTTGAAAAGAATGTACCTACTACTCGTCAAAGTACTAAAGAAGAAGTTGCATGGTTGTCTGAATATGCAAGTTCAAATTGGTGCTTCTCTTGGGTGAGAAAAGCTAATCTCCTCCTTGAGAGACTCAACACAATGAAAGAAAAGAAAATTCTTACAGACGAACAATACAACCATTGGAGTGGAGTAGCACGTTTCTTCAGAGCATACGAATATTCTCGTCTGGTTACAACCTTTGGGGATGTGCCTTATTATGATGCTGTTATCAAAGATAGTGAGTTTGATCTCATGTATAAAGACAGAGACAGCAGAGATGTTGTTATGGAGAAAGTGGCAGAAGACCTTGAATATGCTCTCGCAAATGTAAGGGTAAACGACGGTAGTGTATATCTTAACAAATATGGTGTTGCTGGTTTTGCCACTAGATTTATGGTATTCGAAGGTACCTGGCAAAAATATCATAAAGAAAACAACACATTGGCTAAAAAGTTCCTTGAACTTGCCGTTAAAGCTGGTGACGTTGTAAATAGCAATTCTGCATACTCATTCTCAAGCGATTTCCGTTCAATCTTTGGTTCACAAAATCTTGCTGGCAACAAAGAGGTTATTATGTTCAGACACTACGATGCAGCTCAAGGTATTACTCACCATGTTGCTTCATATTCTAACACTCAAGAAGGTCAAGCAGGCGGACCTAACCTCGCCCTTGCTAAACAATTTATTTGTAAAGATGGTAAGACCTATTCTGAATCTAATTTGGCTAATGCCGATAAATTGGATCTTCAAAATATGTTTAAGACCAGAGACCCAAGATTTGAGGCTACTTTCTATGAAAAACCTACCATATCATCTGCTACATTGCTATATGCTTGTAAATTTATCGATAGAGAAGGGGTTAAAAAGGAAAATCACCAAAATCCTAATTATATCTCAAATACAAACACCAATGATGCTCCTGTAATCAGATTAGGTGAAGTAGTTCTAAACTGGATTGAGGCAAAAGCAGAACTTGCTACTTTAGGTGGCCCTGCTGTTACACAAAATGATATTGATAGATCTATCAACGCCATTAGAAACAGACCACTTGATAAAGTAGCCGAAGCAAAAGGTGTTCAAAAAACTGCTCCTCTTCAACTTGGAGCTCTACCTAATGACCCTGACAAAGATTCAGACGTATCTTCACTTATTTGGGAAATCCGTCGTGAACGTCGTATGGAATTGATTTTCGAACACTCAAGATTGTTAGATATCAAGAGATGGAAAAAAATTGAATACATGGACCCTGATAAAAATCCAGATATGATGAGAGGTCTTTGGATCAATATAGACGAAGAGTATCCAGAAGTATGTGTTGCTTCAAGGATCGGCAAACTTCAAGTTCAAAAAGCTGATGGTACTATCGTTACATATGATGGTAACAACCAAGCCGACCTAGTAGGTTATTATATCCCTCAAGGAATCAAACCAAGAGACTCGTTTAACTATGACAGAGCTTATGTTTCTCCTGTTGGTGAGCAACAAATCAACCAATACACAGATAAAGGAAAGACTCTATCACAAACACCTGCATGGAAATAATTACTGAGTAATATATAAATAATGATTTTTTAACCCCGAAAGTTGCATTTAACTTCCGGGGTTAATTATATTTGTAAAAAAAATGAATATTTTTCTCGAAATTTTTACGATTATTCTTGGAATAATAGGAATCATTGGGTGTGTACTGCCCATAATACCAGGGCCTCCTGTAAGCTATGTAGGGATGCTTCTTCTTTACATATGGGGGACAAATGTTAGAGATGATCTCACTGCAAGAGTAATGGTTGTATGGCTTATTATCACCATATTAGTAACAGTTCTTGATTATATTGTTCCAGCATATTTCACAAAATTAACGGGTGGCTCAAAATCTGCCGCACGGGCATCTTTGGTTGGTATGATCATCGGTATAATATTTTTCCCACCAATAGGGATGATAATTGGTGCTTTTCTTGGTGCAATGGTAGCAGAGATATTGATTGAAGGGAAACAATTAAAGCAATCGTTAAAGCCAGCAATTGGATCATTCCTTGGATTTCTCGTAGGTACCGGCTTTAAACTGATTGCTTCAGGTGTAATGCTATATTATATTATTGTAGCAATTATTGATTAGTTCTTCAACCATTTATCGAACCAATCGAAATATGCTCTCTGCCAGTGAACTGCATTTTGAGGTTTAAGTATCCAGTGATTCTCATCTGGGAAGAGTAGCATCTCTGATGGCACTCCCATCATTTGAGCAGCATTAAATGCAGCCATTCCTTGTTCAACAGGCACTCTATAGTCAAGTTCGCCATGTGTTACCATGAGAGGAGTTTTCCAGTTTTTAATCAATTTATGTGGAGAATTGTCATAGTGACGTCTTGCAATAGGGTTATTGTCCCAAGGGGCTCCTCCGTTGTCCCAAGTAGGGAACCACATCTCTTCAGTCATCATATACATCTGCTCTTGATTGAAGATTCCTGCATGAGATAGGAAGGCATCAAACATGCCGTTGTGTATCCCTGCTAAATAATAAATCGAATACCCACCATAACTTGCCCCAGAAGCTCCCATTTTACCTACATAAGGCTCCTTTTTGAGTTCTTTTGCAGCAGTGAGGTAATCTTGCATATTCAGACCGATATAGTCACCTGATATTTGATCGCACCACTCCTGTCCAAAAGCAGTAGTACCACGTCTATTTGGGAGTATCACTATATAACCTTGTGCAGCCATCAATTTGAAGTTCCAACGTGTTGACCAACTTTGACTCAAAGTTCCTTGGGGTCCACCTGTGCAGAAAAGAATAGCAGGGTATTTCTTTGCAGGGTCAAACTCTGGAGGGAACACAACCCATGTGTGCATTTTCTTCCCATCTACAGTAGTCATCCAACGCTCTTCTATCTTATTCGTCTTTATCGCTGCAAGTAATTCGGTGTTTTCTTGGGTAAGTTGCTTAACAGAACCATCTGCAATATTGATTTCAACTATTTCATTAGGCTGATTCATAGATTGATAAGTAGATATCAATTTATCTCCAACCTCGGTCATTCCACCAAAATCAAACCACATATTCTCAGCGGTAATACGTGTGATATTGCCATTCAAATCTGCCACGAAGAGACCTTGAAGAGCATTCACAAGTGAAGAGAAATATATTCCATCAGAGGTTGACTTCCAAGAAGGACTTTGAACATTATATTTATAGTTAACAGATAGCTCCTTCTTTTGAAGAGTAGCCATGTCAACAATAAATAATCTTTGTTTATCAGCTTCAAAACCACCCCTCTCCATACTTATCCAAGCAAGGTATTTGCCATCAGGAGAAAAAACAGGATCTGTATCATACCCCATCATTCCTTCAGTGAGATTTTTAACCTCCTTTGTCTCCACATTATAGAGATAAATATCTGTATTTGTCGAGAAAGCATACTCTTTGCCAACCAATTTTCTGCAACTATATGCAAGAGATTTGCCATCAGGACTCCAGCTCAATTGTTCTAATCCACCGAATGGAAGGGTGGGCAATTCAAATGGAGCACCATCAAGAATATCAACTCCAGTACCCAATTTGCCAGCGAAATCTGCAATATATGTATGAGGAATTGTCTCAACAAAATGGTCCCAGTGACGATACATCAAATTGTTGATGTAACGACCTGTCGATTGAGGTAGGTCTGGATAAAGATCTGTCGGCCTTATGGCTGTCTGAAACTCTGCAACATATAACACCTTTGTTTGATCTGGAGAGAGTTCAAATGAGGACAATCCCCCTTCAAGTTCACTCACTTTAATTGCAGGACCGCCATTTGAATCCATGATATACATTTGTCCTGATGATAGATAGACTATTTTACTGCCATTGTCATACCAACGAGCATTATAACAACTCTTAGACGAAGTGGTAATCTGTTTATTGTTTGTACCATCTATATTCATTAGGAACAATTGACGCACACTTCTGTTTTGTTGAATATCAGTATAAGCCACACCATATAGGATAGATGTCCCATCTGGAGATACTTGAGGATCTGACACCTTACCAAGAAGATGCATTAGTTCGGGAGTGAACTTACCATCCACCACCATTTCTGCTTTAGCCTTCTGAATGGGAGACAATTCAGAGGCAGTCTCTTTTGAAGTATTGCAACTGCTCATTGCTAAAATAAGAGTTAATAATAATAGGTATTTACATTTCATATGTATTTTGTTTTAAATTATGGTCTTTTCACTTTCATCCATTCTGGCTCAGGAGCACCTTTAAGAAAATGATCAAAAAACTCAGAAAGCCTTACACTCAAATCTTTAGCATTGCGCCTTTCTGAGAGATTATGCTCTTCATCATTGTATTGGAGCAGCCATGCTTGTTTGTCACATCTTCTTAATGCAGAGAAAAACTCTATCCCTTGATACCATGGTACAGCTCCATCTTTATCATTGTGCATAATTAAAACAGGAGTATTTACCTTTGGTACAAAAAATAGAGGAGAATTTTCGATGTACAAATCAAACCCACTCCATAGGTCTTTTCCGATTCTACTCTGTGTTTGTTCATATTGGAACTGACGGGTTAAGCCAGATCCCCACCTGATACCGCCATAGGCACTTGTCATATTTGAAACAGGGGCTCCAGCACCTGCCGCTTTGAATCTATCAGTCTGGGTAATCATATAAGCCACTTGATACCCACCCCAACTTTGACCTTGGATGGCCATGTTTTCTGCATCTATCCATGAGTTTTTACAAAGCATATCCACTCCTGGCATAATTGATTTCATAGCACTTTGGCCTGGATGTCCCACCGTGTAATAAATATCAGGAATGAAAACTATATAACCATTGCTCACAAAATAGGGAACATTAACGGTAGATCTACTTGGCGCAGGGACGCGATAACTATATAGTCCATCGGAGTTTTTCTCATAAAAATAGATCATTACAGGATATTTTTTCGAAGCATCAAAATCTTCAGGTTTGTAAAGCAACCCTTCTGCCCTGATAGAATCATCTGTCATCCATGAAACTAATTCAACTCTCCCCCAATTGTATTTTTTCTGTTGTTGATTACTTTCAATCAGCAATTCATTTTCCCTAAATAAATCTTTAGTTATTAATAGTTTAGGCGCATTTTCAAAGTTAGCTTGAGTGTAAATCAGAAATGGTATCTTTAATTGTCTTGGTTCTCTAACGTTTCTCAGATAATCGTACGAATTTACTATACATCTCAAGGAGTAAGAATAGGGACCTTCTACCAACTTAACTAACTTTTGTTTTCTTTTATTTAGATCTATTGAATAAATACCCCTCTCTTTGGTGTCTCTATTAAAGGATGACATATATAAAATTTCATCTTTATACAAAGAATAATCATATACTAATCCGTGGCGACCCTCTTTCTTAGGTGAATAAAGCATCCCCGTCATAGGGACAAATTGTGTTTGGGTAGTAGCCCCAACACCCTGAGTAATCATAACTGGTGGCTTTACCCCCATAGGATCAAAACTCCATAAGTCAAATCTGTCTCCTATGATAAATGAACTCTCATCTTGAAACCACAAAGCTGGAGAATAGGGTGCAGGATAACTTGGAGTATCTTCATCTTCATCCCAAAAGGCACACTCTAAATCTTTAGTAATATTAGTATAGACATTAGAAGCCACACTATACAAATACCAATTTTTTTCTTTTGCGTTGTACCATGTGTAATAATTGCCCTTTGGAGAGGGGGAGAGACGCGACACTGCATCATCTTTGATTATAATCTCCTTAGCTCCTGTTTTGATATTCACCCTGTACAAATCAACCCTCGCATTGTAGTTCCATTGTTGTTGCATTCTGTAAGGCTCATCAACTGTAGCAAGGATATAATCCTGTTTGCTCTCATTGTTAAGCCTCAATGAAGCAAATGATTCATCCATCACCTGCACCATTTGTCCACCTTGATTGAAATAATATAAAGCTGTATATGTCTTTGAGTCATAGTACATTTTCCTTGCTTTTTTCATAGGGGGGGTGTACTCTGCATCCCATACCCATATATCCAATTTTGCCCTTTCAAATTCGGGTGTCAACGTGTCTTTTTGAGGTGGGATTGGCACTGTGCCAAATGAAAGATATGTATCATTGTCACTAAATGACAATCTCCCTTTTTCACCTATTTTCCATCCATCCTTCATACCTTTTATATTGTTGGCAATCAATAGATCTGCCTTAACTCCTTTACCCTTATCTCTAAAATAGATATTGACAAATTCTTTATTTTCTTTTGTAGTATCAAGTTGTGCATAGAAGGCTATTTTATCCCCTTTTTTATTAAATGAAGGGAGTATGATTTTGGCCTCTTTATCCCCTTCAAGTACCAAATCAGAGGTTTTTGTTGTGAGGTTATACTCATATAAACTAACCTTTGAAAGAGAATCTTTTTTGTTGTATTTTGAAACATAATATATTGAAGAGCCATCCTCACCAAATGTATATTTATCGACCCAATTGAGTGTATCGATACTCATATTATTTATATTCAACACAAACATAGAATTAAGAGAATCTTTTACCGCAGAGGCAAAAGCAACATGGCAATCTAAATCTTTAGGAGTCGCTACACCCTTCACTTTCGCATACTTTTTACTCTCTTTTGTTTTCAGATTGAGTACAAAAAGTGAATCCTTTGGCATTTTGTCACCCTTTGCTTTTTTAATCTTAGCCTCTCTTGTTTCATTGAATGCTGGTGCAATTGTGCAAATAAAGTATGTCCCTTCCTTACTCAAAATAGGGGATTTGGCTCTGGGAATAACAATTTTCTCATCTGTCTGTATGTCTTGAAGGTAAAAAGTGGAATTACCCTCTTGCTGATTGATGGAATAGAAGAGATATTTCCCGTTGTAAGGAGAGGTAACACTGCCTATTGATTCCCAGGTATCATATACATCGTGGGTCAATGGAGGTTTTTGCGCACTTAATATATTTAATGTGCCAATAGTAAGAATAATTGTCAAAAAAAATCTTTTCATACATTAATTATTTTATCGCAAAACTCAAGAGAGCTTTGTCTGTGGGATATTATTATTATTGTTAATTGCTTATGTTTATCTGATAATTCTCTGATAGAATCATTAATCTCCCTCTCAGTGGCACTGTCAAGGGAAGAAGTGGCTTCGTCAAAAAATAGTACCTCAGCATCTTTATAGAGTGCCCGTGCAATACCAATCCGCTGCCTCTGTCCTCCAGAAATTCGGCTCCCCCCTTCTCCGATAAAAGTGTTTAGCCCTTCGGGGAGCGAGGAGACAAAATCCTCAATAGAGGCCTGCTTGATCACCCTCTTCACCTTCTCAATATCAATATTTTCCATATTGTGGCCAAGTGCTATATTCTCTGCTATTGTCAAATCTGCAATAAACACATCCTGCGGCACATAGCCAACAAGTTCATGCCATTGAGAAATATTGTTTTCATCAAGTGCCACACCATCAACCTTGATGTAGCCTTTATCTGGTGGAAACAGTCCCAACAAAAGGTTGAAGAGGGTACTCTTTCCTGCACCAGTCCTCCCCTTTATTCCAAATCTTTCACCTTTTTTTATAGAAAACGACAAATCATTTATGACCTTTCCTGTAGAATATGAGAAGCTGAG